>DASZVO010000014.1:0-44217 GCA_035547015.1 Rhizomicrobium sp. | reverse complement strand
TCGGGATGAGGCCGGCCCTGACAAATTGTTGCCGGCAAATTGTTGCCGGATGTTCGCGGCGGCGAACGACAGACGACGCAGGTCCCGCGCGAAGGGCGGAACAGGAAGTCACAATCCGGGGAATGACCGCGATGTAAGGTTCATCCGCGCGCGCCGTCAACGGCCTGGCGCGATTTCCATGGCTTGTCCTACGGCCCCACCTTGAAACCGCCGCAAATATCGGTCAGCAATCCGCCCCATGTCCGACGGGCAAAACGGGTGGAACGGCGGGAATTTGCGCAAGGTCACGCAAATCACCGACCGCTATGCCCCGTTCCTTGCCGTCGCGCTGGCGGTGATCGCCGCGCCGCTGGCCCTGCTCTACCTGGTTCCCACGATACTGGGCTGGTTCGCGCCGCCGCTGGACCCGGCCACCGACCTCTATGCCGTCAACCGACCGCTGGCCCTGACCTTCCTGGATGCGAACGGCAAGGAGGTCGGCCATCGCGGCGCCATCGTGGGCGAACGGCTGAAACTGTCGGACATGCCGGCCTATCTGCCCGCCGCCTTCATCGCGATGGAGGACCGGCGCTTTTATTCGCACAACGGCATCGATCCGCGCGGCCTGCTGCGCGCGGCCGTGCTGGATCTGCGCGCGCGCCAGTTCGTGGCGGGCGGCTCCACCATCAGTCAGCAGACCGCCAAGATCGTCTATACCAACCAGCAGCGCACCATCTCGCGCAAGCTCACCGAGCTGATCGACGCGGCGGGGCTTGAGAAGTCGCTTTCCAAGCAGCAGATCCTGGACCTGTACCTGAACCGCATCTATCTGGGCAGCGGCGCCTATGGCGTGGACGGCGCGGCGCGCGTCTATTTCGGCACCAGCGCGCGGACCCTGACCCTGGCCCAGGCCGCGATGCTGGCCACGCTGACGCGCGCGCCGTCGGTCTTCTCGCCGCGGCGCGACCTGCTGCGCGCGCAGCAGCGCGCCAGCCTGGTGCTGGATTCGATGGTGGACAATGGCGCGATCACCGAGGCCCAGGCGGCGGACGCGCGCGCCCATCCCGCCGTGATCGTCGACCGCGCCAGCCTGGATGCGCGCAACTATTTCCTCGACACCGCCGCGGACCAGGCGATGCAGCTTGCCGCCGTGGGCGGAAAGCCGCCCACCGCCGATCTGGTGGTGCACACCACGCTGGAGCCCGACGTGCAGGAGGCCGCGCGGCTGGCGGCGCTGCGCACCATCAACAAGTACGGCAAGCGCACCCGCACCAGCGAGGCGGCGGTGGTGATGATGAAGCCCGACGGCGCGGTGAGCGCGCTGATCGGCGGCGTGGACTATCGCGATTCGGTGTTCAACCGCGCCACCCAGGCGCACCGCCAGCCCGGATCGGCCTTCAAGCCCTTCGTCTATCTGGCGGCGCTGGAATCGGGCATCTCGCCCTGGGACACGCGCACCGACGAGGCGGTGGACATCAACGGCTATCGCCCCGCCAATTTCGGCGGCAAGAGCTATGGCACGCTGACGCTGGCCGATGCGCTGGCCCACAGCGTCAACACCATCACGGTGAACCTGGCCCAGGAAGTGGGCGTCGCCAAGGTGATCCAGGCGGCGCGGCGCTGCGGCATCACCTCGCCGCTCCAGCCCAATGCCAGCCTGGCGCTGGGCACCGCCGAGGTGACGCCGCTGGAACTGACCGCCGCCTATGCCGTCTTCGCCAACGGCGGCAACCGGGTGACGCCCTATCTGGTGACCGAGGTGGATGCGGGCAACCGGCCGGTCTATCAGCGCCACGCCGCGCCGCCCGCGCGCGTGATCGACGCGGGCGTGGACCGCGACCTGACCGCGATGCTGTACGGCGTGATCGCCGGCGGCACCGGCGGCTATGCCTCGCTGCATGGGCGCGAGGCGGCGGGCAAGACCGGCACCACCCAGGATTCGCACGACGCCTGGTTCGTGGGCTTCACCACCGATTATGTCGCCGCCGCCTGGGTGGGCAATGACGATTCCTCGCCCACGCGCGGGGTGACGGGCGGCACGCTGCCCGCCTATATCTGGCGCGACGCGATGCTGGCGGCGGAAAAGGGCCATGCGCTGAAGCCGCTGGACAAGTCGGTGCAGCCGCCGCCGGAGGAACAGCTGATGCTGTCGTCGGGCGCGGTGTGGGACCAGCGCGACGACGAGGCGCTGGCCCGCTCGCCGCAATTGCCGCAGGAGGAGCAGCCGCAGCAGGAGCATCGTCACCGCGGCGGGTTGCTGGGCTGGTTGTTCGGCGACGATGACGACGACGATCATAATGATTCCGGGCGCGGGGATTCGGGGCGCTGAACCGTCCGGCGCCGTCATGCTATAAGGCGGGCATGATCCGCCGCCGCGCTTTCCTGGCTTCCGCCGCTTCGCTCGCCGTTCCGCAACGCGCCCTCGGCGCCGTGCCCATCCGCTTCGTCACCGACTGGAAGGCGCAAGCCGAGCATGGCGGCTTCTATCAGGCGCTGGCCGACGGGCTTTACGCCAAGCGCGGGCTGGACGTGAAGATCATCCAGGGCGGGCCCGACGTGAACGTGCCCCAGCTGCTGGCGGGCGGCGCGGCCGACTTGGGCATGGGCTCGAACAGTTTCATCGTGCTCAATCTTGTGCGGTCGAACATCCCCATCCGCGCGGTGATGGCGGTCTTCCAGAAGGACCCGCAGATATTGATGTCGCATCCGCGGCGCGACATCAATTCCATCGCCGACATGCGCAGCAAGCCGGTGCTGATCTCGGCCGCCACCATGAACGCCTTCTGGCCCTGGCTGCGCGCCAAGTACGGCTTCAGCGACCGGCAGATCCGCAAATACACCTACAACCTCGCGCCCTTCATCCTGGACCCCAACGCGATCCAGGAAGGCTATCTGACCAGCGAGCCCTTCACGGTGGAGCAGAAGGCCCACTGGAAGCCCAAGATTTTCCTGCTGTCGGACTATGGCTATCCGGGCTATGCCAACATGGTGCTGGCGCCGCAGAAATGGATCGACACCAACCGCAAGGCCGTGCAGCTTTTCGTGGACGCCACGCGCGACGGCTGGCTGCATTACCTGGACAATCCGGCCAGGGGCAATGCGCTGATCCGCAAGGAGAACCCCGACATCACCGACGCGATCCTGGCCCAGGCGCACGACAAGATGAAGCGCTATGAGATGGTGATCAGCGGCGACGGCCGCGCCTTCGGCCTGGGCAGCATGACCGACGTGCAGTGGAAGCTGTTCTACGACACGATGGCGGCGCTGGGGCTTTACCCCAGGGGGCTGGATTACCGGAAGGCGTTCGACCTCAGCTTCGTTCGCGCCACGCTGCAGAAGTTCCGGTGACGGCGCATGGGGGATGCGCTTCTTTCCCTTGACGGCGTCGCCAAGCGTTTCGCGAACGGCACCGAGGCGCTGCGCGGCCTTTCCTTCGCCGTCGCGCCGGGCGAATTCGTCGCGCTGCTGGGGCCCAGCGGCTGCGGCAAGTCCACCGCGCTGCGCCTGGCGGCGGGATTGCTGATGCCGGATGAAGGCGCCGTCGCCCATGCCGCCGGCGATGTCGGCTTCGTCTTCCAGGAACCGACGCTGATGCCCTGGGCCGACGCGTTGGCCAATGCGCGCCTGCCGCTGGACATCAAGGGCGTGCCGCGCGGAGAAGCCAATGAACGCGCCCGCGCGGCGCTGGCGCGCGCCGGGCTTGCCGGGTTCGAGCATGCCTTCCCGCGCGAACTGTCGGGCGGCATGAAGATGCGCGTCAGCCTGGCCCGCGCCCTTTGTTCCTTTATCGCGCCCGCGCGGCCGAAGCTGCTGCTGCTGGACGAGCCCTTCGCGGCGCTGGACGAGATCACGCGCTGGCGCCTGGGCGACGACCTGCTGCGGCTGTGGCGCGAGGAACGCGCGCGGGAAGACGCGCCGCTGACCGTGCTGTTCGTCACCCACAGCGTGAGCGAGTCGAGCTATCTTTCCAGCCGCGTGCTGGTGATGACGCCCAGGCCTGGCCGCGTCGCCGCCGACATCGCGCTGGCGCCGGGGCGCGATAGCCGCCTTGCGCCCGCGACCATCGACGCCCAGCGCAGGATCTCCGACGCGCTGACCGAAGCGATGAGCGGGACGGCGGCGGCATGAAACGCATCTGGAACGCGGTCCTGCCGCTGGCCGTCGCGGCGCTGGTGCTGGGCGCATGGGAATGGGCGGTGGCCCATTGGCAGGTGCCGCCCTATGTCCTGCCCGCGCCGTCGGCCATCGTGCGCGCCTTTCTCGACAACTTCTCGTCGCTGATGGCGGCCCTGGCCTCGACGCTGACCGTGACGCTGGAAGCCTTCGCCGCCGCGACCGTGCTGGGCGTGGCGGCGGCGGCCGGATTCTCGCAGAGCCGCCTTTTGGAGCGCACGCTCTATCCTTATGCGGTGATATTGCAGGTGACACCGGTGGTCGCGATCGCGCCCTTGATCCTGATCTGGGTGGGGTTCGAGCGCATCAACCTGGCGCTGGCGATCATCGCCGCCATCGTCGCCTTCTTTCCCATCCTGGCGGGCGCGACGCTGGGGCTCAAGTCGGCGGATTTCAACCTGATCGACCTCACCCGGCTCTATGGCGCCTCGCGCTGGCAGACGCTGTGGCGCGTGCGCCTGCCCACCGCCCTGCCCTATCTGCTGTCGGGGATGAAGACGGCGGGCGGGCTGGCGCTGATCGGCGCGGTGGTGGCGGAATTCGTGGCGGGCAGCGGCACCGCCACGGGGCTGGCCTGGCGGATCGTGGAATCGGGCAACCGGCTGGAGATCGCCACCCTGTTCGCGGCGCTGGCGCTGCTGGCCTTTGCGGGGATCGCGATCTTCGCCGCGCTCTCGCTGCTGGAATGGGCGCTGCTCAGGCGCTGGCACGAAAGCGCCATCCGCGCGCCGCGTTGATCAGCCCGCGCGGTATCGCACCGGCGCGCTTTCGCGCATCCCGATCATGCCGAAAAGGCCCAGCAGCATCGCGCCGGTCATGTACCAGGCGGGCGCGAGCGGCGAGCCGGTCACGTCGATCAGCCAGGTCACCAGGAACTGCGCCGAGCCGCCGAAGCTGGAGATCGCCAGCGCATAGAGGATTCCGACCGAGCCGGCCCGAAGGCCTCTGGGCAGGCTTTCGGTGATGCTGGCCATCGCCGGCCCCACGAACAGCCCCACGCAGAAGGACATGGCGGCAGAGCCCGCGACCAGCATGCCCACCGTCCTTGTCTGGACCATCGCCATGAAGCAGGGAAGCCCGATGGCGATCAGCGCCAGCGCGCCCGCGATCATCACCGGCTTGCGCCCCAGCCGGTCGCTGGCCGCCCCACCGCACAGCGCGCCCAGCATGGCGGCGCCGCCCGCCGCCATCGTGGCGATGAAGGCGCGCTGGGGCGGCATGCCCAGCGTGTGGATGGCGAAGGTGGACATGTAGTTCATGGTGTAGGTGGCGATGGTGGCGGCGGCCAGCATGGCGAAGGACAGCACCGCCAGCCGCAACAGCCCGCCCACGGGTCCGCGCCAGCGCGCCGGGTTGATGGAGGTTTCGTGCAGCATCTCGGGCAGGCGCCTGCGGATGACGACGGCGAACGGCACCACGCCGGCGCCCAGCAGAAGCGCGATGCGCCAGCCCCAGGCGGTGAGCTGCGCGGGCGTGAGCGTGCTGGCCAGCACCAGCCCCACCACCCCGGCGCAGAGCGTGGAGAAATACTGGGTCGCATTCTGCAGCGACACATAGAGCCCGCGCCGGTGCACGGGCGCGGACTCCAGCAGGAAGGCGGTGGTCGGCCCCACTTCGCCGCCCAGCGCGAAGCCCTGCATCAGCCGGAACAGCACCGCCATCAGCGGCGCCGCGATGCCGATGCTGGCATAGGACGGCGTCAGCGCCAGACCGACGACAGAAGCGCCCATCAGGCAGAAGGAGAACAGCATGGCGGGCTTGCGGCCCCAGGTATCGCCCAGCGTGCCGATCACCACCCCGCCCAGGGGCCGGGTCAGGAACCCCACGCCGAAGGTGGCCAGCGTCAGAAGCAGGCTGCCGGTGGTTCCCTGGCCGGGAAAGAACACCGCCCCGATCTGGACCGCGAAGAAGCTGAACGTCAGAAAATCGTAGAATTCCAGCGCGTTGCCGGCGACCACAGCCCCAAGCTGCCGCAGGCCCAGGCTTGCCCGATCGTGTGTCATGAATCCCCTGTTTTCCCGACTATGCCCGGGCCGGGGCCGGGTAATTATACATATTTTCTACGTTATTCTGGAAAAACTACAGCCGCGACGTGTTGAAGTCTTGATTTCCCCGCCGGGAAGTGGTCTGTCCCGCGCCATGGCGCACCAAAATCAAGGCCTCCAGATGCTGACCGCAAACCGTTTGCGGGACGGCGGCGTTCTATACCGCAAGGGGGACGGCTGGACCCTGTCGATGGGGGACGGCGACGTCTACCGGGACCAGGCCAGCGCCGATGCGGCGCTGGCGGCCGCCACGGCGGAACTGGAGCGCAACACCTTCGTCGCGCCCTACCTCTTTGAAGTGCGCGAGGTGAACGGCCATATCCGCCCCGTGAAGGAACGCGAGATCATCCGCGCCGCCGGCCCTTCGGTGGGCACCGGGTCCGGCGGACAGGCAGCAGGAAAAACCGATGTCTGAAGCACCCGCAGCACCCGCTCCAGTCCGGCCCCGCCAGGCCATCCATCCGGGCGAAGTCCAGCCCAACATGTACCGCTATGACGAGTTCGACGCGAAATTCGTCGCCGAGCGGGTGGAGCAGTTCGCCTATCAGGTCGAGCGCCGGTTGAGCGGCGAGCTGACCGAAGACCAGTTCAAGCCCCTGCGGCTGATGAACGGGCTCTATCTGCAACTGCACGCCTATATGCTGCGCATCGCGGTGCCCTATGGCACCCTGTCGTCCCGGCAGATGCGCAAACTGGCGCATATCGCCCGCACCTATGACAAGGGCTTCGGCCATTTCACCACCCGCACCAACCTGCAGTTCAACTGGATCAAGCTGGTGGACGTGCCCGCGATCCTGCGCGAG
Source organism: Rhizomicrobium sp. (assembly GCA_035547015.1). Taxonomy (GTDB): domain Bacteria; phylum Pseudomonadota; class Alphaproteobacteria; order Micropepsales; family Micropepsaceae; genus Rhizomicrobium. The sequence continues at coordinate 37,217 of DASZVO010000014.1, read as the reverse complement.
CTGGCCAGCGTGGAGATGCACTGCATCCAGACATCCGGCAACTGCGTGCGCAACGTCACCGCCGACCAGTTCGCCGGCGCCACCGCCGAGGAGATCGAAGACCCGCGCCCGCTGGCCGAGATCATCCGCCAGTGGTCGAGCCTGCATCCGGAATTCGTTTTCCTAGCCCGCAAGTTCAAGATCGCGGTGGGCGCCTCGGAGAAGGACCGCGCCGCCCTGCAATATCACGACATGGCGGTGGAGATCGTGCGCAATGCCGAAGGGCGGACCGGCTATAAGGTGATGGCGGGCGGCGGCATGGGCCGCACGCCCTATCTCGCCCATGTGATGAGCGAGTTCGTGGAGCGCCAGGACATCCTGGCCTATCTGGAAGCGGTCCTGCGCGTCTACAACCAGGACAGCCGCCGCGACAACATCCACAAGCAGCGCATCAAGATCCTCATCAACACCATCGGGCCGGAGGAAATGCGCCGCCGCGTGGCGCGCGAGTTCGAGGAGCTGAAGCGCATCGGCACGCTTCAGCTTCCGCAGCAGGAACTGGACCGCATCGCCGCCTATTTCGCATCCCCGGCCTTCGAAACCAGCCTTTCCGACGTCATCCCCGACGCGGGCCCCGACTTCGCCAACTGGGTGAAGACCAACGTCCATGCCCACAAGGCGCCGGGCTATGCCATCGCCACCATCACGCTGAAGACACCGGGCCAGGTGCCGGGCGACGCCACGGCGGAGCAGATGGACGCCATCGCCGACATCATGGACGAATTCAGCCTTGGCGAAGTGCGCGTCAGCCACGAGCAGAACCTGGTGCTGCCGCATGTGCGCAAGAAGGACCTGCCCGCGATCCATGCAAGGCTGAAGGCGCTGGACTTCGCCGCCCCCAATGCCGGCCTGATCACCGACATCATCGCATGCCCCGGCCTGGATTATTGCGACCTGGCCAATGCCCGTTCCATTCCCATCGCCCAGAAGATCGCCAGGAAGTTCGAGAACCTCGACCGCCAGCACGAGATCGGCGAACTCAAGATCAAGATCAGCGGCTGCATCAATGCCTGCGGCCACCACCACGCCGGCCATATCGGCATCCTGGGCGTGGACAAGAAGGGCGTGGAATTCTACCAGCTTCTGCTGGGCGGCAGCGGGGCGGAAGACGCCTCGATCGGCGAGATCATGGGCCCCGGCTTTGGCGAGCATGAGATCGCCGAGGCGGTGGAGCGCGTGATCGGCGTCTATCTTTCCCTGCGCGCGCCCGGCGAGCGGTTCCTCGACACCTATCGCCGGGTGGGCATGGCGCCCTTCAAGGACGCCGCCTTCCAGAAGGAAGCCGCGTGACAAAGCTGATCAAGGCCGGCGCCTATGCCGCCGATCCCTATGCCCCCGCCGCCGACGACGCGGCCCTGCCCGAAGGCGCGGTGATCGTGTCGCTGGCGCGCTTCCAGAAGGAGCGCGAGGCGCTTCTGGCGCGCAACACGCCGCTGGGCGTGCGCCTGCAGTCCCACGAAAATCCCGAACTGCTGGGCGCGGACGTGAACCGCCTGTCGCTGGTCGCGCTGGAATTCCCCAAGTTCCGCGACGGGCGGGCCTTTTCCTGGGCGCGGATGCTGCGCACCCGGCTGGGCTTCACCGGCGAGATCCGCGCGGTGGGCGACTTCCTGTACGACCAGGTGAACTATCAGCGCCGGGTGGGCTTCGACGCCTGGGAAGTGCCCGACCATTTCACCCTGGAACAGTTCCAGCGCGCGCTGACCGAGATGACCAACGTCTATCAGCCCAGCACGGACGGGAAGAAGACGATACGCGAGCTTCGGTCGCTTTGAGCTGGGCCCCCATCTGCGGGGCGGCGATATGGATGGCCGCCTCAAGGCCGGCCATGATGGTTCCAGATTGAGGCTGTATGGCCGAAATTTCATCTTGGCCGTGCCTTTGTTCAGCCACGGTTCAGCCTGCCGCCCCCTAGACTGCCGGCGATTTCAAGACGGAATTTTCCATGCGCAAAGCCCTTCTGCCGATGATCGCCGCGCTTGCCCTGTGCGGCGCCGCGACCGCCGCCCTGATCGCCACCAACGCCCGTGCCGAACAGTCCGCCAGGAAGCCCGTGATGGTCGCCCTGGTCGCGCCCGGCGGCATGGCCGCCACGGCGCCGCAAGCCATGACGGCCGCCCCCCAGGCCGAAATGGCGGGCCCCCCGCCCCGCGACATCGCCCAGATGCGGGCGCAGTTCTGCAAGGACGCCTATGCGCGCCGCGTGGGCGAGATGGCCTATTTCGAAGCCAAGCTCTCGCTGACCTCCGCGCAGACCCCGCTGTTCGACCGCTGGAAGCAGGCCACGCTGGATGTCGCCCGGCGCCATTCCGACGACTGCAGCCGGCCCGACCGGCGTGCCCGGAACGGGCGGGAGCTTACGCTGCCCGACCGCATGGCCCGGCAGGAAGACCGGCTGAAGCGCCGCCTGGCCGACCTTCAGAGCGAGCGGCCCGCGCTGGAAGCTCTCTATAACGCCCTCAATCCCGCGCAGAAGGCCGAACTGACCCGCGGGGTGGGCCGGCTGCTGATGATGCGCGGCATGATGGAGCAGCACATGATGGCAGGCCCGATGGGCCGCCATGTGATGATCGGCATGATGGCCAGGCCCCACGGCCCGGAAATGCAGCGCGGCCGGATGATGCCCATGGGCGAACCGCCTGCGCCGCCCGCCCCGCCGCCGCCCGCACAATAGGTCTTGGAACCGTCACGAAGGCCGCCGGAAACCCGGCGGCCTTTTTGCTTGCGCTGCACGGCCCGAAGCCCCACAACGCGCCTCATGAACGCGCCCTTCCGCTTCGAATCGCTGCCGCGCTTCGCTTCGCCGCTCAAGGCGATCGAAGGCCTCAAGCCGTCCGAACCGCTCTATCTGGTGCATCCGGAGAAATTCGCGGCGGCGGCAAAGCAGTTCCTGGACGGCTTTCCCGGCGATCCGCTCTATGCGGTGAAGGCCAATCCGCATCCCATCGCGCTGCGCAACCTGTGGGATGCGGGCATCCGCCATTTCGACACGGCGAGCCTGGGCGAGATCGAGGCGGTGAAAGACCTTCTGCCGGGCGCCGTCTGCCATTTCATGGCGCCGGTGCGGCTGGCGGGCCAGGCGAAAGCGGCCTTCGAACAGCATGGCGTGACCGACTTCGTGGTGGACAGCGACCATGAACTCGACAAGCTGCTGGCCGAGACCGGCAAGCCCGGCGCCTTGCGCATCTTTGTGCGGCTGGTGGCGCAGCTGGGCGGGGCGCTGCTGGAGATGTCGAGCAAGTTCGGCTGCCGCCCCGAGGAAGCCGCCAAGCTGCTGGAACGCGTGCGCGCATCCGGCGCCCAGCCCTGCCTGACCTTCCATGTGGGCTCGCAATGCCTGTCGCCCTTCTCTTACGCCCAGGCGATCGAGATCGCCCAGCGCACCATGAACATGTCGGGCGTGGAGATCGCCGCGCTGGACGTGGGCGGGGGATTCCCCGCGCCTTATGAAGGCCAGGAGCCGCCGCCCTATCACTGGTATTTCGACATGATCCGCGAGGCGCTGGGCAGCCTGAACCGCCCGGGCCTGCCGGTGATGTGCGAGCCGGGCCGCGCGCTGGTGGCGACCGGCATCTCGCTGGTGACGCAGGTGACGATGCGGCGCGGCGACCGGCTGTATCTCAACGACGGCATCTATGGCAGCTTCGACGAGCAGCGCTTCGCCAGCTTCGACGAGGATTATCCCGCCACGGCCGTCACGCTGGACGCGAAGGGCAAGGCCAAGGCGCTGGCGGGGACGTTGCGGCCCTTCCGCTGCTATGGCCCCACCTGTGACAGCGCCGATGTGCTGCCGCGGCCGCGCATGCTGCCCGACACCATCGCGCCGGGCGATTTCGTGCTGTTCGAGTCCATGGGCGCCTATACCGTGTCGTCGCGGTCGAACTTCAACGGCTATTACCCGGACAACTGGGCGGTGATCGGCTGATCCGCCGTCCCGCCAAGCCGCCGGCATGTCGTCCCGGTGAGCGTCGCGCGCATGCCCTTCCCCTCGCCTGCCGCGGCAAGGCCCGGCCGGCAATGACGGTCACGATTCCGCGTGGACTTCGTGGCGCTCGCGCGTCTTGAGCAGCTTCACATGGGGGAAGCGTTCGGCGACATAGCCCACTTCCCACGCGCTCTTGGCCAGGAACACCGGCGCGCCGTCGCGGTCGGTGGCCATGCCGCCGCGGTTGGCGGCGGCGAACTTCTCGATCTCCTCCGGCGCGCCCTGCAGCCAGCGCGCGGTGTCGAAGGGCGAGGCCTCCAGGTCGGCGGCAAGGTCATATTCCGCCACCAGCCGCGCCTTGAGCACATCGAGCTGCAGCGCGCCCACCACGCCCACGATCCACTGGCTGCCGATGGCGGGCTTGAACACCTGGGTCACGCCTTCCTCGGCCAGGCTTTCGAGCGCGCGCGCCAGGTGCTTCTGCTTCATCGGGTCCGCCAGGCGCACGCGGCGCAGGATCTCGGGCGCGAAATTGGGGATGCCGGTGAAGATCACGTTGCCCGATTCCGACAGCGTGTCGCCGACGCGCAGCACGCCGTGGTTGGGGATGCCGATGATGTCGCCCGGCCAGGCCTCGTCCACCGTTTCGCGCTCGGAAGCGAAGAACAGGATGGGATTGTGGATGCCGATGGTCTTGCCGGTGCCCGACTGCCGGAGTTTCATCCCGCGCCGGAACCCGCCCGAGGCGAGCCGGAGGAACGCCACGCGGTCGCGGTGGTTGGGGTCCATGTTGGCCTGCACCTTGAACACGAAGCCGGTGACTTCGGCATCGCCCGGCTGGGCGGCGCGGCCCAGCGCGGTCTGCGCGCGCGGGCTGGGCGCATGGCGGGCCAGCGAATCCAGAAGCTCGGCCACGCCGAAATTCTTGAGCGCCGAGCCGAAATAGACCGGCGACAGGTGCCCTTCCCGATAGGTGGCCAGATCGAATTCCGGCAGGCCCTCGCGCGCCAGGGTCACGTCTTCCGCAAGCCTGGCCGCCTCCTCCTCGCCGGGCACGGCGTCGTTGAAGGCGATGAAGCTTCCGGTCGAAAGGTCCTGCATGCCGCGGAAGTTCAGCCCCATGCCCAGCGGCCACATCATGGGCGCGGTCTCGATCTGAAGCTGGTCGGAGATCTCGTCCAGCAGCGCGAAGGGATCCCGCGCCTCGCGGTCCATCTTGTTGATGAAGGTCATGATGGGGATGTCGCGCAGGCGGCAGACCTCGAACAGCTTGCGGGTCTGCGCCTCGATGCCCTTGGCAGCGTCGATCACCATCACCGCCGAATCCGCCGCGGTCAGCGTGCGGTAGGTGTCTTCGGAGAAATCCTCATGCCCCGGCGTGTCCAGCAGGTTGAACACCGCGTCCCGGTATTCGAAGGTCATCACCGCGCTGGTCACGCTGATGCCGCGTTCCTGCTCGATCTTCATCCAGTCGGACTTGGCGCGGCGCGCCTCGCCGCGCGCCTTCACGCGGCCCGCGGCGTGGATCGCCCCGCCCAGGAGCAGCAGATGCTCGGTCAGCGTGGTCTTGCCCGCGTCGGGATGGGAGATGATCGCGAAGGTCCTGCGGCGGGAGGCTTCGCTTTCGGGGGTCTTGCTCATGCGCCGGGGGTTAGCAGGTGGGACCCGTCCGCGCAACCAAGCCATGCCCGCGAGGCCGGGATGCCCCCGGAACCATCACGGCAAGCGTCACGGCAGCTGGAACCGGCCGATCCGCAGCGCCAGCGCATAGTTGACCTGCAGAAGCACGATCACCGCGATGCTCAGCCAGGTCGAGAACACGCACAGCGCCGCGCCGAAGGCATAGAGAAGCTGCGCGATCAAGATGCGGCGGACGATGGCGCGGTCGATGTCCGCCGGCACGTCCGGCTTGAGGAGCGCGGACCGCCGCGCCAGCCGCCAGGCCAGCAGCAGCAACAGGCCCAGGAGCAGGATATTGGCCCAATAGACCAGCAGCGCCACGCGGTATTCCATGAACTCCGCCAGCAGCGCGGTCGAGAAGGGGACCAGGCACACCGCCATCAGGAAGACGATGTGCGTCCACACCACGTCGCGGTTGCTGCGTTCCAGAAGGTTCAGTTCCGCCTGCTGGCCCAGCCAGAAGATCCCCAGCGTGATGAAGCTCATCAGATAGGTGAGAAGCCGCGGCGCCAGCGCCAGCAATGCGGCCAGGAGCCCCGCCTCGCCATGGACGGCTTCGGCCGCGGGCGTCCTGAGATCCAGCACCAGAAGCGTCATCGCCACCGCGAAGACGCCGTCGGCCAGCGCCTCCAGGCGGTGCAGGTTCTTGCCCGCCATCCGGTTGTAGTTCAGCGGCTCCATCGCCTCTCCCCTTTGCCGGGCGCCCTTCTATTCCGGCTGCCCCGCGCCGGACGGGGCGTGCGCCTGCATCACCTTGCGCGCGCGCAGGAACATCTCCAGCCCGCGCATCGCGAACATCACCGCCGACAGCACGATGAAGGCGTCGGTGACCAGCACCGCCCGGATGTGCCAGGCAGGCGCTTCCATCTGAAGGCCGGTGCGCAGGCCCAGCCGCAGCACGACCAGCACCAGCATCACCAGTATCGCGGCCTGCCCGCCCTTGACCGTCAGCGTGCCGTTCTCGGGATGCATCTCGATCATCATGGTGCGGCCCCAGTGCCAGCCGGCGACGCCGCCGGCCGCCGCCGCCAGCGCAAGCCAGGGCAGGTCGGCGGCCGCGGGCGGCGCGCTCGCCAGCGCGGCCGCGGCGATCGCCACGAAGATCGCGGGCCGCACCCAGAGATTGCGCCATCTGAGCGGCCGCGCCTGGCCGAGCCGCCGTGCGCGCAAGGCGATCACCACCGCCACGATCAGGAGCGGCAGGAGAAGCTGAATGGCCTGATGCTGGTTCATCGCGCTCACACCCTACACGATGGGTTCATCCACGAAAGCGCGGCCTTCGCGGTCCTCGATTTCCACGATCCACAGGTCGGGGTCGAAGCCGACCTGCCTTGCGCACCATTCCGTGGCGCGGGCGTCCGCCGTCCAGCCGCCCAGCGGCTGCGCCCAGACCGGCGCGCCGCGGCCGTCGCGCGCCTGGTTGAGCACCAGCGTGGTGCCATCCAGCCGTGACACCCTGATGATGATGGCGCCCGCCTCCTCCGCGCCGCTGCGCAGGACGAAGGCCGACGCGCCCGCAACCTGCGCCCTGCGGATCAGGGCGCGCACGAATATTCCGGCTTTCAGGCGGGGCGTGGATTCCATGACCATGACAAGCTTGGACCGTGAAGGCTTGCGGCCCGGCCAACTTGTTGGCGCATGCGCACCGGGTCAACCCCGGCCGCAGGATGAATTCCTGTGGCGTCAGGACGCCGCGCGGAACGGCAGGATCACGGCGCCCGAAAGCCGCGAGCCGTCCGGCGCGGCCGCCGCATAAGGCAGGCGCACCCGCACGGTCGTGCCTTCGCCCAGCGCCGATTCCAGCACCGCCTCCCCGCCATGCAGCAGGGCCAGGGACCGCACCAGCGCCAGCCCCAGGCCGGTGCCCTCCTTCGCGCGGGTTTCGGCATTCTCGACCTGTTCGAAGGGCTGGCCCAGGCGCGCGAGGTCCGCGCCGGAAATGCCGGTGCCGGTATCGGTGACCGCGATCTCCACCCCGCGGCCGTCGGCGGCGGCCCTGACGCCCACCGTCCCGCCCGGCGGGGTGAACTTGACGCCGTTGGACAGGAGGTTGACCAGGATCTGCTTGACCGCGCGGCGGTCGGCGAAGATTCGCCGCGCCTCGGGCGCGATGTCGAGCGTGAGCGTCACATCCGCCCGCTCCGCCGCGATCCTGAGGAAGCGCACCGCGCTGGCGGCCGTCTCCTCCAGGTCGAACAGTTCTTCGCTGATGTCGAACTTGCCCGCCTCGATCTTGGACATGTCGAGCACGCTGTTGATGAGGTCGAGCAGGTGCGTGCCCGATTCATGGATCAGGCGGGAGTATTCCTGGTAGCGCGGGCCGACGGGACCGAACATCTCGCGCGTCATCACTTCGGAAAAGCCGATCACCGCGTTCAGCGGCGTGCGCAGTTCGTGGCTCATGTTGGCCAGGAAACGCGACTTGGCGCGGCTGGCGGCCAGCGCCGCGTCGCGCGCCTCCAGCAGCGCGCGCTCCTGCGCCTTGCGTTCGGAGATGTCGCGCGTCACCGCCACGATCTCGGCGGGGCCCGGATGGGCGCGGGCCGGGCGGCACCGCATCTCGGCCCAGACATAGCGCCCGTCCCTGTGGCGCAGCCGCATCTCGGCCTGGGCGCAGCGCCCGAAATAGCTGGATTCGATCAGCGCCGCCTGCACCTTGTCCAGGTCGTCGGGATGGACCAGCGAGGCGGGCGCCAGGCCGATGACCTCGCCGGGCTTGCGGTCCAGGAGCGCTTCCACCGCCGGGCTGGCGAAGCGGATCCGCCCGTCCGAGGAATGGCGGGTGATCAGATCCATCGCATTGTCGGCAAGAAACCGGTACATCGCCGCGCCTTCCGCGATGGCGGTGTCGGCGGCGCGCTGCCGGTCGAGGGCGGCTGCCGCGATCAGCACCGCCTGCACCAGCGCCGCGAGCACCGAACAGGCATAGACCTGCCACAGCGGCAGCACCAGCCGCGACGGCGGAAGCAGGCCCAGCGCCTCCACCCCCGCCACCACAACAAGCGTGGCGCCCGCGGCGGTCCCCGCCCATACCACGGCGGGCCGCGCATTGCCCGGCGCGCCCGCCAGCGCCGCTTCGGCCGGGATGAGCGCAAGCCATATCACCAGCGGCGAAACCACCCCGCCGGTCAGCGCCGCCAGGTAACCGATCACGACGGCGGTGCCCGCCAGCCCCGCCTGCTCCAGCAATGGCAGGGGAAGCCGCGTCAGTCCCAGAAGCGCGAGCAGGCCGGGCGCGGCCAGGCCCGCGAGAGCAGCGGCTTCGGGCATGTCGGGCCGCCCCGCCATGCCGAAAAAGGCCAGGCCCAGCGCCGTGCCGACCGCGGCCTTGGCCGCCTGCACCAGCACGAAGGACCGCCGGCGTTCCGCGCCGCCGCCTTCGTCCCCGATCAGGCAAATCCGGTCCATGCGGCCAGTCTGGAACCGCAAGCTTAACGAAAGTTGAAGGCGGGAGCGGGTCATTCATGTTTCCAAAAGAATCGCCGGCTTCCCGAAAAAATCCCGGGCGCTTTCACTAACCAATCCGCAACATGAAACACCGCATTGTGTCCCATGGTGGGGAAAATGGCCGAGCCGGCACAACGCGTGCACGAGGAAGACCCGGACGAGGCGGCGTCGCTGCTGGGCTCGCTCGACGCCCTGCGCGTGGTCATCACCATCTTCGGCCGCGACGGCCGCCTTCTGCATGCCAATGCGCATCTCAACTATCTGCTGCGCTCGCTGCCGCCGCACCACACGCTGATCGGCCGCAGCTATGAGGACATCATCCTTCTGGAGATCGGCGGCGGCGAGATCGCGCGGGAGGCGCTGGCCGACGGCATTCCCGCCTTCGTCGCCCGCCGCCTTGCCCAGCTCAACGAAAAGGAATTCGCGCCGCTGGACATCCCGCTTGCCGACCGCCGGGTCATGGAGATCAAGGCCCGCAAGGGACGCAACGGGCACACCGTGCTTCTGTGGAGCGACGTGACCGCCGCCCGCGCCCAGCTTGCGCGCCTGGAGGAAGCCGTCTCGCTGTCCGCCGAAGCCTTCGCCTTCTTCGATGCGGCCGACCGGCTGATCATGGGCAACGCGCTGTATGTCCAGCTCTGCGGCTGCGGGACCCTGGACGAACTGATCGGCCGCACATTCCCCGAGATCGCCGCCCAGGTCGCCCGCAGCGGCCGCATCGTGCTGGAGGAATCCGCCGAACAGTGGCTGGAGCGCCGCCTGCGGGGGCATCACCAGCCGGCGGGCGCCACGACGCTGCGCACCAACACGGGCGAATGCTATCTGGTGCGCGACCGCGCCACGCCCGACGGCGGACGCGCCATCGTCTTCACCGACATCACCGACAAGGTGCGCGCCGAAACCGCGCTGAGCGAACAGCAGAACGCGCTGGCCGACAGCCTGGCCCAGGCGGAAAAGCGCAGCCTGTATCTTGCCGACCTGGCCAACCGGCTGGATGCGGCCAGCGCGCGCGTGGACCGCGCCAAGACCACGCTGCTGCGCACCATGGGCCATGAACTGAAGACGCCGCTCAACGCCATCCTGGGCTTCTCGGACCTGATGGGGACGCTGGCGGACAATCTTTCGCCCGCGCAGATCCGCGAGTATGCCGGGCTGGTCCATTCGGGCGGCAGCAACCTGCTCAAGATCATCAACCAGATCATGGACCTCACCAAGATCTCGGCGGGGCGCTATGACCTGCGCCGCGCCGCGGTGGATGCAGGCAGCGTGCTGTGGCAGGCGCGCGACGTCTTCGCCGCCCGGGCCGAGGCGCGCGGCCTCACCATCGACGTCGACGGCTGCCCCGCGGGGCTGATGGCGAACGCCGACGAGGCGGTGCTGACCGGCATGATCCATGCGCTGATGGACAATGCGGTGACATTCATCCCCGCCGGCAGCACCATCCGCCTGTCGGCGGAAGCGTCGGAAGCGGGCATAGCGCTCACCGTCGCGGACAATGGGCCGGGCGTGGCACCGGAAGACCTGGAACGCATCCAGGAGCCGTTCGAACATGCCGGCCGCGGCGAAGGCGCGGAACATGCCAAAGGCGCAGGGCTGGGCCTGACGCTGGTGAAGGCCTTTGCCGAACTGCACGGCGGGCGGCTGGCGCTGGCCAGCCAGCCGGAGACGGGCTTCCGCGCCACCATCGTCCTGCCGCGCGCCCCGCAGGGCTGAGCCCGGCGGCTTTGCCGAAAAATTTAATCGTTTCCGATTCAAAGCGGAGCCATTGCGGCAATGGTGCGTTTGCGACGCGATGGGCAAACCGCGACTGGATTCAAGTTTAAGGAAACGGTTCAGCGGCCCCCAAGAAGCCCGGCCCGAAGCTGCGGGCATCGCGATCTGGGGTTTGTGATGATCTTCCGCGCCGTGTTCTGGATTGGGCTTGTGTCGCTTCTGGCGCCGCACGGGCCTGACGTCGGCCTGGGACGCCCCGCACCGTTCGCTCTCGACAGCAGCGCCGTGGCGGCGCATCTGGCCGAAGTGAGGGCCGAGATCGCGGCCGACCGCGCCGCGCATGCGGACCGGTCCTTCTGGCGCCCCGCCTTCTGGCATCAAGCGCTTTAGCATCACGAGGCCTCGTCCAGGGACCAGGCCCGCATGTCGCCCGTGCGGCGGACCACATCCAGACCGTAATGCGCCGCCAGGCGATCGAGCGCGATCCCGAGCACCACCCGGGCCGAACGCCTGGCCCAGCCGCGCGCCATCTCCACCTGCTCCAGCGTGGTGAGATGGCAGCAGACATCGAGCAGCAGGTCGGAAAGGCCGGGCCCCACCGCGCCCAGCGCCCGGCCCAGGCGCTGGCGGGCGGCGAGGGCGATGTCGCTGATGTGCTCCGTGCCCGGGCCCCCGGACACGACCGGCCGGCTCCAGTCCACGCCCATGCGCGCGCCCAGCTGACCCAGCGTGAAATCGCGCCGCAATTTTTCGCCGGCCGCGAACTGCGTGTCGCCCACCAGGCCACGATGCCTGAGACGCGCCAGCGGCGATTCCGCGGCGTTGATGCGCACACTGTGTTCCTCGCCCTCCACGCGCACGCTTGCCCTTTCCATCAGCCGGTGCTGACCGGCGAAGCCGTCCGGGCCTTCGCGCGCCACCAGGTCGCGGCCCGCCGGTGCGATCACATGGCGGCCGGGGCCGTCGGGCGCGATCCAGCCGCGCGCCAGGAAGGCCTGCACCATGTCCGCCGCCACCGTGATGCGGCTGGCCGCGCCGGGACCGCGCGCCACCACGAAGCCCGCGCCGCGCGCCAGCAGCGCCTGGCGCGGGGCCGCCAGGCGGCGCAGCACCCGCCGCGCCTCCTGCAGGATCTGCCGTTCCGCCAGCCGGGTCATGCCGCCATCCCCGCCGCGCGGCGCAGCAGCGTTTCCATCCAGCGGAGAGTGGAATCGAACTCGCTGCTGTCTTCGCGCATGCGCTCGATCAGGTTGCAGGCATGGTGCACGGTGGAGCGGTCGCGGCCGAATTCGCGGGCAAGCTGCTTGTGGCTCATGCCGAACACCACATGCGCCAGATGGACCGAGATCTGACGGGTGCGCGCGACCAGCGGACGGCCCCGGGTGGGCTTTCGCACTTCGTCCACCGGCACGCCATAGACCTGGCAGGTGATGAATTGCGCGAGATTGGCGCGTTGCGCGGCCAGGAAAACCGCCGGATCCTGAATGTTGCCCATCGTTATTCCCCTTGTTGTTCGTGCCCATGTTCGCGGGCACAGGATAATTATCCTACATCGCGGGCCAATGCGGATAAGATTCTCCACTCCTGCTTGCAAAAACCGGGAAAATTGCCTTGCCGCGGAGGAACTTAATGGGGAAAATTTATTTTTATGGGGATGGGACAGCGCAGTATTCCGCGAAAAATTGCGAAACTCCTGCGCGCCGCGCCGGCGCGGGCAGGGATCAAAGGTTGTGGGATTAAAGTCCACACCGTACAGGTGTAAGCGGCAAGGTTTCTGCAGGCCGGCCGGACTGGTCTAAGAAGGCGTCCGCGTTTTCAGGCCCCCATCCCGGAAAGAGACCCGCCTTGTCCCCAAAGCACCCCCTCGCCCTTCTTGTCCTGCTGCTGCCGCTGGCCGGCTGCGGCCTGTTCGTCAGCAAGGAAACGCGGATGCTGCGCCGTTCGCCCGACTACAAGGCCGGCTATAACGACGGCTGCAACAGCAGCTATGGCCCGGACGCCAACAAGCGCAACGACGATACGGTCGTGCGCGACGATGAGATGTACCGCACCAACAAGGCCTATCGCACGGGGTGGAACACCGGCCTCAATGCCTGCCGCACGTCCGGCGGCTATAACGGCACCCTGCCGGGCACGACGCCCAGCGGCCCGATCCCCGACATGAATCCGGGCAACGGCGGCCTGCCGCGGCAGTAGCAGTTCCTTCAGCCATTTGCGCGGCACGCCTCCCCTTCGTGTGCGTCAGCACACAGGAAGGGGAGGCGGTTTCAGCGAGCGCTGCGTGCAGGCAAGAGCCGGGCACGCAAGCGGAAGATGAACCCGAAGGGGTTCACGCAACAGTTACTCCGCCGCGGCGCGGACGGCGTGGTCTTCCTTGGTTAGGTTCTCGGACGCGAATTCCCAGTTCAGCAGCTTGCCCAGCACCGCTTCCAGATATTTGGGCCGCGCATTCTGGTAGTCGAGATAGTAGGCGTGTTCCCAGACATCCACGGTCAACAGGCAGTTCACGCCCTTGGCCATCGGGGTTTCGGCATTGGCCGTCTTCTCGATGGACAGCTTGCCGCCCTTGCTGACCAGCCAGGCCCAGCCGGAGCCGAACTGGGTCTTGCCGGCTTCCGCCAGCTGGGCGATCAGGTCTTCCTTCGTGCCGAAGGCCGCGGTGATGGCGCTGTCGAGCTGGGCCGAGGGCTGGGTCTTGGCCGGGGTCAGGCTGCGCCAGTAGAAATCGTGATTCCACACCTGGCCCGCGTTGTTGAAGAGGGTCTTCTCCTTCGCGTCGGCGGAACCGGCCGTGGCCTGCACGATTTCCTCAAGCTTCAGGTCGGCGAACTTCGTGCCTTCCACCAGCTTGTTGAGCGTGTCCACATAGGTCTGATGGTGCTTGTGATAGTGAAACTGGATGGTATTGGCCGATATGGTCGGGGCCAGGGCGTCTTCGTCCCACGGCAGGGGAGCGAGCTTGAACGGAGCGGGCATCGAATATCTCCTCGGAATGGAATGGGCGGCTCCCCGTTAACGCCACAGGCCGAAAAAAGCTCCTGTGACCGGAGGGCACTCGTCTTCACATAGGCGGCTCGTCCGCGCCTCGCAAGATGGCAAAGCGACAACACACGCCGTGGCCCGAAAAACACGGGAAAATCGTGAAGTCTGTAACCGCAATGTCACTCGACTTTCTCGCCTGCGTCGCGCAAAAGGCAAACAAGCGGGGTAGGTGATCAATGCTTTTTCCGGAGGCGACCATGCCTGCATATGAAATCTGCTATCTCGACCAGGACGGCACGGTGACCTACAGGTTTTCAGCCGATTGCGACGACGATCAGCGCGCGAAGATCCTGGCCCATGCCATGAAGCTGCCCAGCGCCAAGCGGCTTCAGGTGTGGAGTGGAGAGTCGCTGATCTATGCCCGGCCCAGCGCCGTTTCCGGCAACCAGATGCTGCGGGCCGGCTGACGCGGGATCATCGTCAAATAAGCCCTTCGGCCCTTGCCCAGGCATATGTGCGGTCCAGGCCGCGCCCGAAACGATCGAACAGTTCACCGATCTCGGCCTCGCTGATCACCAGTGGCGGGCACAGCGCGATGCGGTCGTTGATCAGGGGACGGACGATCACGCCCTCGTCCTGGCAGAACCGGCCGCAGGCCGCGCCGACCAGCTTTCCCGCTTCGAAATTGCGCCGGGTCTTCTTGTCGGCCACCATCTCGATGGCGCCGATCAGGCCCACCCCGTTCGCCTCGCCCACCAGCGGATGGCCGAGAAGCGCCTTCAGGCGCGCCTGAAAGACGGGCGCCACCTTGCGCACATGGCCGAAGACATCGCGCCGCTCATAGATCTCGAGCGTCTTGAGCGCCACGGCGGCGGCGACCGGATGGGCGCTGTAGGTGAAGGCATGCCACAGTCCGCCGATGCGGGTGGCTTCCTCTTCGATGATCTCAACCAGCTCCGGCGACAGCAGCACTGCCGAGATCGGCAGATAGGCCGATGACAGCGCCTTGGCGATGGACATGGAATCGGGCTGATAGCCGAAGGTCTGGCAGCCGAAAGCCTGGCCGGTGCGGCCGAAGCCGCAGATCACCTCGTCGTCCACCAGGCGGATGCCGTATTTCGCCAGCACCGGCGTGATGGCCTGGAAATAGCCTTCGGGCGGCACCATCGCCCCGCCCGCGCCCATCACCGCCTCCACGAACATGGCCGCGATGGTCTCCGGCCCCTCGCGCTGGATCAGCGCGTCGAGATCGCCCGCCAGGCGCGCCGAATACTGCTGCTCGCTCTCCCCGTCGCGCGCGCCGCGGTAATAGTGCGGACATTCCGCGCGGATGGTGAAGTCGAAGGGCAGGTCGAAGCTCTTGTGGAAGGCGTCGAGCCCGGTGAGGCTGGCGCTGGCCAGCGTGACGCCGTGATAGGCGCGGTCGCGGGCGATGATCTTCTTGCGCCCTTTTTCCCCCCGCGCGTTGGCGGCATACCACATGAACTTGATCTGGCTGTCGTTGGCTTCCGAGCCCGAATTGGCGAAGAACACCTTGCCCACCGGAAAGGGCGCGATCTCCTTGAGCTTTTCCGACAGGGCGATGCCGGGCTCATGGCTCTTGCCGCCGAAGATGTGGGCGAAGGACAAGGTGCGCATCTGCTCGGCCGCGGTCTGGGCAAGCTCTTCCTCGCCCCAGCCCAGCGCCGTGCACCACAGCCCGCCCATCGCCTCCAGATAGTCCTTGCCGTTCGAGTCGTGGACGAAGACGCCCGCGCCGCGTTCGATCACCAGCGGCCCCGTCTCGCGCAGCAGCCGGAGGTTGGTGAAGGGATGCAGCAGGCTGGCCATGTCGCGCGCCTGGACATTGGAAAGAGGGCCGGCGGAGAAGCGGGATTCGGTCATGGCATTTCTTGTGGATTCATGGGTCATTGCGGGGACTGTTGCGGGACCGTCCCGGGGATCGGGGCCGCGGCGGACGCTCGCGGCGGAGGGAAATCTACCTTATGGTGCCGCCAACAAAAGCAGCAAATCCGGATTTCTCCCATGCGTTTTCAGCTTCTCGCCGCGCGGGCGGCTTTCGCCGCCCTGGTCCTGGCTGTGCTGGTCGCGGGCGTTGCGATCGCGGGCGTGCGGCTGGACAGGCTTTCCTATGCGAACGGCTTGCGGCTGATGTGGCCCGCCACCGCCCTGGGGCTTCTGGCGCTGGTCCTGGCGCTGCTGTGGTTTCGCCGGGCCTTCATCCGCAACGCGGGCGAAGGCAAGCGCATGGGGCTGATCGCGCTGGTCGGGTCGCTGGCGTTCCTGTATCCGCCGCTCTCGACAGCCTGGCGCGGCCTGACCCTGCCGCCGATCCATGACGCCAGCACCGATCCGGAAGAGCCGCCGCAGTTCAAGGCGCTGGCCAAGCTGCGCCGGCCCGGCATGAATGGCCCCGATTTCGACGGCCAGGCGAAGATCCGCTATTGGGGCAAGGAGGTCACCATCGCCTATGCCCTGCACGACTACAGGAACGGGCTGATCACCAAGCCGCACACCAAGCTGCTGCCGGGCAGCGCCGATCCGGTGGGCGTGATCTTCTGGCGCTGCTTCGAGGCGGCCAAGAAGCTGGGCTGGACGATCGTGGATTACAGCGCCAGGGAGGGGCGCATCGAAGCCACCGCCAGCAGCTTCTGGTTCGGGCAGATCTCCGACATCGTGATCCGGGTGCGCCAGTCCGGCCCCATCGCCGCGCGCGCCGACATCCGCGCCGAAAGCCGCATGGGCGCGGTCGACAACGGCTTCAACATCCGCCTGTTGGCGGCCTTCAAGGAGAAGGCCGGTATCTGAGGCCGTCCCGCACGACGGCGCCCTTTTCCAGAAGATGGTCCAGATGCGCCTGCACCTGGCTGGCGGCCGCGCCGCGCAGCGCCGGATCGACGCCGCGGTAAAGCTTTTCCACCAGCGCCGTCACGGTGCCGGCCCCGCGGCGCAGGGCGCTGAGGATCTGCGCCTCGCGCAGGCGGCGGTGCGCCAGAAGGTGCCGCATGAAGGCCCTGGGCCGCGTGACCGGCGAGCCGTGGGTCGGATAGAGGATGCGCTCGTCGCGCGCGATCAGCTTTTCCAGGCTGTCCATGTATTGCGCCATGCTGCCGTCCGGCGGCGCCACAACGGTGGTGGACCAGCCCATCACATGGTCGCCGCTGAACAGCGCATTTTCCTCGCGCAGCGCAAAGCAGAGATGGTTGGAGATATGGCCCGGCGTGTGCACGCATTCCAGCGTGAAATCCGCACCGCCGATCAGCGCGCCGTCGCTCAAGGTCACATCGGGCACGAAATCGCGGTCACCGCCCTCCTCCACCTCGCCCGCCGCCGGCGGATGCGGACCGAAGCCATAGGTGGCCGCGCCGCTCCATGCCTTCAGCGCGCGCGCCGCCGGCGAATGATCGCGATGGGTGTGGGTGATCAGGATATGGCTGACCTTGCGCGCGCCGATGGCCCGCTTCAGGGCCGCCAGATGCTCCGGCAGGTCGGGGCCGGGATCGATCACCGCGACGCTGTCGCCCGCGCCCAGGATGTAGACACCGGTTCCCCGGAAGGTGAACGGGCCCGGGTTGGGCGCCAGCAGCCGGGCGACCAACGGGGACAGCCGCACCTGGGCCCCTGAGGGCGCGTCCAGCGAGCGATCGAAATCCATAAGCCGGTCATCCGCCGCAACGGGACGACGATAGGGCAGGACGGGCGCCGCCGCCACCCGCCGTTCTTGCATCAAGATCGACCGGCTTTGGTAAAGCCGCCTTAAGGAAAGACGGCCACAATGCCCGCACAGGGAGAAGGCAAGGTGGCCGGCAACCGTACCGTTCGCTTTTTGAGTGCGCTGGGCGGCGCTTCGACCAGCCGCGTGCTGAACCTTTTCCATATCGCGGCGGGCAATGCGGACGATCCGGCGCATGCGGCAAAGCCGCTGTTCCTGTCGCCGGTGATCAACCGCTCGCTTCTGCTCAAGCATCGCACGCGGGCGGACGAGAGTTATCTCTTCGCCAGGCCGCAGGCCGTCGCCACCAAGATCATCATCCCCTTCGATTTTTCCGACCTGCGCACCGGCGGCCATTCGCTGTTCGTAAACGAGCGCGGCTATGCCGAGACACTGCGGCTGGCGGGCCATTACACGCCCCAGGCGCTGGAACGCGACATATCCGTCCTGCAGTTGCTGAACGCGGTGCCCTCGCTCGATCCCTTCCTGCTGCGCGAGCATCTGCGCATGAACGGCATCGAGGTCGCGCCCTGCTATTTCGCCATCTCGCAGGGCGACCAGGAACGGATGCACCGCTTCGTCAGCGAGGAAATCGCGCCGCTGATCGAACTTGCGGGCGGCGAAGGCCGTTCGTCCGACTACAGCCGCCAGGTCTCGGCCCTGCTGTCCACCCAGGTGGACGAGAAGCTGGAGCCGCTGCGCCTGACGCTGAACCTGGGCGGCGCGGATTTCCGCGAAGGCGTGTTCAGCTGGCGCGGCTTTCTTTATTACAAATGGTCGATGACGCGCTTCTGGCCCGATGTGATGGAGGTGCTGCGCGACATCGCCCGGATCGAGCCGTGGGGGCCGCAGACGCCGGAGCAGAAAGCCTATCTTCCCGGCGCGCGCCGCAACATCATCGAGATGGTCCGCGACTACAGCAATCATGTGAATAAGGTGCTGGCGGTCTATGACTCCTCCTTCAACGACCTGGTGGCGAACCAGACGCCCAGCACCTTCCGCGACTTCCTGCTGTCCGCGCCCTGCATGTTCCTGGACCTGGGCGAGAAGCTGGGCGCGATCTCGCACATCGTGAGCTTCTGGCGCTACCGCTTCCCGGACGCCGGCCGGCACATCGACGCCGAGGAGCTGGCGGCCATCTTCCAGGATTTCTGCAGCGGCTTCGGCGAGAAGACGCTGGACCCGTCGGCGCTGAGGAGGCCTGCGGCCGGCGGCATCCGGCGCGCGTCATGAGCCCCCCGGAAACCAGGGAACTTTGATCCCGGAGCGCGCGTTATCCTGCCGATATTTTCCGGGAGGGATCACCATATGTTGAGATCATTCGCGAAACTGGCTTCCGCCGCGGCCATTGCCGTGGCCTGTCTGGCCCTGCCGGCCCAGATCGCACCCGCAAGGGCCGACGACAAGAGCGACCTGCTGCGCGACGCCAACCGCACGGTCAACCATCTGCGCACCGACCCTGCCTTCGGCACGGCGCGGCGCATGATCTGGAATGCGCGGGCCGTGTACATCGTGCCGAAGCTGATCAAGGGCGGCTTCATCTTCGGCGCGGAAGGCGGCGACGGGGTGCTGCTCAGGCGCACCGGCAAGGGCTGGTCGGTGCCGCGCTTCTATGGCATGGGTTCGGCCTCGTTCGGATTGCAGGCGGGCCTGCAGCAGGCCGAACTGGTCTTCATCATCAACAGCGAGCGCGCGCTGCGCGGCATCGAGAAGGGCGAGGTCAAGCTGGGCGCGGGCGCGGGCCTGACCGTGGTGACCCTGTCGGGCGGGGCGGAAGGGGCAACCACCGCCCACGGCGGCGACATCGTGGTGTGGACGTCGGGCACCGGCGCCTATGCGGGCCTGACCTTCAACGGCACGGTGATCAAGCAGGACAAGGACATGAACGCCGCGCCCGCCACCGGGCCGGAGGCCCAGCGCCTGCGCCGGAACCTGGCAAGTCTCTAGGTCCCTGCCCGGGCTCATTGGGGCCGCCTTTAAAAGAATTCCCGTTGGAGTAAGCTTCGGGGCGTCCGGCGACAGACCGGGCGCCCCATTTCTGCAGAGGAAAATCCCATGAAGAATATCGCGCTCCTTGCCGCCGCCGCGGCCCTTGTTGCCGCGCCCGCGCTGGCCGACACCGCCTCCGAACTCACCATCGCCCAGACCCATGCCGGGCTCGCCGCCAAGGCGACCGCCGTGGAGGGCGTGCATATGCACCTGCATCATGCCCTGAACTGCCTGGTCGGCCCCGGCGGCGAAGGCTTCGACGCCACCAACGCCAATCCCTGCGCCAAGGCCGGCAAGGGCGTGATCCCCGACGGCGGCGCGGAGATGAAGACCAAGCTGGCCACGGCCATCTCTTCGGCCCAGTCCGGCATCGCGGCGACCGACCTGGCAACCGCCCAGAAGGACGCCCAGGCCACCGCCGACGCCATCGGCGCGGCGAAGTAAGCTTCCGTTCGGCGCTTGTGCCGGGCGCCCGATAAGAACCAGGCCATACTGTCGTGACCCGGCCCTCATCCCGCGCCCGTCGAAGGATGAAGGCCGGGCGCGACTGTTTAAGGATCAAAGCACCGCCGCGGGCAGGGCGGCGGCGATCTCCAGCCCGCGCGGGCTGCGGTTGCGGGCGGCGATGGTGCCGCCATGCACCAGGATGGCGCGCTGGGCGATGGCGAGCCCCAGGCCGAAGCCGAAACCGTCCGCCGAGACGCCCTGCACAAAGGGCTTGAACAGCGTGGCCAGCGAATCTTCCGGCACGCCGGGGCCCTCGTCCGTCACCGCCAGCGCGAACGTCCCGTCCTTCAGCCGCAGTGTCGCGCGCACCACCGCGCCTTCGGGCGAGAAGCGCACGGCGTTGCGCACGATATTCTCCACCGCGCGGGCGACCAGCCGGCCGTTGCCCAGCGCGATCCATTCGAACGTCTCGTCCGCCGGATCGATGTCGGCCGTGACGCGCACGCCGCGCGCGGAGGCTTCATAGTTGGCATCCTGCACCACCGCCTTCACGACCGCGGCGAAGTTGAAATATTCCTCGCCATGCTCCTGGCCGCTTTCCAGCTTGGCCAGCGTCAGAAGTTCGCCCACCATCTCGTCCAGCTTCGCCGCCTCGCGCCCGATGCGCTCGAGCGAGGTCTGCAGCCGTGCGGGATCCTGGCGCGCAAGCTCGATGGCCAACGTCAGCCGCGCCAGCGGCGTGCGCAATTCGTGCGAGACATCGGCCAGAAGCCGGTCGCGCGCGCTCACCAGTTCCTCAAGCCGCACCGCCATGCCGTCGAAATCATGGGCGAGGTCGGCGATCTCGTCGCGCCGCCGCCCCATCGCGGGCCCCAGCCGCGTGGTGAAATCGCCCTGCGCCAGCCGCCCGAAGCCCATGCGCAGGCGCGCCACCGGCTGGGTCAGGTACCAGGCCAGCACCGCGCTGAACAGAAGCCCGCCGATGGCCGCCACGATCACCACCTCGCGCGGGATGTCGAGCAGGCCGTGATAATGCGGCGCCTCGTAATAGGCCACGCGATAGCGCGTGCCGTCGGGCGCGGCGGCGAAGGCCTCGAGCAGCGGCGGCGGCGCCTTGCGCACCTGGGCCGCGGGCGTCACCACGGTCTGGCGGCGGGGATCGTGGGGCCAGTTCGCGGCCTCGGCCTGGAAAGCCGCCTGGCCGCCGCGCTGGATGGCGGTGACGGCGGCGTTGACGCTGGCGCGGCTCATGAACCGCACATAGTCGGACTGGTCGGGGCCCGGACGCAGCAGCAGGAACAGAAGCCAGGTGCCCTGCACGATCACGAAGAAGGTCAGCCAGAAGCCCAGCAATATCTTCCAGAACAGGCGGCGCCTCACGGCAGCACCCGGCTCATGACAACACCCTGAGGCGATAGCCCACGCCGCGGATGGTCTCGATCTCGGCCGCGCCGCCGCTGGCCGCCGCCAGCTTGCGCCGCAGGTTGCTGACATGCACGTCCACGCTGCGGTCATAGCTTTCGCGCGGCCGCCCCAGCACCTTGAGCGACAGGTCCTCCTTGCTGGAGACGATGCCGCCCGCGCGCATCAGCGTCTCTAGCATGTCGAATTCCGAGGTGGTGAGATCGAAGGCCCTGCCCGTCCAGGCGACCTCGCGCCGGCCCGGCGACAGCTCCAGCCGCCCCGCCGTCAGCGTGCCGGGCTGGGGGACCGCATCGCGCTGGCGGCGCAGCACCGCGCGCAGCCGCGCCACCAGCTCGCGCGGGAAATAGGGCTTGGCGATGTAATCGTCCGCGCCCATTTCAAGGCCCACCACACGGTCCACATCGCCGCCCCTGGCGGTCAGCATGATGACGGGCACCGTGCTGGACTGGCTGCCCGACTGGCGGATGCGGCGCAGCACTTCATTGCCGTCCATGCCCGGCAGCATCACGTCCAGGATCACCGCGTCGAAGCGTCCCGACAGCGCCGCCGCCGCGCCGTCCGGCCCGTTGAAGGCCGGCGTGGTGCGGATGCCCTCGCCCGCCAGATATTCGCTCAGCATCTCGCTCAGCGCCGGATCGTCGTCCACCAGAAGTATGTGCAAATCGTCATCTCCCGGCGCGATGCTCGCGCGCGCCCCATGCCCCTGTCAGCAGGATTTTCGCATTCTTTACAATTTGCTGGCGAACACTTTACCCCCAATTCCGCCGCTCCGGTCTAGGCTTCGGACATGACCGCGAGCCGCCTTGCCCCGTTCCATGCCGCCCACCGCGAGCGGTTCCGCCCGCGCCGCGAGATACTGGACGAGGTGGTGGCGGGGCTGCTGTGGATGCAACTGGACCTGCCGGAAGACGCGTCGCGCGAGGAGATGGAAGATTTCGCTCACCGCCTGGTCAACCAGATCCGGGCGGGCGCGGGCGAGACCTTCGTGGCCGGTGAGATCGCGCGCCTGCAATCGGGCCAGTTCTGCCGCCCCGCCAACCTGCCCGCGATCCGCGCGCTGGCCCAGCGTTCGCTGGCGGCGGTGGGCGGGGGCTGATCCCCGCGCGCCGGCTCAATGCGCCCGGGGCTTCTCGGCCCGGTTGCCGACATAGTCCATCGCCGCGAACAGAAGGCCCGACACCACGAACGTCAGGTGCAGCAGCAGCATCCAGCGCAGGCGCCCCTCGTCCAGCGCCAGGCTGGGTTCGCCCAGCGTCATGAAGGCGCGCAGCAGCGAGATGGCCGAGATCGCCACGATGGAGCCGATCAGCTTCATCTTGAGGCCCGAGAAATCCAGCGTGCCCATCCAGTCGGGACGGTCTTCCGCGTTATGCGTGTCGATCTTGGAGACGAAATTCTCGTAGCCAGAGAAGATCACGATCACCACCAGGTTGCCCGCCAGCGACAGGTCGATCAGCGACAGCGCCGCCAGGATGATCTCCTGCGGGTCGATCTCGAGGGGATGGAGGATCTGGGGAAGGGCATGGCCCAGTTCGCCCAGGAAGGCGGCCAGCAGCAGCGCCAGCGACACGACAAGTCCCAGATAAAAGGGCGCCAGCAGCCAGCGCGACTTGAACAGGATTTGTTCCAGCACATTTTCCAGCGCGTTGCGTTGATGCATGGCGAGCCCCCTTGAGAGTGAGGGCCTGCTTCTATCCGCAAAACTGGGCGGGAAAGGGGCGCGCCTAGCGCGCCGCGGCGGCCGGAACCGGGGAGGAATCGGGGGGTGAGCCGGACGGGGGGCGGAAGAACATGCCCAGCTGCAGGCTGCGGGCGATATTTTCGGCGCGGGCGATGAACAGCGGCGCGATTTCGGCCGGCGCGACGTCGCGCGCGGTTTCGCGGAACAGCGCCAGCCAGCGGTCGAAATGGGCGGGCCGCACCATCTTGAGCCGCATATGCGCCACCATCGGCGAGCCCTTGAAGCGGCCGGTCATCAGCATCACCGACGACCAGAAATCGCACATCTTAGCGAGGTGGCCGTCCCACCCATCGCCGATCACCCGCTCGAAGATGGGGCCCAGTTCGGCGTCGGCGCGCACCTTCGCATAGAAGCCGTGCACCAGCGCATGGATCATGGCTTCGTCGATGGCGGGGTGCGCGGGCTGGCGCAGGGGATTGGACATGGCGTCGCAAAAAAGCTTGCAGGGGAAAGATATTGCGGCGGCGGCAAAAAGCAATATTATGGATACATCTTTTCGCCGGATAATTCGCCGCATGCGCCTGACCAGCTTCTCCGACTACAGCCTGCGGCTCCTGATGCTGGCGGCGGCCAGGAAAGGCGGGCTGGTGACGATCCGCGAGGCCGCCCAGGCCTATGGCATCTCGCGGAACCACCTGATGAAGGTGGCCTATGCGCTGGGACGGCACGGCTATCTGGAAACGGTGCGCGGGCGCGGCGGCGGGCTGAGGCTGGCGCGCGCGCCGGAGGAGATCGGGCTGGGCGCGCTGCTGCGCCTGACCGAGGAGGATTTCCGCACCGTGGAATGTTTCGATCCCGCCGCCAACACCTGCCCCATCGTACGGTGCTGCCGCCTGAAGGGGATATTGGGCGAGGCGACGGCGGCGTGGCTTGCGGTGATGGACCGCTATACCCTGGCCGACCTGACGGCGCGCAATAACGCCCTCACCCGCCTGCTGGCGGCGTAAAGCGGCGGAAAGGGCTGCAAAAAGCGGCCGGCCTCCTTATATTCCCGCCATGGCCCACAACAACGGCATGGTTCCGCGGCAGGCGCGCCGCAAGAGCGCCAAGGCTTCCGGCAACGCCGCCCGCTTCCAGGCGGCGGTGGATGCCGCGCCGCTGGCCCTGGCGCCGGAGGCCGATCCGGCCATCGACCCCGCCTATCAGACCGTGCCGATCTCGGCCTTCGTGCCCCACCGCCCGGTGCGGCCGGAAAAATCCGAAGGCGGGCGGAAATTCAAGTTGGTCAGCGAATATACCCCGGCGGGCGACCAGCCCACCGCCATCGCCGAACTGGTCGCGGGCGTGAACGCGCAGGAGCGCGACCAGGTGCTTCTGGGCGTGACCGGATCGGGCAAGACCTTCACCATGGCCAAGGTGATCGAGGCCACCCAGCGCCCGGCCCTGATCCTGGCCCCCAACAAGACGCTGGCCGCCCAGCTTTACAGCGAGTTCAAGGCCTTCTTCCCCGAGAACGCGGTCGAGTATTTCGTCAGCTATTACGACTATTACCAGCCGGAAGCCTATATCCCGCGCACCGACACCTATATCGAGAAGGATTCCTCGATCAACGAGGAGATCGACCGCATGCGCCATTCGGCCACGCGGGCGATCCTGGAGCGCGACGATGTGATCATCGTGGCGTCCGTCTCGTGCATCTATGGCATCGGGTCGGTGGAGACCTATTCCGGCACCGCGGTCGGCATCGCGCGCGGCGACCGCATCGACCGGGGCGCGGCCATCGCCAATCTGATCGCCCTGCAATACCGGCGCAACGACGACAATTTCACCCGCGGCGCCTTTCGCGTGCGCGGCGACGTGATCGACATCTTCCCCGCCCATTATGAAGACCGCGCCTGGCGCGTGGAGCTGTTCGGCGATGTGGTGGATTCGATCAGCGAGTTCGATCCCCTGACCGGGCACAAGGCGGGCGAGCTGGATGCGATCAAGGTCTATGCCAATTCGCACTATGTCACCCCGCGCCCCACGCTGCAGCAGGCGATGAAGGGCATCAAGCAGGAGATGATTCAGACGCTGGCGCGCTTCCGCGCCGAGGGCAAGCTGCTGGAGGCGCAGCGCCTGGAACAGCGCACCAATTTCGACCTGGAGATGATCGAGGCCACCGGAAGCTGCGCGGGCATCGAGAATTATTCGCGCTGGCTGACGGGGCGCAAGCCCGGCGAGCCGCCACCCACCCTGTTCGAATATCTGCCCGACAATGCGCTGGTCTTCGCGGACGAAAGCCATGTCAGCGTGCCGCAGATCGGGGCGATGTACCGGGGCGACTATCGCCGCAAGGCCACGCTGGCCGAATATGGCTTCCGCCTTCCCAGCTGCATCGACAACCGCCCGTTGAAGTTCGAGGAATGGGACGCGATGCGGCCGCAGTCCATCTATGTCAGCGCCACGCCAGGCCCGTGGGAAATGGAGCGCACCGGCGGCGTCTTCACCGAGCAGGTGATCCGCCCCACCGGGCTGATCGACCCGCCGGTCGAGATACGCCCCGTGGAATCGCAGGTGGACGACCTGATCGCGGAATGCCGCGATGTGGCGAAGAAGGGCTATCGCGCGCTGGTCACCACCCTGACCAAGAAAATGGCGGAAGACCTGACCGAATACATGCACGAACAGGGCATCCGCGTGCGCTACATGCACAGCGACGTGGAGACGCTGGAGCGCATCGAGATCATCCGCGACCTGCGCCTGGGCGCCTTCGACGTGCTGATCGGCATCAACCTGCTGCGCGAGGGGCTGGACATTCCCGAATGCGGACTGGTCGCCATCCTGGACGCCGACAAGGAAGGCTTTCTGCGCAGCGAGACCAGTCTGATCCAGACCATCGGGCGCGCCGCGCGCAATGTGGACGGCAAGGTGATCCTGTATGCCGACAGCATCACCGGCTCGATGGAGCGGGCGATGGCGGAGACCAGCCGCCGCCGCGCCAAGCAGGAGGCGTATAATAAGGAGCGCGGCATCACGCCCGCCAGCGTGAAACGCAACATCGCCGACATCATGGGTTCGATGTACGAGAAGGACCATGTGACGGTGGATGCGGGCGTGCTGGAGGCGGCGGAGGGCGGGCGCGCCTTCACCGGCCACAACATCAAGGCCGTCATCGCCGACATCGAGAAGCGGATGCGCGCGGCGGCGGCGGACCTGGAGTTCGAGGAGGCCGCGCGCCTGCGCGACGAGCTGAAACGGCTGCAGAGCACGGCGCTGGCCATCGCCGACGATCCCTTTGCGCGCCAGAGCGACGTGGCGCGGCTGGACGCCGAGATCACCTATTCGTCGGACGACAGCCCGTCAAAGCCCATTCCGTCGAAGGGCGGCAAAGGCAAACGCCTCGCCCGGCCTGGCCGGCCCAAGACATTCGGATCACGGGCGCGCTGACGGCGCGTCGAGCGCCTCCGCCCGGCGGCGCCAGGCGCGGGCTTCGAGCGCCTGCCATGCGGCCAGTCCCGGGATGCCGATGACCAGGTCGCGCGCGCGTCTTGCCAGCGAGAAGGCCACCGCCTGCGCGGGGCCAAGGCCGAACAGCGCGCACACCAGCACATAGGCCGCTTCCTGCACGCCGGCCGCGCCGGGCACCAGGAAGCCGAAGGTGCGCAGCGTGGTCCCCAGGCTGTCGATCACCAGCGCCTCGCCCGCCGTCACCGGAACGCCCATCAGGTGGAAGGTCAGCCACGCCTCGGCCGCGCCGAACAGCCAGCAGAAGAGATGGATCGCGAAGCCCGGCGCGGCGCGGGACAACGCAAAACAGGCCGCGAGCGCGGGGCCCGTCTCGATGCCGGACCGCGGCGCCCAGCGGCGCACCATGCCGCCCGCAAGCCGGTCCACCAGCACAGCCAGTTGCCCGCGCAGGCTTATGGCCGCGGCGCCCGCGGCAACAGCGAGCGCCAGCCCCAGCGCGAGCGGCGCAAGCAGCGAAGCGCCCGGCTCAAGGCCCGCCAACGCCAGCACGCCCGCCAGCGCATAGAGCAGCTTGGCCGCGAATTCGATCACCAGGTCCGCGAACAGCGCGAAGGCGCCGGCCGCCGCGTCCGTGCCCAGAAGCGAAAGCAGGCGCAGCCCGCCCACGAAGCCGCCTACTTGCGAGAAGGGCAACACTTCGGCCACGCAGTCGCGCACCAGCCGCGCGGCGATGAAGCGGTGCGGGCGCGCGCCCCGTGCGTCGCGGCCGACGGACCACCAGGCCAGCCCCATCATCAGCAGCACCGGCAGATGGATCAGTGTGATCGCCGCAAGGCCGCCCGCGCCCAGCAGGACCAGCGCGCGCAGCACCGCGCCCATGCCCGCCCAGGCCGCAAGCCCCGCCAGCAGCGTGAGGCCCGCCAGGAAGAGGAACAGCCGCGTCCGCGTCATGCCCGCCCAGCAGCGCCCGGCCATTCCGGACGGATGGCGAAGGCGTCCGCATAACGGGAGAACCGTTCGCGCAGCGACGCCGCATCCAGCGCGAATTCGGCCATGCTGTAGCCGCGGCCATTGCGGGGGCGGGGCCGCATCAGGAAGGCGGTCATGCGCGCCTCGGCCTCGGCGCCCAGGCTGCGTCCGCAATGGCGGTAAAGCAGGCGCACCGTCTCGACCGGCCGGGAGATCACATCGCCATATTGCAGATGCAGCGCGCGCGGATACCGGGCCGCGGCGCGCATCATGCGATCGGCGCCTTCGGCCAGGCGCGCGCTGACCTGGCGGCCGATCTCGGCACGGTCGATGCGGCGGGTGAAGGGCCGGCGCAGCCGCTCCACCAGCTTGGCGCACGAAGCCAGCACGCTGAGCGGATCGCGGTGCAGGAAGACGATCTGCGCATCGGGATAGACGGCGTGGATCGCGTCCAGCGCGAACACATGATCGGGCGACTTCAGCACCCAGTGCCGTCCCGGCATCTGCGCATCGAGATGCTGCAGGAAGCGCTTGTGAAAGCGGAAGGCCTGGTGATGGCCATGCTCGTCCAGCCAGGCCTGGTAGGAGGGAATGTGATGGATCGTCTCGAAGCGGGCGCTCTGGAAGACCTGGGCGGTGATGTCGGTGCATTCCTGCGGCGCGTCGGCCGACAGTTCGTGCAGCCCTTCCAGCCCCGGCGAGAAGCTTTGGAACAGGCGCAACTGCAGCGCCACGCGCGCGCGGCGCAGGTCGGCGCCGAACGGCCGCATGCGCGGCGGATAAGGATAGATCAGCTGCCAGCAGCGCGGCACGGCATTGGCGGGATCGAGCGAGAGCAGCGTGTGCAGGAAGGACGTGGCGCTGCGCGGCATGCCGGTGATGAAGAGGGGCCGCGCGATGGTGCGCGCGGCGATGGCGGGGTCTTCCTCTTCCGCCGCATCCAGCCGCAGCAGATTGGCAAGACAGCGCATGATGTCGAAGCGCGCGGCGTGGCGGCCGAACAGGCTGAGTTCGGCTTCCTGGTCATAGGACATCAGCAGCCTGCGCAGAGGTTCGACGAAGGACGGATCGGAAAAACAGCGTCGTCCCGAGCGCCGCAGCGCGGACGCCATTAACATTTCCGCATCCGGCAGGGCGCGCGAAACAGGGCGGGCGGATTCCTTTCCGCGCGCGGCGAAAAGGCGGGAATAATCCAGGCCGTCCGGACAGATTCCGTTTTGGTGGGTCAAGGCGGTTTTCCGGCGTTGAAGGAACGCACATCCAGCGTTTGCTGCAACGCGGCAGCGCCGCGGCAGTTCCCCGGCGAAACCGGTTACCGGCGCCAGCTTGCATGAACCGGTTTCCATAAACCGCTTTACAGACGGCGCAGATCCGCAAGCTGCCGCTGCCAGGCATCCTCCAGCCGCAGATTGAGCGCGATGCCTGCAAGGCCCGTCAGCGCCACGGCCGCCAGGAAGAAAAGCACGACGCGCAACCCCACCTTCACGCGGCTGCGCTTGCGGCCGCGCCGGTGGCGGATGATCACGGTTTCCGGCTGGTACTTGCGCATGCGCAAACCACCACGCTCCGCATTGGCGGCGGGCAGTGCCGCGGGCCCGGCGATGGGGATCAACCGGACCCGCAGCATGCGGGAGCAGCACGGAGAAACCGCTCCCGGCCCCGGTCAGAACGACTGGCGCAACAGGATGCGGATGTCCCGCCCGGGGAGCACCACGACATCCTTGTTGAGCGCAACGGCGTTCCGCTCCACTTCATCCGTCAGGTTGTGCCCGACGAGTTCGATGGCGAATCCCTGTAGCTGCGGGAAGGGCCGCCAGGTCGCCTGGGCGCTGACGTCGATATAGCCGTCGGTCGGCGTCTCGAAGGCCGCGACGCTGTTCCGGCTGCCGACGCCCAGCACCAGGAAGCTGGCGTCGAACGCCTGGCTGGTCCAGGACAGGCCCCCGCCCACGCGATAGGGCTGGATGCGCGGCACGTTGCCGCCGCCGTCCCCGAACGAGGCCTTCACGTAATCGGCCAGCATGTTGACGGCGAGCGTGCCCGCCTCGCGCCGCAGCAGCGGCGCCGAGGCCTTGGCCTCCGCGCCCCAGAAATCGGCGTCGCGCTGGGCATAGTTCAGCTCTTTCAGGTCGCCGAAATCGCCCGGGCCGCAGTTGCCGTCGTCGTCGCAGGTCCGCCCCGTGAGGTTGCCGTAGATGTAGTTGCTGAACTTCGCGCCCCACAGCGAGCCTTCCAGCGTGACCGGCCCCAGGCTCGTGCGCACGGTGCCTTCCAGCGAGTTGGACCGTTCCATCTTCAGGCTGGGATCGCCGGTCTCGAACGTCTCCGGCCCGTCATGCCCGCCGCGCGCGAACAGTTCGGTCTGGGCGGGCGCGCGTGCGGCGCTGGAAACCGTCAGCCCCAGCTTCAGATTGTCGGTCGCGTCCCACAACAGGCCGGCCGAACCGCTGATGGGGGTGAAGTTGCGCCGGGTATACGTGTCGGATGCGGGCGTGCCTGTGATATGCACCAGTTCGATGCGGCCCGCCGCCTGCAGCTTGAGGTCGGAGGTGAAGGGCAGTTCGGTGAAGACATAGCCCGCCTCGCTCTGGGTATAGGTGGGAAACAGATAGTCGCTGTCTTCGCCCAGCGCCGAATAGCTGCGGTTCTCGTACTGGAAGCCGAGCGCGGAATTGGACAGGGGCCCGATGCGGCCGAACACGGCTTCCACGCGGCTGTCCCATTCCTTGTTGATGAAGGTGGAATCCACCGATCCGTCCGGTTCGTTCTCGGTGTGGCGGTAGGCGGCATAGCCGCCCTGGACGTTGATCGTCTGCAAGGGCCCGGCCCCGATGGCGAAGGAATCGTCGGTCAGGAACTTGGTCTGCTGCATCACGATGTGGGTGGTGTCGCTGGGGATGCCGTAATTGGCGTCGTAATGCACCACCGCCGCGCCCACGCGGCTGTCGCCGAAGAAATAGGACCCGCCGCCGGAAAATCCGTCGCCGTGCGAATAGGAATTGACCTGGGTGCCCAGCGGCGTGTCGTAATCGCTGTCGCGGCGGATGAAGGCGTCGCCGTGGAAGGCGAATTGGCCCGCCGCGCCGTCCACCATCACTCCGCCCTCGCCGCCGTCGGACACGCTGTCGTAACCGGCATTGGCTTCGACCGCGACCGGCTGGTCGGGCAGCGTCAGCGGCACGCGATTGTTGATGGCATTGATGACCCCGCCGATGGCCTGGCTACCGTAGCGCAGGGTGGCCGCGCCGCGCACCACTTCGATGCGCTGGGTAATCATGGGATCGATGGGCACGCCGTGGTCCGGCCCGATATCGGAGACGTCGGAACTGCTGACGCCGTCCTCCAGCACCCGGACCCGCGTCGCGTCCATGCCGCGGATGACGGGGCGGCTGGCGCCCGCGGCGAAGCTTGTCCCCGCGACGCCCGGAACGTCCTTCAGCGCGTCCGCAAGGTTCGAGCCGCCCTGGGCCAGGATCTGGTCGCGGTCCACCACGTCCACGATGGTCGAGAACGCATCCGCATTCTGGGCAATGGGCGATGCGGTCACCACCACGGTTTCGACCGGGCGCGCTGCGGTTTGCGCCAGGGCCGGCGCGGCGAGGACAAGCGATGCGAGTGCCGAGCCCGCAAGAAGGCGAGAATAAAGCATAGTCAGACTCCGGGATGCGCGCGTTGCGCGTCATCCAGCAAAAGGGATGTGAGGAAATGCGGGCGGGCGCGGCCGAACCGGCCGGCGCGCACGTCAATCTGTCAGGAGTCTAACGCAGAGGCGGTCCGCGATTTCGCTGGACATAGGACGCCGGCGAATCCGCCGCCGCGGCCAGATTGGCCAGCGGCTCGACGGCCAGTTGCGCCGCCGGCATGGTGATGAGCAGGACCGAAACGCCCAGCATCGCGCCAAGCGATGCGGCGACCTGGCAATAGGGGCACCTGTAGGGATTGTCCTGGCCCTGGTCGGGCTGGGACGGCGCCTTCCTGTCGGCGGAAACACCCGCGAAAGAGTTGGAAAATACCGATCGGGAGACGGAATCGCCGCCGCGCGCGGCATGGATATGAGTCTGCCCGATATAGCCTTGCAGGCTGAATGCCAGGATGCAGATCAGCGCGACGAGAGCGCGGCGGATCGGTGTCCAGGCCGCGGCCGGGCGGACGATTGCGCTATGTCGCGGCCCACGCTTCACAGAAAACTCCCCTAAGCGCCCATTTTCCTCACAGCCGGATGGAATTGGCAAGATGAATCTCGACAGATCCGTGAATGCGGAAACGCCGCACCCGGCCCGAACCGGCCGTCATGCACGCCGGTTCCGCCGGCGGCGGCCCGTCAGGCGTCGATCTTGCGCCAGGTC
This sequence comes from Rhizomicrobium sp., assembly GCA_035547015.1. Lineage (GTDB taxonomy): Bacteria > Pseudomonadota > Alphaproteobacteria > Micropepsales > Micropepsaceae > Rhizomicrobium. The sequence goes on along the minus strand of DASZVO010000014.1, from coordinate 5,412 downwards.
CGGAACGAGCCGCCGACGCTGGTCATCAGCCAGTCATAGCCGGAGAGCATCCGCCAGTTGATGGGGCGCGGGCGGCTGTTGTCGAGCGCGATGTCGCCCTGGTCGGTATGCACGATCAGGACCGTGTGCCATTCGCCCTTGTACGCGCCGATGGCCAGATCCAGGGCGCCCTTCGGCCAGCCCATGCGCCGCAGCAGCTTGAGCTTGGCGAGCGCATAGTCCTCGCAGTCGCCCTTGGTCTCGCCGACCGCCCAATATTCTTCCTGTCCGTATGTTTCGATGTCGGGGGCAAAGGCGATCTGGGCGTTGATCCGGCTTTGCACCGATTCCAGCGCATTGAGATTGTCGCGGGTAAGCTCTACCGGCTGGACGATGGCGGGCGGGGGAAGCGCGGCTAGAGGCACAGCTCGTCCTCTGGATTGCGGCGGCAATAGCCGATGGCGCCCGTGGGCGGCGCGATCTTCGCGCCCAGCGGCATATGGACCGGCTTGCCCGCGCAGGCGCCCAGCGCCAGCAGCGCCGCTGCGGCCATCCAGAGCATCCCGATCGCGGCATCGTTTCTCATGCGGGAAAAATGCGGGCGCATGCCCCTCGCGGCAAACCAGATCCCTTGCCGTTCGGTTTAGATCGCCTAAACTCACACGATGAAGGGTCCGATGCCTCTCCTGGGCTTGCGCGCATTCGCGGAAGTCGGCCGCCACGGCAGCGTCAAGGCGGCCGCCGCCGCCCTTGGCGTGACGCCGGGCGCGGTCAGCCAGCAACTCAAGACGCTGGAAGACCGGCTGGGCGTGATGCTGTTCGAGCGCGGCAACCGCGAAATCCACCTGACGCGCGCCGGCCAGGGCCTGCTTGGACCGGTGCTCAAGGGCTTCGACCGGATCGAGGCGGCGCTTGAGACGTTCGAGGCCCGCCGCAGGCGCCGCAATGCCGTGCTGCGCGTCAGCACATGGTCATCCTTCGCCGCGACATGGCTGGTCCCGCGGCTGGGACGGTTCACCGCCGCCTATCCCTGGATCGACCTCAATCTGCACGTCTCGCCGGAGCTTGTGGTCATCGGGCGCGGCCCCGGCGCCGCCGATATCGCCATCCGTCACGGCATGGGCCGTTACGACGGGCTGAAGGCCGAGCGCCTGTTCCAGCCGCGCCTGGTGCCGGTGGGCAGCCCGGACCTTCTGCGGAAGGCCGCCGTCCGCACGCCCGCCGACTGCCTGCGCGTGCCCCTGCTTCAGGACGAAGACGGGACGGACTGGTCGATGTGGCTGCGCGCGTTCGGCGTGGCCGATCCCGACGGCCGGGCATTCCGCGGCCCGCGCATGGCCGACGACTATCTTCTGATCCGCGCGGCGATCGCGGGCCAGGGGCTGGCGCTGGTGCGCGACACCTATGCGCGATCCGAGATCGCCGCGGGGCGGCTGGCGCTGGTACTGGACGCGCCGCAGCCCCAGCGCTTCGCCTATTGGCTGGTGACGCGCCCCGGTTCGGTGAAGCAGAAGCCGGCGCTGGCCGCCTTCCGCAAATGGATCCTGGCGGAAGCCGCCGAAGACCGCGCCATGCCTGCGGCGCTTGGCGATTGACGCGTTCTCATACCAGGCCCGTCTTGCCGGGATGGATGCCGGAGGCGATCACCCGGATGGCAAGACCGCCGCGACTGCCGGCAGGACGCACGCCTATCTGCTCATCACCGTGACGCGGCCGACCGAGGTGTCGCCGGCGATCAGATTGTCCTTCCTGTCGAACGCCCAATAGCTGGCTTCGATGAACTGGCCGGTGCCGATGCCCATGCCGTTGCCGACCGCGCCGATCACCTTGCCGTCGCGCGTCAGCTTGAGGAACTGGCCGTCCTGGCCCGAGGCCATCCAAGGATTGCCCTGATGGTCGAAATTGAGGGCGCAGACCAGGTTCTTCATCTGCATGGTGCGCACGAAGCGGCCGTCGGCGGTATAGACCACGATGCGGTACTGCTCGCGGTCGCCGATCCACACATCGCCGTTCTTCGGGTCGATGGCGAAACCATGGGTGGAATCGAACTTGCCTTGCCCCACTTCATTGCCGAACCACTGGCCGACGAACTTCCCGTCCCTGGTGAGGTGGATCACCCGCGCCACGCCTTCCACATTGGCGGGGTCGTCGCTGTCCACGTCATTGGGGCTTTCATTGGCATGGCCCTCGGCGATGTAGAGGTCGCCGTTGGGCGCGAAGGCCACCATCACCGGCTGCCACAGCAGGCGCTGGCCCTTTTCCTCCACCCAGTCGCCGCGGCGGCCCCTGGTTCCGATGGTCATCAGCAGTTTTCCCTGCGGCGACAACTTCATCACCGTGGATTGTCCATTGTCGGTGATCCAGACATTGTCCTCGGCATCGACCGCCATGCCGTGCGCCTTGTCCTGGTGGCCGATCTCGCTTTCGGGGACCTGCAGGATCAGCTTGTGGCCGGGATCGAATTTCATCAGCTGCACCGTGCCGGCGGGCGAGCGCTTGAAGACCCAGAGATTGCCCTTGCTATCCAGCGCCACCGAAGGAATGCCGCCCGGCCCCTTGGGCACGACATAGGGATAGGAGAATTTGTAGCCCATGTTCTGGTCCCATTCGACGCGGGCCAGCGCAGAACGCAGGAAGGGCGAATGACGCCGGCCGCAGATCGAGGCATGGCTGCAGAAGGGCGGGCTTTGCGATCCGGGCTCGGTGCCGGCGCGGATGGTGCGCGGGCGCTGCTCGCGCGGGATCACATTCACGGTGCCGTCGGGCTCGACCAGGGTGAAACCGCCGGAGTCCGGAAAGCTGGAGCCCAGATGCCAGCCGATATTGCCGTCCTTCGCCGGCTCGGACTGGATCGCAAGGCGGGCGGCCTGGGCCCAGGCGGCCGTGGTCATCACGCCCAGCGCCAGCACGGCGAAACAGGTCTTCCTCATGCATATCCCCTTTGACTAGCGGCTGTAGCGGGTGGCGATGGCGCCGGGACGGCCCGGCATGGAAAGGGTGATGCCGGCGTCGCGGGTCAGCGCATGGCCGTCGAAGCGATAGACTTCGATCGCCCTGTCGATGGCGCTCTGCAGCAGGATGGTCTTGCCGTCCCTGCTCCAGACCGCGCCCTGGCCCCAGCGGCCGGTCCGGGCTTCGGCGACCTGGGTCAGGGTGGCGCCGTCCACCCGGAAGACTTTCAGCAGGCCGAAATCGTGATAGCCGGGCGCGGCAGGCTTGGACGATGAGCCGTTCACCACGGTCACTTCCATGTATTTCCGGTCGGGCGACAGCACCAGATGCTCCGGCGTCGGCCCGACATCGATCGTATTCACCACCTTGTTGGTCCGCATGTCGATCACCGTGACGGTGCCGATGCGGGGCCCGCGCATGCGCGCGCCGGCCGTTTCGCCGGGACCGGGCCGGCCGAGCAGATTGGTGTTGTAGAAATAACGGCCGTCGGCGCCGAACTGCCCGCCATACGGGTTGCCGCCGGTCGTGATCATGATGCCGGTATCGGACAACTGGCCGTTCCGGATCGCCAGCCGCCACACGCCATTGCCGTGCCGCTGGGTGATCATGGCGGTCCTGCCGTCCGGCGAAATGACCGCATCCACCGGCCCCAGTTTGGCATCGAGCTGGATCCTGCCGGCCGGCATCAGGGTCTTGCCCTTGATGGTGAAGGCCGCGACCGTGCCGTCCCAGACATTGGCGACCAGCGCCAGGGTGTCGTTCCTGTTGATGGAGACGCCCGAAGGCCCCTGGCCCGCCGACAGGGTCTGGATCACCCTGGGATGGTCGGGGTCGCCCAGATCCAGCACCGACAACTTGTCGTCGGGCACGACCTTGTTGACATCGACGCTGTCGTATTTCTGCGATGCGGTCACCAGCGCAAAGCCGCCGCCATGGGCCACGGCCACACTGGTGGGTTCGCCGATCATGCTGTACGGCACCTCGACCTGGCCGCGCACCCTAGGCGGATAGGCGCCGAGGTCGATCACCGTCGCGGTATCGGGCACGACATCATGGGGCTTGTCGCCCAGTTCCGGCTGCTTGCCGTCATTGCCTGAAACCGCAAGCTCGGCCCAGGCCGGCATCCAGGCCACCAGCCCCGCCGCCACCACCGCCGCGCCGATTTTCAATCTTCCATGCATTCTCGCCCTCGCCTGCCGACAGTCCGGAAGATCCGGTCCCGCCTGAGGGGGATCAGGCGGGACCGGGCGTTTGCGGTCAGTTTGCTTTCCGGTTTCCAGGGATCTTTCCCGGATCAAACGACCGAACACACAGTATGCGCGACTTCACGCCCGGCGCGCTGTAATAGCCGACGGTGGCGTTCATCCGATAGAAATAGGCATCGCCCGGTTTGGCGGGATGGCGGGCGGCGATGCCATCGGTACCTTCGCCGGCCACCTGTTCGCCATGTCCGTCAAGGATCAGATAGATCTCCTCCGCATCGGGATGATGGTGCGGGAAGTTGGTGCCCGAAGGATCGATTTCCATCAGGAAAAGGCTGGTGACGACGTAACCCACATTGAACCGGTTGCGGGTCTGCGGCGCATCGCCGGTCAGCAGCCGGAAGTGCGAACTGTCGGGATGGCCGCTGACGAATTCGATCGGCACATTCTCGATATTGTCCTTCAGCGGCCGGGACGGCAGCGGGCCGGACGGAAAGCCGCTGGTGTGGAAGCCCATCACCACCACCTTCATCGGTGCGGCCGCGGAATTGGCCAGGCCATGCCGCACCGTGGCCGGCAGGTAAAGAAAGTCCTCGGTCTTGAGGGGAACCTTGTCGCTGCCATAGAGGGCTTCGCCGCCGCCCTTCAGCACGACATAGAGCTGCTCCTCGTCGGGATATTGCACGGGCGCGCAGGCGCCATGAGGATCGATGTCCACGATGCCATAGCGCGCAACGCTGCCCAGCACCGGGGTCTGCTTCTCGCCCACACCGAACAGCGGATGGTAGTGGCAGGTTGCGCTGGTCATGTCGGAGGGCCTTTCAGGCGCCGTGTTCGAATCCCGATAGATGAAGGTGGGATCGATCTCGCGTTCGGCGGCGACGGCCGGCGCGAACGCCAGGAGCAGGCCGCCCAGCACCATTGCGGCGCCCACGCATATGCCAGTCTTGTGCATCGCCTGCTCCCTTACCAGCGCGCCCGTATGCCGATGCTCATCACCCGGCCCAGCGGATTGGCGCCAAAAGGATCATAACCCTGTGCGGTGTTGAAGAAAGGCGGCGCCTCGTTGAAGACGTTGTTGACGTCGACATAGATCTGGCTGTCGCCCAGGATGCCTCCATGCGCGAAATCCCAGGACGCATGCAGGTCGACGGTGGTCCAGGAATGGACATAGTCGCCGCCGCCCGAGACGTTGCCGTTGGCGTCCAGCACCAGGGGGGTGATCGTGCCGCCGCCCCAGTTCCTGTAGCCGCCGACATTGTTCACATAGATCTCGAGC
>DASZVO010000013.1:0-215073 GCA_035547015.1 Rhizomicrobium sp. | reverse complement strand
AAGGTTGGAAGGACAGTTACGATTCAGTTTTTCACGCCGATGGAACGTTTGCCAAGGGCCCCGTCGCACTTGTCGAGGTGCAAGCCTATGTCTACGGCGCGTGGTGCGCTGGCGCCAAGATTGCGGAGCAGTTGGGGCACGCCCTGCGTGAGACGGAGTATGAGGCGCGCGCGCACAGGCTGCGCGAAGCATATGACGCCCACTTCTTCGATGAAGAGCTTGGCACTTATGGACTGGCGCTCGATGGCGACAAGCGCTTGTGTCGCGTTCGCACGTCCAACGCAGGTCACGCGCTATGGACCGGCGTCGCATTACCCAACCGGGCGGAACCGGTCGTGCGCAGCCTGATGGCGGCATCGTCGTTCTGCGGATGGGGTGTGCGCACGGTTGCGTCGACGGAAGCCCGCTACAATCCGATGAGTTATCATAACGGTTCGGTCTGGCCCCATGACAATGCTCTCGTCGCAGCCGGATTTGCGCGCTACGGGTTTCGACGCGAAGCGGCCCGAATCTTCGAAGGCGTGTTCGCGGCTTCCAGCTACATCGACCTCAGGCGGCTTCCCGAACTGTTCTGCGGATTTCCACGCCAGCGCACGCGGGGCCCAACCTTTTATCCCGTGGCTTGCACGCCGCAAGCCTGGGCGGCTGCGGCGCCGCTTTATATGCTGCAGATCTGTCTTGGGCTCGGCTTCGACCCTGGTGAAAGGCGGATCACCTTCGAAGAGCCGATGATGCCGGCCTTTCTGAATGAGGTCCTCCTCCGCAATCTGTCGATTGGTGATGACGTGGCCGATGTCGCGGTACGGCGATCCGGTCAGCATGTCGTCGTCGACGTCCTCGCGCGGCGAGGGCCCGTACGAGTGGTGACGACCAACTGAGCTTCTGGCGCAGGTATGGAACTCTTACGGTTTCATCGGAGATTTGGCGACAACCCGGCGCAGCGGCGATGAGCTCCGGAGCCCCAGCGCCGCCGGGCATTTGACTCCGCTCGACGGCATTCTTTCGAACAAGCCGCCCAGCTTCGAAGCGACAAAGCCGAGCAGGATCGCTTTCGTCCCGTGGGCTCTTGCCCGAAAAGCTGGCTATTACGCGTAAATGCTGACGACCTGATCCGATATCCGTCATGCACATCGCACCGAGCATCCCGTCGAGCTTCGTGACCCTTCTTGTTACGATCGGTTCGGTCGAGACGGCCGTGGTTTTCGCGAGTTTGACCGCCGGCATCCATCGCAACGAGCGTCGCAGCCTGGCGTTGCGCTCGGTCGTGATCGCTGGGTTGGTGTTGCTGATCTTCGCAATCGCGGGATCACTGATCCTGTCGGTGCTCCATATTTCGCTCCCGGCCTTTCGCGTAGCCGGTGGCCTGTTGCTGTTCCTGCAGGCGCTTACCCTCACCTTTTCGAGCCCTGGTCTTTCGTCGATCAACGAAAGCGAAAAGCGTGATGCCGAGCAACCCGGCGACATTGCTGTCTTCCCACTCGCCTTTCCGCTGATCGCCGGACCGGGCAGCCTGTCGGCCGCGGTGCTGGTTATGGGGCGCACCGCGGGATGGATCGAAGGGGTAGGCGTCATCGCCATGGTGTTGGCATGCCTTCTCCTAACCTTTGTCGCGATGCGGGCGGCCGAACGTTTGGTCGCCATCCTCGGCAGGACCGGCGCCGACGTGGTCAGCCGCGTGTCGGGCATACTGCTTGCCGGACTCGCCGTTCAGTTCGTGTTTGATGGCCTCGGCGAGGCGCCATTCCTACGAGGATGAACATACGTGCGACGCACCGTCCCGCCCCATATTGCGAGGCCCACCCAGATCGTAATCTCTCCCAGGCTCTGAAGCAGGCTGGTGTTGATCCGCATCTCGGCGCTGATGTTCCTGCTGGAGCCTAGATCCCCGATCATCGCATCAAGGCGGTTGTCGTCGCCGCTCCTGCGTTTGGCCTTGTTTTCAGCCCGATGGTTTGAAGAATTTACTCGTTCCACTCCAGGTCTGGTGGGCGGCGATGACGATCGTCAGCCAGACGCCTGGTACGACGAAGCTGTGCGGGCGCTGCTAGCCCTGAGTCAAAGCATGGTGACGGTCTTTTTGGAAACCGCAGCTACCGTTTGGTTGGCGGTCGGGCAGAGGAAAATCGACCGATCGATGCCGATAGTCGCTGAAGCCATCCACATCACGGATCGTCGAAATTCCTGTTTGAAATCAAAAGCGCGAATTTCTGACGGATCGGGGAGACGGTTCTTCGTCGCGCTCAGAAAAAATTTGCGCTTAAAATCCAATACGTTACCCTGGCTCAGAATAATCGAGTGGGAGTGACGCGGGGGCGTCGAGGGAATCCGGCCGTACTCTGCAGTATGTATCTCGAATTGCCGGTACAGGTTTTCAGGGCGATGAGGATGTCGCTCGCCTGGCGCGAGAGGTAGTCGTTGGATTCAGCTGCTCGTCCGGGCTACGGCCGGGTGAGATCAGTTTCTGTCCCTGCAAACTGACGTCATTCGAATTGCGCGGCGCCTGCCCGGTTACCCGGCTGAACACCCGAGAGAAGGCGGCGGCGCTCCGGTAGCCGACCTGCAGGGCCACACTCTTGACGGGCTTGCCCTTCGCGAGAAGCTGGCGTGCAATCGTCATGCGCCAGACGGTAAGATAGTCGATAGGCGTCTGGCCGATCCGTGCCCGGAAATGCTCGGCGAACCGCGTGCGCGACATGCCGGCGATGCCGGCGAGATCGTCCAGGGTCCATGACTTTTTCGGCATTTCGTGAATTGCGGTCAGCGCCTTGGCAAGGCGTGGGTCGGCGAGTCCGGCAAGCACGCCGGTCGCGACCCCGCCGCTCTCGACGACGTGGCGCACGATCAGGATAAGGAGATAGTCGAACAGCCGGTCGAGCGCCGCCTGGCGGCCCCCTCGTTCGGAAAACGCTTCACCGAGAAGCAGATCGCAGATCGGCGCCAGTGCTGGATGCGACGCGAGCGGCAAGACCACAAGTTCAGGCAGCCCTTGCCCGATCGGGTTGCCCTCAGCGCCGCCGAGTTCGACGGCCGCGCAAACGAGATCGGCGCCGCGCTCTGGATTGACCGCGAAACTGTGGGCACGACCACGAGGGAAAAACAGCAGGGTCGGTTCATCAAACCGGAGATCGCTCTGGCCGGTCTGGACGACCGTAATCTCGCCGCCCTTGAGGAGGTGCAGATGGCCCGCACCAGTGTATTGCACCGTCTGACAGAGCTTGCCTGTGAAGAAAGTTCGGGCCCTCGGTGTGACGTGGGCGAACAGGGCGGCGAAAGGGTCCATTGGGACGATCGGCAATGTTTTTGGTACCAACCATCACTATTAGTTCTCCATATAGCCAGCGTGCAAGCCCAAACGACTGAGGAGAAACATCATGAAGGCGATAGTAGTGACGGATCAGGCCGCCGGCACGCCCGGCATGAAGCTGGCGGAGCGACCGAAACCGCAGGCAGCGATAAACGACGTCCTCGTTCAGGTTCATGCATCGGGATTCGTTCCGACTGAGCTGACCTGGCCCTCGACGTGGACCGATCGCCTCGACCGCGACCGGACACCATCGATCCTCGGGCACGAGTTCGCCGGCGTGGTCGCCGCCCTCGGCTATGGCACGACGGGGCTGTCGGTCGGACAACGGGTGTTCGGCCTCACGGACTGGTATCGCGACGGCACCTTGGCCGAGTATGTGGCCGTCGAGGCGCGCAATCTCGCGCCGCTGCCGGGCGACGTCGACTTCACGGTGGGGGCGAGCCTGCCGATCTCCGGCCTGACCGCATGGCAGGGACTGTTCGGGCACGGCCGCCTTCAGGCGGGGCAGCGTGTGATCGCGCACGGAGCGGCCGGGGCGGTCGGGTCGATGGTGACGCAACTCGCACGCGAATTCGGGGCTTACGTCATCGGCACCGGACGCGCCGGTGACCGTCAGAAAGCGCTCGAGTTTGGCGCGAACGAGTTCGTCGACCTCGACAACGAGGCCCTGGAAGGCGTTGGCACAGTCGATCTTGTGTTCGATCTCATCGGCGGTGACGTCGGGAAGCGATCCGCTCGCCTGATCCGAGCCGGAGGAACATTGGTGTCCATTGTAGGACCGTCCGAGTCGCAGCCCGTCGACGGCCTGGCCATCGACTTCGTCGTCGAGTCCGATCGCGCCCAACTGGGTGAGATCATCCAGCGGGTACGGGATGGACGATTGCGGACGAACATTGGCGCCGTCGCTTCCCTCGACAAGGCCGTTGCCGCTTTCAATCCGACCCAGCGACGTCAGGGGAAGACGATCATCCGAGTTCGTGAATGACACGCGTCCACGCCTTTGAACTCAAGAAGGCGAATTTTTGACGGGTCCGCGAGCCGGCTCTTTGCCGTGTGGCGAAAAAATTGCGTCGATAAATCGGCGTGTTATCATCGTTTAGAACAATAGAACGGAGCGGCGCGGAGTGCTCCGGAAACTCGAAGCGCGGTATGCGACGCAAGGAGCAATAGGGGTGCCAGCGGTTGTTCTGTCTCTTCGCACCGGCCGGATCGCACCCCTGGGACCGGAAGGTGTCCCCAGCGGGTTCGTCAAGCACGCGGTGGAAGGGCCGGTCGCCGTCGGGCCCCTTGGGCTGGAAGGCGATCAGCAGGCCGATCTCAGCGTGCATGGCGGTCCCGACAAGGCGGTCTATGCCTATGCCGCCGCGCATTACGATGCATGGCGCGCCGAACAGCCGCAGCATGCCGCGCTGCTTACCGCCGGTGCGATGGGCGAGAACCTCACCGTTGCGGGCATCGATGAAAACGGCATCTGCGTGGGCGACGTCCATGCGATCGGCACGGCGCTGCTTCAGGTCTGCCAACCGCGGCAGCCTTGCTTCAAGATGGGTTTACGCTTCGGCGACAGCCTGATGCCCAAGGCCTTCGCCAGAAGCGGCCGCGCCGGCTGGTACTACCGGGTGATCCAGTCCGGCGTCCTGCGCGCCGGCGATGCGGTGACGCTGCGCGAACGGCCTCATCCCGATTTTCCCTTCGCGCGGCTGATCGCCATCGTCTATCACGGCGGCGCCACGCCCGACGAGCTGCAGCGGATGACGGCGATGCCCGGTCTTGCGCAACAGTGGCGGCAGGCCGCCCGCAAGCTGTTGGACCGCTCCGCCGGATCTGCCTGAGATGTGCGGCAAGTTCACGGCGAAGGCGTCTTGGGCGGACATCGTGGATTTCATCCATGCCGGAGCGGCGCGTGCGGCAGATCGCTCTGTCGTCTTCCGCGTGACGGGCAACCTGCCGGTGATCGTGCGGCATGACGGGGCACGCCGGGTGGCGCCGATGCGATGGGGGTTTCCCGATCCGTCCGACTGGCGCCGGCCGCGCCCCATCCATGCGCGCGGCGAAACCATCGACAGCGTGCCGGCGTTTGCGCGGGCCTTTCGCGACGGCCAGCGCGGGATTGTGCTGGTCGAATCCTTCTGCGAGGCGCCCGACGGCGGAAGGCAGCATGTGGTCACGCCCACCGGTCCCATCGGCATCGCCTTCCTGTGGCGGCGTTTCGCCATAGCCGGCCTGCCCGCGCCGCTGGTCGCCTGCGTGATGGCAACGGCGCCCGCCAACGCGCTTATCGCCGGCCTGCCGGCGGACCGCATGCCCGCCGTACTGGCGCCGGAAGACTGGGCCATATGGCTGGGTGAAATCCCCGCCCCGGCGGATGTGGTGAAAGCCTGCCTCAGGACGGTCGAAGACGTCCGCTGGACCATGCATCCGGAGGAACACGGCAAACGGCGCGGCGCCACTTCCGGGCCGAGCTTGTTCTGAACCGGTTGATCCGGACTGGATGTTCTCGTTATGTTCTGTTATGGGCCTTCCACATGGGTCCGTTTCGGCGGGCCTCCGCATCAACCTGTTCTTTGCGATCCGGCCTCCAACCGGTCTCAGGCCGGGCCTCGAGGCGCTTGCCGGAACGCTTTGGCGGGCCCACGGCCTGCATGGATGGCCGATCAAGGGCCAACGGCTGCACTGCACGCTGGCGCCGGTTCACGCGCCGGGCCGGACGCTTGAGGAAACGGTGCTGTACGCCCGGAGGGCGGGTGCGCAGATGGCGGATGCAAAGCCGGCGCACACGCCATTTGCCGTATGTTTCGACTGGACCGGAAGCTTCCGCCTCGCGGGCCATGAGCGATACCCGCTGGTCTTGCGCGGCGGCGCGGGGCTTTGCGCCCTGGCGGATTTCCAGCGGTCCCTGCGGCTGCGGATGACGATGGCGGGCCTGGCGGTGCCTGGCAGCTTCACACCTCACATCACCTTGCTGTGGGCCGATCGCTGTGTCGATGAAAATCCTGTCGCGCCGATCACCTGGACGGTGCGCGACTTCGCCCTGGTGATGAGCCTTGTCGGCCGGTCGCGTCACGTGGTGCTGGCACGCTGGCGGCTGGCATAGGGGCCCTATGCGCGCACGCCCCTGTCCGCCCACGCCGCATCCACGGCCGTCACGTGCGTAGTTCCGGGCCAGGCCCGCTTCCAGAGAATGACGGCCAGCAGGAGCAGCGCGCCGAAGAAGATATAGCTTTGCGCCACATTGTACCGGCTTGCGGCCAGAAGGTTCGCGAGCGGGATGAATGTCGCAGTCAGCGTCCACGAAACCGCCAGCATCGCCAGCGCGCAACGTCTCCGCCAGCCGGCACCGGCCGTCATCCATGCATGCAGCGCCACGATGTAAAGAGGCGGAAGGATTCCGTAATGGTGCTCCCAGGCGATCGGAGAACTCACGACCACGCATATGAATGCCGCCGAAAGGTCGAGGGCGGTCGCGCGGCCCCTGTGCCGCAGCGCCGGCAGGAGGATGGCCGCCAGGCAGAGCAATGCAAATGCCATTGTGGACAGATAGACGACGGGATTGAAGGGCGCGAATTCATGCCACTGCCAGACCAGATTGTCGCCATTGCCGAGATACCGGTTGACGAGACCGTTCATGGAGGCGTTTTGGAAAAAGGCTTCGCCGTGACGGGACAGGAACGACAGGACGCGCAGATATTCGACATGGTTGTGCAGGCCATATGCCAACAGCGATGTGAGCAGAAGCGGCGCGGCGGTGAAGAGGATGCCGCCGACCATGCGCCACTCCTTCCATGCCAGCGCCCAGACCAGCAGGATGCCGGTCTGGGGCTTGATCATGCACGCCAGTCCGATCATCGCTCCCGCCAGGAAGCGCCGGTCTGCGATCCAGAACAGGACCGTGAAAGTGCACAGCATGTCTATCCAAAGCTGGATCTGGCCCAGCAGCTTGGCTTTCACCAGCGGATAGAAAAGGAAACAGGCCGCAAAGGTCAGCGCGGCCATGGCGATCCGCACCAGCCGGTCGTCCGCCGGCGGATCGCGGCGAGGCGGAAGGATGAGATAGGAGAGGGCGGAAACCGCGAGCGCATTCACCAGGAAGACGATCAGGTTGAGGGCGTTCAGCACGCCGTCGCGGGCGAGGTGAAGCTGTTGCAGCAGGTCGATCGGCAGAAGGCTGGTCGGTGCGTACTGGAACTTGATCCTGTCCTGGAAGAACACGGTCTCGTAAAGCTGCGAATGCGTGCGCGGGTCGTGCAGCACGGACAGGGCCTGGATCATCGGCTGCCAGGAATCGGAATTTCCCTGCGTGATCTTGCGCAACATCAGGTGCAGGGCTTCGAGGTTTGTTCGGCCATATTCCACGGGCGCCAGTGTGGCGACCAGGTCGGCGTAATGCCGGGCTATTCCGCTAAGAAGCAGGATCGGTCCGAAAACGAGGACCGCCATGGCGAGCAGGGTGGCGCACCGGACCCTGGTTAACCCATACACCGCTGCCCCCTTGCCCATCCCGGCAGGCAGCATACGGCATTTGCATGCCGGGTCATCGACTTCACGCAGGATTACTTAATTTCGCGGCGGCGTTCGCGTCGGGGCCGGGGGAATGTTGCTTCTGACAGCGCTGCCCGCCAGAACGATTGGGCGCCGGAGCGGTTCCGGCTATCGGCAGCTGGCGCAAGACCAGACCGGCCATGCAGGTTATTGACGGGTTCCATGCGGGAACCCAATGATTGCCTGCGCATTTGGCATTGCAGTCAAGGCGGGGCACAGGTTGATGCTGAATCTGCTGTTTTCCGATTTCTTCCGGGAAGGCGCATTGGGTGTGACCACCGCGGGCGGCGGGCACAGGATCTTTGGCCATGGCGAGCCGGCTGTCGAGGTGCGGTTCACGGACCGGCTCGCCGAATGGCAGCTCCTGCTCAATCCCGAGCTGAAGCTGGGCGAACTCTATGCGGACGGCCGCATGGTGCTGGAAAAGGGCGACATCGCCCAGCTTCTGGACCTGCTGATGCGCAATCTGGCGCTGGGACGGCCGCGCGGCTTCCACCGGATGGTGCGCAGCTGGCGGCGGCTGACCCGGCGGCTGGCCCAGTTCAATCCGGTCTCGCGCGCCAAGGCGCATGTGGCCCATCACTACGATCTATCGGGCCGCCTGTACGACCTGTTCCTCGATCGTGACAGGCAATATTCCTGCGCCTATTTCTCCCATTCCGGCGAAAGCCTCGAGGATGCGCAGATCGGCAAGAAGCGCCACATTGCCGCCAAGCTGCTGCTGGACCGGCCGGGCCTGAAAGTGCTGGATGTCGGCAGCGGCTGGGGCGGGCTGGCGCTCGACCTGGCGCGCGACGCCCATGCCGAGGTTCTGGGCATCACGCTTTCGGAAGAACAGATCTCTGTCGCGCGCCAGCGTGCGGAGACGGCGCGGCTGGCCGATCGCTGCCGCTTCGAACTGGTGGACTACCGCAAGCTCACCGGCCGCTATGACCGCATCGTGTCGGTGGGCATGTTCGAGCATGTGGGGGTGCCTTATTACGACACCTTCTTCGGCAAGGTGCGCGACCTCCTCGCCGACGACGGGGTCATGCTGCTGCACACCATCGGCCGGTCCGATGGCCCCGGCTCGACCAATTCCTGGATCGCCAAATACATCTTCCCCGGCGGTTATGTTCCGGCGCTGTCGGAAGTGGCCGCGGCGATCGAAAGAAACGGCCTCATCGTCACGGATGTGGAGGTGCTGCGCCTGCACTATGCCGAAACGCTCAGGGAATGGCGCCGGCGCTTCGCGGCCAACCGCGCGGAAGCCGCGCGCATCTATGACGAACGCTTTTGCCGCATCTGGGAATTCTATCTGGCGGGGTCGGAAATGGCCTTCCGGCACGACGGCGAAGTGGTTTTCCAGCTCCAGATCGCGCGCAGGCCGGACGCCGTGCCGCTGACCCGCGATTATATGCTGGAGGCGGAGCGCGCGATGAAATTCGCGGGCACGGAAACCATGCCCAGGCCGCTGCGCGTGGTGTGAATGGCAAATGTTTACGGTAGCGAGCGGCGAACGCGCCGGGCTTGGGCGAGGCGCAACGACATGGTGAGCATCTACGGCATCAGAAACTGCGACACGATGAAGAAAGCCTTTGCCTGGCTGGATGCGCACAAGGTCGCCTACCGGTTCCACGACTACAAGGCGTCTGGCATCGACAGGGCGGCGCTGGAAGGCTGGGTGAAGCAGGTGGGTTGGGAGGTCCTGCTGAATCGCGCGGGCACGACCTTCCGGAAGCTGCCGGAAGCCGACAAGGACGGCATCACCGAAAGGAAGGCCATCGCGCTGATGCTGGCCCAGCCATCGATGATCAAGCGCCCGGTTCTGGAAGCGAAGGGCAAGGTCACCGTCGGCTTCAAGCCGGAAAGCTACAAGGCGCTGTTCGGCTAGCCGGCTTCCGCCGCGGCGTCCTTCAGCTTCTGGATGTCGATCTTGGTCATGGTCATCATGGCGGCCATCACCTGTTCGCTCCTGGGACCGGTGGCAAGCTCGGACCAGCCGGCATAATGGATCTGCCACGACACGCCGAACTTGTCCTTGGTCCAGCCGCAGACATTGGGTTTGTCTGTCAGCGCCTCCCACAGCCGGTCGATGTCGGCCTGTTCGGTGCATCCCACAAAAAGCGAAAAGGCTTCATCCAGGGCAAAGTTAGGACCGCCATTAAGGAAGATCAGCTTCTGGCCCGCCAGTTCCAGCGTCACCACCATCACGCTGCCTTTGGGGCCGGGGCCGTGATCGCCATAGCGCGCGACTTGGGTGATCTTCGAATCGGGAAAAAGCGAGACATAGAAGTTCGCCGCCTCCTCGGCTTGGGTGTCGAACCACAGGAAGGGCGTGATGCTTTTGACGGTCATGTATCCTCCTGCAGCGTTCTGGCCAGGGTTTCGAGCTGGTCGGCGACGGTATTCCAGCCCTGCTGGTATCCCATCGCTTCATGCTTCTTCATGTCCGCCTCGGTCCAGTGGCGAACCGTGGCGATGTAACGGGTCTTTCCGCCTTCGGGTTCGAAGGTGATGGTGGCGACCATGAACGGTGCGCCCTCTTTCGGAATCCAGCCGCCGGTGAACGCATCGGTGAACACCAGCTTCCGGCCCGGCACCACCTCCAGATACTGGCCGAGATTGGGCACCACCTCGCCATTGGGTCCCTGCATGGTGAAATGGCACACCCCGCCCGGGCGCACGTCCAGTTCGGCCTGTGTCACGGTCCAGGGCCTGGGACAGAACCAGTCCTTGAGCCGGGCCGGATCGGTCCACAGGCGATAGAGCGTGTCTGGCGGCGCGTCCAGCAGGCGGTTCAGGACCAGTTCATGGGCAGCGGGCTTGGGGGCGGCAATTGCCTGGGCAGCCTGTGTCATCTCCATTCATTCTCCCGTCAGGTTCCGGTCCGAGGACGCCCTGGGACCGGCGGGACAGACAGAATCCGGGAAATATTTTGCATTCCCATGTCCGGCCCATGTCGGGGCGGGGCATAGTAGCCCGTCCTGGGAACGCCGTAAGGGAACCGCCATGCTCTACACCCTGCTTTGCTACAACAAGGAAGACGTCGTCTGGTCCTGGACCAGGGAGGAGGACGATGCCGTGATGGCCCGCCTGAACGTGGTGCACGAAAAGCTGGTAAAGGAGGGCAAGCTGGGCCCTTCGCTGCGCCTGCTGCCGACGACCGCCGCCACCACCCTGCGCGGTCCCGGCCTTGTGATCGACGGTCCCTTCGCGGAGACCAAGGAACAGCTTCTGGGTTTCTATGTCATCGATGTGCCGGATCTGGACGCGGCGCTGGCGGTGGCGCGCGAACTGTCCGAGGCCAATCCCACCAGCGTCTATGAGATCCGTCCGGTGGCGCTCTATGTGCCGGAGGCACGCCCCAACGCGCCGCGGGACCGCGTCAAAGCCTATTGAGATGAGCGAGCTGGTCCATGACCCGGCGTGGATCCACGGTGCCCTGACCGCGGCCCGGCCCCAGGCGGTGGGCGCGCTGCTGCGCTATTTCCGCGACATGGACACGGCGGAAGAGGCCTATCAGGAAGCCTGTCTGCGCGCGCTCAGGAACTGGCCGCGCAACGGCCCGCCACGCGATCCCGCGGCCTGGCTGATCCTGGTGGGGCGCAACGCGGCGCTGGATGGCGTGCGCAAGCGCTCGCGCGACACCGAATTGCCGCCCGACGATGTGATTTCCGATCTCGAGGATGCTGAAACGCCGCTGGCCGAGCGGCTGGACGGCGCGGACTATCGCGACGACGTGCTGCGGCTGCTGTTCATCTGCTGCCATCCCGACCTGCCCGCCACCCAGCAGATCGCGCTGGCGCTGCGCATCGTTTCGGGTCTTTCCGTGGCGCAGATCGCCCGCGCCTTCCTGGTCAGCGATGCAGCGATGGAACAACGCATCACCCGCGCCAAGGCGCGCATCGCCCAGCGGAACAGGGAAGGGGCCGATGTGCCGTTCCAGACGCCCGGCCCCGCCGAACGGGCCGAACGGCTCGCCGCGGTGGCGGCAATGATCTATCTTCTTTTCAATGAAGGCTATTCGGCGGGACGCGATCCGGTTCGCGCGCCGCTCTGCGACGAGGCGATCCGTCTCGCCCGGTTGCTGCTGCGGCTGTTCCAGGCCGAGCCCGAGATCATGGGCCTGACGGCCCTGATGCTGTTGCAGCAGTCGCGGCTGCCCGCACGGTTCGACGCACATGGCGATGCCGTGCCGCTGGAGGATCAGGACCGCACGCTGTGGGACGCAAAACTTATCAGCGAAGGGTTGGCGTTGATCGACAAGGCGATGCGCCATAACCGGCCAGGCCCTTATCAGGTGCAGGCCGCCATCGCCGCCACCCATGCCCGCGCGGCCGGCGCCGCCGATACGGACTGGGCGGGGATCGACGCGCTCTATGCCGCGCTGGAGCGGATGCAGCCGTCTCCGGTCGTGACGTTGAACCGCGCCGTGGCCACGGCCAGGCTGCATGGCCCCGCGGCGGGCTTGGCCATGATCGCGCCGCTGGAAAAGGCGCTGTCCGGATATTTCCCCTATTTCGGGGCGCGCGGTGTTTTCCTGCTCCAGCTGGGCCGGGCTGGCGAGGCGCGCGCGGATTTCGACCGGGCGATCGGGCTTGCCGGAACGGCCGCCGAGGCCGCCCATATCCGCCGGCATCTGGACCGGCTGATGCAGAACGCGGGATGAAGTTTCACAAAACAGGTGTCGGATCGCCTTGCCTGCACACGTCTTCAAGGCGCAACAAGAGGAGAGCAGCATGTCCGATCATTCCAATCCGTCGGCCAATCCGCCCGTCAGGGGCGGCGCGATCGCCTATCTGTCCATCGACGGCGCGGTGAAGGCCGTCGATTTCTACAAGAAGGCCTTCGCCGCCGACGTGGCGCACATGATTCCGCCCGACGAGAAGGGGCGCACCATGCACGCCCATCTCTACATTAACGGTTCATCGGTGATGATCAGCGATTTCTATCCCGAGCACGGCCATCCGCCCGTGGCGCCGGCCGGATTCAACATCATGCTCAAGGTGGACGATGCCGATGCCTGGTACGATCGTGCGGTGGCTGCCGGGTGCACGGCCACGATGCCGGTGGCCGACATGTTCTGGGGCGACCGTTACGGGCAACTCAAGGATCCGTTCGGCGTGACTTGGGCGGTCAACGGCCCCGTAAAGAAATAACGGCGGCAAATAGCGGCTTGCGGGCCGAAGATGGTCGTGCGTTCATACGCGCATGAGCATTCGTGCCGGAATCGGAGGATGGGTATACGAGCCATGGCGCGGCAGCTTCTATCCCAAGGGGCTGCCGCAGAAGCGCGAGCTGGAATATGCCGCCTCGAAGCTCACGGCCATCGAGATCAACGGCACCTATTACGGCTCGCAGAAGCCCGAAAGCTTCGCACGCTGGCGCGACGAGACGCCGGAGGGTTTCGTCTTCACGCTGAAGGGGCCGCGGTTCGCCACAAACCGGCGCGTATTGGCGGAGGCCGGCGACAGCATCGCGAAATTCTTCGCCAGCGGCGTCACCCGGCTGGGCGACAAGCTGGGACCGGTGAACTGGCAGTTCATGGCCACCAAGAAATTCGATGCCGCCGATTTCGAAGCGTTCCTGAAGCTGCTGCCGAAAAAGCTGGATGGGTTTGCCATCCGCCACGCGGTGGAAGTGCGCCATGCCAGCTTCCGGGACCGGGATTTCGTCGCCCTGTGCCGCAAGCATGACGTCGCCATCGTCATTGGCGCCGACAGTGAATTTCCCCTGATCGCCGACGTGACGGCGGATTTCGTCTATGTCCGTATCATGGGCACGCAGGCGAAGGAGGCGTCCGGTTATTCCAGGACCGCGATCAAGGTCTGGGCAGACCGCGCGCGGGCATGGGAGAAGGGTGGCACGCCGGACGACATGCCGCTGCTCGCGCCGCCGGCGCCGAAGAAAAAGCGCGACGTTTTCCTGTTCATGATCGCGGGCGCCAAGGAAAGGAATCCGGCCGCAGCCCAGGCGCTGATCGCGGAACTGGGCTGACCGGCGGTTTTGCGCGTTATGGCCTTATGGCCGAACCGCGGACGCTTGCCGCCCTCAACCGACTGATCGCCGCCGCCGAGCCGATGGTGCCCGGCGGCACGCGCGCCGTTCTTGGCGAGGGACCGCCACATGCGGCAATCGCCTTGGTGGGCGAGCAACCGGGAGATCAGGAGGATCGCACCGGCCGCCCCTTTGTCGGTCCCGCAGGCCGCATGCTGGACAAGGCGCTTGCGGAGGCCGGCATCGCGCGCGAGGACGTCTATGTCACCAACGCGGTGAAGCATTTCAAATTCGAGCAGCGCGGTAAGCGCCGGCTTCATTCCCGGCCCAACGCGGGCGAAGTGCGGCATTACCGCTGGTGGCTGCGCAAGGAGTTGGACCTGGTTCATCCGCGGCTTGTGGTGGCGCTGGGTGCGACGGCTGCGCTGGCGCTGGCGGGAAAACCGCTGGCGGTGGCAAAGAATCGCGGTCCCATCGAACTGGACGGATGGCCGGGCTACATCACCATCCATCCATCGTTGCTGCTGCGCCTGCATGATGAAGACCGTGCGCAGGCGTGGAAGGATTTCACCGCGGACCTCAAGCGCATCCGCAGACTGGCGCACGGCGTGCGGCGCGCGGCCTGATGTCCGCGCATTTCATGTTGACGCCGGACGAGACACATTTCCGTTATCGATGGATACATTACAAAGACAGCCATTCATCGCATGCGATGGCCGATCTTCCGTGCGCGAACTCTTGCGACATTTCCACAAAATGGTCGCAAGGAACCTGGCCCACGAACCCGTTAGCTATGGGCCGTCGCATTTCTCAACGAATGCCAATGTCACTTTTTTCCTTGCGTGGAACTGGCGCTGCGTCGCGGCTTTCCGATCCCAAGCGCGTCAACCGCGCGCTGTTCGGCGCCTATTACGAAGAAGACATTTATGACCGTTTCTGCACGGCCATTCCCGCCGCCATGCGCGCCTTCTGGTGGCGCATGCCCGCCGCGATGGCCCGGCGCAACCTGATCTTCGTGCATGTGCCGCGGGTGGCGGGAACTTCGATCGTCCGCGCCCTTTACGGCGAAGGCTGCACTCGTCACCACAGCATCCGCTACTATCGTGCCGTCCATCCGCGGCTTTATCGGCGGGCGCAATCCTTTGCTCTGCTGCGCAACCCGTTCGACCGTTTCGCCAGCGCCTATGCTTTCGTGCGCACCGGCGGCACGCCCGAGTGCCGCCTCAGCGACGTGTTCGCGGCCGAGACGGCGCGCATCACGACCGTGGACGATTATCTCTCGTTCCTGGACGGGCGCGGCCCCCTGGATCTCGACTTCGTGATGCGGCCACAAAGCTGGTTTGTCTGCGACCTGGCGACCGGTGCGCCGCTGGTGAAGGATCTGTTCCTTTATGGCGAGGATACCGAGGATCTCGCCGGCTACCTGAAGCCGCATGGCATCGGGCGCCTGCCCTGGCTCAACCGCAGCGAGCGCCTGCCGCTTCTGCTGAACGCCCGCCAGCGCCGCCGCATAGAAAATCTGTATGCGGATGACTTCGCGCTGATCGAATCACTTCGGGCCCAGCGGCGGAAGCGAGCCGAGGAAGCGCTGCTGGCCGCGCAGATCGCCGCGGAATAGTTGGACTTTTCCGGTTCCCTACTAGACCTAGTTTTTCCGGTCTAATCTTCCCAGATGCCTGTGAGCGGTTGAGCATTCCGCTTGCCCGCGCACATCCGGGCCGGTTGATTGGCCGCCCGGTCGATTGACCGCCCCTTCGGGTGCCGCCGAGAGCCATGGAACAGGAAGCCTATCGTCACGTCCCCTACGACATCGATGTCGAGCAGGCGCTCCTGGGCGCGATCCTGGCGGACAACCGCGCGATGGAGCGGGCGAGCCAGCTGATCCGGCCTGAGCACTTCTACGATCCGCTCCACGCGCGCATCTTCGAGACCATGTCGCAGATGATCGAACGGGGCGGCGTGGTGGCGACGCCGCTGACGCTGCATGCCACGATGAAGTCCGATCCCGGCGTGATCGAAACGGGTGGCCAGGCCTATTTCGAGGCGTTGCAGGCGGCGGCCCCTGCCATCCCCAATGTGCGCGACTATGCGAATATCCTGTCCGACCTGGCGGTGCGGCGCAGCCTGATCCGCATCGGCGAGGATATCGTCAACACCGCCTATGAGGCGCCGACCAACAAAACCTCGAAGGACCAGATCGCCGAAGCCGAAAAGGCGCTCTATGCGGTGGCCGAAAGCAACAAGTATGGGGAAGGCGCGCTCGATTTCCATGAGGCGCTCAAGCGGACCGTGGAGGCGGCGGAGCGCGCCCACGCCCGCGGCGGCCGCATCTCCGGCGTCACGTCGGGCTTCACCGACATCGACAATCTGCTGGGCGGGCTCCAGCCTTCGGACCTTCTGATCCTGGCGGGGCGGCCGGGCATGGGCAAGACGGCGCTGGGCACCAACATCGCCTTCCATGCCGCCAAGGCGTACCTGCAGGACCTGGAGCAGAATGCCGAATTTCCGCGCGGCGCGCCGGTCCTGTTCTTCAGCCTGGAAATGGCGGCGCAGCAGCTTTCGGCGCGTATCCTGTCCGAGCAGACCGAGATCGAGGTCTGGAAGATCCGCAACGGCCGCTTCAACGAAACCGAATGGGAAAAGTTCGTCCTGACCATGCAGGACCTTTCCACGCTTCCCCTTTACATCGACGACACCGGCGGCATCTCCATCGCCCAGATCGCGGCACGTGCCCGCCGTCTCAAGCGCGAGAAGAACATCGGGCTGATCGTGATCGACTATCTGCAGCTGGTCGAGCCATCGCGCCGCCACGACAATCGCGTGCAGGAGATCACCGAGGTCACCAAGGGCCTCAAGACCCTGGCCAAGGAGTTGAACATCCCCGTCCTGGCGCTGTCGCAGCTTTCGCGCGGCGTGGATGCGCGCGACGACAAGCGCCCGGTGCTGTCGGACCTGCGCGAATCCGGCTCCATCGAACAGGATGCCGACGTGGTGATGTTCGTGTACCGCGAGGAATATTACCTCAAGTCGCGCGAGCCCGATCCCGGCACGCCCGACCACGCCAAGTGGATGGAAAAGCTGGACCGTGCCACGAATCGCGCCGAGGTGCTGGTGGAAAAGCACCGCCATGGCGCCACGCGCTCGATAGAACTGGTGTTCGAAGGCAGCTTCACCCGCTTCAGCAACAAGGTGGACGAGGGCGCCCTGCCGCAGCATTAGTCCCCGCGAGGCTGGTCCATCGTGCGGACCGCCACGAACTCCGCCCCGCGCAGCAGCGCCAGCAATTGGCGCGGGATCAGCTTCAGGTCATAGCCGAACCGCACCAGCTCGCGCCTCATATACGTCAGGCCGAATGTCCGCAGGCTCTTGCGCGTGCTTTCGATGTCCGATTTCGCTCCCACGAATTCCTGCTGCCGCGCGATGGCCGGCACCAGTTGCCAGGGCCTCAGCCGCGCAAAAAGCCGCGAATTGTTGGGATTGAACAGCAGGTGGTCCACCGGCAGGTCGAAGCGCGTCTCGGCCAGCAAAATCTCGGCCGCCCCGCGCGACAATATGTAGGCCGCCGCCCCGGTATGACGCGACAGCATCCGCCCCAGCCGGAAACCTCCGCCGGCCCTGCGCCAGTCCGCCAGCAGTACGCGCTGGCCGGGCGGGCCATAGTGCTCCAGCTTCACCACCGCGGCGTCGCCCGGAATCCAGCCGTCGCCGGCCAGCAGCGCGCCCGCGGCATCCGACAGGCGCACATCGTCCTCCAGGAACACGGCGTGGGCATCGGGCGTGGCCAGGAACATCTCCCAGGCCAGGCGGTGGGACAGGAGACAGCATTTGTCCCCTGCGGGAATCTCGCCCAGCGGACCGCCTTTCGTGAACCACCGGTTCACCATCGCCGGTTCCGCCGCCGCGGCATCGACCGCCGTGACGGGGGTCAGGACCAGACCCAACGGCGCCGCCGCTGCGCGCATGGCCCCCAGCCGGTCAGGACGGCGCGCCAGATTGATCAGGTATGTCCGCATCGGGGCTCCGCGTTAGCATTTTTGCCCGTTTTCCGCCATTGCAGCCCTGTTTTGCGCCCCCCGGGGCTTCTATATGGTGGGGATGCGGGGAAGCGTTTTGCTACGGACCTTACACTTTTGGCGACTGAGACTGTCCTGACGCACCCCTTCCTGCGTCCCACCGGGTCTTCCGGAACGGGTGAGCAGCGCCGCCGGCTCTTCTCCAATGGCGTCTCCACGCTGCTGGTCGCCGCGCTCCATATCTTGTTCTTCTTGTTCTTCGTCTTCGCGGTGCATCCCTTCGACATGCGCACCCGCCCCATCATCGAGAGCGTGCTGACCCTGCCCGCGCCGGGCAACAACCAGCCGCGCCGCGAACTGACCGCTCCGCAGATCACCAATGCGCCGCCGCGCGTGCTTTCCGCGCCCATCACCGTGGTCAAGCCGCCGCCCATCATCATCAAGCCGGAGGAGGGTAATGCGCCGACCGCGGGCGACATCCTGGGCGCGGTGGGGCGCACGCTAGCCTGCAGCGCGGGCAGCTGGGAGCATCTCACCCAGGCCGAGCGGAAGATCTGCGGCGGCCAGCCCTGGCAGGCGCACAAGCTGCCCAATGGTTCGCTGGTGATGGTACCGCCCTCGCAGCTGCCGCGGCTGAAAGAGGCGCCGCCCGACAGCGAATTCCGCGTGACCGGCAGCGAGGACATCCAGCGCGGCCTGCAAAGCGGCGTCACGCCGGGCCAGGGCGGATGTCCCATCCTGCAGAACACGCCGTGCCTGCATCCCAGCATGCCGGGCGGCGGTGGAATCAACGTTCTGGGCGGCGGCAATTGATGGAGGAGAGCGGCAGCCATCGCCCCCCGCGGGAGGGTCATGCACCGCACGATTTCGAGGCGGCGCGTCTCATGGTGCGGCTGCCGGCCATCGTCGCCAACCACCGCACCTGCCGCGGCATCGCATCGACCGCGGCGACGGCGGCGGTGGTGAAGGCCGATGGCTATGGCCTCGGGGCGCTGCGTGTCGCGCCCGCGCTGGCGGCGGCGGGGTGCGACTGTTTTTTCGTCGCGCGGCTTGAGGAGGGCATTGCGCTGCGTCCGGCCGTTCCGCAGGCGCGCATCGTCGTGATGGATGGCGCGCCGCGCGATGCGGTGCCCGCGCTGCTCAGCCATCGCCTCACGCCCGCGCTCAACAGCCTGTCCGACATCGCCGCCTGGAGCGGCGCGGCCACGGCCGCACGCACCACGCTGGATGCGATCGTGCATGTGGATACGGGCATGAACCGGCTGGGCCTGCCGCCGGATGAACTGGCGGTCCTTTCCGCCGAGCATCACAAGCGGCTGGCCGGGCTCCGTCTCGCACTGGTGATGAGCCATCTGGCCTGTGCCGACGATGCAGGCGCGAAAGCGGCAATGAACGGCCTCCAACTGGACCGTTTCCGGGCCGCGCTGGCCATGCTGCCGCCCGCACCCGCCAGCCTGGCCGCGTCCAGCGGCATCATGCTGGGGCGGGACTATCACTTCGATCTGGTGCGCCCGGGGGTGGCGTTGTATGGCGCCAACCCCCAGGCGCACGAAGGCAAACCCAATCCCATGCGCACGGCCGCGGTGCTGACCGCCCGCGTGCTCCAGGTCCGCAGAATTGACTTGGGCGACAGCGTTGGCTACGCAGCCACGTTCCGCGCAAGAAGGCCCACCATGATCGCCACCGTGGCGCTCGGCTATGCTGACGGTATTCCGCGCGCCGCCTCCAACCGCGGCGCCGCGGCCATCGGCGGCGTGCGCGTGCCTTACGCCGGACGAATCTCGATGGACCTGCTGACGCTGGATGTCACGGATCTTCCCGCCTGCCCGTCGCCAGGCGACGCGGTGGAGATCCTGGGCGATACGATCTCGCTGGAGGATGCCGCCGGAGCCGCGGGCACCAACGCCTATGAGATCCTCACCAGGCTGGGCCGGATGCCGCGCCACTATTCCGGGAACGACGCATGAATATTTTCGCGCGCATCGGCCGCGCCACCATGACGCTGCTGGCCCATATCGGCCGGCTGGCCACGTTCATGGGCAAGGCCCTGGCGGCGCTGGTCAGCCCGCCCATCTATACGCGCCTGATCCTCAGCCAGATGATGCGCATCGGCTATTACTCGCTGCCGGTGGTGGGGCTCACGGCCTTCTTCACCGGCGGCGCGCTGGCGCTTCAGATCTATCTGGGCGGCAACCGCTATGGCGCGGAAGCCATTGTGCCGCAGATCGTGGTGCTGGGCATCACGCGCGAACTGGGGCCGGTGATCGCGGGCCTGATGGTGGCGGGGCGGGTGGCCGCGGCCATCGCGGCCGAGATCGGCACCATGAAAGTGACCGAGCAGATAGACGCGCTGACCACGCTGGCCACCAATCCCATCAAGTATCTGGTGGTGCCGCGCCTGGTCGCCGCCGTGGTGTGCATGCCGGTCCTGGTCGGCATCGCCGATTCCATCGGCGTGTTCGGCGGCTATGTGGTGGCGACGCAGAGCCTTGGCTTCACCGGCAGCATCTATCTCAAGAACACGGTGGATTTCGCCACCGCGCAGGACATCAATTCCGGCCTGATCAAGGCGGCGGCCTTCGGCTTCATCATCGCCTTGATGGGTTGCTATAACGGCTTCAACTCCAAGGGCGGCGCGCAAGGCGTCGGCAACGCCACCACCTCGGCGGTGGTGTCGGCCTCGATCCTGATCCTGGCCGCCAATTATCTGCTCACCTCGCTGCTGTTCAACACATGACCGCACCGAAGATACAGCTTATCGGCGTGAAGAAGCGCTTCGGCCCCAAGGTGGTGCTGGACGGCGTGGATCTTTCGATCGACAAGGGCTCCTCGCTGGTGGTGATCGGCGGCTCGGGCACTGGCAAGTCGGTGATGATCAAGTCGGTGCTGGGCATCATCCGCCCGGACGAAGGCACGATCCTGGTGGACGGCGAGGACGTGACGCGCGTGAGCGGCGCGGCGCGCGACCGGGTGATGAAGAAGTTCGGGATGCTGTTCCAGGGCGCGGCTTTGTTCGACAGCCTTCCGGTGTGGGAGAATGTGGCTTTCGGCCTGATCCAGGGCCACGGCGTGCCGCGCCGCAAGGCCCGCGACATCGCCATCGAGAAGCTGGCCAAGGTGGGCCTGACCGCCGATGTGGGCGATCTTTACCCGGTGGAGCTGTCGGGCGGCATGCAGAAGCGCGTGGGCCTGGCCCGCGCCATCGCCGCCGACCCGGAGATCATCTTCTTCGACGAACCCACCACCGGCCTCGACCCCATCATGGCCGACGTGATCAACGATCTGATCGTCTCGACTGTGAAGGATGTGGGCGCGACCACGCTTTCCATCACCCACGACATGGCCTCGGCGCGCAAGATTTCCCACCGCATCGCCATGCTCTATGGCGGCAGGATCATCTGGCAGGGCCCGACCGACCAGATCGACCACAGCGGCAACGAATATGTGGATCAGTTCATCCATGGCCGCGCCGAAGGTCCGATTAAAATGGCTGTGAAGGCGTAAGGAATCATAGAGTTGGGTCCGCAGTCGGTGCGGGCGCCTTGACGGCCATGCTATGATCGAATCATGGCCAAATCCTCCACCAGCTATGTCTGCCAGTCCTGCGGCGCGACCGCCGCCAAATGGTCGGGCAAATGCGACGCCTGCGGCGGCTGGAACACCATCGTGGAAGAAGGCGCGGCCCCGCCGCTGGGTTCGGGCGCCGCGCGCCGGGTCAAGGGCCGCCGCTTCGCGCTGGAAGACCTGAAAACCGAAGACGCCCCGCCGCCGCGCCGCCCTACCGGCATCGCCGAATTCGACCGCGTGACCGGCGGCGGGTTGGTGCCGGGTTCGGCCCTGCTGGTGGGCGGCGATCCGGGTATCGGCAAATCCACCCTGATCCTTCAGGCGCTGGGCGCCTATGCGCGGGCCGGCGGCAACGCGGTCTATATCTCGGGCGAGGAGGCGATGGCGCAGGTGCGCATGCGCGCCGCGCGGATGGACCTCAGCGACGCGCCGCTGCATCTGGGCGCGGCCACCAATGTCGAAGACATATTGGCCACGCTGGAATCGGCGAAAGCGCCCGGCATCGTCGCCATCGATTCCATCCAGACGCTGTGGACCGCGGCGCTCGACGCCGCGCCCGGCACCATTGCCCAGGTGCGCACCGCCAGCTTCGATCTGGTGCGCTATGCCAAGGCCAGCGGCGCGGCGCTGCTGCTGGTCGGCCATGTCACCAAGGACGGCCAGATCGCCGGTCCCAAGGCGGTCGAGCATCTGGTCGATGCGGTGCTCTATTTCGAGGGCGAGCGCGGTCATCATTTCCGGGTGCTGCGCGCGGTCAAGAACCGCTTCGGCGCCACCGATGAGATCGGCGTGTTCGAGATGACCGGCAAGGGGCTGGCCGAGGTCGCCAATCCATCGGCGCTGTTCCTGGGCGACCGCAAATCCATGTCGCCCGGCACCGCCGTGTTCGCGGGGCTGGAAGGCACGCGGCCCCTGTTGTGCGAGATCCAGGCGCTGGTTTCGCCTACCGCCTATGGCACGCCGCGCCGGGCCGTGGTGGGCTGGGACACCGGGCGCCTGGCCATGATCCTGGCGGTGCTGGACGCCCGGGCGGGGATTGGAATTGGGGCCTCGGATGTCTATCTGAACGTCGCCGGGGGCCTGAAAATCGGCGAGCCCGCGGCCGATCTGGCGGCAGCGGCCGCGCTTGTGTCCTCTTTCGGTGGTGAGCCCTTGCCGCGCGACACGGTGTTCTTCGGTGAGATTTCGCTTTCGGGCGATATCCGTCCCGTGCCCCAGGCCGAGGCGCGGCTGAAGGAAGCCGCCAAGCTGGGCTTCCGAACAGCGTTCGTCCCTTCGGGAACCCGGATGTCCGATACGGGCCTTGCCGTGACCGAAATCGCCAACGTGGCCGAGTTGCTGCGATTCGCGCCGGAACCCGCGCCGCGCCGTGCTAGACTTGAGTCATGAGTCTCTCGGTCAATTTCCTCGACTGCCTGATCGTGCTGGTGATCGTCGTGTCGGCCGGTTATGCGGCCTGGCGCGGCTTCCTGTGGGAAACCCTGACCATCTTCGCCTGGGTGGCGGCGGCGCTGGGCTGCCTTTATTTCGGGCCGCTGCTGGTCCCGATGGCCCGCAGCCTGGTCAGTCAGGCCTGGCTGGCCGAGCTGATCGCCTATGCCGCCGTCTTCCTGGCGGTCTTCATCCCGCTGGCCTTCATGAGCCACCGCTTCAGCCAGAGCGTGAAGCATTCGCCCATCGGTCCGCTGGACCGCGCAGCGGGCGTAGCCTTCGGCGTGGTGCGCGGGCTGGTGCTAGTGGGATTGGCCTATCTTGCATTTACCTATTTCGTGCCCATCCGTGAACATCCCCGCTGGCTGACCCAGGCGCGCCTTCTTCCCGTGGTCCAGAGCACGGCGGAGGCGCTGGCCGCAGTGGTGCCCAGCCACGGAACCGCCTTTGCCCTGAATCCGCCACACCAGGCGACGGTGCGCCAGGCGCCTTCCGGCGGGCCTTCTGAAATGTCTGGAAGCCATTCGGGCAGCCATGACGATGTGGCAGACCTGATCCGGCGGAATGACAGGGTGAACAACAGTGACTCCGCGGCAACGGCGGCCGCCGCTTCGCAGAAGAGCGTGGCCAGACCTGCGAAATCCTATGGCGCCGCCGACCGCCAGGCGCTAGAGAGGCTCATCGAAACCGGCGGGAACGGCGCGCGATGACCGGTGAGACCGACCATCTCTGGGACAGTGATACGCTGCACGAGGAGTGCGGCGTGTTCGGCGTCTTCGACCATGCCGATGCGGGCGCGCTGACCGTGCTGGGCCTGCATGCGCTCCAGCATCGCGGGCAGGAGGCGGCGGGCATCGTCAGTTATGACGACGGCCATTTCACGGCCGAGCGTCATGCGGGCCTGGTCGGCGATGTGTTCGGCCGCGGCTCGCAGGCGGCGAAGAACCTCAAGGGCCGTTTCGCCATCGGCCACAACCGCTATTCGACGGCGGGCGGCAGCCGCGCCGCCAATATCCAGCCCATGTTCGCCGATCTGGCGGGCGGCGGGCTGGCAATCGCCCACAACGGCAACCTGACCAACGCCCACACGCTGCGGCAGGACCTGGTGGCGCAGGGCGCCATCTTCCAGTCCACCTCCGATACCGAAACCATCATCCACCTCACCGCGCGCAGTACCCGCACGCGCATCGTGGACAAGCTGACCGAGGCGCTGTGCCAGGTGGAAGGCGCCTATTCGCTGGTGGCGCTGACCAGCAAGAAGGTGATCGGCGTGCGCGATCCCAATGGTGTGCGGCCGCTGGTGATGGGCAATCTGGACGGTGCGGTGATCTTCGCCAGCGAGACCTGCGCGTTGGACATCATTGGCGCCGAATATGTGCGCGACGTGAAGCCGGGCGAGATGGTGGTTGTCGACAAGGACGGCATCCGCAGCCTGTTCCCCTTCAAGCCGCAGCCGCACCGCTTCTGCGTGTTCGAATACATCTATTTCGCGCGGCCCGATTCCACGCTGGAAGGGCGCAACGTCTATGAGGCGCGCAAGAATATCGGCGCCGTGCTGGCCGAAGAGGCGCCTGCCGAAGCCGACATGGTGATCCCCGTGCCCGACAGCGGCGTGCCTGCCGCGCTGGGATTCGCCAATGCCGCCAGGATTCCGTTCGAGCTGGGCATCATCCGCAACCACTATGTCGGCCGCACCTTCATCGAGCCGTCGGACTCCATCCGTCACCTGGGCGTGCGCCTGAAGCACAATCCCAACCGCGCCAAGCTCAAGGGCAAGCGCGTGGTGCTGGTCGACGATTCCATCGTGCGCGGCACCACCTCGAAGAAGATCGTGGCGATGGTGCGCGACGCGGGCGCGGCCGAAGTGCATTTCCGCGTCTCTTCCCCGCCCACCACCCATTCCTGCTTCTATGGCGTGGACACGCCCAATACCGACGATCTTCTGGCCCACAAGATGGATGTGGAGCAGATGCGCCGCTTCATCGGCGCCGACAGCCTGGCCTTCATCTCGATGAACGGTCTCTATCGCGCCATGGGCAAGCCAGGGCGCCTCGCCGCTGCGCCGGGTTTCTGCGATGCCTGCTTCACCGGCGATTATCCCATCGCGCTGACCGACATCAGCGGCGGCACGCGCCAGCTCTCGCTGCTGGCGGACGTGGCCTAGCCGCCGGCCGTCACCACGCCTCATTCTGAACCTGTTGAAGGATGAGGCCGGCCCGCGGAAGAGCGCCGAATCCGGGCCGTCCTGGCGGCATGGATGCGCCTGCAATGATGGCGCTGGCCTTTCTTTCCATCTTTCAATATTGGTGCGGCCGCAACGGGATGGCCCGCATTCACAGGCCATGGCATTTGAGGTTATGGGATGACCAAACCCCTGGACGGCCGCATCGCGCTCGTCACCGGCGCTTCGCGCGGCATCGGCCGCGCCGCGGCCATCGCGCTGGCGACGGCGGGCGCGCATGTGATCCTGGCGGCGCGCACGGTGGGCGGGCTGGAGGAAACCGACGACGAGATCCGCAAGGCCGGCGGCGCAGCCACGCTGGTGCCGGTGAATCTGCGCGATTTCGACGCCATCGACCGGCTGGGCGCTTCGATCTACGAACGCTGGGGGCGGCTGGATGCGCTGTTCGGCAATGCCGGCGTGCTGGGCCAGCTCACGCTGCTCACCCATCTGGACGTCAAGACCTGGCAGGAAGTGATCGACGTCAATGTGACCGCCAACTGGCGGCTGATCCGCTCGCTCGATCCGCTGCTGCGCCAGTCCGATGCGGGCCGCGCGCTGTTCGTCACCTCCGGCGCGGCGCGCAAGCACTCGCCCTATTGGGGCGCCTATGCCGTATCGAAGGCGGCGCTGGAAAGTCTGGTGCTCACCTATGCCGCGGAATGCGAGCAGACGACCGTCCGCGTGAACCTGATCAATCCCGGGCCCATGCGCACCCGGATGCGGCAGAAGGCGATGCCGGGCGAAGACCCGCAAAGCCTTGTCCCGCCGGAAGACATGATGCCGAAAGTGGTCGAGATGCTCTCGCCGGCCTATGACCGCAACGAGACGATCATAAATTTCCAGAAGTGACGATCACTTTTTCTTCGTATCGTACGGATTGCGCGAATTGCGCAGATTGAAGCGCAGCGGCGTGCCTTTCAGGCCGAAGGTCTCGCGCAGTCCGTTGGCGAGATAGCGCAGATAGGCTTCGGGCAGGGCGTCGAGCTGGTTGCCGAACAGGGTGAAGGTTGGCGGGCGCGCCTTGCGCTGGGTCATGTAGCGGATGCGCACGCGCCGCCCCGAAATGGCCGGCGTGGCGTGGCGCTGCAGGGCCTCCTCCAGAAAACGGTTCAGCGTGGCCGTTGGAATGCGCGTATTCCATGCCTTGTCGGCTTCCACGATCGCGGGCACCAGCCGGTCCAGGCCTTCTCCCGTGCGGGCCGAGGTGGCCACCAGCGGCGAGCCCGCCACCTGGGGCAGAAGCCGGTCCAGTTTCTCGCGCATGCGGCTGATCGCGCCTGCCTTGTTCTCCAGCAGGTCCCACTTGTTGACCGCGAAGACGATCGAGCGTCCCTCGCGCGCGATCAGGTCGGCGATGACCAGGTCCTGCTTCTCGAAGGGCGCCGCGGCATCGATCATCACCACCACACAGTCGGCGAACCGTATGGCTTCCAGCGTGGAGGCGACCGACATCTCTTCCAGCGTTTCGCCCGCCACCCGCGCCTTCTTGCGCAGGCCCGCCGTGTCGTGCAGCAGCACCGCGCGCTCCTGTCCGGCATGGCCCTCGATCTTCCAGGGCGCGGTGATGGCGTCGCGGGTGAGCCCGGCCTCCGGTCCCGTCAGCGCGCGTTCCTCGCCCAGAAGCTGGTTGAACAGGCTGGACTTGCCGACATTGGGCCGTCCCACCAGCGCCAGCCGCAACGGCCGGTCGCGATAATCCCCGCGGTTCTCCGCGTCGCGGCCGTTCTCATCACCGGTGTCCTCGTCGTCGCCGTCCTCGTCGAAGGATTCAGCGTCATTTTCCGCGTCGGCCGGCTCGGCGCGCGGGGCCAGCGGTGCAAGCGCCGCCGCCAATTCCTCCATGCCCAGATTGTGCTCGGCCGAGATCGCAATGGGCGCGCCGAAACCCAGCCCAAAGGCTTCGACCGGCGGCCGGGTCCTGCCTTCGCACTTGTTGGCAGCCAGGATCACCGGTTTGCCCGATCGGCGCAGCGCCTCGGCGATGATCTCGTCGCCCGCCGTGATGCCCGCCCGCGCGTCGATCAGGAACAGCAGCGCCTGGGCCTGCGCAATGGCGGCCAATGTCTGTTTGGTCATGCGGTGGGCGACGCTGCCGGCCGCGGCGTCCTCGAAGCCGGCGGTGTCGATCAGGCGAAGGGCAAGGCCTTCATATTCGGCATCCACCGCCTGGCGATCGCGCGTCACGCCTGGCGTGTCGTGCACGATCGCGGCCGCGCGCCCCGCCAGGCGGTTGAACAAGCGCGACTTTCCCACATTGGGGCGTCCAACAATGGCAAGGACCAATGGCATGGGACATGGGCCTCAGCAGGGCCGGCGGACGTTACCGGAGCGCCATCAGTTCGGCGTCCGAAGTGTAGAGATAGACGGTACCGTCGGCCACGACGGGCGCGATGGTGGTGCCGGAGGGGATTTCCACCCGCCCCGTCAGCTTGCCGTCATAGGGCGAGATCGCCTCGGCATAACCGTTGGACGAGGTGACGATCAGCTTGTCCGAGACCAGAACCGGACCGGCCCATAGGATGGGGCCGGATTTCGCGTCCGGTTTCTCGTACTGCGGCAGCTGATGAATCCAGCGCACCTTGCCTTCCTTGCGGGTCAGGCAGATCACGCGGCCGCTGTTGTCCAGCACATAGACGTAATCGCCCGCCGCCCAGGGCGTCTGGATGCCGCCGATATCGCGCGCCCACATCCGTTCACCGGTGTTGACGCTGAAGGCCGCCATCAAGCCCGACTGGCTGATGGCATAGACCACCCCGCGGTCGATCACCGGGCGTCCGGCGATGTCGTCAAGCTGGGACAGGGCCGTGACATGGCCCGAGCGCGAGAGCACGTCGCTCCAGCCGACCTGTCCGTTCTGCGCGCGCAGGGCGAAGATCTCGCCCGACGTATAGGGGGCGATCACCGTTTCACCCGACACGGCCGCGCTCGTGCTCGCCAGCACGCTGGCGGATTCTTCGATACCTTGATGATCCCACAGCTGGCGGCCGTCGCTCTCCGCCAACGCATAGAAATGGTTGTTGTGGGTGGAGACGAACAGGCGTCCACCATTGACCACCGGCGCGTTGACGATGGGCATGCCCAGGTCATGGCGCCAGATGTCGCGCCCGGTCCTGGCGTCCATGCAGATCACCACGCCGAAGCCGCTGGTGACGAACACCCTGCCGTTGTCATACGCGACGCCGCCGCCCATGCCGGTCGGCGGGTCCACCGTGTTGTGCTTGCCCAGAAGGCCCCAAAGCGTCGGCATGTCGGTGCCGTTCTTGGGCGCAAGGCGGCGGTTCCACACCGGCCGGCCGTCGCCGGCGCGGAAGACATAGATATGTGCCTCGGCATCCAGGGCAAAGATCAGTCCGCCGCCAACGACAGGCGAGGAGATCAGGTCGGAGTCGGAATCCGTGCCCTTGCCGGCGTCCCGGCTCCAGACCTCGCGCAGGCGTCCCGGCGCGGCGAGATGATACATCGCGTTCGAGGCATAGCCGCCTGGCTGTGGCCATTCCGGGTTGCGATAGGGCGGGGGCAACTGCACCGGCGTGTTCTGGAGCTCCGGGTCGGGCTTGAGGGTGGTATCCAGCGACATCACCGGGATGCGCACGCCGCGCAGGTTGGATTTCTTGCCGCTCGACGCGAACCAGCTTCCAATCTCATCGGTGATGCCGCAGCCCGCCAGCAGCAGCGACGCCGCGGCAAGCGCCAGCACAAGCCGGCCGGAACGGGCGAGGGGTCTGGTCATGCTATTTGGCCGGTGCGGCGGGCGCGGCGGCCGGCGGCGCAGGCGGCGCATCCGCCGGCACCGTGCCATACGTGACGGCGCCGCCGCTTTGCAGGAATGTCGCCATCGCCTTGGCGCGGGCCCGCAGGCTTTCCGGCGCTTCGGGATCGGCGGCGAGAGCGGCGTATTTCGCCTGCGCGCCCTTCATGTCCATCGCGCGGTAATCGGCATAGGCCAGAACCTCGCGTGCATTGGCGCGCCAGGCGTTGCCCGGCTGGTCCAGCGGCGCAAGCCACGATGCAAGGTCACTGCGCGTGGCGCTGTCGGCCTGGGCCCAGGCCGCGCGCAGCCGTGCCGTCGCGCCCACGGGGCCGCTGTCGTCCGCGGCGATCTGGCGGAAGATGTCGATCGCTTCCTTCTGCTGGCCGGCCGCGAACATGGCGCTGGCCTGGGACAGGCGCGCCGCCTCGGCATAGCCCTTGGGGGCGTCCTTCGCCACATCGGCCAGCGCGCCAGCGGCCTGCTGCGGGTTGGTGATGCGCTGGGCGGCGACAAAGGCGGCCGATGCGCGTTCGTATTCCTGTTGCTGCCGGTGTTCCCAGAACTGCCAGGCGCCGATGCCCGCGAACAGCAGCACCACGGCTGCGATCGCATAATTGCCATAGGCCTTCCACAGCTTGGCGATGCGCTCGCGGCGAACGTCTTCCTCGACTTCGCGGAAAATGTCACTCACGCTGTCATCCTTTGCTGGTCGGTAGAAGCCTTTGACAGGCCGGGGTTAATTAGCCCGCGGCCCCGCCGCGCGCAATGCGCGGTCCGGTAAGAAATGCCTCCGCCCGATGGCGTCTATTGGGCTTTTTTCATGGGATAGACGTTTTCCGTCCCCGGGAAACGCCGATCGCGCACATCCTGGGCGTAGGCTTTCACCGCGGCCTCGATAGCCGGGCCCAGCTGGGCATACTGGCGCACGAATTTGGGCGGGTTGGGGTTCAGACCCAGCATGTCTTCCAGCACCAGGACCTGACCGTCACAGGCCGGGCTGGCCCCGATGCCGATGGTGGGAATAGGGATTTCCGCGGTGATCTTCGCCGCCAGCGGTTCCGCCATGCCCTCGATCACGACCGCGAAAGCGCCTGCGGCCGCCACCGCCCGGGCATCGGCTTCCAGCGCGGGCCATTCCTCGGGCGTGCGCCCGGTGGTGCGGAAGCCGCCCTTCACATGGATCATCTGGGGCGTCAGGCCGATATGGCCCATGACCGGAATGCCGCGCTGGGTGAGGTACTGGATGGTTTCGGCCATCCGGGTTCCGCCTTCCAGCTTCACGGCGGTTGCGCCGGTTTCCTGCAGCACGCGCGCGGCGTTGCGGAAAGCCGCTTCCGGGCTTTCCTCATAGGAACCGAAGGGCATGTCCACCACCACCAGCGCGCGGTTCGATCCGCGCATCACGGCCTTGCCGTGGGTAATCATCATGTCCAGCGTCACGCCCAGCGTGGTTTCCAGCCCGTGCATCACCATGCCCAGGCTGTCGCCCACCAGCATGACGTCCACATGGTTGTCCAGCAGCCGCGCGGTATGGGCGTGATAGCAGGTCAGCACCACCACCGGCTTTCCGCCCTTGTGGGCCCGGATCTCCGGAACGGTGATGCGCTTGGATTGCGTCTGGACGGACATTGGGGCGGTACTCCCGGAAACGGGCGGATCATAGTCCGCATATGCGCGGGAAATAACAACGAAAGCGGCGTGACGGCCCTGACGGCGGAGCGGGGCCGGAAATAGTTAAGCGATGCCTTGACAATTTCGCCGCACGCTGATACTTAAGACGATGCTTGACTATCAGCTCGACAAAGCCTTTGCCGCCCTGGCCGACCCGGCCCGCCGCGCCATCGTGGAGCGGCTGGTCCAGGGCCCGGCCACGGTCAGCGAGCTGGCCCGCCCGCTGCCCATGTCGCTGCCCGCCGCCATGCTGCACCTGAAGGTGCTGGAGGATTGCGGCCTGGTGAAAAGCCGGAAGGCGGGCCGGGTCCGCACCTGCCGCATCGACCCCGCCATGCTGGGCCAGGTCGAGCGCTGGGTCGCCGAGCGCCGGGCCATGTGGGAGCAGAATCTCGACCGGCTGGGTGCCTGGCTGGATGCAGACAAACCGGAGGAGCCATGACCCAGTCCACCCCACGTTCCGTCGTCCATGCCAGCTTCATCATCACGCGCCGCTGGAAACACCCGCCCGCCCGGGTTTTCCGGGCCTTCGCCGACGAAAAGGCCAAGGCGAAATGGTTCGGGGGGCCCGAAGGCTGGGAGCAGTACGAGAGCCGTTTCGACTTTCGCGAGGGCGGGCGCGAGATACTGGAAGGCCGTCATCCGACCGGCAAGGTTTCGCGCTTCGACTGCACCTATCACGACATCGTGGAGAATGAGCGCATCATCTACAGCTATGTGATGCATCTGAACGGCCGGAAGATATCGGTGTCCCAGGCCGCGATCGAACTTGTGGCCGAAGGCGACGGCACGCGCCTCACTCTCACCGAATATGGCGACTATCTCGACGGCTACGACGATGCGGGCAGCCGCGAGCAGGGCACCAACTGGCTGATGGACCGGCTGGAAAAATCGCTGGCGCAGGAAACATGAAAAAAGGCCGGTCGAAGGACCGGCCTTTTCCATTCGGATCCGCGCAAAGCCTCAGGCCTCGGCGGGTTCGCCCTCGGCTTCGGCGGCGGGACCTGCGCCTTCCTCGAACAGTTCCTCGGCGGCGACCACGGCCTCTTCGGCCTCGGTGCGCTCCGCCAGAACATTCTCGCCGCGGGCCTGACGCTCGGCCTCATCCTCGCTGCGGGCAACGTTCACGGTCACGTTCACCTTCACCTCGGGGTGCAGCACCACCGGAATGGTGAACAGGCCGATCTGCTTGATCGCCTGGCTGATCGAGACCTGGTGGCGGTCGACGGTGAAGCCGCCCTTCTCCATCGCATCGGCCACGTCGCGCGGGCTGACCGAGCCATAGAGCTGGCCGCGGTCGCCGGCCTGACGGATCAGGACGAAGGACTGGCCGTCCAGCTTCCTGGCGACGGCCTCGGCTTCCTTGCGGCGCTCCAGGTTGCGGGCCTCGAGCTGGGCCTTCTGGGCCTGGAAATACTCGCGGTTCGCCTTGGTGGCGCGCAGCGCCTTCTTCTTGGGCAGAAGGAAGTTGCGGGCGAAGCCGTCCTTGACGCGGACTTCGTCGCCCATCTGGCCCAGCTTCTCGACACGTTCGAGCAGGATCACTTGCATGGCCGGGGCCTCACTTCACGACATAGGGCAGCAGCGCCATGAAGCGGGCGCGCTTGATCGCGTTCGCGAGCAGGCGCTGCTTCTTGTTGCTGACGGCGGTGATGCGCGACGGCACGATCTTGCCGCGCTCGGAGATGAAGCGCTGCAGCAGCTTCACGTCCTTGTAGTCGATCTTGGGTGCGTTCTCGCCGGAGAAGGGGCAGGTCTTCTTGCGGCGGAAGAAGGGGCGGCGGGCGCCGTCGGCGGCGCCGCGCTCGGGGCGGTCGCCACGGCCCTCGCGGCCCTCGCGGTTTCCGGCATAGCTCATTGTGCGGTCTCCTCGACAGTTTCGCCTTCGGTCTTCTCGGCGCGGTCGTCGCGGCGGCTCTTGCTCGACGAGACGTCGAACTGGTCCACCTTGACGGTGAGGAAGCGCAGCACGTCCTCGTTGATCTTGAGCTGGCGCTCCAGTTCGATCACCGCGCTCGCGGGCGCGTTGATGTTGAGGAGCACATAGTGCCCCTTGCGGTTCTTCTTGATGCGGTAGGCAAGCCCGCGCAGGCCCCAATATTCCTGCTTCTCGATCTTGCCGCCTTCGCCTTCGACGATGGTCTTGAGATGGGTGGCCAGTGCGTCCACCTGCTGCGCGCTGATGTCCTGGCGCGCGATCAGGAGATGCTCGTAAAGAGCCATCTGTTTCCCTTTCCAAAGGCTGCGGAACGGGGGACGGGATGACGCCACCCGCTTCGGCTCGCCCGGGACGCGCGACCATCGCGCAAAGCCCCTCTTTTCAGCGGAAAAGCGAGGCCCCCGGCCGACCGCAGCCGTCAAGGGGCGGGGCTATAGGGGAAAAGCGGCTCCGGGGCAAGCCGAGGGGCGCATAAAGCTGGATACCCGCCGCCCCCTAGCGCCAGTGGCAGATCCGGTGATGATGACGCCATACACATACCCGGTGGCGGTGGTGCCGCGGCTGGGCGCTGGCGACATCGGCGACACCCGCACCCAGAACGGTGAAGGCGAAAATGGCGGCGGCGAGCTTTTTCATGGCCAATACTCCGGAAAACATGCCCAAATGACGTGAGACAACGCGGTCCCCTGGGGCGGAGTTCCCGAAACGGGAACCGGGGAGGGGGCGGCAAAAGGCCCGCCGGAAAGCCGGACGAAGGGATCGGGGGAGACATGCACGGCACGAACAGCGAGGCGGACACGGTCTTCCGCCGCGTGGCCCTGCGGCTGGTGCCGCTGATCCTGGCGATGTACGTGGCCAGCTTCCTCAATCGCGTGAATGTCGGTTTCGCGGCGCTGACCATGAACCGCGACCTGGGCTTTTCGCCCGAGGTCTACGGCATCGGGGCGGGCATTTTCTTCTGGGGCTATTTCCTGTTCGAGGTGCCTTCCAACCTGATCATGGAGAAGGTCGGCGCGCGGCTGTGGCTGTCGCGCATCATGCTGACCTGGGCCATCGTTTCCATGATGACAGCTTTCGTGCAGGGCCCCGTCAGCTTCTATGCGGTGCGCTTCCTGCTGGGGCTGGCGGAAGCCGGTTTCTATCCGGGCATCCTGCTCTATTTCACCTACTGGTTTCCCGCCGCCGCCCGCGCCCGCATCCTGGCCGTGTTCTGCATGGGCGTTCCCGTCGCGAATATCATCGGCGCGCCGCTGTCGGGCTGGCTGCTGGGGATCGAGGCGGGTGGCCTGCATGGCTGGCAATGGATGTACATCCTGGAAGCCATTCCCACCTTCGGACTGGGATTGCTGGGTCTTTGGGGACTGCCCGACAATCCGGCCAAGGCCTCCTGGCTCGGCGCGCGCGAGAAGGAGGTCGTGCTGGCGCGGCTGGCGGAAGACCCCAAGCCCCATGTGCATGGCCTGGGCGAGATGTTTCGTGACTGGCGGGTCTGGGCGCTGACGGTGCCCGATTTCCTGATCGTATTCGGCATCTATGCGCTGGGCCTGTGGATGCCGCAGATGGTCAAGGCGATGGGCTATTCCAATCTCCAGACCGGGCTGGTGGTGATGATCCCCTATCTTTTCTCGGTGATTGTGCTGTGGGTGATCGGCGTCTCCTCGGACCGCACCGGAAGGCGCGTGCTGCACTTCGTGGTGTCGGCCCTGATCGCCTCGGCGGGGTTCCTCATCGCCGCCACCGGCGGGAACCAGGCCGTTGTGATCTTCGGTTTCTGCCTGGCTTCGGGCGGCGCCTATTCGGGGCTTGCCACCTTCTGGTCGGTGCCGCCGCTGTTCCTGGGCGGCACCGCGGCGGCGGGAGCCTTCGCGCTGATCAACAGCTTCGGCAATCTCAGCGGCTTCTTCGGGCCCGCGATGATGGGCTGGCTGCGCCAGGTCACGGGCGACTATCGCGCCGGGCTTTGGATGTGCGTGGCGGTGCCGCTGCTGGCGGCGTTGTCGATGCTGCTCGTGTCGCGGAGCCTTGTGCGCAAATGAACGTCCAGACTGTTTCCGGCGCGGGGCGCACGGCATCCGACCGCATCTTCGCGCGTGCCGCCTGGCGGCTGATCCCTTTCATGTCGCTGATGTATGTGGCGAGTTTCCTCGACCGGGTGAACGTCTCCTTCGCGGCGCTGACCATGAACCGCGACCTGGGCTTCTCGCCGGAAGTCTATGGCTTCGGCGCGGGCGTCTTCTTCTTCGGCTATTTCCTGTTCGAGATCCCCTCCAACCTGATGCTGCAGAAGGTGGGCGCGCGGCTGTGGATGTGCCGCATCTGCGTGACCTGGGGGCTTCTGTCGATGCTGACGGCCTTCGCGCGCGAGCCGGTGACCTTCTGCATCCTGCGCTTCCTGCTGGGCGCGGCCGAAGCAGGGCTTTATCCGGGCATGGTGCTCTACATGACCTACTGGTTTCCGGCGCAGACGCGGGCGCGGTTCATCGCGCTGTTCCTGGCGGGCGTGCCGCTGGCCAATGTGGTGGGCGCGCCGATCTCCGGCTGGCTGCTGGGGGTGGAAGGACACGGACTTGCCGGCTGGCAATGGATGCTGGTCCTGGAAGGCATCCCCTCGCTCGTCTGCGGCATCGCCACGCTCTGGCTGCTGCCCGACGGCCCGGCAAAGGCGAAATGGCTGTCGGACGAGGAGAAGCGCATCGTGGCGTCGCGGCTGGCCGCCGAGCCGGACACCATCAGGGGCGGCGCGCTGCACGGCTTCCGCGAGATGATCGTCGACCGGCGCATCTGGATTCTCATCATCCCCGACTTTTCGATCGTGATCGCGCTCTATGGCCTCAACCTGTGGCAACCGCAGATGATCAAGGCGATGGGCTATTCCAACCTGGAAACCGGATTCATCGTGGCGCTGCCCTATCTGCTGGCGATGGGCGCGATGGTGGCGCTGGGCGTCTCCAGCGACCGCAGCGGCGAGCGCGCGGGCCATGTCGCCTTCGCCGCCTTCGCGGGCGCGGCCGGCATGGCAGGCGCGGTGTGGTTCACGGGCCACGGCGCGGTGATTGCGGCGCTGTGTCTGGCGGCCAGCGGCATTTATGCGGCGCTGGCGGTTTTCTGGACTTTGCCCGCCTCGCTGCTGCGCGGCACGGCGGCGGCGGGCGGACTGGCGCTGCTCAACAGTTTCTCGAACCTGGGCGGTTTCTTCGGGCCCTATCTGATGGGCTGGCTGAAACAGCAGACCGGCGGCTATCGTCTGGGGATGGAAGTGCTGGCAGGAATGCTGGTGTTTGCGGGCATCGCCGTCATCTGGATCGGGCGGCGGTTCTTTGCTCGCCTTGACTTGCCCCCTGCCACTTGATTTATCCCGCCCCCACAATGACTCGCGCATTCCTCTTTCCCGGACAGGGCAGCCAGGCCGTCGGCATGGGCAAGGCGCTGGCCGAGGCTTTTGCGCCCGCGCGCGACGTATTCGCGGAAGTGGACGATGCACTCTCCCGGAAGTTGTCGAAGCTGATGTGGGAGGGGCCGGAAAGCGACCTCACCCTTACCGAGAATGCCCAGCCCGCCATCATGGCCGCCGGCATCGCCGTGCTGCGCGTGCTGGAGAAGGAGATGGGTCTGGATGTGGCGCGGCATGCACGCCTCGTCGCCGGTCACAGCCTGGGCGAATATTCCGCGCTCTGCGCAGCGGGCGCCTTCACGCTGGCCGACACGGCGCGCCTTCTCGAGACACGCGGCCAGGCGATGCAGTCCGCCGTGCCGGTGGGCGAGGGCGGCATGACCGCGCTGATCGGCGCGGACATCGAGCAGGCCGAAAGCGTCGCCCAGGAAGCTTCTGCCGCGGGCGGTGTCTGCGTGGTGGCCAATGACAATGCCCCGGGCCAGGTCGTGATCTCCGGCACGCTGGACGCGCTGGCGCGCGCGGGCGAGATCGCAAAGGCCAAAGGCATCAAGCGCGCCATTCCGCTTTCCGTCTCCGCGCCTTTTCATTGCCCATTGATGCAGCCGGCCGCCGACCGCATGGCCGAAGCGTTGGCGGCCGTCACCATCCGCCCGCTCGCCGTGCCCGTGCTTGCCAATGTCACGGCGCAGGAAGCCCGCGATCCCGATCTGGTGCGCCGGCTCCTGGTCGCGCAGGTGACGGGACGCGTGCGCTGGCGCGAGAGCATCCTGGCGCTCAGGGACCTGGGCGTGGAGACGGCGGTGGAGTTCGGCGGCAACAAGGTTCTCACCGGCATGGTCAAGCGCATCGACAAGGACCTCGCCACCGTTACCCTCGATACCCCCGCCGACCTCGAAAGCTTCGGAAAGGCGCTCTGAGATGTTCGACCTGACAGGAAAGACCGCTCTCGTCACAGGCGCATCCGGCGGGATCGGCGGCGCGATCGCCCGCGCGCTGCACGGCCAGGGTGCGAAGGTCGTGCTCTCGGGCACGCGGGCCGAGGCGCTGGAAGCCCTGAAGGCGGAACTGGGCGAACGCGCGGTCATCGCCGCCGCCAATCTTTCCGACATCGCCTCGGTCGAGGCGCTGCCCAAGGCGGCGGAAGAGGCTGCCGGTTCCTCCATCGACATCCTGGTGAACAATGCCGGGATCACCCGCGACAATCTCTTCATGCGCATGAAGGACGAGGAGTGGGACCAGGTGATCGCGGTCAACCTGACCGCCGCCTTCCGCCTGTCGCGCGGCGCGCTGCGCGCCATGATGAAGAAGCGCTGGGGCCGCATCATCCAGATCACCAGCGTGGTGGGCGCCACCGGCAATCCGGGCCAGGGCAACTATGCCGCCGCCAAGGCGGGCCTGGTCGGCATGACCAAAAGCCTTGCCGCGGAAGTTGCATCGCGGAACATTACCGTCAACGCCGTGGCGCCCGGCTTCATACAGACCGCGATGACCGATGCGCTCACCGACCAGCAGAAAGAGATGATCGGCCAGAAAATCCCCGCCGGCCGGATGGGCATGCCCGCCGAAATCGCCGCTGCCGTCGTCTATCTGGCGTCGGAGGAAGCCGCCTATGTGACGGGCGAAACCATCCATATCAATGGCGGGATGGCCATGTTATGATAGGGATATCATAGAGTTAGATGATTTGTTGGCGGGAACGGAAGGTTATGTTACCTAACCGGCCAATCCCGCGAAGCACCCATGCCGGGGCCCCGGCGTTCCATTATCTGCCGGTTTGAAAACTAGGAGAGGCTTACAAGTCCATGAGCGATACCGCCGAGCGCGTTAAGAAGATCGTCGTCGAACATCTCAATGTCGACGCCGAGAAGGTCACGGATACCGCGTCCTTCATCGAGGATCTGGGCGCCGACAGCCTGGACACCGTCGAGCTGGTGATGGCGTTTGAGGAAGAATTCGGCATCGAAATTCCGGACGATGCGGCGGAATCCATCGTGACCGTCGGTGATGCCGTCAAATATATCGACAAAGCCAACGCCTCCTGATCCGGCGTTGATGGACGTTTTCTGATGCGCAGGGTCGTTGTCACGGGCCTGGGGCTTGTCACGCCGCTGGCCTGCGGCGTAGAGGAGTCCTGGTCCCGGCTGCTGGCCGGCCGGTCGGGCGCCCGCGCCATTACCAAGTTCAAGGTGGACGATCTTCCCACGAAGATCGCCTGCCAGGTGCCGCGCGGCGACGGGACCGATGGGACCTTCAACCCCGACCAGTGGGTTGATCCCAAGGAACAGCGCCGCATGGATGATTTCATCATCTTCGGGCTGGCCGCCGCCCGCCAGGCGGTGACTGATTCAGGCTGGCAGCCCGCCACCGAGGAGGAACGCTGCCGGACCGGCGTGCTGATCGGTTCGGGCATCGGCGGGCTGGACGGGATCGAGCAGGCTTCGATCCTGGTCCACGAAAAGGGGCCGCGCAAACTCTCGCCCTTCTTCATTCCCGGCCGCCTGATTAACCTGGTGTCGGGCTATGTCTCCATCGAGCATGGTTTCAAGGGGCCCAACCATGCGGTGGTTACGGCCTGCGCCACCGGGGCGCACGCCATCGGCGACGCGGCGCGGCTGATCGCGCTGGATGACGCCGATGTGATGATCGCGGGCGGCTCGGAGGCCGCCGTCTGCCGCATCGGCATCGCCGGCTTCAATGCCTGCCGCGCCCTTTCCACCGCCTTCAACGACGC
The DNA here is from genome assembly GCA_035547015.1 of Rhizomicrobium sp. GTDB lineage: Bacteria > Pseudomonadota > Alphaproteobacteria > Micropepsales > Micropepsaceae > Rhizomicrobium. The sequence continues at coordinate 176,530 of DASZVO010000013.1, read as the reverse complement.
GCCCGAAAAGGCCTCGCGCCCCTATGACAAGGACCGCGACGGCTTCGTGATGGGCGAAGGCGCGGGCGTGGTGGTGCTCGAGGAATATGAGCACGCCAAGGCGCGCGGCGCGAAGATCTATGGCGAGGTCACGGGTTACGGTCTGTCGGGCGACGCCTATCACATCACCGCGCCATCGGAAGACGGCGACGGCGGCTATCGCGCCATGCAGATGGCGCTCAGGCGCGCGAAGCTGTCGCCGTCCGACATCGATTACGTCAACGCCCACGGCACCTCGACCATGGCCGACGGCATCGAGCTGGGTGCGGTGGAGCGCCTTCTGGGCAATGCGGCGTCGAAGACCGCCATGTCCTCGACCAAATCGTCCATCGGTCATCTGCTGGGCGCGGCGGGCGCGGTCGAGGCGATCTTCTGCCTGCTGGCCATGCGCGACGGGATGGTGCCGCCCACCATCAACCTGGAAAACCCGGACGTCAGCACGGCCATCGACCTGGTGCCGCTCACGGCGCAGAAGCGTGAGGTCAGCACCGCCATGTCCAACAGCTTCGGGTTCGGCGGCACGAACGCGGCCCTGATCGTCAGCAAGGTGTGATGCGCCGATTTCTCATCATCCTGGGGGCGCTGGCCGTCATCGGCGCCGGGGTGGTGGAATGGGCAAGCGCGGCCTGGGAGGCGCCGGGCCTGCCCGCGCCGTCGGGCAACCAGACCGTGGTGCTGATCGCCCCCCACACCGGCACCCATGCCGTCGCCATGCTGCTGGAGCAGAAGGGCGTGGTGAAATACGGGCTGCTGTTCGAACTGGATCTCAGGCTCAAGGGTCTGGCCGACAAGATCAAGGCGGGCGAATACGCCATTCCCTCCCGCGCCTCGATGGCGGCGATCGCGCGCATCCTGATCGAAGGCAAGTCCATCCAGCACAAGCTGACCGCGGCCGAAGGGCTGACCAGCGACATGATCTTCAAGCTGGTCCTGCACGACGGGGTCCTGCTGGGGCCCGCCGGGGCCGCGCCCGCGGAAGGCACGTTGCTGCCGGAGACGTACCTTTTCACCCGCGGCGAAACCCGTGCCCATCTGCTGGCGCGCATGGCCGACGCCCAGAAGAGGTTCCTGGCCGCGCGCTGGGCCGCCCGCGCGGCGGGTCTGCCGTTCACCTCGCCGCAGCAGGCGGTGATCCTGGCTTCCATCGTGGAAAAGGAGACGGCGCTGCCCGAAGAGCGCCGCCACATCGCCTCGGTCTTCATCAACAGGCTCAAGGCCGGCATCAAACTGCAGTCCGACCCCACGATCATCTATGGCCTGACAAAGGGCTATCCGCTGGGACGCGGCATCCGCCAGAGCGAGATCGACGGGGCCACGCCCTACAACACCTATGCCATCGCCGGCCTGCCGCCCACGCCGATCTGCAATCCGGGCAAGGATTCCATCGCCGCCGTGCTCGATCCCGAAAACACCGGCGATCTTTACTTCGTCGCCAGCGGCCAGGGTGGGCACGTCTTTTCCGACAACATGGCCGAGCATCTGCGCAACGTGGCGGCCCTGCGCAACCTGGAGCGCAAGGCGGCGCATCAGGTGCAGGACAGCGATGCGCGGCTTGCCAATGCGCCGGTCCCCATGCCGGCGCCCGATGCGCCCGTCCTGGCCAAGCCCCGTCACCGCGTGCGCAGGTGACAGGCCGCGGCGGCGCGGAGTAAGTTCCGTCGCCTTCAGGGATGGGCTCCATGACGTTCGCCAGCATGACGGGATTTGCCGAAAGCTCGGGCAGCCATGACGGGTTGCGCTGGCGCTGGGAGGCCAAGAGCGTCAATGGCCGCAGCCTGGACCTCAGGCTGCGCACGCCGCCCGGTTTCGACGGTCTTGAGATGCCCGCGCGCAAGCTGGCGGGCGAACGTTTCCAGCGCGGCAGCCTTCAGGTTTCCCTGACGGTGGAAACGCAGGAAGGCATGCGCGGCCTTTCGGTGGATGCCGCGGCGCTGGCCAGCGCCATCAGGATCGCGCGCGAGGTTGCGGCCGAAACGGGCCTTGCGCCCGCGCGGGTGGACGGGCTTCTCGCGCTCAAGGGCGTACTGGTGCAGGACGATGCGCCCGCGCCGCTCGATCCCATCGCGCGCGGCAACCGCGATGCGGTGATCCTGGAAAGCCTGGCCACGGCCTTCGACAAGCTGGCGCGCGAACGCTGCGCCGAAGGCGCGCGGCTGGCCGCGCTGCTGCAGGCGCAGATCGCCGGGATCGAGCGCCTGGTGGGCGAGGCGTCGCAGCTCGCCGCCACCCAGCCCGCCGCATTGCGCGACCGCCTGGCCGCGCAGGTGAAGGAGCTGCTCGACGGCAACGCCGTGCCTGAGGAGCGCCTGGCCCAGGAAGTGGCGCTGCTGGCGGTCAAGGCCGATGTGCGCGAGGAACTGGACCGCCTGACCGCCCATGTGCAGGACGCCCGCGCCCTGATCGCGCAGGGTTCCGGCCCCGGAAATGGCGGTGTGGGCCGCAAGCTCGATTTCCTGGCGCAGGAATTCAACCGCGAGGCCAACACGCTCTGCGCGAAATCCGGCGACATCGCATTGACCCGGACGGGACTCGCCTTAAAAGCGGTGATCGATCAGTTCCGCGAGCAGTCCCAGAATGTCGAATGAGAATATCCAGCGCCGGGGCCTGATGCTGGTGCTGTCCTCGCCCTCCGGCGCGGGCAAGACCACGTTGTCGCGCCGCCTGCTGGACAGCGACGGCAATATCAGTCTGTCGGTTTCCGCCACCACGCGGCCCATGCGGCCGGGCGAAGTGCATGGGCGCGATTACCACTTCCTCAGCGGCGCGGAATTCGACGTCTGGCTGGCCGATGGCCGGTTCCTGGAGCACGCCGTGGTGTTCGGCAACCGGTATGGCACGCCATCGCATCTGGTGAACGAGGAACTGGCGGCTGGGCGCGACGTGCTGTTCGACATCGACTGGCAGGGCACCCAGCAGCTCAAGGAAAAGAAGCGCGATGACCTGGTGAGCATCTTCATCCTGCCGCCGTCGCACGAGGAACTGGAGCGCCGCCTGCGCAAGCGCGCCCAGGACAGCGACGAGATCGTGGCGGGCCGCATGGCCAAGGCGGCGGACGAGATCAGCCACTGGCCCGAATATGACTATGTGATCGTCAACACCGATGTGGACAAGGCACTGGCCGACATCCACGCCATCCTGCATGCCGAGCGCCTGCGCCGCAGCCGCCAGACCGGCATTTCCGAATTCGTCAGCCGGCTGGTTTGAAGCGCCCTAGCCGCCCGCCCGCGCCAGCGCGGCGAACTGTTCGATGCGCAAATCCTCCGGCCGCGCGGTGGGATCGATGCCGGCCTTTTCCAGCAATGCCTCGCCGCCCAGGGGCTTGAGGCTCTGGCGCAGCATCTTGCGGCGCTGGCCGAAAGCGGCCGCCGTTACGCGCTCCAGATCGGCAAGGGTGCAAGGCGCCAGCGGCGCATCGCGCGGCTCCAGCCGCACGATGGATGACGTGACCGACGGCGGCGGCACGAAGGCTCCGCGATTCACGTCGAACAGTATTCGCGCCGTGCACCGCCACTGGGCCAGCACCGAAAGCCGTCCGTAATGTTCGCTGCCCGGCGCCGCGGTGATGCGCTGCGCGACTTCCTTCTGGAACATCAATGTCGCGCTTGACCAGAAAGGCGGCCATCCGGGAACCGTGAGCCATTTTATCAGCAGCGCGGTGCCCACATTGTAAGGCAGATTGGCCGCGATGCGCGCGCGCCCCTCGGGCGGCAGGATCGCCGCCTCGTCCAGCTTCATCGCATCGGCGGACAGCACCTCCAGCCTGCCGGGCCAGGCGCGCGCGATTTCGGCCAGCGCGGGCAGGCAGCGTTCGTCGCGCTCCACCGCGATCACCTTGTCCGCACCCTCGGCCAACAACGCCCGCGTCAGTCCGCCCGGCCCGGGACCGATTTCATAGAAGGCGCCGCCGTCATTGGCGCCTGCCGCGCGCGCGATGCGGCGCGTGAGGTTGAGGTCAAACAGGAAATTCTGGCCCAGCGATTTCTTTGCCGCCAGGCCGTGCGCCGCGATCACGTCCCGCAGCGGGGGCAGGTCATCCGCGGACATGCGCGCGCCGGTCGGCCATCTCCGCCGCCATGCGGATGGCCGCGATCATGCTGCGCGCATCGGCCTTGCCCGTGCCCGCGATGTCGAATGCCGTGCCGTGGTCGGGCGAGGTGCGCAGGATGGGCAGGCCCAGCGTGACGTTCACGCCGTCCCAGAAACTCAGCGTCTTGATCGGGATCAGCGCCTGGTCGTGATACATGCACAGCGCCGCGTCATACGTCAGGCGCGCTTCCTCATGGAACAGTGTATCGGCGGGCAGGGGGCCCTTCACCGCAAAGCCGCGCGCCCGAAGCGCGGCCACCGCCGGCGCGATCACGGCGGTTTCTTCGCCGCCCAGCACGCCTTCCTCACCCGCATGGGGGTTGAGGCCCGTCACCGCCAGTCGCGGGTTGAGGATGCCGAAATCGCGGCGCAGCGCGGTCAGCACGATCTCGCCCGTCTCGAACACCGCCGCCTTGTCGATGGCGCCGGGCACCTTGGCGATGGGCATGTGGATGGTCAGCGGCACGACCCTCAGCCTGTCGCTGGCCAGCATCATCACCGCGCGCCGCGCGCCCGTCAGGTGGGCCAGGAACTCGGTATGACCCGGAAAGGGAAACCCCGCCGCCGCCAGAACCGCCTTGTTGATCGGCGCGGTGACAAGGGCCGCCGCCTCGCCCTTCAGGCAGGCGGAGACTGCGATCTCGATGGCTTCGGTGACGGCCGCGGCATTGGCCGGATCGGGCCGGCCCGGCTCGCGCCGCGCCCGCGCCCTGGTGGCGATCACCGCGCCGGGCTCAGCGCCGAACACGTCCGTGTCGCCCACCAGCCGGATGGGATGGGCGCCGATGCGTCCCTTGAAATGTTCGTAAGCGGTCAGCGCGACCTCGGGGCCGATGCCCGCCGGTTCGCCCATGGTGACCAGGATCGGCGCGTCGGGCGGGCTATCCAACAGACCGGCCTTCAGCGAATGAGCGCATCGGGCTTGCTGTTGTCGTGCACCTGGATGTTGGCTTCGCGCTTGAGGTCGCGCAGATAGCGGCGCGCCAGGGTGGAGATCTGACTCTGGAACAGCTGGTCTTCGACCTGCTGGCGCGTGGGCATGACATAGGCCGTCATCACGGGCACCTTCTTGTCGCAGCGCGCGATCAGCTCGATGCCGGCGTCGGAGGTGAAGGGCGCCGCCGCTTCGCCCGGCTTGGTGGCGGCCAGCGCCTTCTGGATCTGCGGGCTGAGGTCGGACAGGTTGGTATCGCCCAGCCGCATGAAGACGGTACCCTTCATCTTCTGGTGCATCTGGTCGAGCTGGTCGCAGTCGGTGTAGCGCTCGCCGATCTGGGTAGCCACCGTCATGATCTGCTCGAGCTCGGCCTTGGGACTCTGCGGGCTCACCGGAAACAGCAGGCGGGCCAGCGGCAGGGTGCCGGTGGGACCGGCCGGCCCCGTAGGCGCCTGCACGATCTTGGTGCCCATCGGCTCCTGCCGCTCGCGCAGGCCCAGTATGTAATAGCCGCCGATGGAACGGATCGGGTGCTGGCTCACCCCGCCCACCTCAAGCTTGGCGAGTTCGGCGTCCAGTTCGGGCGCAAGCTGGCCCGCATGGACCCAGCCCATGTCGCCGCCGGTGGCGGCCGTGGGGTGCTGGCTGAACTGCCGCGCCACCATGGGGAAGGGTGCGCCCTGGTGCAGCTGATTGATGACTTCCTCGGCGTCCTTGCGGACCTTGGCGTCCTGCTCGGGATTGTCCACCGGCAGGAATATCTCCATCACATGGTAATGCGGCTTGTTCGCGCCCTCGGCATTATGGGCCATTTCCTGGTCCACCATCTCGGGCGTCACGTTCACCTGGTCGCCATATTCGTCCTGCACCACCTTCTGCCAGGCGATCGAGGCGGTGATCTGGGCCCGCAGCGCATCCTCGCTCGCGCCCGCGCTCGCCAGCGTCGCGCGAAGCTGTTTGATGTCGAAGTGGTTCTCCTCCATCATCAGGTTGATGCGCTTGTCGACCTCGACGGGGCTGACGGTGATCTTCTTCTTCACCGCTTCCTGAAGCTGGATCTTCTCCGCTTCCAGCTGCTCGAGGATCTGGCCGCGGATGCGCGTCTTCTGTTCGGGCGTCAGCTGCTGGCCGATGCCGGACGTGGCGAGATAAAGCGCCATGCGCTGGCGCACCTCATAGTCCGAGATGGATTCGTCATTCACCGTCGCGGCGATGGAGTCGGTGTCCTCGGCGCTGGTCTGGCCCGAAGCGTCGATCTGGGACGCGGACACGGCGTCGTTGTTCTTGGCTTCCTGCACCGGCGCATTGGCCGGCGCCGCGGAGGCGGCAACAGGGGATGGCGCTGCGCCGGATTGTGCGGCAGGCGGAGGCGCCGGATCGGCCTCAGGAGCGTCCGCGGTCGGCGGTGCGTCGGTGTCTTCCGCCTTCGCAGGCGCGGCCTTGTTAGCGGGCGGCTGGGGAGCGGGCGGCTGGGCCGCCGATGCAAGAGAGGCTTGCTTGCCGGCAAGCGGCGGCACGGCTGGAAGGTTCCCTTCGGCCCGGATCGGCGCCGGACCGAATGTCAGCGCGGCAGCGCCCAGCAGAAGGGTTGTGGCAATTCGCATCGTCACTTTCGATCGTTGGCTGCCCGTCGGCCGCAAAGGGTTGTTTTGGCGCGTGGCGCTCCGAACCTGCGCTAACCCGCTGCCTAGGATAAAGAATTTCCCCGCGCGATCAAGGGAAAGGCCTGGCCTGCGGCGCTCTGGAAAAAGCCGCGCGAAAAAGCACTTAACCGCCCGTCAGGGCCGCGTCATGGCGAATACGTCGCGGGGGAACAGGCTGAAGGGCTGAATCGGGGTGTCCCCGGTCTTGAGGTTGAAGCGCAGGATGATCGAGGTTGACGGGGGCACGCCCAGGACCAGGTCCTCCGTATATTTCCGGCGGTAGGCCAGCGAAATCGCCAGGCATTCGTCCTCGTAACCCAGGCCATATTCGGTGTTCAGGAACTGGCCGATCTGCAGGTCGCGCTGGGCGGCGGCAAAGACCTGCCAGTTCCCGAAGATGTTGAGGTCCGCCTGGGCGTTGATCTCCTCGCGGCTGGGCAGGCCCAGCGTCTGCACGGTTTCGGGAAGCTGGACATAGCTGATCTGAAGGGACGAGCGGTCATAACTTCCCGTGACATAAATTTCATGCCGCCGCACGGTGCCGTCGCCGCGGTCCACGTCGATGCGGTCGGTGATGTCGAGGTGCGGGAACTTGACGGAAAAACTGCCCACGATGTCCGATGACGTGCCGCTGCTGCCGGAAAAGGCAGCCAGCAGCGGATCGGGCTTGAAGCGGTATGTCTGGCCGACCTGCGCCTCGACCTGCCCGCCGGGGAACAGCGCCTCGGCCATCAGCCCCACATTGGCGCGCGGACCGCTCTCGATCAGGTCATAGCCGGGTACCTGGTTGAAGCTGAAGACATTGTTGTCGTCGAATTCGAAGTCCTGCGAATCCTCCATGCGCAGGCTGGCGGGGTTGCCGCCATAGGGCTGGGCCACGAACTGGGCGATGGGAGAAATCACGTAAGACCGGCCGGCGCCGCCCTCGGCGATGAAAGGCCAGCGCCAGTCGAGCGCCGCATAGGCGGTGCCGCGCTGAACCGTATAGTCATGCGTGGGGGCTGCGCCTTGCGCCGGATTCTCGAACCAATAGCTGTCGCCGCGGGCATCCAGCACGAAGGTCCATATCTGGCCGTCTCCCAGGATGAAGGGCGTTTTCCAGTTCATCTCGCCCGTCAGCCGCTGGTCGTTGAGGCCGTTGTTGCGCCCGATCGCAACGCCGTTGAGGTCGAAGCGGAAGGTGCCGCCCGCCACCTTGTTCACCGGAACGATCGACATATCGAGCCGGGGCAGCACATAGGGGATGCGCGCGGTGACGTCGGTCGAGCGCAGGCCCTGGAAATAATAGCTTGAAAGCGCGAAGCGCGAGCGGCCCGGCGTGCCCTCAATGAACAGGTCGTTCACCAGGCGGTCCAGCAGCGAAATGTCATAGAAGCGCATATAGGCGGCGTTGCTGGTGGCCTGCACGTCGAAACCGGTGCGCCAGTTGTCGGACAGGCCGATGCGGCCCGCGCCGAAGATGTGGCCATAGGTCTGCGCCCCCGGCGTGCCGGAAAGGCCGCCATTGGGATTGTAGGCGCCGCTGCCCTGGAACCACAGGCCGCCATGATCCCAGCGCTGGCGGTATTCCATTTCCAGCAGCTCGCCGCCGGAGGTGGAGATCATCGGCGCGATGGTCATGTCCTGGCTGGGCGAGATCGCCACATAAAAGGGCAGGCGCGTGAAATAGCCGATCCGGGTGGAATTGCCGAAGTCGGGGGTCAGAAGGCCGCTGGCATATTTCACGGTGGGATCGGGCACCGATAGCACCGGCAGCCATGCCACCGGCACGCCCTTGACGTCGATGGACGCGTTGTCGAAGCGGACCTTGTGGCGGGCCTGGTCATGGATCACGCGCTCGGCCTTCACCTGCCACAGCGGCGTGCGCTGTCCGGGCTGGTTGCAGATCTTGCACGGGGAATAGACGGCGCGCTGGGCAATGGTGGTGTTGCCGCCCACCCGCCGGGCGCTGCGCGCCGCCAGCCGCCCGTTCTGGCCGATCAGGGCGCCAAAGCCGGCCAGCGCGCCGTCGCGCATATGGTCGGTCAGCACCACATGGTCGGCGAAGGCCACATTGCCGCGCGTGTCGGTGACGATGACGTGGCCGCTCGCCGTGACCTTGTCGCTGGTCTGGTCATAGTCCACGCGATCGGCGGTCAGGGTGCGGTCCTGGTCCACGATCTCCACATGGCCCACCGCCGAGACGAGCTTCTTCTCGTCGTCATAGACGACTTCGTCCGCCTCCAGCAGGATTTGCCGTTCGGGGGATGGCGCAGGCTTTGGCGCGGGCGCGCCAATCTGCGTGGCCGCCTGGGCGATCAGCGGAATCAGCGCACAGCCACCCAGCGCCAGGCGCAGGATGGAGGATCTCATCCATCCTCCTGACTGAAGACAAGGGTCATGCCGATCAGGATCGAGGCCAGGGCAGGGGCGGTGGCCGCCAGCAGCGTCGGCACGGTGCCCGACCGGCCCAGCACATTGGTCAGGTCCTGGAAGAAATAGACGCCGAAACCCGCCGCCGCGCTGAACAAGATCACCTTCCCGATGCCGCCCTCGCGCCCGATGCGCAAGGAGAAGCTCGCCGCCATGAACACCATCGCCGCGAAAAGGGCAGGCAGCGCATAGAGCGTGTAGAGATAAAGCTGGTAGCGCGTCGCCGAGAATCCCGCCGATTGCGCCGCGCGGATATAGCCCGGCAGGTCCCAGAAGGACAATGTGTCGGGCGAGGCGAAGCTTTCCTGAATCTGCTCGGGCGTCAGCGTGGTGGGCAGGCTATAGGTCTTGTGGAAGACGGGACGCCCCTCCTTGCCCGAAACCCAGGCATCGCTCAATTCCCAGTAGCGGTCGTGCAGCTGGGCCGAGCGGGCGTCGATCCGGCCCACGAAGCTGTCCTTGGGGCCATAGAGGAACACGAGCACCTCTTCCAGATGCTCGCCCTGCTGGGCCACGCGCAGGGCATGGATCACCGACTGCTGACGTTCGTCGCCCTGGCGCAGCCACAGCCCGTTGATCGAGACGGCCAACTGGGATTCCTGCCCCTTGACGTAACGCGCCTCGAGCGCCGCGAACTCGGCGAACATCTTGGCCGAGATCGGGGTGAAAAGCGTCACCGCGAAGACGCCGATGAACACCGCCACCGTCAGGGGCGGAAGAAGGAAGTCCCACGCCGAAACGCCGGCCGCGCGCGTGGCCACCAGTTCGCGCGAGCGCGACAGCCGCACGAAGGTGAAGACCCCGCCCAGAAGGATCGCGAAGGGCAGCATCTTCTGGCCCAGGTCGGGCAGTTGCAGCACCGCCATGCCCACCGCCACCGCGGTGCTCACACTGTGCCCGGCGGTGCGGTTGAGCAGGTCCACGATGTCGATCGAGAAGGCCAGCACCAGGAAGACGGCATAGACCACCGCCACGCCGATCAGGAACTGCACCGCCAGGTAGCGGTAAAGGGTCCAGGACCAGCTCATGCGCCCGAACCGGCCAACTGCATGCGGGCGATGCGGCGGCGCGCCAGGATGGCGCTGGGGCTGTAGCCGGCGAGCACCGCGATGGCGCCCGCGGCGCCGGCCAGCGGCAGCACATAGAACATCGGCACCAGCAGGGGATTGCCCTGCGCCATGCCCATCAGGCCATAGCCGGCGATGCGCAGGCCCGCCGCCGCCAGGCTCGCCACGGTCAGGCGCAGCGCGACATTGCCGCGCTGCCTGCGCCCGCGCAGCACCGCCGCCAGCGCGATCAGGGCGAAGGCGATGCAGTAGAAGGGCTGCGACAGGCGGTTGTGCGCCTCGGCAAGGAACTGGTTGCGCGCCTTCGGAGGAAGCGAATCCGGCGGCCAGAGCAGCTCGCCCAGATAAAGTTCGTTGATCTTGCGCGTTCCCATCCGGGTGGGACCGGCGAACTGGTCCATGTTGAGCGTGTCGCTTTCGAAATGCAGCACCTGAAGCTGCTTGCCGCCCTGGGCTCCGGTCTCGATGGTGCCGTCCAGCATGATCAGGCGCAGGCCCGCGGGCGTCTGGGCCAGGATGCCTTTCTCGGCGATATAGGTCACGGGCCGGGCCTTGTCGCGGCTGTCGTGCACAAGGATGCCGCGTATCTCGCCCTTGTTGCCCATCTGGCGGATGAAGACGGTAAGGCCCGGCGCGGCGGGGTTGAAATCGCCCTCGTTGAGCAGCGCCCCTGCCATGTCGGCGCGGATGTCCAGCACCTTGTCGCGCAGCGCCCGCTGGCCCAGCGGCGCCAGGTAGAGGGCGCAGGCGTATGTCAACACCATCACGATGGCCGCGCAGCCCAGCACCGGCATCGCCAGCTGGCGCAGCGAATAGCCGGCCGAGGCCATCACCACCAGCTCGCTGTCGCCCGCCAGCCGCGACAGCGTGAAGAGGGCGGCGAAGAAGAAGGCGATGGGCATGATGATCAGCAGCAGCGTGGGCAGCACCAGCAGGATCAGATAGAGGAAGGTGAAGGCCGACTGGCCGCGGTTGATCACCAAGTCCAGGAACTGCAGGCTGTTGACCAGCCAGATCACGCTGGTCAGCAACACCGCCAGCAGCGCGACCGGCCCCAAGAGCTGGCCCAGCACATACAGCGACAGCCGCGGGGGGCGCAGCCGCCACATTCCGGCCGGGGGCGCCTGTCCTGCAAGGGCCTGTCCTGCGATCACCTGCCTTGCAGACTTTCTTGCGGGAGGTTGGGCGCGCAAGATACCCATCGCCTTTCACACCCCTTGGTTGATCGCGGCCAGATTCGACCTAAACTAGCACCGGAGCTACGGTTTTTTCCAAAATAGCTGCTTTGCGGCCCCCGGAAAACTCAGGGCAGACCCAAGGAAGACGTGAAGGGATATAGCATGCAGATTTCCTTTGTTGCGCCCGCCGATGTCGCGGGTTCCGCCGGGGCCTGGGTGGTCGGGGCCGTGGAAGGCAGCGTCCTTCTGCCCGCGGCGGCACGCGCCGACAAGGCCGCGAACGGCGCACTGAGCCGTGCCCTGAAATTCTCGAAATTCACCGGCAAGTCCGGCCAGATGCTGGAGGTGCTGGCGCCGGCGGGGCTTTCCGTCTCGCGCCTGCTGCTGGTGGGGCTGGGCAAACCGGACGCACTGGACGAAAAGGGGCTGGAAACGCTGGGCGCCCAGATCGCGGGCCGGCTTCTTTCCGATGGCGAGACCGCCGCCACGCTCGAAATCGATGTGCCCAAAGGCGGCAAGGTGAAGAAGCCCGATGCCGCCGCGCGGCTGGCCTTCGGCGCCCGGCTCCGAAGTTACGGCTTCGACAAGTATCGTACGCGCAATCTCGACGATTATGAGAAGAAGCTCAGGACGCTGCGCGTGGCTACGCCCGACGTGGCGGCGGCGAAGAAGGCCCATGATGCGCTGGCGGCGGTTGCGGACGGTGTTTTCCTCGCGCGCGACCTGGTGAATGAGCCGCCCAATGTGCTCTACCCGGCGGAGTTCGCGCGCCGCGTCAGGGCGCGGCTGTCGAAGCTGGGCGTGAAGGTCGAGATCCTGGGCGAGGCCGAGATGCGCCGCCAGGGCTTCGGTGCGCTTCTGGGCGTGGGCCAGGGCAGCGAACGCGAAAGCCAGCTTGTGGTGATGCAGTGGAACGGCGCCCCCAGGGGCGGCCGGAAAGTGGGCGGCAAGCCGATCGCCTTTGTCGGCAAGGGTGTCTGTTTCGATTCCGGCGGCCTGTCGCTCAAGCCCGGCAACGCCATGATGGGCATGAAGGGCGACATGGCGGGCGCGGCCGCCGTCACCGGCACTATCCTGGCGCTGGCCGCGCGCAAGGCGCGGGTGAATGCGGTGGGCGTGATCGGGTTGGTGGAGAATATGCCGTCCGGCGGCGCGACCCGGCCCGACGATGTGCTGAAGTCGCTGTCGGGCCAGACCATCGAGGTGCTGAACACCGATGCGGAGGGCCGGCTGGTCCTGGCCGATGCGCTCACCTACACCCAGCGCCGGTTCGCGCCCAAATTCGTGATCGACCTGGCTACGCTCACCGGCGCCATCGTGCAGACGCTGGGCTTCGAACATGCGGGTGTGTTCTCGAACGACGACCGGCTGGTGGAACGCATCCGGGAAGCGGGCCGCTTCACGGGCGAGCGGGTCTGGCAGCTTCCGCTCGATCCCTTCTACGACAAGATGATCAAGTCGAAGATCGCCGACATGAAGAATATCGGCGGCCCCAATTCCGGCGCGATCACCGCCGCCCAGTTCCTGAAGCGCTTCATCGAGAACGGCACGGCATGGGCGCATCTCGATATCGCGGGCGTGGCTTGGCAGGACGGCGAGCACAAACCCGCCATTCCGTCCTGGGGCACCGGCTGGGGCGTGCGGCTTCTCGACCGGATGGTGCGCGAACATTATGAGTCATGACTGAGGCTCTTTTCTATCACCTGGAGCGCCGGTCGCTGGAGAATGTGCTGCCGGAGCTGGTGGAAAGATCGCTGGCGCGCGGCTGGCTGGCGGCGATCCGCACCGATTCCGCCGAACGGTCCGATGCGCTGGACACGCTTTTGTGGACCTATGACGACCAGTCCTTCCTTCCGCACGCCCAGGCCGGCGACGGCGATCCGGCCGGCCAGCCGGTGCTGATCGGCATGGAGGAGGGCAACCCCAATAATGCCCAGATTGTGTTCTATGTGGGCGGCGCGCAGCCTTCCGATTGGGCGGGGTTGGGCGAATGGACGCGAATCGTGCTGCTGTTCGACGGGCGCGATGCCGGCGCCCTGGCCGCCGCGCGGACGGCCTGGAAAGAGGCCAGGGCGGCGGGACATGACGTGACCTACTGGAAGGAAACGCCATCCGGCAAGTTCGAGAAGCAGGGCTGAAAAACGGGCATGGGTTTGTTCAACTTCGATCTGGGGCTTGGCATCGGCTTTGTGCTGCTGATCGACCTTGCCTTCGCCTGGCACATCATCCGCACCGGCCGCTCGCCGCTGTGGATCGCGGCCATCGCGCTGGGCCAGACGCTGGGCTGGATCGCCTATATCGTCTTCGCCATCGTGCCCGACATGCTGCGCAGCAGTTCGGCGCGCCGTTTCGCCGACAATGTGGTGAACGCGGCCGATCCGGGGCGCGCCTATCGCGAGAAGCTGCGCAATGTGGAAATGGTGGGCTCGGTCGATTCCAAGCGCGCCCTGGCCGAGGAATGCGTGCGCCTGGGCCGCTTCGCCGACGCGATCGAGCTTTACGAAAGCGCCATGCAGGGACCGCTGGGCGGCAGCGATCCGGCGCTGCTCAAGGGGCTGGCCCGCGCGCGGATGCTGTCGGGGCAGGGGGCGGAGGCCGAGGCGCTGTTCCTCACGCTGAAGGAAACCGATCCCGCCGCCTTCGACGCCGATGCCGAACTCGACTATGCGCGCGCGCTGGCGCTGCAGGGCAAGAACGACCAGGCGGTGGCGCAATATGAAAAGGTGGTCAGCCGCTATCCGGGCGAAGAGGCGCGCGCCCGCTTCGGCCTGCTGCTGGAACAGTTGGGCCAGCATGCCCGCGCCCAAGCGCTGTTCCGGGAAATCACCGCATCGGTGAAAGGCGCGCCGAGCTATTACCGGGCCCGCCAGCGCGAATGGGTTTCCATCGCGCGTTCGCATTTGAAGTAAGCAGGCGCGCCTATTCGGAATCCTCGTCGCTTTTTTTGGCCCGCGCCATCCTGGCCAGCAGCGCCGTCTCGCGGTGCCAGCGCTTGAGCGGCCGCGCCGGGTAGCCGCCCACCCGTTCGCCGGCGGCGATGTCGCGCGTGACGCCCGAGCGTGCGGCCAGCCTTGCGCCCGCGCCGATGCTGATATGATCGCTGATCCCCACCTGGCCGCCGATCAGCGCCATCGGGCCCACCGTGCTCGATCCGCCGATGCCCACCTGCGCCACCAGCACGGAGTGATGGCCGATGCGCACATTGTGGCCGACATGGATCAGGCTGTCGAAACGCACGCCGCGCTCGATATGGGTGTCGCCGATGGCGCCGCGGTCCACCGTGCAGTTCGAGCCGAACTCCACATCGTCCTCGATCACGACGCGGCCCAGTTGGGGCACGCGCAAAAGGCCGTCCTGGCTGGGCACGAAGGAAAAACCCTGGTTGCCGATGGAATTGTTCGGCCCCATCACCACGCGGTTGCCGACGATCGCATGGGTGATCACCGTGCCGGGACCTATCGTGCAGCCGTCGCCGATCTCGACGCCGCGCCCGATCACCGCATTGGCCCCGATCAGGCTGCCCGCGCCTACGCGCGCATTTTCTCCGATCTGCGCGCCCGGGCCGATCTCGGTGCCGGGGCCGATCGCGGCTGTGGGATGCACCGCCTCGAAAGGGCGCACACCGGGCTGAAGGGCGCGGGGCGGATGGAAGATGTGGCCGGCCTGCGCGAAGGCAAGGCGGGGATTTGCCACCACCAGCAGCGGCACGGCGTGCGGCAGTGCCGCCAGTTTTTCGCTGGTGATCACCAGCCCGGCGCGGGTGACGGCAAAGGCGTTGGCATATTTGGGATCGCTGAACAACGACACGTCGCCGGCTTCCGCGTTTTCCAGCGCCGCGACATCGCTGAGCGCCATGCCGGCGGGCGCGCCGGCGGGCGGTGCCGCGCCGATGCGCGCGGCGATGTCGGCCAGGGTGAACGGGCCCGCGCGGTCATAGAATCTGCTGTCGGTCATGTTGACGGCACACTAGCGGCGAACGGCGGGACTGCAAACCCGCAGGCAGGAGGCGTTCAGGCGCCGGCGGCCTCATAGGCTTCCTGCGCCGCCAGCCAGGCCTTTTCCGCTGCGTCCAGCTTGCGCGCCGCCTCGGCTCGCTTCCTGGAAATGGCGTTGCCCTTGGCCGGGTCCTGGGTGAACAGCAAGGGATCGGCCAGGCTCTTGTCCAGCTTGGCAAGCTCGGCGGTCAGCGCGGCTATCTGCGATTCCGCCGCCGTCACCTTGTCCTTGAGCGGCTTGAGCTGCGCGCGCCTGTCGGCATTGCTGCGGCGCGCGTCTTCCTTCGTCGCGGCGGGCGTCGCGGCGGGCCCGGCCTGCTCCACCCGGCGTGTCGGCCGGTTGTCGCCGGTGAGCAGGAACTTGCGATAGTCGTCCAGGTCGCCCTCGAAGGGCGTCACCTTCCCGTCCGACACCAGCAGCAGGCGTTCGGCGGTGGCCTCGATCAGGCGCCGGTCATGGCTGACCAGGATCACCGCCCCGTCGAAATCGTTGAGCGCGGTGAGCAGCTCGTTGCGCGCGTCGATGTCCAGGTGGTTGGTGGGCTCGTCCAGGATCAACAGGTTGGGCTTGTCCAGCGTCGCCAGCGCCAGCATCAGCCGCGCCCGCTCGCCGCCCGACAGCTTGCCCACCGCGGTCTGCTGCTTGTCCTGCGAGAAGCCGAAACCGCCAAGCTGCGCGCGCACCTGTTCCAGGGTGAGTTTGGGACGCAGATTTTGCAGCGTCTGGATCGGGGTGATGGCGGTGTCCAGTTCTTCGGCCTGATGCTGCGCGAAATAGCCGATCACCAGCTTGCGCGCGGGCGTGAGCTCTCCGCTCATGGGCGCAAGCTTGCCCGCCAGCAGCTTGGCCAGGGTGGACTTGCCGTTGCCGTTCTTGCCCAGAAGCGCCACGCGGTCCTCCGGATCGAAGCGGAAGGACAGCCCGGTCAGGATCGGCTTGCCCGGCTCATAACCGACGCTGGCGCGGTCCATCGTGACCAGGGGCGGACTGGCGGGCGTGGCCGGCGGGATGCGGATGGGCGCCACATGCTCGTCCGTGGGCACCTCGACCTGGGCCATCTTCGCCAGCATCTTCATGCGGCTCTGCGCCTGGCGCGCCTTCGACGCCTTGGCCTTGAAGCGGTCCACGAAGGCCTGCATGTGAGCGCGGGCGGCCTCCTGCTTCCTGGCGAAGGCCGCGTCCAGCGCGCGCTGCGCCGCCCGCGTCTCGACGAAAGTGTCATAGTTGCCCGTGTAGAGCTTCAGCTTGCCGCGCTCCAGGTGCAGGATGAATTCGCAGGCCGTGTTGAGCAGGTCGCGGTCATGGCTGACGATCAGGATGGTGCCGCGATAGCGCTGGATGAAATTCTCCAGCCACAGCACGCCTTCCAGGTCGAGATAGTTGGTGGGCTCGTCCAGCAGCAGAAGGTCGGGCGCGGTGAACAGCACCGCCGCCAGCGCCACGCGCATTCGCCAGCCGCCCGAGAATTCGCGGCAGGGGCGCAGCTGGTCCTCGGCGGAAAAGCCCAGCCCCGCCAGGATCTCGGCGGCGCGCGCGGGCGCGGTATAGGCATCGACGGCGTCCAGGCGATGATAGATCTCGCCCAGCCTGTGGCCGTCGGTTTCCGTCTCGGCTTCGGCCAGCAGGCGGGTGCGCTCGGTATCGGCTTCCAGCACCGTGTCCAGCAGACTGGTATCGGTGCCCGGGGCCTCCTGGGCCACCGCGCCGACCCGCCATGCGGACGGCCAGTTCACATCGCCGTCATCGGGGTGCAACCGGCCCAGGATCACGTTGAACAGGGTGGATTTGCCCGCGCCGTTGCGCCCCACCAGCCCGATCCGGCGTCCGGCGGGCAAGTTGGCGGTCGCGCCGGACAGGATTTCCCGCCCCGCGATCCGGACGACGATGTTCTCGATGGCCAGCATGGTCAGCCTTATAACCTGTCATGGCCCGCCAGCAAGGCCCGCCTTGCCCTTGGCGCAATGCCGTTGCATAACCCCGCCGCTTTCACTTTCGGAGACCCGCATGGCCGTCGAGCGCACCCTTTCGATCATCAAGCCGGATGCAACCCGGCGCAACCTCACCGGCAAGATCATCGCCAAGTTCGAGGATGCGGGCCTGCGCGTGGTGGCCAGCCGCCGCATCCGCCTGACCACCGCCGACGCGGAAGCTTTCTATGCGGTCCACAGGGAACGCCCCTTCTTCAAGAGCCTGGTGGAATTCATGACCAGCGGTCCGGTGGTGGTGCAGGTGCTGGAAGGCGAGAACGCCATCGCGAAGAACCGCGAGGTGATGGGTGCGACCAATCCGGCCAACGCCGCACCGGGCACCATCCGCAAGGAATTCGCCGAAAGCATCGAGGCCAATTCGGTCCATGGTTCCGATGCGCCCGAAACCGCCGCGAACGAAATCCGGTTCTTTTTCCGCGACCTCGACATCGTCGGTTGAAGGACATCGTCCGGTCGCCTTCCCCCGCCTGAAATGCTAAAAGGCTCCCGCCAGCGCGGGAGCCTTTTTCACATGCAGGGCAAGACCGTCGTCATCACGGGCGCGACCAGCGGTATCGGCGAGGTTGCCGCGATCCGCCTGGCCCAGCAGGGCGCGCGCATCGTCTTCACCGCCCGCGATGCCGCGCGCGCCAATGCCACGATGACGAAACTCAAACAGGCCAATCCTGGCGCGGACCATGCCGTGCACATCGCCGATCTTTCCACGCTGGCGGAAATGAAGCGCGTGGGAAGCGAACTGGCGCATGAGCCGCGCATCGACGTCCTGATCAACAATGCGGGCGCGCTGTTCAACAAGCGGCACGAGACGGCGGACGGGCTGGAGATGACCTTCGCCCTGAACCACATGGCCTATTTCGTGGTCACGAAACTGCTTCTGCCGCGGCTGCAGCCCGGCGCGCGCATCGTCAGCACGGCCTCCAACGCCCATCGCGGCGCGCGGCTGGATTTCGACGATCTCCAGTCGCGCCGCGGCTATGTGGGCTTTCCGGTTTACGGCAAGTCCAAGCTGTGCAACATCCTGTTCAACCGCGAACTGGCGCGCCGCGCGCCCGCCGGCGTCACCGCCAACTGCCTGCATCCGGGCTTCGTCGCCACCCGCTTCGGCAACGAGAGCGGCGGTGTCGTGCGCGCGCTGCTGCGCATCGCCAAGCCGGTCGGCGCGATCTCGCCCGAGGAAGGCGCGAAGACCATCGTCTATCTGGCCGCCTCGCCGGACGTCGAAGGCGTCACCGGCGAATATTTCTACCAGTGCAAGATCGCCCGCCCCACCGCCGAAGCGCAGAACGACGCCGATGCCAAACGGCTGTGGGAGATTTCGGAACAGATCGCCGGCCTGGAATGACGCTTCGGGTCAGGTAAAGACCGCCAGGCCCTTATCCAGTCTCACCTTGCCCGCGGCCAGCAGCTTGAGTGCTTCGGGGTACAGGCCATGCTCGACCTCCAGAACCCGCGCGGCCAGCGTTTCGGGTGAATCGTCGGGATGGACGGGCACGCTGGCCTGCGCGATCACCGGCCCTGCGTCCAGTTCGGGCACCACGAAATGCACGCTGGCCCCGCTGGCCGCCTCTTTCGCCGCGATCACCCGCTCATGCACGCGCGCGCCCTTGTAGGCGGGCAGCAGCGAGGGATGGATGTTGATCATCCGCCCCTCCCAGGCGCGCACGAAGCCGTCCGACAGGATGCGCATGAAGCCGGCCAGCGCCACGATGTCGGCGCCCGCCGCGCGCAACGCCGCGTCCATCTCGGCGTCGAAGGCCTCGCGCGTCTTTCCGGCATGGGGGATCACCAGCGTGGCGATGCCGGCGCCGTGCGCGCGCGCAAGCCCGCCCGCCTCCGCGACGTTGGAGATCACCAGCACGATGCTGTAGCTGGCGTCCATCGCATCGATCAGGGCCTGGAGATTGGTGCCCCGGCCCGAAATCAGAACGGCGACGCGCTTCAAAGCTGCAATGCCCCGCGGTAGATGACTTTCGATTCGGTGCCGCCGGGCACCAGCCGCCCGATGCGCGCCGCGCGGTCCCCCGCGCCCTGGAACGCGTCGATCACCAGGCCGGCGTGTTTTTCGTCCGTCACCGCGACAAGGCCGATGCCGCAATTGAAGGTGCGCAGCATCTCGGCTTCGGCGATGCCGCCCTCTTTCGCAAGCCACCGGAAGACGGGCGGCACGGCGATGGCGGAAAGGTCCACTTCCGCGTCCAATCCTTCGGGCAGGCAGCGCGGCAGATTGTCGGTGATGCCGCCACCGGTGATGTGGGCCAGCCCCTTCACCCCGCCGGTGCGCATCGCCTCCAGCGCGGCGCGTACATAAAGGCGCGTGGGCGTCAGCAGCGCCTCGCCAAGAGTCCTGTCGGGGGCAAAGGGCGCGCCGGCGTCCAGCGCCAGGCCGCTTTTCTCCACCACCTTGCGCACCAGCGAATAGCCGTTGGAATGAACCCCGCTCGACGCAACCCCGATCAGCACGTCGCCCGCACGCATGGCTTCGGTCTTCGGCAGCACGGCCGCGCGCTCCACCGCGCCCACGGCGAATCCCGCCAGGTCGAAATCGCCCTTGGCGTAAAGGCCCGGCATCTCCGCCGTCTCCCCGCCGATCAGCGCGCAGCCGCTTTCCTTGCAGGCGCGCGCGATGCCCTCGATCACCCGGGCGGCGGCATCCACCTCCAGCCGGCCGGTCGCGTAGTAATCCAGGAAGAACAGCGGCTCGGCGCCCTGCACCACGATGTCGTTGACGCACATGGCGACCAGGTCCTGGCCGATGCCGTCGAAACTGCGCATGTCGATGGCCAGCTTGAGCTTGGTGCCCACCCCGTCGGTGCCCGACACCAGGATGGGGTCCTTGAAGCCGGCAGCCTTGAGGTCGAACAGCCCGCCAAAGCCGCCCAGGTCGGCATCGGCGCCGCGCCGCCGGGTCGCCCGCGCGGCTGGGGCGATGCGCTCCACCAGCGCCTCGCCCGCGTCGATATCCACCCCTGCCTGCCGATAGGTCAGGCCTGACTGTTTGTCGGTCGTGTCGCTGGACATGCGGCTCGTTTAAAGAGCCGGGCAGGGAGGCGCAAGGCGGTGGCGGCGAAGACACACAGGGTGTGAATTCTTCCCGGATTGCGGCGGCGGCGTTGCCGTGATTTTGTCAGTTTTCCCCGGTAGTTAGAGAAACCAGAGTCTTTCCTCGCCCGCGTCCCTGCCGGTATAGTCCCCTACCCAGATCAGGCACCCCATGCGCTTCAGCCCACGCACCATCCTGTCCGCCATCGCCATCATGGCGGCCTTTGCCGGCGCGCCCGCAAGGGCCCAGGAAAACAGTCTCTACACGGTCTCCGGCGTCCATGTGGACGCGACCGCCGCCTCTTCGACCGAGGCCCTGAACGCGGCCATCACGCAGGGGCGCTCGCGGGCCTTCCAGGTGCTCTACCGCCGCCTGACCCGCCAGGCCGACTGGGCGCGCCAGCCGCCGCTGGACCCGGCAGGCCTGATGCGCATCAGCCGCGGCTACAACATCGCCAACGAGCGGCGCTCCACCACCCGCTATGTCGCCGACGTCACCTATATGTTCAATCCGGCCGCGGTGCAGGGCGTGCTGCGCGCCGCCCAGATCGCCTATGCGCAGTCCGCCGCGCGGCGCATCCTGGTGATCCCCATGTCGCCGGGGGTCAGCCACGGTCCCTGGGCGCAGGCGCTGATGAGTCCGGCCTTCCGCGACAGCATGGTGCCGTTCCAGGTTTCCGCGCCGGAGGATGACGCGGCCCTGTCGGCGCTGAATTTCGACACGGCAGGCTGGAACGACGTGTCGGCGGTGGCCGCGAAGAACCGCGTCGGCGAAGTCGCGCTGGTGCAGGCGGTCTATGCCAACGGAAAGATGACGGTGAACATCCGCCGCCTGGGCGCCAGCGGGGCCCCGGCCAAGACCAGCGTGGACGTGCCGGTGCTGCAGACGGTCGGCACCACCTATCCCGTGGCCGCGCAGGCGGCCGTGCGCGCCATCGAGGACATGTGGAAGTCGCGCGCCGCGGTCGATTACAGCCAGCGCGGCAAGCTGGCCGTCGATGTGCGTATCGCCAGCCTGGCACAGTGGGGCGAAATCCAGTCGCGGCTTGCCGGCATCGGCAATGTGACGGGGGTGACGGTCACGGCGATGGACATGGGATATGCGCGCATCGTCATCGCCTATATCGGCGGCGCGGACCAGCTGCGGGATGCGCTGGCGGGGGCGGGGCTTGCGCTTTCCAGCCGCGGCGGCGGGCAATGGATGCTCGCCGCCAACCAATGATCCGGCACCTGCCGAACCTGCTTTCGGCGCTGCGGCTTCTGGCGGCGCCGTTCGCGGCCTGGCTGATCGTGAGCGGCCGCGACACGGCGGCGTTGTGCGTGTTCGCGCTGGCGGGCGCCAGCGACG
Organism: Rhizomicrobium sp.; assembly: GCA_035547015.1. Lineage (GTDB taxonomy): Bacteria > Pseudomonadota > Alphaproteobacteria > Micropepsales > Micropepsaceae > Rhizomicrobium. Next base: position 154,797 of record DASZVO010000013.1, on the reverse strand, counting down.
GGCTGGACGGCTTCATCGCCCGGCACTGGGGCGCGATCTCGCGCTTCGGCGCCTGGCTGGACCCCGTGGCCGACAAGCTGCTGATGCTGTTCTGCTTCATCGCGCTGCTGGCGATCGGCGCTGCGCCCGCATGGCTGGTGATGCTGGTGGCGGCGCGCGATGCGGCGATCGCGGGCGGCTGGCTGCTGGTGCGGCTGCTGGGCCTTCCGGTGCGGCAGGAACCGCTGCTGCTGGGCAAGATCACCACGGCCGCCCAGGTGCTTTATGTCTTCATCCTGCTTCTGCTGCTGGCCTTCGACCTTGAGGCGCCGCGCCTTGCCACAGGGGCGGCCTGGGCCTGCGGACTGTTCACGTTGCTGTCGGGCGCGGCCTATGCCGGCCTTCTGGCGCGTGGCTTCTTCGCCTGGGGCCGTACCGCGTCATGACGCAGCTCGTCCTGCCCCTGGAAACGCGCAGCGCCCAGGGCCGCGCCGATTTCATCGTCGCGCCGGGCAACGCGCGCGCGGTCGCCTTCATCGATTCCTTTCCGGGCTGGCCCGCGCCCGCGGCGGTGCTGTACGGCCCGCCGGCTTCCGGCAAGTCGCACCTGGCGGCCGTCTGGGCGGAGCGCGCGGGAGCCCGGGTGATCGAGGCCGCCGCGCTGGAAGCCGGTGTGCCGGACGGCGCGCTGGTGGTCGAGAATGTGGCGGCAGGCGTCTGCGAAGCGCCGCTCTTCGCGCTTCTGGAGCGGGGCGCGCCGCTGCTGCTGACCGCGCATGCGCCGCCCTCCGAATGGCCGGTCGCGCTGCCCGATCTTGTGTCGCGCACGCGCGCGCTCCTCAGCTTCGCGCTCTGGGCGCCGGACGATGCCCTGCTGATGGGGCTGGCGGTCAAGCTATTCGCCGACCGCCAGCTCACGGTGCCGGAGAATGTCGTGGACCATATGATCCGCAAGCTGGAGCGTTCGCCGGCGGCGATCCGCGATTTCGTGGCCCGTGCCGACGCCCTGGCGCTTGCGCGCAAGAGGCCCGTAAACCTGAGTCTTATCAGGGACTTGCTGGCGGACCCGCCGGCCCCCTGATCGTTTTGTCATGACTATTTCACGTATTCCGGCTAGCTTGGGCCATGTCCTCGCCAAGCCCCAGCCAGCCGGCCGCAGTGGCCAATGATGATGTCATAAACGCTGCCGAGGTGCCGACCGACGAGGTGGTGTCGCTGGCCCACCAGGGCGCGAATGTCTCCTTCGATCCCGCGTCGCCGGAGCGTTTCGTCAACCGCGAACTATCGTGGCTGGCCTTCAACCGCCGCGTGATCGAGGAGGCGCAGAACCGCCGCCATCCCCTGTTCGAGCGGGTGCGGTTCCTTTCCATCTCCGCCTCCAACCTCGACGAGTTCTACATGGTGCGCGTCGCGGGGCTGATGGGCATGGTGCGCGCGGGCGTGGCCACGCCCAGCGCCGACGGGCTGACGCCCGCCGAGCAGCTCGCCAAGGTGGACGAGACGGCGCGCGCCCTGATCGCCGACCAGCAGGCTATCTGGAGCACGCTCCATGCCGAGCTGCGCAACGAGGGCATCAGCGTGGTGACGGGCGAGGAGATCGGCCCGCGCGACCGCAGCTATCTCGATGCCCAGTTCGCCGAACAGATATTTCCGGTGCTGACGCCGCTGGCGATCGACCCGGCGCATCCTTTCCCCTTCATCCCCAATCTGGGTTTCACCATCGCGCTTTCGCTCAGGAACATGCGCGACGGCAAGGAATTCTCGGCCCTGATCCCGGTGCCGCCGCAGCTGCGCCGCTTCATCCGCCTGCCCGACGCCGAACAGCCCGTCTCTCCGCGGGAGGTGCGCTTCATTCCGCTGGAGCATGTGATCGCGCTCTATTTCGACCGGCTCTTTCCCGGCCACACCGTGTCCGGCTGGGGCATGTTCCGCCTGCTGCGCGACAGCGACGTGGAAGTGGAGGAAGAGGCCGAGGACCTGGTGCTGCTGTTCGAGACGCTGCTCAAGCGCCGCAGGCGCGGCAGCGTGATCCACATGAAGTGCAGCGCCTCGATGCCGGCGCCCCTGCGCCAGTTCATCGCCGGGCATCTGGACCTGGACGATTCCGAGATCGTGATCATCGAGAATCTGATGGGCCTGTCGGACCTGTCCAAGCTGATCCTGCCCGAACGTCCCGACCTTCAGTTCAAGCCCTATATCGCCCGCTTTCCCGAGCGCATCCGCGATCACGGCGGGGACTGTTTCGCCGCGATCCGCGAAAAGGACCTGATCGTCCACCATCCCTTCGAGAGTTTCGACACGGTGGTGCAGTTCCTGCGCCAGGCCGCCGCCGATCCCGACGTGGTGGCGATCAAGCAGACGCTCTACCGCACCTCGTCCGACAGCCCCATCGTCTCGGCGCTGATCGAGGCGGCGGAACTGGGCAAGTCGGTCACCGCGCTGGTGGAACTCAAGGCCCGTTTCGACGAAGCCGCCAACATCAAATGGGCGCGCGACCTGGAACGGGCCGGCGTGCAGGTGGTCTATGGCTTCGTCACGCTCAAGACCCACGCCAAGGTCAGCCTGGTGGTGCGGCGCGAGCAGGGCCAGCTCCACACCTACTGCCATTTCGGCACGGGCAACTATCATCCCAACACGGCCAAGGTTTACACCGACCTGTCGCTGTTCAGCGCCGATCCGGCGCTGGGGCGCGACGCCGCGCAGCTGTTCAACTTCATCACCGGCTATGCCGAGCCCACCGCGCTGGAAAAGCTCGCCATGTCGCCCTTCAGCCTGCGCGGCCGGCTGATCGAGAACATCCAGCAGGAGATCATGCATGCCCGTGCCGGCCGGCCCGCCGCGATCTGGGTGAAGCTCAATTCGCTGGTGGACCCGGCGATGATCGACGGCCTTTACCGCGCCAGCCAGGCGGGCGTTAAGATCGAGATGATCGTGCGCGGCATCTGCTGCCTCAGGCCCGGCGTGCCCGGCCTTTCCGAGAATATCCGCGTCAAGAGCATCGTGGGCCGTTTCCTGGAACATGGGCGCATCGTCTGCTTCGGCAACGGCAACGGCCTGCCGCACAAGGACGCCAAGGTGTTCATTTCCTCGGCCGACTGGATGCCGCGGAACCTGGACCGGCGGGTGGAAACCCTGGTTCCCGTCGAAAATCCCACCGTCCATCAGCAGGTCCTGGACCAGATCATGGTGGCGCAACTGAAAGATCAGGCGCAAAGCTGGTATATGGGACCGGACGGGCGCTATGTCCGTGATTCTCATTCCGAGGACGGCGATGCTTTCTCCGCGCATACCTACTTCATGACCAACCCCTCGCTTTCAGGCCGCGGCCGCGCGCTCAGGATGCAGAATCCGGACAAACGCCGGAGCTAGCGCGTGTCTTCCGTCCTGTCCGATCTTCGCAGCGCCCCGCGCGCCGGCGCGAAACCGCGTGGGCCCGTGGCGATCGTCGATATCGGCTCCAATTCCGTGCGCCTGGTGGTCTATGAAAGCTCCAGCCGCGTCGCCGCCACGCTCCAGAACGAAAAGTCCATCTGCGCCATCGGCCGCGACATGGTGTCCACCGGCCGGCTCAATGCCGAAGGCTGTGACGCCGCGCTGGAGGCGCTGGCGCGCTTCCGCCTGATCGCCGACGGCCTGAATGCCGGCGTGCGCGAGGCGGTGGCCACGGCGGCGGCCCGCGACGCCAGCAACGGCGCCGAATTCATCGCCCGTGCCGAGCGCGCCTGGGGCGGGCCGATCCGCATCCTGGCGGGCGAGGACGAAGCGCGCATCGCGGCTGAAGGCGTGGTGGCGGGGATTCCCGACGCCGACGGGCTGGTGGCCGACCTGGGCGGGGGCAGCCTCGACATGGTGTCGGTCAAGGGCGGGCGGACGGGCGATGCCTATACGCTGCCGTTCGGGCCCTTGCGGCTGATGGACCAGGCCAAGGGCGATCACGACCGGGCGCGCGACATCGTGGACAAGGGGCTCAAGGCCCTCTCCGGCCTTTCGGCTCCGGCGCTTTATGCCGTGGGCGGCATCTGGCGCAGCTTCGCGCGGGTGGACATGGAAGAGCAGAACTATCCGCTCCATGTGCTGCAGCAATATGCGATTCCGCGCGGCCGGGCGCTGCGGCTGTGCCGGGTGCTGGCGGGCCTGTCGAAGGACAGCGTGCGCAAGATCAAGGTGGTCTCCAAGCGCCGCGCCGAAAGCCTGCCCTACGGCGCGGTGGTGCTGGAACGGCTGCTGGAGCAGAGCGACATCCGGGAGGTGGTGATCTCGGCCTATGGCCTGCGCGAAGGGCTGCTCTACGCCCGGCTGGGCCCGGAGGAGCGCGCCAAGGACCCGCTGGTGGAATTCGCCCGCGCCGCCAATGCGCGCGATGCGCGCGTGCCGGCCCATGCCGAAGAGATGCTGCGCTGGACCCAGCCGCTGTTCGACGGGGAGAGCGCGGGGATGGCGCGGGTGCGCGAGGCCAGCGCTTATTTCTCCGATGTGGGCTGGCGGCGCCATCCCGACGACCGCGCGCTGGGCGCCTATTCGCAGGTGCTGACGGCCCCGTTCGCGGGCGCCAGCCACCGCGAGCGCGCGCTGATCGCGGCCTCGCTGTTCCACCGCTATTCCGGCGATGAAGACGTGCCGCAGGCGCTCGCGCTGACGGGACTGCTCGACAGGGAAGACGAAAAGCGCGCGCTGGTGCTGGGCCTGGTCTGGCGGTTCGCCTTTTCGCTGTCGGCCAGCGCGGCGGGCGAATTCTCCCATTACCGGCTGCGCATGACCCCGTCGAAGGTCATTCTGGAAGTGCCCGGGCGGCGCGAGGCGATCGCGGGCGAGCCGGTGCAGAAGCGGCTGGGCGTGCTGGCGGATGCGCTGGGGCGCAAGGGCGAGATACTCGTCGGCTAGGGAACGGCGCCACATTGGCGCCACGATCCCCACATCGATTTAATCCCGTTTTTCTTGAACGTTCCGGCAGCGGCGCTAGATTTTTTCCGGGCTGGGCCTTGTTCTGGGAGACTGTGATGAAACCGATGCCCAAACTGCTTGCGGCAGGGGCGGCGATCCTGGCGCTGGCCGGTACGGCCGCGCTGGCGGAAACCACCCATCACCTGACCATCGCGCTGCCGGGCGGTGGCCAGGAACGTATCGAATATACCGGCGATGTGGCGCCCACGGTCAGGTTCCTGGCCCCCGAAATGGTGCGCAGCCAGTCCGCCTTCGGATCGGCCGGCCTGTGGTCGCCCTTTGCGGATCTGGAGCGGATGTCGTTCGACATGGACCGCATGGCCGCCGAGATGGACCGCCAGATGGACGTGGCCCTTCGCCAGGCGCGCCAACTGGCCGCCATGCCGGGTGCGCCGGAGCTCGACAGCGCGACGCTGAAGTCCCTGCCAGCGGGCACGCAAAGCTATTCGGTGACGACGATCAGCATCGGCAACGGTTTCTGCACCCGCTCGGTCCGCATCAGCGCGGGTGAAGGCGCAAAACCGCAAGTCGTGTCGCAGACCTCCGGCGACTGCGGCCCGGCCGCCGGCAACGCGCAGTCCAAGGCGATCAGCGCGCCGCTGCCCGCCGACACCGCGCCGCGCCGGCATATCTAGCCAGTCTGGTCTTTTATTCTGGTCTTCATCCAATGGGGCGCCCCTCGCCATGCGGGGTGGCGCCCCATTCTTATCTTTCGCCCCGCCGAAATACGGTGCGCGGGATGCGCCCAGCGGCTAGGTTGGCGTCCAATGACCGGAAACGATTCCGGCGGGGAGGGGATGTCCATGAAGTTCACCATGCGATTGGTCACGGGCCGGGCCATGCCTGTCGCGGCTCTGGCCCTGCTGCTGACCGGTGCGGGCGCGAGCGCCCAGGTGCCGGCCGGCGCGCGGCTGGATGCGATGGAACATGGCGGCCCGCAGCCGCCCGTGCGCGCCGACTACAGCCGTGTCCGCGCCGTCATCTCGCCGGTCATCCATGCCGACCGCCGCGTGACCTTCCGGCTCAACGCGCCGGACGCGAAGGATGTCCGCCTCTCCGGCCATGTGATCGGACCGAAGGCCCATTGGCGCTCGCTGGACGCCACGCTGCCCATGACGCGCGGCGCGGACGGGATCTGGAGCATCACGCTGGGGCCGCTGGCGCCCGATATCTACGACTATGGCTACATGGTGGACGGCGTGGCCGCATCCGATCCCGGCAACCGGCTGAACCTGGTCGAAGTGCCCGGCAACGTGCCCGCCTATTACGACACGCAGGACGTGCCCCATGGCGATGTGCGCATGGTGATCTATCACTCCAGGGCGACCGGTTCGATGCGCTATCTGCGCGTCTATACCCCGCCCGGCTATGATGAAGGCAAGAGGCGCTATCCGGTGCTCTATCTCCAGCATGGCGGCAATTGCTGCGAATACAGCTGGATGGAGCAGGCCCGCGCCAACACGATCCTCGACAATCTGATCGCCGCGCACAAGGCCGCGCCCATGATCGTGGTGATGGCGCTGGGCGCGCGCTCCGGCCCCAGCGAGGGCCTGGGCCCGGTGCCCTCGCAGATGGAAGGTTTCCGCCCGCCGCCCGGAAAGCAGACCAATTACGATCCGGGCAACCTATTCGAGATCGACCTGCTGACCGGCATCATTCCCTTCATCGACGCGCGGTTCCGGACCATCGCCGATGCCGACCACCGCGCCCTGTCCGGCCTGTCGCAGGGCGGCATCCAGACTGTGACCATCGGGCTGCGTCATACCGATGTCTTCCACTGGCTGGTGCCGATGAGCGCGGGCGCGGAAAGCGCGGGCGACGACCAGTTCATGGACATCAGCAAGGATGTCTTCGCCAATCCGGCCCCGCTGCGGGCAGACCTGCGGCTGCTGCATTTCGTGGTGGGCGATCAGGACGTGCTGCACGAGGCCGACCGCCGGCTGGCCGACCGGCTGAAATCCCTGGGCGTGAAGCTGACCTTTGAAACCGTTCCGGGGATGCATGAATACAAGGTCTGGCGGCGGGGCCTTTACGACACCGCGCCCCTTCTGTTCCGGAGCGGCGGCTAGGAAACTGCTGCGGTTGCGAGAAACACCCCCTCGGGAACCCGCCCTTGCGCGGGCGCCGCCAACGGGCTTTAAAGGGTGCAGGGAGCCGTGTCCCGGGGCGACAGGCGCGGCCAAATGTTCAGTCTCTCAAGGGCTTAAGGAGTAGTCATGGGTACGTTCAGCGTCTGGCACATCCTGATCCTGGCGGTGATCGCGCTGGTGCTGTTTGGCGGCCGCGGCAAGGTCTCGGACCTGATGGGCGACTTCGGCAAGGGCATCAACAGCTTCAAGAAGGGCTTGGCCGAAAGCAAGGATGATCCCAAGGTGATCAACGCCGAGGCCAAGGAAAAGGACAAGACCGCGGTCTGACCCCGACGGACCTTGTTTCACCGCGCGACCCGGTTCGCTTGTCTTTTATCTTCAGGACCCGTGCCGCCGGATCGCGCGGGGGGCGATCGTCATGTTCGACATCTTCAGCTGGCAGCACATTCTGATCCTGCTGGTCGTGGCGCTGGTCGTGGTCGGCCCCAAGGACCTGCCGCGGCTGATGAACATGGCCGGCAAGTGGGCGGGCAAGGCGCGCAACATGGCCAACGAATTCCGCAGGAGCTTCGACGAGATGGCGCGCCAGGCCGAACTGGACGAGCTGCGCAAGGAGATCGAGGCGCTCAAGAAGAACAATCCGGTGAGCGAGATCGCCGATACCGTCGCCGGCGTGGAAGCGGAAGTGAACCGGCCGGTTGAAACGGCGGCCGGAACGCCCGCCGCCGATGCCGCGCCGCTGGAAGGCACGCCCGAGCCGCGCAGCGGCGAGTTCGAGATCACCACCAGGGAGCCGCACGGCGGAGAATTCGAAACCACGCCTGCCAGCGGGCCGCCCAAGCCGTGATCACGCCAACCCCGGAAGACGAAGCCGCGCTCGAAGCCACCAAGGCGCCGCTGATGGAGCACCTGCTGGAACTGCGCGTCCGCATCATCTGGGCGCTGGTGTCCTTCGCCATCGCCTTCCTGGTCAGCTTCGCCTTCGCCACGCCGATCTTCCAGTTCCTGACCCTGCCGCTGCATCACGCGCTGGCGGGCCGGCCGAACGATCACCTGATCTATACCGCCCTGACCGAGGTGTTCTTCACCAACGTCAAGATCGGCATGTTCGGCGGCATCTGCCTGGGCTTCCCGGCGATCGCGGCGCAGATATGGATCTTCGTGGCGCCCGGCCTCTACCGCCACGAAAGGCGGGCCTTCCTGCCGTTCCTATTGTGGACACCGGTGCTGTTCATCATCGGCGCGGCCTTTGTCTATTACCTGATGCTGCCGGTCTCGATCCGGTTCTTCACGGGCTATCAGACGCTCAGCTCGCCCACCGCGATGGGGATCGAGCTGCAGGCCAAGGTGGGGGACTATCTCGATTATGTGATGACGCTGATCTTCGCTTTCGGGCTGGCGTTCCAGCTTCCGGTGCTGCTGTCGCTGCTGGGCAAGGTCGGGATCGTCACCAGCAAGGGCCTGAAGGACGTGCGCCGCTATGCCTATGTGGGGCTGTTCGGCATCGCCGCGGTGTTCACGCCGCCCGACGCTTTCTCGATGCTGGCGCTGGCCTTCCCGCTGGTGGCGCTTTACGAAATCTCGATCGTCAGCGTCGTCCTTATCGAGCGCAACCGCGCCAAGGAAGACGCCGAACGCGCCGCGCGCGACCTGACGACGGCCTAGGCCGCCGCCGCGTTCTGGCCGCGGAAGATGCGGGCCGCGGGGAAATGCAGCCGGACCAGCGTGCCGAGCCCGGGCGCGCTCTGCATCGCCAGCGTGCCGCCATGCAGTTCCAGCATTGCCTTGGCCAGCGGCAGGCCCAGCCCCGTGCCCTTGTGCCGCGCCGTCATCTTGTTCTCGGCTTGGCCGAACGGCGTCAGCGCCCGGGCGAGGTCGTCCTCGCTCATGCCGATGCCGTTGTCCCGCACCGTCACCACATAGCCGCCGTCGGGGGCGGCCTCGCCGCCGATCTCCACATAGCCGCCCGCGGGCGTGAACTTGATGGCGTTGCCCACCAGGTTGATCATGATCTGGCGGATCATGCGCTCCACCGCCAGCAGCCGCACGCTTTCCGGCGGCAGGTCGGTTTCGATGCGCACGCCGAACTTGTTGCCCAGCGCGGTGCAGATGCCCAGCGAACCTTCCAGCGCCTGGCGCAGCGGGAATTCCTCGGCGCCCTCCAGCGACATCTTGCCGGCTTCGATCTTCGAAAGGTCGAGGATGTCGTCGATGATGCCCAGCAGGTAGCGGCCGCTGGCATGGATGTCGCTGGCATAGCCCAGATAGCGCGGATTGTGCATCGGGCCCAGATGCTGCTCCTTCATCACCTCTGAAAAGCCCATGATGGCGTTCAGCGGCGTGCGCAGCTCGTGGCTCATGTTCGCCAGGAACGCGGACTTGGCGCGGCTCGCGCTTTCGGCCTGCTCGACCGAAAAGGCCAGGCGCCGCGACATCTCGTTCAGCCGCGCGCGCGAATGCTTCAGTTCCGCAATCACCTCGCGGGCATAGAAGATGATGGGCCCCGCCACCACGGCGACCTCGAACGCGATGTTGCAGAGCGACATGGAGCGGACCGGCAGACCTTCCACCAGGCGCACCAGAATGTGCAGGGGCCCGGCGACCAGCACCGTCAGGGCGGTCAGGGCCGCCACCGAACCGAAGCGGCCCAGTTGCGACAACCGGCGGTCGAGCGCGTCCAGGCCATTCCTCACGGACGCAGCTATGGTCTTTTGCGAATGTCGGCCCACCCCGGCACCCCCTCGGTTCGGTATAATGTTACGCACGGCCGGGTTGCGGCGTGGTTTCACGGCGGGACCGAATTGTTCCGCGGGGCTTAAGTTTCCATTAGGCAGTTTTGGCGGGCTTTTCCCGCCATTCGATGACGTTTTGACCAGGGCCTGCGCCCCATGGCATGACCGGGCAGGCGGCCGATTCTTTTACCCTGGGCCCGCGCTTTCGCTACCTGAGGATGCATGCACGACATCAAGATCATTCGTGACGATCCGGCGGCTTTCGTGCGCGGACTGACGCGCCGCAACATGGCGGACGCACAGGCGGTCACGGATTCGCTGCTGGCGAAGGACAAGGCGCTGCGCGAACTGCTGGTGTCGCTGCAGACCAAACAGGCGCGGCGGAACGAGGCCTCGAAGCTGATCGGCCAGGCCAAGGCCAGGAAGGATGACGCACAGGCCGCGGCCCTGATGGCCGAAGTGGCGGGGCTGAAAGAAGACATCCAGCAGGGTGAGCAGCGGCAGCGCGAATCGGAACAGGACCTGCGCGACGCGCTGGCAGTGATCCCCAACATCCCGGCCGACGACGTGCCCGATGGCGTGGATGAGGACGGCAATGTCCCGGTGGCGGCGCGCGCGTTCGGCAAGCCGCCGGGGTTGAACGCCCCCAAACAGCATTTCGAGATCGGCGAGGCGCTGGGTCTGATGGATTTCGAGCGCGCGGCCAAGGTGTCTGGCGCGCGCTTCGTCTATCTCAAGGGCGATCTGGCGCGGCTGGAACGCGCGCTGGCCGCCTTCATGCTGGACATCCATACGCAGCAGTTCGGCTATACCGAAATCGCGCCGCCGGTTCTGGTGCGCGATCAGGCGATGTTCGGCACGGGGCAGTTGCCCAAGTTTGAGGACGATCTCTTCCGCACGACGCGTGAGGATCCATACTGGCTCATCCCCACCGCCGAAGTCCCGCTGACCAACTATGTCGCGGATGAAATCCTGAACGAAGCCGAACTGCCGCTGCGCTTCACCGCCTTCACGCCCTGCTTCCGGGCCGAAGCGGGCGCGGCGGGCAAGGACACGCGCGGCATGATCCGCATGCACCAGTTCTCGAAAGTCGAACTGGTCTCCATCACCACGCCCGACCAGTCGAACGCCGAGCATGAGCACATGACCGACGCGGCGCAGGAAATCCTGAAGAAGCTCGATCTCGCGCACCGCGTGGTCACGCTCTGCACCGGCGACATGGGCTTTTCCGCCAGGAAAACCTATGACATCGAAGTGTGGCTGCCGGGCCAGAACGCCTATCGCGAAATCTCCTCCTGCTCCAACTGCGGCGATTTCCAGGCGCGGCGCATGAACACCCGCTACCGCAACGCGGAAGGCAAGGTGAAGGGTCCAGTGCACACGCTCAACGGCTCGGGCCTGGCGGTGGGCCGCACCATGGTCGCCATCCTAGAGAACTACCAGCAGGAGGACGGCAGCGTGGCCGTTCCCGATGCGCTGGTGCCCTACATGGGCGGCAGTCAAAAGATCAGCAAGGCCGGATGACCAGGCACCGCATTCTTGTCACCAACGACGATGGCATCCATTCGCCCGGCCTGGATGTGGCCGAACGCATCGCGCGAAGCCTCAGCGACGATGTGTGGGTGGTGGCGCCGGAGAATGAACAGTCCGGCGCCTCTCATTCGCTCACGCTGGCCGCGCCGCTGCGCTTGCGAGCCCTCGGCAAGCGCCGCTTCGCCGTCAGCGGCACGCCCACCGACTGTGTGATGATGGCCTGCCTGCACCTGCTGAAAGACAATCCGCCCACGCTGGTCCTGTCGGGCGTCAACTGGGGCTCGAACCTGGCCGACGACGTGACGTATTCCGGCACCATCGCGGGCGCGATGGAAGGCTGCGCGCTGGGCATCGACTCCATCGCCCTGTCGCAGGCCCATGAGGAAGGTGCGCGCAACGCGATCGACTGGTCCGCGGGCGAGGCGCACGGCCCGGCGCTGGTGCGCCGGCTGGTCGAAGCGGGTTGGCCCAAGGGCACACTGATGAACGTCAATTTTCCCGGCTGTCCGGCGGAGGAGGTGAAAGGCGTCGCCGTGGTGCCGCAAGGCAAATACGACCTCCAGTCCACCGAGATCGAGGAGCGCATCGATGCCCGCCAGCGCGCCTATTACTGGATCGGCCTACGCCGCCGCCGCGCTTCGCCCCCGTCCGACAGCGATCTGGGCGCGGTTTATGCGGGCCGCATCGCGGTGACCCCTCTGCATCTCAACCTGACAGAGGCGGCGGTGCTGGAAAAACTGCGCGGGACGCTGGGAAAGTCTTAACGAAAAGTTAAAAGGGAACTTTCCCAAGGTTATCACAGGTTACCTTGGTTAAAACCTTCTAAACTTTTTGGCCGCCATGATCGGGGCTGAGTCGGTGCAGAAGGCACATCTCATGGTCAGCAGAATTTCCACGGTTTCCCGGGCGGCGCTTGCCGCGCTCATTTTGCCGGTGGCGGCGGGCTGCATGCCCGATTCGCCGCGTACGCAGCTGGAATGGGGCGTCAACGACAGAAGGCCCAGCCGCGTCGCCTCGGCGCCGCCGCGCGCCAGCACCTATACCTACCAGGAATCGCGCGCCAGCCAGGCGCCCGCCCGCCTGAGTACGCCCGCGCCCGCCCCTCGCGCGCAGTCGCAGGTGACCTCGCAGCCTCTTGCGCCCATCGATGCGCCTGCCTTCGTCTGGCCGGTCAACGGCCGGGTGGTTTCCGATTTCGGCTCCACCGCCAACGGCGGAAAGAATGACGGCATCAATATCGCCGCCGCCAAGGATACGCCGATCCACGCCGCGGCCTCGGGCACCGTCACCTATGCGGGCGACGAGCTGAAGGGTTACGGCAACCTGGTACTGGTGAAACATTCGGGCGGCTATACGACGGCTTATGCCCATGCCGAACGGCTGATCGTCAATCGCGGCGATGCCGTGACCAAGGGGCAGGTGATCGGCTATGTCGGCCAGACCGGCGACGTGACGAGCCCGCAGCTGCATTTCGAGATCCGCTCGAACACCACGCCGGTCAATCCGCGCACATTGCTGTCATCGGCGACGGCGTCGAACTAGCTCTGCCGTCATGGCCGGGCCCTAAAGCGTCTGCCCCAGTTCGCCCGCCAGGTCTTGAATGAACTGCCAGGCGACGCGGCCCGACCGTCCGCCGCGGCCCATCGCCCAGGCCAGCGCGCGCCGGCGCAAGTCCTCGCCGGAAATCTTCAGGCCATAGAAAGCCACATAGCCTTCGATCATGGCGAGATATTCGTCCTGGCCGCAGTGGTGGAAGCCCAGCCACAGACCGAAGCGGTCCGACAGCGAGACCTTCTCTTCCACCGCTTCGCTCGGATTGATGGCGGTGCCGCGTTCATTGTCCACCAGGTCGCGCGGCATCAGGTGGCGACGGTTGGAGGTCGCATAGAAGATGGTGTTGGCGGGCCGGCCTTCGATGCCGCCTTCCAGCGCCGCCTTGAGCGACTTGTAGCTGGTGTCGTCCTTGTCGAAGGAAAGGTCGTCGCAATACAGCACCACGCGCCGCACCTCCGCACGCAGGATGCGCAGCAGCTGCGGCAGGGTGTCTATGTCCTCGCGATGGATCTCGATCAGCACCAGCCGCGCATCGCCCTCGCGCTCGCGATTGACTTCCTCGTGCACCGCCTTGACCAGCGAGCTCTTGCCCATCCCGCGCGCGCCCCACAGAAGCGCGTTGTTGGCCGGCAGCCCGGCGGCGAAACGCTGCGTGTTCGCCAGAAGCGTGTCGCGCTGGCTTTCCACGCCCTTGAGCAGCGACAGATCGACATGGGCGACGTGCGGCACCGCCACCAGCCCGCCCTGCGCGGGCTCCCACACAAAGGCGTCCCCCGGAGGAAGGCTTGCGCCCAGGGGATGCGGCGCCAGCCGCTCCAGCGCCTCCGCGATCCGCGCGAGCCAAGCCGCTTCGGCGCTCCGGGGCTCTCCGCCCGTCCTGTCTGTCATGCTAACCCCTTGATTCTGCACGGTTGCAAAGGAGGGCCGGGCCGCTATAGTCCGCCCGCATCCTCAAACAAAGCTTTGCGCACCATGAACATGAACGATCCGATGTTCCAGACGCTGACTCTCGCGCTGCCGATGATCGCGATCTTCTACTTTCTTCTCTGGCGGCCGCAAAGCCAGCGCGCCAAACAGCTGCGTACCATGGTCGACAATCTGCGCCGCGGCGACACGGTGGTGACGGCGGGCGGCATCCTGGGCCGGGTGGTCAAGGCGACGGCCAAGGACGACCCCGAGATCACGATCGAGATCGCCGATAATGTGCAGGTGCGGGTGCTGAAGGCGACGCTCTCGGACGTGCGCGCCAAGGGCCAGCCGGTGGAGAAGTCCGGCGGGCAGCCGGGCGACAAGGCAGGCAAGGAATAACCCGTGCTGCAGGTTCCTCTCTGGTCGCGTCTTCTTACGCTGATCGTCGTGGTCGGCGGCATTCTGATCGCATTGCCCAACGCGCTGTCCGACAATGTGCGCGCCCGGATTCCCGGCTGGCTGCCCAGCAACGCCGTCAACCTCGGCCTCGACCTGCAGGGCGGCTCCTACCTGCTCCTGCAGGTGGACCTGGATCAGGTCACGCGCGACCGCGCCGAATCGATGATCGGCGACATCCGCGCCGCCTTCCGCAAGGCCCATATCCCGCTCACCGACCTCAATGCCAAAGGCGACACGGTTTCGGTGCGCGTGACCGATCCCGCGCGCCTGGACGAGGCGCGCAACCTCCTGCAGACCATCAATCCCAGCGTCTCCAGCTCGGTGCTTTCCGTCGGCGGCAAGCAGTATGACATGGCCGAGCCGGGCAATGGCGTCTTCACCCTGCACATGACCGACGCGTTCAAGACCCTCACGCGCCAGCAGGTGCTGGACCAGTCGGTCGAGGTGGTGCGCCGGCGCATCGATGAGCTGGGCACGCGCGAGCCCACCATCGAACGTTCCGGCGAGGAACGCATCCTGGTGCAGGTGCCGGGCCTGCAGGATCCCACCCAGCTCAAGCAGATCCTGGGCAAGACCGCCAAGATGACGTTTCAGATGGTGGACGAGCAGGCCAATCCCAACGCCACCGTCGCCCCCATCGGCGACGACATCCTGCCGCAGCTCAGCGAGAACAAGAATGTCCCGCTGCCCAAGATCGTGGTGCAGCGGCGCGTGATGGTGTCGGGCGACCGGCTGACCGACGCCAGTTCGGGCTTCAACCAGCAGACGGGCGAGCCGGAAGTCATCCTGCGCTTCGACAGCGTGGGCGCGCGCCAGTTCGGCGACATCACCAAGGAGTTCACCGGCCATCGCTTCGCCATCGTGCTGGACAAGCAGGTCCTGTCGGCGCCGGTGATCCGCGAGCCGATCCTGGGCGGGACCGCTTCGATCAGCGGCAGCTTCACCACCCAGACCGCCAACAACCTCGCCATCCTGTTGCGTGCGGGCGCCCTGCCGGCGCCGCTTAAGATCCTGGAAGAACGCACCGTGGGCGCGGAAATGGGCGCGGACTCGGTGAAGGCCGGCCGCTATTCGGCCATCGCTGGCCTGGCCGCCGTGGCGCTGTTCATGATCCTGCGCTATGGCCTGTTCGGCCTGTTCGCCGACGTCGCGCTCACGCTCAACGTCGTCCTGCTGCTGGCGGCGCTGACGCTTTTCGGGGCGACGCTGACGCTGCCGGGCATAGCGGGCATCGTGCTGACCATGGGCATGGCGGTGGACGCCAACGTCCTGATCTATGAGCGCATCCGCGAGGAACAGCGCAACGGCCGCTCCATGCTGGCCTCGATCGACACCGGCTTCCGGCGCGCCATGGCCACCATCATCGACGCCAACATGACCCATCTGATCGCCTCGCTGATCCTGTTCGAACTGGGCACCGGCCCGGTCAAGGGCTTCGCCGTGGCGCTGGGCGTGGGCATTGTCACCTCCTTCTTCACGGCGGTGATGGTGACGCGGCTGATCGTGATCGCCTGGATCAACACCGCCCGTCCCCGGACCCTCGTCATCTAGGCGCCGGTTCCGGCCGGCCGGGCCTTGCGTTAGAATCCCCGCCTCGAATCTGAGGGAGGGGTCACATGGCTGCGTTTCTCGGAAGTCTTCGCAATGTGGTGATCGCGGGCTTCGTGCTCGCCATTCTTCTGGTCGGCGTCTATTGCGGCATCCAGGGTTTCGACGGCCCGGCATTCGAACTGTTCACGCTGCGCTGGCTGCACATCGTCTGCGGCGTGATGTGGATCGGCCTGCTGTGGTATTTCAATTTCGTGCAGATCCCCACCATGCCCAGGGTGCCGGACGAACTGAAGAAGGGCGTCAGCGGCTATATCGCGCCGGCTGCCCTGTTCTGGTTCCGCTGGGGCGCGATGGGCACGATCTTCTTCGGCATCGTGCTGGCGCTGCGCAACCACTATCTGCTGGAAGCCTATACGCTGGATTTCAGCGAAGGGGCGGCGGGCTGGCCGGTGGTGCCGAAATACCTGGCCATCGGCATCGGCATGTGGCTGGGCACGATCATGTGGTTCAACGTCTGGTTCGTGATCTGGCCCAGCCAGCAGAAGGCGCTGAACATCGGCGGCGGATATGCCGATCTTCCGGCCGCGGACAAGGCCGCCGCCGCGAAAACCGCGATGATCTTCAGCCGCACCAATACGCTTTTGTCCATCCCCATGCTGTTCAGCATGGTCGCGGCGGGGCACCTGTACTGAAGCCGCGATAGCGCCTAGGAAGGGCCGCCCGGATGGCGCCGGGCGGCCCTTTTCGTCTGGAAGGAATGGACGCGCGATGGACATGGCTCTGGCAAACCGCCTGGCCGCATCGGTGCGCGCCGCCGATCCCGACCGCTATTTCGCCGCGCTGTTCGCGCCGGAAGCCGACCGGCCGTTCCTGTTCGCGCTTTATGCCTTCAATGCCGAAGTGGCGCGCGTGGCCGAGACGGTGCGCGAGCCCATGCTGGGCGCCATTCGCCTGGAATGGTGGCGCGAAACGGCGGAAGGCGCATCGCGGGGGGCGCCGCGCAATCACGACGTGGCGCGCGGGCTCGCGGCGCTGCTGGCGGAAAAGCATCTGGCGCTGGCCGGCCTGGAATCCATCGTCGCCGCGCGGGCTTTCGATTCCAGCGCCGACCGCTTCGCGGGCTTTGCGGACCTGGAAAGGTATGTGGACGCAACCAGCGGCGCGCTGATGCGGCTGGCGGCGCAGATCCTGGGCGGCGGGGCGGCCGCAACGCTGCGCGAGGCGGGCCTGGCCTATGGCCTTGCGGGCCTGCTGCGCGCGCTGCCGTTCCACAGCAGCCGCCACAAGCTGTACCTGCCGCTCGATCTGCTTTCCGCGCTCCATGTCGCGCCGGAGGAATTCTTCCATCTGCCGATGGATGACGCACGCCGCATCGCCGCCCTGCGGCAGACGGCGCTGAAGGCGAAAGAACATTTCCTGGCCGCGCGCCAGGGCGCGAAGCCCGGCGCCGCGCTGGCCGCAATCCTGCCGGCCGCGCTGGTGCCGGTCTATCTGCGCCGTCTCACCACGGGCCGCGACGTGCCCATCCATCGCCGGCAGATGGCGCTGCTTTACGCCGCGATGAAGGGAAGGCTATAGGCCGCTTCCGCCCGAGGTGCCGCGGACCTCGCCGCTCTTGTATTTCACGTCGCCATGCAACACGCGGCGATAGGCCCTGAGTTGCTGGGCGGCGACCGAGAAGGCGTTGTCCAGCACCGCATAGCAATCGGTGGCCGCCTTCTTGTGCCCGTTGTGCATCAGTTCGCGGCTGACCACGATCTCCTTGCCCGGCACGCGCACCACGATGTGCACGTCGGGCTGGTTGCCGCTGGCCTTCTGGGTCTTGTGCGGCAGTTCGATCACCACGCGGCAGCCGATGATGTGGTCGTGAAACTGTTCCAGCCGCTTCACATGTTCTTCCACCGCCGTCTTCAGCGCGTCGGATGGGTCCACATTGTGGAAGGAAATCTCCAGGGGAATGTCCATGCTCGGTTCCATACGCTGTCTTTCGAAAACGTATGGAAGCCTAGCCGGTTTCTGCCCTATTCGGCAGCTTCTTTTTGGCCCAGCCAGGCGGCCAGGTCGCGCAGCGCGCGCGCGCTCATGGCCTGCTTGCGGTCTTTTCCGCGGATCCGCGCGGTTTTCGGCAGCTCGGGAAAAAGACCGAAATTCACGTTCATGGGCTGGAAGGTGCGGGCATCCGCGCCGCCGGTGATGTGTGACAGCAGCGCGCCGAACGCGGTTGTGGGCGGCGGCGGATCGTGCGGCCGGCCCAGAAGTCCGGCGGCCGCGAAGCGTCCCGCCAGAAGCCCGATAGCGGCGCTTTCGACATAGCCTTCCACGCCCGTCACCTGCCCGGCGAAGCGCAGGTGCGGAGACGATTTCAACCGCAACTGATCGTCCAGAAGGCGCGGCGAATTGATGAAGGTGTTGCGGTGAAGCCCGCCCAGCCGCGCGAACTGGGCATTCTCCAGGCCCGGTATCATGCGGAAGATGCGCACCTGTTCGGCGTGTTTCAGCTTGGTCTGGAAGCCCACCATGTTCCAGAGCGTGCCCAGCGCATTGTCCTGGCGCAGCTGGACGACGGCATAAGGGCGCGCGCCCGTGCGCGGATCGGTAAGCCCCACGGGCTTCATGGGTCCGAAGGCCAGCGTCTGCTCGCCGCGCGCCGCCATCACCTCGACCGGCAGGCAGGCCTCGAAATAGGGCGTGTTCTTTTCCCATTCCCGGAAATCGGTCTTCTCGCCCGCCAGCAGCGCGGCCACGAAAGCTTTGTATCGGGCCTCGTCCATCGGCAGGTTGATGTAATCGGCCGCGCCGCCGCCCGGCCCCTCCTTGTCATAGCGCGACTGGAACCAGGCGACGGAGAAATCGATGGATTCGCGATGCACGATGGGCGCGATGGCGTCGAAGAAGGCCAGCTGGTCCGCGCCCGTGGCTTCGCGGATGGACTGGGCCAGGCCGGGCGCGGTGAGGGGCCCGGTTGCGACCACAACGCTGCCCCATTCGGCCGGGGGCAGGGCGGCGACTTCCTCGCGGGCGATGGTCACGCGCGGATGGCCTTCCAGCGCGGCGGTCACGGCGGCCGAAAATCCGTGGCGGTCCACCGCCAGCGCGCCGCCCGCCGGCAGCTTGTGCGCGTCGGCTGCGCGCATCACCAGCGAGCCGGCGCGGCGCATCTCCTCGTGCAGCAGGCCGACGGCATTATTCTCCGCATCGTCGGAGCGGAAGGAGTTGGAGCAGACCAGCTCGGCCAGCCCTTCCGTCTGGTGGGCCTCAGTGCCACGCACCGGGCGCATCTCGTGCAGGATCACGTCCACGCCCGATTCGGCGGCCTGCCAGGCGGCTTCCGAACCGGCCAGTCCCCCGCCGATGACGTGTAGCGCAGTGCTCATGCCGGTGCTGTAGCAGGATGGGCGCGGGCCACACAACGGGCAGGCTGACGGGGCGAGCTAACAGGTTAGAGATGAACGGGATTCCGCGATGCTGCGGCGCACCCACTCCGGCGGCGTGAACATTCCGTATGCGGAGGAAGGCCGATCCGGTAAAGCCTTTTGGCCACAGTCAAAGCGGATTCCCGTTACGGCGGCTTCATGTGATTGACTCGGTTGGAACCTTCGGGAAGTATGCCGCGCAACAAACAGGGGGAAGGAATATGTCTGCTTTCAAGGGTGCTATTGGCGCGATCACGCTGGCGGCGATGGTCGCCTCCACGACGGCTTTCGCGGCGGACGGCGCGCTGTCGCCCGGCAAGCCCGCCGGCATCAAGAACGCCCAGATCGGCACCGGCACGCTGCTGATCGCGGGCGGCGCGGCGGCGATCGCGCTGGGTGTGGCGATCACCGTGACCAACCAGAGCGGCGACAAGACCGGCCAGCAGACCTCGTTCGCGCCTGTCACGACCACCACCTCGCCGTAAGCACCGGGGCGGGAACTTTCCGCCGAACGGTCTGGAATGATCCACGGGGCCTGCC
Organism: Rhizomicrobium sp.; assembly: GCA_035547015.1. Lineage (GTDB taxonomy): Bacteria > Pseudomonadota > Alphaproteobacteria > Micropepsales > Micropepsaceae > Rhizomicrobium. The sequence goes on along the minus strand of DASZVO010000013.1, from coordinate 135,096 downwards.
AGCGATGGCGGGCCCTTTGTTTACGTGGGCTGCCGGCGAGCTGGGCAGGCCTTCACCGGTCCGCCGTGGCCCACCGGTTCTCCGATTAAATTCCTATCACGCAAGCCCCTTAATGCTTTTGTCTCAGGGCGCATGGCACACTCAACAAAATGCCGTCTGTGGTGCGGCATAAGATTTGGGATGAAACGCAAGGACATGATGACGGCTGCGTGGCCGCCGCCTATAGTCCTGCGAAAACAGGTAGAGATCGCAATGGCCGAAGAGAGCAAGGGATTCAGTTACGCAAGACTGGCGCTGGGAGCGGGCATTCTGGCCGCCGCCGCCATCGGCATCGCGGCCTTCGTGCCGCGCCGCCGCCTTGCCTGCGTGACCGAACCGCTGTCCCGGCTTGCCAAGCTGCCGGCCGCCGCCGCCGTGACGGCCTGGGCCGTAAGCCTGTGGCGCGACGCCACGGCGCCCCAGGCGCCCGTATTCAACGACCTGCGCCCCTTCGACGAATTCTGATGCGGCCCATTCCGGTCGTCGCGACGATCCGCGAGGCCTATACTTTCGCCGTGACGCATCTGGGCGGGATCATCGGCCTCATATGGGTGCCGATGCTGCTGCTGACGGTCGCGCAGTTCTTTACCCTGCATCGCTACTACAACGATTTCATCGATTTCCTGGCGACCAACGACGAAGCGCGCATGGGCCCCAGCCTGCTGATGATGATGGGGTTCATCGTGGCCGCGCTGCTGCTCTATGCGGTGATCTTCGTGGCCGTGGTCCAGCTTGTGCAGGGCACGCGCGCCGGCGGGGCGATCGCGCATTTCGCCTTCGGGCCGCCCGAATGGCGGATGTTCCGCGCCTTCGCCGCGCTTGCGGGGCTGGTGCTGCTGATCGCGCTGACCGTGACGCTGGGGGTGACGCTCCTGTCGTCCCTGGCCGGAACGGTCGTGCCCGTGGCGGCGACCGCGGCCAATGGCGTGGCGGTGCTGTCGCTGGTGGTGATCTGCATGGCGCTGGCGGCGCGCTTCCTGCTGCTGCTGCCGGCGATCTCCGTCAATGAGGGCGAGCCTGTGCTGCGCCGGGCCTGGGCACTGTCGCACGGCAATTTCTGGCGGCTGCTGGCCGTACTGGCCGGAATCTTCGGACCCATCCTGCTGCTGCTGGTCGTGCTGGAAACGGTGCTGACGGGGCGCACGGCCGTACCGGCGGGCGCGGCTGAACAGGTGCAGCTGCTGGCCGGGATCATGCGCGCGCGCGAGGTGCTGCCGCTGGTCAGCGGCCTTGGCTTTTTCGTTTCGCCGCTGGTGACCGGACTGTTCGCCAGCGCCAGCGTTTCGGTCTGGCGCGCGCTGACGGGGCAGGGGGACGGCGCGCCTGACGCGGCCGTGTAAGCGATTTAACTTGGTTTACGCGATTTAATGCTGATTTGTTGGCGCCGCCATCGCCGCAAGCATTTGATTCTTCGAAGAACGGAATCGTCCATGACGCGGCTGTAAGCTTGCCGCTATGGGATTGGAGTCAGGAAAGCTTTACGTCCCGCCGCGACAATCCCAGCCGATCTTGCGGGCGTTACGGGGTGGGCATTCCTTTCGACATGGAGGCGATCGAGGCGGCTTTCGCGCAGCCGGCCTGCGACGGCAGCTTTGCGCCGGACTTCGCCGCCTATCTGAACGAACTGGGCCAGACGCGGCCCAGCGTGGTTCTGGCCTTCGCGCCCAAGGCGGCGGGCACCTATCTGCGCTCGGCTGCGGTGCTGGCCACCGGCGGCGTGCTGGTGCGCACCGTGCATGCCCAGGGCGGGCGCGACGCGGCCTTCTACCTGCCGGCCTTCCTGAACTATTTCGCGCATGGCTTCCCGGCGCGCACGCTGATCACCCATGCGCATATGCAGGCGCTGCCCGCCAACCGCCATTTCATCGAGGCGCTGGACCTGCGCCCCGTCATCATGCTGCGCGCCATCCCCGACATGCTGGCCTCATACTGGGACATGCTGGACGGCGATCACCTCTCGCCCGACAACTGGATCAACCTGCAGGTGCCCCCGCACTTCGCGGCGATGCGCGATGCCGAGAAGGGCGATTTCCTGATCCGCATGGTGGCGCCCTGGTATGTGAGCTATTTCGCGACCTGGCTGGAGTATGCGGCCGCCGCGCCGGGGCGCGTGCTGGTGCTGGACTATGACGCCTTCCGCCGCGATCCGGTGGATACGCTGGAGCGGATACTGCGCCACTCCCGCGTGCCGGGACCCCGCGCAAAGTGCGAAGAGGCATTGGCGGCGGTCTGGGAGGATCGCCTGAGCTTTCGCTTCAACAGGGGCGTGGCGGGCCGCGGCCGCGCGCGCTTCACGCCGATGCAGATCGCCGATCTGGAACGGCAGGTCGCCTTCTATCCCGGCCTCGCGTCCGTGGCGGCCAGGCTCATTCCGCCGCCTTGAGCTTCTTCGCCGGGGTCCCATTCTTCAGCAGCGGCTTGAGATACTGGCCGGTATAGGACCGGGCGGCCTTCGCCACATCCTCGGGCGTGCCGCTGGCCACGATCTCGCCGCCGCCGTCGCCGCCTTCCGGCCCCAGGTCGATGATCCAGTCGGCGGTCTTGATGACCTCAAGATTGTGCTCGATCACCACGATGGTATTGCCGTTGTCCACCAGCTCCTGCAGCACCTCCAGAAGCTTCTTCACGTCGTGGAAATGCAGGCCCGTGGTAGGCTCGTCCAGGATATAGAGCGTGCGCCCCGTCGCGCGGCGCGACAGCTCCTTCGACAGCTTCACGCGCTGGGCTTCGCCGCCCGACAGCGTGGTGGCCTGCTGGCCGATGGAGACATAGCCCAGGCCGACGCGCTTGAGCGTCTCCAGCTTCTCGGCGATGGACGGCACGGCCTTGAACAGCTCCGCGCCGGCCTCGATGGTCATGTCCAGCACGTCGCTGATCGAATGGTCGCGGAATTTTACTTCCAGCGTCTCGCGGTTGTAGCGCTTGCCCTTGCAGACGTCGCACTGCACATACACGTCGGGCAGGAAGTGCATCTCGATCTGGATCACGCCATCGCCCTGGCAGGCCTCGCAGCGCCCGCCCTTGACGTTGAAGCTGAAGCGCCCCGGCGCATAACCGCGCGCCTTGGCCTCCGGCAGTTCGGCGAACCAGTCGCGGATGGGCGTGAAGGCCCCGGTATAGGTCGCCGGATTGGAACGCGGAGTGCGGCCGATGGGGCTCTGGTCGATGTCGATCACCTTGTCGAGGAATTCCAGCCCCTCGATCCGGTCATGCGGCGCGGGATGCTCGCGCGCCTGCACCAGCTTCCGCGCCGCCGCCTTGTAGAGCGTCTCGATGGTGAGGGTGGACTTGCCGCCGCCCGACACGCCGGTGATGCAGGTCAGGGTGCCCAGCGGAATCTGCGCGGTCACGTTCTTCAGGTTGTTGCCGCGCGCGCCCACGATCTTCAGCCAGCGGTTATGCGCCGCCTTGCGCCGCCGCGCGGGCACGGGGATGTTCTCCGCGCCGGTGAGGTATTTGCCGGTCAGGCTCTTCTTGTTGGCCATGATCTGGGCCGGCGTGCCCTCTGCGATGATGTGGCCGCCATGCACGCCCGCCCCAGGCCCCATGTCGATCACATGGTCGGCGGTGCGGATCGCGTCCTCGTCATGCTCCACCACCAGCACAGTGTTGCCCATGTCGCGCAGGCCCTTCAGGCTTTCCAGCAGCTTGGAATTGTCGCGCTGGTGCAGCCCGATGCTGGGCTCGTCCAGCACGTACAGCACGCCGGTCAGTCCCGAACCGATCTGCGAGGCCAGCCTGATGCGCTGGCTTTCCCCGCCCGACAGCGTGCCCGACGCGCGCGCCAGGGTCAGATAGTCCAGCCCCACATTGTTGAGGAATTTCAGGCGGGCGCGGATCTCCTTCAGGATGCGCGCGGCGATCTCCTTCTGCTGCGGCGTCATCTTCCGGTCGATGTCGCGGAACCAGGTGTCGGCGTCGCGGATGGATTGCTCGCAGACCTGGCCGACATGCAGGCCGCCGATCTTCACGGCCAGCGCCTCGGGCTTGAGGCGATAGCCGCCGCACGCCTCGCACGGCGCCTCGGCCTGGAATCGCTGCAGGTCCTCCTGCACCCAGGCGCTGTCGGTTTCGCCCAGCCGGCGCTCCATGTTGGGGATCACGCCCTCGAACGGCTTTTTCGTGTCATAGCGGCGCATCCCGTCGTCATAGGTGAACTTGACGACCTCCTCGCCCGATCCGTGCAGGATCACCTGCTTCGCCTTCTTCGGCAGGTCCTCCCACGGATCGTTCATCGAGAATTTATAGTGCCGCGCCAGCGCCTCCAGCGTCTGCAGGTAATAGGGCGAGGACGACTTGGCCCAGGGCGCGATGGCGCCCTTCTTGAGCGACAGCGTCTCATCGGGCACCACCAGCGCCGCGTCGAAATAGTTCTGCACCCCCAGCCCGTCGCATTCGGGGCAGGCGCCATGCGGATTGTTGAAGCTGAACAGGCGCGGCTCGATCTCCGGGATGGTGAAGCCGGAGACGGGGCAGGCGAATTTGGACGACAGCAGCATCTGGCGCGGCTGGTCCTTGCGGGGGCCGTCCTTCTCCTTCTCGTCGGCGAACTCCACCACCAGCAAGCCGTCGGCCAGGTTCAGCGCCGTCTCGATGGAATCGGGCAGGCGGTTGCCGATGTCGGGCTTCACCACGATGCGGTCCACCACGATCTCGATGTCGTGCTTGAGCTTCTTGTCCAGTGCGGGCGTGGCGCCGATGTCATGGAATTTGCCGTCCACCTTGACGCGCTGGAAGCCCTTCTTCTGAAGTTCGGCCAGTTCCTTGCGGTATTCGCCCTTGCGGCCGCGCACGATGGGCGCCAGCAGATAGAGCCGCGTACCCTCGGGCAGGGCCAGGATGCGGTCGGCCATCTGGCTGACCGTCTGGCTTTCGATGGGAAGGCCGGTGGCGGGCGAATAGGGCACGCCCACGCGCGCGAACAGAAGGCGCAGATAGTCATAGATCTCCGTCACCGTGCCCACGGTCGAGCGCGGATTGCGGCTGGTGGTCTTCTGCTCGATGGAGATGGCCGGCGACAGGCCCTCGATATGGTCCACGTCGGGCTTCTGCATCAGTTCCAGGAACTGGCGGGCATAGGCCGACAGGCTTTCGACATAGCGGCGCTGGCCCTCGGCATAGATGGTGTCGAAAGCCAGTGACGATTTGCCCGAGCCCGACAGGCCGGTCAGCACGGTCAGCGTGTCGCGCGGGATCTCCACGTCGATATTCTTGAGGTTGTGCTCGCGCGCGCCGCGTATGGAGATGTTCTTCAGCATCAGTCGGGTTTTCTGTTGGAAAGGCCGGAAGGGGAAAGACTGTCCAGATAGCGCCGGCCGGAATCGGGCGGCACGGCGCCCAGCGCGGCCAGCGTGTTGACGGCCTTGAGCGCCAGGTCATAGGAGCCGTAGCAATGGTGCGCGATCAGCGCCAGGTGCTTCCACTGCTCGGCGGTCATGTTCCCGGCCTGCGTGAAGTCGCGCACATAGACCATGTCGGCTTCCAGCAACTGGCGCAGGCCCCGGTTGGGCTGGTTGTTCACCACCATGGGCGCCAGCGGCCAGACTTTCGTCTCGGCGAAACAGTGGGGCATGAAACCCATTTCCCGCAGCAGCATGTCCATCTCGCCCAGCGTGGGCTGGCCCTCATAGAGCGTGACGAAGGATATCTCGGTCTGGATCGCCACGGCCCCGGCCAGCTTGCCGCGCCCATGTGTCAGCACATCGCGCTCGGAACCCTGGACGTCGATCTTCAGGAAATCCAGGTGGGCGATCTCGGCCACGTCGTCGAGACGCCGGGTGGTCACGGGAATGCGGGCTTTCACGCTTCCCCATATGGGGAACAGATTGAAAAGCGCCAGATGAGCCGTATCGGGAACCAGCAGGCTAGTCATCCCTTCCAGCCCGCAGACGTGCAGGGTGCGCGCCGCCCCGTCGCCCAGCGCGTCGGGCAGATAGCGCTCGTGCGGGCCTTTCATGGCATCCAGCCGCGCCAGGGCCTCGGCCTGGGGCTCGAACCCCACCACCTCGCATAGCCCCGCCGCCAGCATCCGCTTGTAGGGCGGATCGCCGTCGATGGGATTGGCGCCCACATCGACGACGACAGTCGGGCGCGCGGGAGCCAGAATCTCGCTCAGAAGGTCCATGCGGCTGTCATAGCCTTTTCCCGCGCCGGGGAAAACAAAAAGAGAACGATTTATGGCCGAGCCGCAGCCCGGGCCTCGCCCGCATCGGCCTCTCCGACACCTGCAAGGCCCATCTGCCGCAGCAGCCACAATCCCGCCTGGGGGCGGAAATGCACCAGATCCACATAATCGGGGCTGCGGCCGTCCCGCATCGCTTCGGTGGTCAGCGGGTTGGGAACCATGAAGTCGAACAGTTCCACCTGGTTCGGGCACTGGCGGTTGTGGCGGGCGACATCCTCGCGGACCGTGCGTTTATAGGCGTCGAAGCCGGCGGCGTCGCTTTGGCGGTAGCGCGCCACGATGGCCATGTTGTCGGGCGGGAAGAACAGGATCAGCCGCGCCTGCGCCCGGCAGGCGGCATCCAGCATGGCCGAGAATTCGCGTTCCGCGCCCGGGCCCATGCGCATGGCCCGCGCGCGGCGATAGGCCAGATCGCGGTCGCGCACGGACCGGTTCATGTGGCTGTAGGCGTCGAAGATGTCCGGCCGGTCGGCGGCGGTCTGTTGCGGTCCCAGCCGCGCCAGCGACCAGGCGCCCAGCGCGTTCATGCCCAGCGCGCCGCCGCTCAGGAAGCGGGTGGTGAACAGCCACAGCGCGCGGCGCGGGGTGGGCGCGCCCGCGGGCGTCACCGCCAGCCGCGTCTCGTCGAAACTGGGCAGCGCCTCGCCCGCACCGCCGTTGCCGGTGAAGGCGTCCAGCGCCACCACGATGCGTCTGACCGACGGATGGGCCAGCGCGTCCTGCACGAAGCGGCGCGCTTCATAGGGCGTCATGCTGGAGGCGCCATAGTTGAAGCTCCTAGTGCGCAGAGCCGGATCGATCAGCGCGGGATCGAAGCCGTCGCGCACGCGGCTTGAGCCCACGAAGACCAGCTCCGGCTGCGTCTCCTCCAGCCAGACGGGCTTGAGGGCGCGTTCGAAGCCCGACAGCGTCTGCACGCTTGCGCCCGCGCGGTGGTGCAGGATGTACGCCCCCGCCGCCCAGTTGAAGGCCGCCAGCGCGCCGATGGCCAGCAGCACCGTGCCCAGGAACCAGACGGGATAGCGGGTTCTTTCCATTCCCATCTCAGAACTGGAAATAGATGAAGGGCTTGAGGTTGGAGAGCGCCAGGATCGCCACGATGCAGACCAGGCCATAGACCGCCGCGTTCGCGCGCGTGGGCGACCAGGACAGCCTGCGCGCGGGCGTGACCCGGTCGCCCCCATAGGGCGAATTCAGCGCCGGGTCGAAGCGCCACAGCATCTCCATGCTGTTGGGCAGGAACCAGACAATGGCGAACAGCAGCACCAGCGCCGATGCCGCCAGCGGCGAGAAACTCACCACCCGGCTGTGCCCGCCGCCCAGAAGCCCGCCCACGACATTGCCGGCGGCGGCCAGGTCGGGCGCGCGGAAAACGATCCAGGCCAGCGTCGTGGCCGCAAAGGTCAGCGCGACCGACGCAGCGTGCGCGGGCGCGCGCAGGGCAGGCGGCAGCGTGACGTTTTTCACCGCGTGGCGGAAGGCGTGGTTCACGCTCAGGTAGAAGCCGTGCAGTCCGCCCCACAGCATGAAGGTCCAGTTCGCCCCGTGCCATAGCCCGCCCAGCAGCATGGTGATGAACAGGTTCAGATAGCGCCGCGCGCGCCCATGCCGGTTGCCGCCCAGCGGGATGTAGAGATAGTCGCGCAGGAAGCTCGACAGCGAGATGTGCCAGCGCCGCCAGAACTGGGTGATGCTGGCCGACTTGTAGGGCGAATGGAAATTGACCGGCAGGCGGATGCCCAGCATCACCGACGAACCCAGCGCCATGTCGGAATAGGCCGAGAAGTCGAAATAGATCTGGAACGCGAAGAACAGCGTGCCCAGCCAGCTGTCGGTGGGGCCCAGGGAAACGCCGCGCCCGGCCGCGTTGAAGATCGCGTCCACGAAGGGCGCCAGGTTGTCGGCGATCAGCGTCTTCTTGGCCAGGCCGATGGTGAACAGGGTGACGCCGGTGGCCAGGTCGTCATTCTGCGCGCGCATCCGGCGGAACTGCGGGATCAGGTCGTTGTGGCGCACGATGGGGCCCGCGATCAGGTGCGGGAAATAGGCCACGAACAGCGCATAGTCGAGCAGCGAGTAGCCGTGTGTCTTGCCGGCATCCGCATCGACCAGATAGCTGATCTGCTCGAAGGTGAAGAAGCTGATCGCCAGCGGCAGGAACAGGTGCGGCACCGGGAAATGCCAGCCCAGGAGATCGTCCGCCGTTCCCATGAACAGCGTGGCGTATTTGAACAGCGCGATCAGGCCCAGGTTGAAGACAAGGCCCCCGATCAGGAACAGGCGGCGGTCCTTGAGCCGTGCGCGCCGGTCTTCGATGGCCCGGCCCAGGGCAAAGTTCACCAGCGTGGAACCGCACAGCAGCGCCAGGAAATCGGCCCGCCACCAGGCATAGAAGGCATAGGACATCAGCAGCAGGAATACCCGGCGCCCGGTGAGGGAACGGCGCTCCAGCAGTCGGAACCCCAGCACCGCCACGGCCAGGAACACGAAATAGGGATAGGAATTGAAGGGCATGAACCCCGTCAGCCTCGCGCCGCGCTGCCCGCCTTATGGGTGAAAAGACGCGCCAAGGCTATGGGGAAAAGCGGTTGGAACGAATGGAGAACAGTGCTATGGGGGTGGATAGAATGGCCGGCCCGATGGCGCGGACGGGCGGCCGTCGTCTAACGTCGCGTCCGGTAATGGAGAATGAACATGGCGGGTAGCGTCAACAAGGTGATCCTGGTCGGCAATCTGGGCAAGGATCCGGAGGTTCGCCGCATGACGTCGGGCGAGCCGGTGGTGAATCTGTCGGTCGCCACCAGCGAAACCTGGCGCGACAAGGCCAGCGGCGAGCGCAAGGAACGCACCGAATGGCACCGGGTGGTGATCTTCAACAAAAACCTGGCCGAGGTCGCGGAGAAATATCTGCGCAAGGGCTCGAAGGTCTATGTCGAGGGCGCGCTGCAGACCCGCAAATGGACCGACAAGGACGGGACGGAGAAATATTCCACCGAGGTCGTGCTGCAGAATTTCCGCGGCGAGCTGACCATGCTCGATGGCCGGGGCGGCGGCGAGGGCGGCGGCAGCTTCGGCGGCGGCGGACGCGGCGCCGGCGAGGCGCCCGCCAGCTTCCAGCGCGATGAGTTGGATGACGAGATTCCGTTCTAGGATCCTCTTCGTCATCCTTCCGCCTGTGCTTGCCGGGTGCGCCGCTTCTTCGGGCGTGCCTGCGACGGCGATCGCCCAGCCCGCCATCGCGGCGGCCTATCTGCCGCTGCACGCCTCCGTCCATCTGGGGATCGACAGCGCGGACGGCGCGGCCGTGGTGATCGCGCCGGGCATCGCCGTCACCAACAGCCACAATGCCAACCTGCTGGACGGCCAACAGGTGATCGGCACGGCCCGCGACTACGACCTGATGTTCTTCCGCACGCCGCACCAGGCCGCGCCCGCCACCGCGCCGCCCGTGGCGGGCGAGGCGGTCACGGCCTATGGCCAGGGCACGGAGGGCGAATTGCGCGTGGCCCATGGCGTGGTGCGCGAGATCCATCGGTGCGACGGCTGCGGCGCCCCGGCCTGGTTCACCTTCTCGAACCCGAAGCGGCAGGCCGATGATGCCGGTCCCGGCTTCTCCGGCGGGCCGGTGCTGGACGGCGCCGGACGGCTTGTCGGCATCACTTTCGGCTATCGGGATTCGGGCGGGGAACGGCTGATCTATGCCTATGACATGGCCCGGGTCGGGGCCGAGTTTTCCGCCCTGCGGAAAGCGGCGAATTCGCCATGAGAATCAGGCTGTTGGCGGCGGCTTATTTGCTGGTTTCCGCTGCCGCAAGATGCTAGGAATCGGGCCTGTTTTCGCGCCCTCCAGGGTGCTGCCTGAGGACGCCCTGAGGACACCCGTTGAGCCATCTTCATGAGTGACGTGACCAACACGCCGAACCCGCCGGAGGGCGGCAACCCGGCCAGCACGGTCGCGGTCGAGGACGAACTCAAACGCTCCTATCTCGATTACGCGATGAGCGTGATCGTGCAGCGCGCGCTTCCCGATGCGCGCGACGGGCTCAAGCCCGTGCATCGCCGCATCCTCTACTCGATGCACGAGAACGGGCGCGACTGGAACAAGCCCTACCGCAAGTCGGCGCTGATCGTGGGCGACGTGATGGGCAAATACCATCCGCACGGCGACGCCTCGATCTACGACGCGCTGGTGCGCATGGCGCAGGATTTCTCCATGCGCCTGCCGCTGATCGACGGTCAGGGCAATTTCGGCTCGGTGGACGGCGATCCGCCCGCGGCCATGCGCTATACCGAGGCGCGCCGCGCCAAGGTGGCCCATGCGCTGACCGAGGATATCGACAAGGACACGGTCGAATTCCGCGACAACTACGACGGCAGCGAGAAAGAGCCTTCGGTCCTTCCCGCCCGCTTTCCCAATGTGCTGGTCAACGGTTCGGCGGGCATCGCGGTGGGCATGGCGACCAACATCCCGCCCCACAATCTGGGCGAGGTGATCGATGCCTGCCTGGCCTATATCGAGGACCCGTCGATCAATCTGGAACGCCTGACCGAGATCGTGCCCGGCCCCGACTTCCCGACCGGCGCGCTGGTGATCGGCCGGCAGAATGCGCGCGCGGCGCTGGCGCGGGGCCGCGGCTCCATCCTGATGCGCGCGCGCTCCTCGGTCGAGGAGATCCGCAAGGACCGGGAAGCCATCATCGTCACCGAACTGCCCTATCAGGTGAACAAGGCCCTGCTGATCGAGCGCATCGCCGAACTGGTGCGCGACAAGAAGATCGAGGGCATCGCCGACATCCGCGACGAGAGCGACCGCACCGGGATGCGCATGGTGATCGAGCTCAAGCGCGACGCCTCCAGCGAAGTGGTGCTGAACCAGCTCTACCGTTTCTCGAACCTGCAGATGAGCTTCGGCGTCAACATGCTGGCGTTGAACGACGGCCGGCCCATGCAGATGAATCTCAAGGACCTGCTGGCCGCCTTCGTGGGCTTCCGCGAGGAAGTCGTCACCCGCCGCACCAAGTTCGACCTGGCGCGCGCGCGCGAACGCGGGCATGTGCTGGTCGGCCTGGCCGTCGCCGTCGCCAACATAGACGAGGTGATCCGCCTGATCCGCGCGGCGCCCGACGCGGCCAGCGCGCGCGAACAGCTGATGGCGCGCGCCTGGCCCGCCGCCGACGTCGCGCCGCTGGTGGCGCTGATCGCCGATCCGCGCCACCGCATGGAAGGCGACACGATCCGCCTGTCCGAGGAACAGGCCAGGGCCATCCTCGACCTGCGCCTGCAGCGGCTGACGGCGCTGGGCCGGGACGAAATAAATGACGAGGCGCAGAAGCTGGGTCTGGCCATTGCCGATTATCTCGACATCCTGTCCTCGCGCGGGCGCGTGCTGGCCATCATCCGCGAGGAGCTTGCGGCGATCCGCGAGGAGTTCGCCACCCCGCGCAAGACCGAGCTGATCGATGCCGAGGTGGAGCTGGAAGACGAGGCGCTGATCGAGCGCGAGGATGTCGCCGTCACCGTCACCCATGCCGGCTATATCAAGCGTACGCCGCTGGGCGAATACCGCGTGCAGGGGCGCGGCGGCAAAGGCCGGTCGGGCATGGCCACGCGGGACGAGGATTTCGTCACCAGCCTGTTCGTGGCATCTACCCATGCCTGGCTGCTGTTCTTCTCCTCCACCGGCATGGCCTACAAGCTCAAGGTCTGGCGGCTGCCCGAGGCGCGCATCGCCGGCCGCGGCAAGGCGATGGTCAACCTGCTGCCGCTGGCCGAAGGCGAGCGCATCACCACCATCCTGGCGCTGCCCGAGGATGAAGCGGAATGGGACCGGCTGAACGTCGTCTTCGCCACCCGCTCGGGCGATGTGCGCAGGAACCAGCTTTCCGACTTCGCGCAGGTCAACAAGAACGGCAAGATCGCCATGAAGCTGGCCCCGGGCGACGGCATCGTGGGGGTGGCCACCTGCACCGAACAGGACGACTTCCTGCTCACCACCCGGGGCGGCAAGGCCATCCGCTTCCCGGTCGGCGATGTGCGCGTGTTCAAGGGCCGCGATTCCACCGGCGTGCGCGGCATCAAGCTTCAGCCCGGCGACGAGGTGGTGAGCCTGTCGCTGCTCTATCATTCCGACGCGACCAGTGCCGAGGCCCGCGCCTATCTCAAGCAGGCCAGCGCCGTGCGTCGCGCCGAAAGCGGCGAGGCCGAGGCGCCCGTGGAGGCCGAGGACGATGCGGAGGAGGGCGTCGAGGAGGCGACGCTGACGCCCGAACGCTATGCGGCGCTGGGCGCGCACGAACAGTTCGTGCTGACCGTGTCGGCGACCGGCTTCGGCAAGCGCACATCCTCTTACGAATATCGCGTCACGGGCCGCGGCGGCTCGGGCATCGTGGCGATCGGCATGGGCAGGAAGAACAGCGCCGTCATCGCCTCCTTCCCGGTGGAGGAAAGCGACGACCTGATGCTGATCTCGGACCGGGGCCAGACCATCCGCGTGGCGGTCGCGGGCATCTCGGTCCAGGGCCGCGCGGCGCAGGGCGTGACGGTGTTCCGGGTGGACGAGGGCGAGCGGGTGGTGTCGGTCGAGCGCATCGCCGATGTCGGCGAGGGTGAATGAGCGCCGCTTCCAGGCCCAAGCGCCTCACCGGCCTTTATCCGGGGACCTTCGATCCGGTCACGCTGGGTCATATCGACATCATCAACCGCGCCGTGAAGCTGGTGGACCATCTGGTGATCGGGGTCGCCACCAATCCGTCCAAGGCGCCGCTTTTCACGCTGGAGGAGCGGGTGGAGATGGTGCGGGCCGAGGCCGAAAAGCTGGCCGCCGGCCATGCCACCATCCAGGTCACGGCCTTCAACAGCCTTCTGGTGCAGTTCGCGGCGCAGATGGGTGCCTCGGTCATCATCCGCGGGCTGCGGGCGGTATCCGACTTCGAATATGAATTCCAGATGGTGGCGATGAACCAGCGCCTCAACACCGAGATCGAGACCGTGTTCCTGATGGCCGATCCGCGCCACCAGGCCATCGCTTCGCGCCTGGTCAAGGAGATCGCCTTCCTGGGCGGGGATGTCTCGCCCTTCACCACGCCCGCCATCGCGGCGGCGCTCGTCAAACGCTGCAAGGAAAACAACAATGGCTGATTATCTCATTCTCGATCTCAAGGACGGCGCGGTGAAGATCCGGCTGCGCTCCGATGTGGCGCCCGCTCATGTCGAACGCATCAAGACCCTGGCCGGCCAGGGGTTCTATGACGGCGTGGCTTTCCACCGCGTGATCCCCGGCTTCATGGCCCAGACCGGCGATCCCACCGGCACCGGCGCGGGTGGTTCGGACCTGCCCGACCTCAAGGCCGAATTCTCGAACGAACGGCATGTGCGCGGCACCGTTTCCGCCGCCCGCACCGCCAACCCCAACAGCGCCAACAGCCAGTTCTTCATCTGCTTCGACGATGCGCCCTGGCTGGACCGCCAGTATTCGATCTGGGGCGAAGTGGTCGAAGGCATGGATAATGTCGACAAGATCAAGAAGGGCGGCGAGCACAACAATGGCGCCATCGCCGGCGAGCCCGACCGCATCCTGAAGGCGCGGGTCGAGACGAACGCCTAGCGTTCACAGGCTGCGGGCCGAGAAGGTGTCGCAGGCGGCCATGTCGCCGCCCTGCAGCCCGCGCTGGAACCAGCGCATCCGCTGCGCGCTGCTGCCGTGGGTGAAGGAATCGGGCACCGCATAGCCCTGGGCCTGTTTTTCCAGCGTGTCGTCGCCCACCGCCGAAGCGGCCTGCAATCCCTGCTCCACATCGCCCGTCTGCAGGATGTGGAACTGCCGGTTGGCGTGATAGGCCCACACGCCGGCATAGCAGTCGGCCTGCAATTCGGTGCGCACCGAATCGCCGCTCGCGCCGCGTTCGCCGGTCTGGTGGCTGTCCATCACGCCCAGCAGGTTCTGGATATGGTGGCCATATTCGTGCGCGATCACATAGGCGCGGGCGAATTCGCCCGGCGCGCCGAACCTGTCGCCCAGCTCGTTGAAGAAGGACAGGTCCAGATAGATGCGCCGGTCGCTGGGACAATAGAACGGCCCCGCCGAGGCCTGGCCGGTGCCGCAGCCGGTGGGCGTGACCGCGTCATAGACGGTCAATGTGGCGGGGCTGAAATTCACGCCCTGCTGGCGCAGCAGGACGGTCCAGACATCTTCCGCCGATCCCACGATCTTGCGCGAGAAGGCATAGGCCGCGTCGTCGGGGCGCGGTCCGCCCGGGCCGGCGGATTGGTCTTGCGGCTGGTCCACCGGCGCGATGGCCTGGCCGCCGTTCAGGCCGCCGAGCAACTGGCTGGGATCGACGCCGAACAGCAGCGACACCACCACCACCGCGACAAGGCCAAGCCCGCCGCCGCCAAAGGCCATGCGCGGCCCGAACCCGCCAAAGCCGCCGGCGCCCTGGCCGCGGCGGTCATCGATATTCTGGGTTTCGCGCAGTTCGTCCAGATCCATCGCAATCCGATTTCTTCACAAGGCGCGCCCCCGCCCGCGCCTATTATGCGAGTCCCGCCGCGCCGGCGCCAGCATCAAGTGCCGGCATCAAGGCCGGCGCCGATTTAACCTTTGCGGCCGGCCGGACAATTCCGCCAGGACTTGTCCCGGCTTGTGTTCCGGGTGCGTTTCCAGCACCTTTGACCGTCACGAAGAAGGGCTTTCATGTCTCAGAAAACCGGTTTGATCACGCCCGTCATCCTGTCGGGTGGCTCGGGCTCCAGGCTGTGGCCGCTGTCGCGCAAGGCGCTGCCCAAGCAGCTGCTGTCGCTCACCGGCGCAAGCACGATGATCCAGCAGACCATGGGCCGCGTGCGCGGAGCGGGATTCGCGGCGCCCGTGGTGATCTCGAACCAGGAGCATCGCTTCCTGATCGCCGAACAATTGCGCGCGGCGGGGATCAGGAACGCCCGCATCGTGCTGGAGCCTGCGGGGCGCAATACCGCGCCCGCGGCGGCGGTGGCCGCACTCAGGGTGATGGAAGACGATCCCGAAGGGCTGATCCTGCTGATGCCCTCCGATCACGTCATCCTCGACAACAAGGCGTTCGAGAAGGCCGTCGCCGCCGCTGCCAGGGCCGCGCGCCTGGGCGCGCTGGTCACCTTCGGCATCAGGCCGTCCGGGCCCGAAACCGGCTATGGCTACATCAAAGCGGGCCGGGCGCTTGACGGCGCCGCCGGCGCGATGGCGCTGGAACGTTTCGTCGAAAAGCCCGATCGCGCCACGGCCGAATCCTACCTGGCGGCGGGCGATTATTTCTGGAACAGCGGCCTGTTCCTGTTCCAGGCCAGAACCTTCCTGGCCGAGATGGAGCGGCTTCAGCCTTCCATGCTAGCCTTCTGCCGCGACGCGCTGGATCATGCCCATCGCGACATGGATTTCATCCGCCTGGGCGAACCGGCGTTCCTGGCGTGCCCCGCCGATTCCATCGACTATGCCGTGATGGAAAAGACGGCGAACGCCGCCGTCGTGCCGGTGGAGATGGGGTGGAACGACCTGGGCTCGTGGCAATCGCTGTGGGACATCTCCGCCCGCAATGCCGACGGCAATGCCGTGCTGGGCGACGTGCTGACCGAGAAGGCGCGCAATTCCTATATCCGCAGCGAAGGCCCCTTGGTGGCCGCCGTCGGGGTGGAAGACCTGGTGGTGGTGGCCACCAAGGATGCCGTGCTGGTCAGCCATCGCGGCCACTGCCAGGACGTCAAGAAGATCGTGGACCAGCTGGAAAGCCGCAGCCGCGACCAGCACATCCATCATCCGGTGGTGCACCGGCCCTGGGGCACCTATGAAAGCGTCGATTCCGGGCCGAACTTCCAGGTCAAGCGCATCGTGGTGAAGCCCGGCGCGCAACTGTCGCTGCAGATGCATCACCATCGCGCCGAGCATTGGGTCGTGGTCGAAGGCGTGGCCAGGGTGACCTGCGACGACCGCCAGTTCCTGCTGCGGATCAACGAATCGACCTTCATCCCGCAAGGTTCCCGGCACCGGCTGGAGAATCCCGGCAAGGTGCCCCTGCACCTGATCGAGGTGCAATCCGGCTCCTATCTGGGCGAAGACGACATCGTGCGCTTCGAAGACACCTATGGCCGGGTGCCGTCCGCCGGGAAGGGCTGAGCAGGCCTCCCCGGAACGCCAACCTCCTGCAGTTGCGAGATAAAGTTCCTCTTCCGCGACAGGACGCCGCAGGTCTATAGTCGGGCCGTCAGATGTTTTTGGCAGGTTCACGGGTCCGCCGTGACCGACGGCTGAAACCGGTCGCCAGGCCATGGCCCCGTCCAGCAAACGGGAGAGAGCATGGCTACCATCCGCAATCCCATTGAATGGAGCGGCGCGCAGTTGGCACAGGCCGCCCACGCCGCCGAGGCGGTGCGCCGGTCGGTCCATCACATGCAGGACGTGGCCCATTCCCCCGCGCCCACGGTGCGGCGCATCGGCAATGCCGATGTCTGGCAGGCCCTGCGCCAGGGCTTCGACGATTTCGAGGCCTATCGCAGCGACGTGATCTTCCTTTGCGTGACCTATGCCCTGGTGGGGATGGTCCTGGCGCGGATGGCCTTCGGCATGGACCTGCTGCCGCTGCTGTTCCCGCTGGCTTCGGGCTTCGCCATCATCGGCCCGCTGGCGGCCGTGGGGCTTTACGAGATGAGCCGGCGGCGCGAGCAGGGCGCGAGCGTGGACTGGGCCAACGCCTTCGACGTGCTGCGCGCGCCCGCCATCGGCGGCATCGCCGCGCTGGGCCTGATTCTGATCGCGGTGTTCCTGCTGTGGCTGCTGGCGGCCTGGGCGATCTTCCGGGCCACGATGGGAACGGCGCCGGCTTCGGCGCTGGCTTTTGCCCATGACGTGTTCCTGACGCCCCAGGGCCAGGCGATGATCGCGCTGGGCATGGGGGTGGGCTTCTGCTTTGCGCTGCTGGCCATGATGCTCAGCGTGGTGTCCTTCCCGCTGCTGCTGGACCGCGACACCGGGCTCGATACGGCGATCAAGACGTCCTTCCGGGCCGTGCTGGCCAACCCGGGGCCGATGGCGCTGTGGGGCCTGATCGTGGCGCTGGGCCTTCTTGCAGGCACGGTGCTGGTGTTCGTGGGGCTGATGGTGGCGGTGCCCGTGCTGGGCCATGCCACCTGGCATCTCTACCGCAAACTGGTGGCCTAGAAGGCGCCCTTGCCCGTCGAGACGATCCAGACGGTCTGGATCAGGATCACGATATCGTACCAGAAGGACCAGTTGAGGATGTACCACTCGTCCAGGAAGACGCGGCGGGCATAGCTGGTGTCGCTGCGGCCGCTGACCTGCCACAGGCCGGTCATGCCGGGACGGGTGCGGATGTAAAGCTGGGCGGCGGGACCGTAATGCTCGTCCAGTTCCTTGGACAGGACGGGACGCGGGCCTACCAGGCTCATGTCGCCGCGCAGCACGTTCCACAACTGGGGCAGCTCATCCAGGCTGGTGCGCCGCAGCCACTTGCCGATGGCGGTCACGCGCGGATCGTCGCGCAGCTTGAAGGTCTTGAGATACTCCTCATAGAGCTCAGGATTTTCCAGGCTCCAGCGATGCAGCTGCGCATCCGCATCCTGGACCATGGTGCGGAACTTGATGCAGTTGAAGGGCACGCCGTGCCGGCCGATCCGCTTCTGCGAATAGGTGACGGGGCCGGGGCTGGCGCGCTTGATGGCGACGCCCAGGATCACGAACAGCGGCGACAGGATCACCAGCAGGAGAGCCGACGCGATCACGTCGAAGGCGCGCTTGACGAAACGCGAAGGCAGGCGCTGCACATTGCTGCGCACCTGCATCAGCAGGATGTCGCTGCCGAAGAAATAATTGGTGGTGGCGTTGGCCAGCGGCAGGCGGTTGATCGAGGGGATGATGGCCACCGGCACGTTCACTTCCAGCAGGCGCTGCACGACCTCGGCGAAGTGGGCCGACTGCATGTCCTCGGCGGCGACGATGGCCTCCTTGCAGCCCTCGTTGCAGACGATCGCGGCGATGCGGGCGGGTTCTGCGGAATGGATCGGCTTGAGCAGGCACAGTTCCTGCGGCGGGGACGCCGCCGGGTCCTCGATCACCAGCCAGCGCACATCGAAACCCAGCGACAGCGAGCCTTTCAGCGCCGTCCAGATCTCGGCCGAGCGCGGGCTGACGCCGATCAGGGCGGTCGGTATCTGCCACACCCCCAGGCGCGTCATCAGGATGCGCGACAGCTGGCGCATGATCGGCAGCGTGAAGAGCAAGAGAAGCCAGCTCGAAACGACCGGCCATGCGGCATAGACTCCGTTGCCCAGCAAGAGCATCCCGAAATCGGGCAGGCAGGTGATCAACAGCGCGATGGTGGTGACCTTGGCGCCGTCCCAGAAAAGCTGCCGCCGCGCATAGTCGCCCGACAGATAGCGCACGGCGATGAAGCTGATCGCCAGCAGGGTGAAGACGTCGATGGGCGTGGACGGCTTGGCGGGATTGTTGCCGAAGAACAGCACCAATGTCGGCACGCTGGCGCCGTGGCGCAGCAGCATCTGGGCGAACAGGAAGGACAGCCCATCAGCAGCGGCGAGGCCGAAGATGCTGAGCCAGTAGTGGATGTTCCGTGTACGGACAGCCTTGCTGGGCTGGGCCCAGGCGTCACTCATCCAGGTGGTTGTCATCATCCCGTACGGTCTTTGTTGGCGGTCTCTGCCGGTGCTTTGCCTTGGACTATAGGAGAATTACCGCCGTGTTGCGACAAGCGGCAACGGGCGGGCAGAACAGGAGATTGGAAAATTCCATTGTTTTCAGTCGATTGTTAAGCGACGGCGCCTCCCTTATACGGTCGGCCCGTTGTGACATTTCGTGTCTCTCCCCCGATGCTGACCAGCCAGTTCGATTTCGAGCTTCCGTCCTCCCTGATCGCCCTCAGGCCGGTGGAACCGCGCGATTCGGCACGGCTGATGGTGGTGCATCCCGGCGGCCGGATCGAGCACCGGATATTCCGCGACCTGGGCAGCTGCCTGCGCAAAGGTGACATTCTGTCATTTAACGACAGCCGGGTGATACCTGCCCGCCTGTCAGGTCGGCGTCCGCCGCGGACAGAAGGCGGCGCCGCGGTGCCGGTGGAGGTGACCCTGCACAAGCGGGCCGCGCCGGACCGTTTCCTGGCCTTCGTGAAGCCCGCCAGGCGGCTCAGGGCAGGGGACTGGCTGGGTTTCGAGGCAGGGTTGGAGGCCACGATCCTGTCGCGCCGGGGGGGCGAGGTAGACCTGGCGTTCAATCATGCCGGGGCCGACCTGGACAGGGCCATCGCCGCCGCGGGGGTGATGCCCCTGCCGCCCTATATCGCCAGTCGCAGGCCCCCCGATGCTCGCGATCTGGCCGATTACCAGACCGTCTATGCCCGGCATGACGGCTCGGTGGCGGCGCCCACGGCGGGCCTGCATTTCACGCCCGAGCTGATGACGGGGCTCGAGGCGGCCGGAATCGGCATGGCGACGCTGACCTTGCATGTGGGTGCGGGCACCTTCCTGCCCGTCACCGCGGGAGACACGCGCGATCATGTGATGCACGCCGAACATGCCGTGCTGGACGCCGCGACGGCGGCGCGGCTCAACGCTGCCCATGATGCCGGCGGGCGCATCGCCGCGGTGGGCACCACGGCGCTACGCACGCTGGAAAGCGCGGCGGACGAGGCGGGGCACATCCATGCCTTCGACCGTGACACGGCCATCTTCATCACGCCGGGCTATCGCTTCCGCGCGGCGGACATGCTGGTGACCAATTTCCATCTGCCCTGTTCGACGCTGTTCATGCTGGTTTCGGCCTTCATGGGGCTGGAGGTGATGCGCCATGCCTATGACGAAGCGATCCGCGAGAAGTACCGTTTCTATTCCTATGGCGATGCCTGCCTGCTAATCAGGCCGCCCAACTGATCCGGCAGACATGACCGCATTCCGTTTCGAGATTTCCGCAACCTGCGGCGCGGCCCGCGCCGGCGTGATCCACACCCCGCGCGGCGATATCCGCACGCCCGCTTTCATGCCGGTGGGCACCGCGGGCACGGTCAAGGCGATGCTGCCGCAAAGCGTGCGCGAGACGGGCGCCGACATCGTGCTGGGCAACACCTATCACCTGATGCTGCGCCCCGGCGCGGAACGCGTCGCAAGGCTGGGCGGCCTGCACAAATTCATGGACTGGCCGCGGCCGATCCTGACCGACAGCGGCGGCTTCCAGGTGATGTCGCTGTCGGGGCTGCGCAAGATCACCGAGGAAGGCGTGCGCTTCCAGTCGCACATAGACGGGCATGAAGAGTTCCTTTCGCCCGAGCGCGCGATGGAGATTCAGCGCCTTCTGGGCTCCGACATCCAGATGGTGCTGGACGAATGCCCGGCGCTGCCCGCCGAAAAGGCGGTCATCGAGAAATCCCTCGCCCTGTCGATGCGCTGGGCGAAGCGGTCGAAGACCGCGTTCGGTCGGCAGACGGACGAAGAACGCGCGGGCCGCGCCTGCTTCGGCATCGTGCAGGGCGGAACCTTTGCCGATCTGCGCGTCCGGTCCGCCGGGGCGCTGCGGGAGATCGGCTTCGACGGCTATGCGGTGGGCGGGCTGGCGGTGGGAGAGCCCCAGAGCGCGATGTTCGAGACCCTGGACGCCACCGTGCCGGCGCTGCCCGCCGACAGGCCGCATTACCTGATGGGCGTGGGCAAGCCCGACGACATTGTGGGCGCGGTGCTGCGCGGCATCGACATGTTCGACTGCGTGCTGCCCACGCGTTCGGGCCGCAACGCCCAGGCCTTCACCTGGGACGGCACGCTGAACCTCAAGAACGCCCGCCATGCCGAAGATGACGGGCCGCTCGACCCCGCCTGCCGCTGCCCGGCCTGCCGCCAGTTCAGCCGCGCCTATCTGCACCACACGGTCAAGGCGGGCGAGATCATCGCCGCCATGCTGCTGACCTGGCACAACCTGACCTTCTACCAGGACCTGATGGCGGGGCTGCGGGACGCGATCGCGGAGGGGAAAGCGATCGGCTTCGCTAACGCCTTCCAGGCACGCTATAGCGAAGGGGCAGATGCCGCCAAATAATGCTGCAAGGTTTTTTCCATCGCCTCGTTAAACGGTGTTTTCGCCGTCCAGCCCATTCCGGTCAATTTTGATACATCCATGACCTTGCGCGGCGTCCCGTCAGGCTTAGCCGGATCGAAGGTAAAGCGACCTCGCCAGCCCACGATCCGGGCGATAGTCTGAGCCAGTTCCAGAATTGTCATGTCCGTGCCGGTGCCGACATTGACATGACTCTCATCCGAATAATTTTTCATCAGGAAAACCAGTGCATCCGCCATATCGTCGACGTACAGGAATTCGCGCCTGGGGGTTCCGGTGCCCCACAGCTCCACTGTTTCGCTGTTTGTCCGCTTTGCGGCCTCGATTTTCATGATCAGCGCAGCCACAACATGGCCTTGCTGGAGATCATAGCGATCGCCCCGGCCGAACAGATTGGTAGGCATCGCGGAGATGAAGTCGTCGCCATATTGCTTGCGGTAGGACCTGCAGAGCATGATGCCCGCGATCTTGGCGATTGCGTACCATTCGTTGGTCGGCTCCAGGGGGCCCGTGAGCAGCGCTTCTTCCTTCATGGGCTGCGGTGCCAGCTTCGGATAGATGCAGGACGATCCCAGGAACAACAGCTTCTTGACACCGACGCGATGGGCCGCGTGAATGATGTTGGTCTCGATTACAAGGTTGTCGTACAGGAATTCCGCAGGTCGGCTGGCGTTTGCCATGATGCCGCCCACCGTGGCGGCGGCAAGGAATACCGCATCCGGCTTGTTAGACGCCATCCAGTCTTCCACCGCGTCTTGCCGTAGCAAGTCCAAGTCAGATCGATCGGCGGTCAGGATCGTGCAATTTTCCGCCGCAAGCCGGCGCACAATTGCGCTGCCTGCCATGCCTTTGTGACCGGCTACCCAGGCCTTTTTGCCGGCAAGAGAAAAGACTTCAGCCACTATTGCGACCTTGCTTCATCACCAGGAGATCGCTTTCCATCATGTCCTTCACCAGTTCTTCAAAGCTTGTCTCCGGCGTCCAGCCCAACTGGCGTTTGGCTTTGGAAGCGTCGCCCTGCAGGAAATCCACCTCAGTCGGACGATAATAGCGCGGATCAACTTTCACCAGCACACGACCGGTCGCGACATCGATCCCCTGTTCATTTTCGGCTTTCCCGCGCCATTCGATGGCAATGCCGACATGGGCAAAGCTTCTTTCCACGAACTCGCGTACTGTATGGGTTTCGCCTGTGGCCAGGACATAGTCGCCGGCCTCTGGTTGCTGCAACATCATCCACATGCCTCGCACATAGTCGCGGGCATGACCCCAGTCGCGCACCGAATCCATATTTCCCAGATACAGGACATCCTGAACGCCATGATGAATCGCCGCGACAGCGCGCGTGATCTTGCGTGTCACAAATGTCTCGCCCCGGATGGGGCTTTCGTGATTGAACAGAATGCCATTGGAGGCATGCATGCCATAGGCTTCCCGGTAATTCACCGTAATCCAGTAGCCATAAACCTTTGCCGCGCCATATGGGCTGCGGGGATAGAAGGGGGTTGTTTCCCGCTGCGGTTTCTCCTGGACCAACCCAAACATCTCGGATGTCGATGCCTGGTAGAAGCGGGTCTTCTGTTCCAGTTTCAGGATGCGAATCGCTTCCAGCAGCCGTAATGTTCCGATGGCGTCGGCATTGGCGGTGTATTCAGGCGTTTCGAAGCTTACGGCCACATGGCTTTGGGCGGCCAGATTGTAGATTTCGTCGGGCTGAGTTTCCTGAATAATACGGATCAGGTTGGTTGAATCGGTGAGATCGCCGTGGTGAAGGAAGAACTTCACCTTGGCGCCTTCATGTGGATCTTCGTACAGATGGTCCACGCGCCCGGTATTGAAGGACGACGACCGACGTTTGATGCCGTGTACGATATAGTTCTTGTTCAACAGGAATTCAGCGAGGTATGCACCGTCCTGGCCGGTGGCGCCGGTGATGAGAGCAACTTTTTTTGTCATGTCGGACCTTGAAAGCCTATCGATGAAAAAGTGGATGGATGCTTCACGCGACCTCTGCCGTATCCGTTAGCGCCTTGCATGATCAGATTGGGAGTTCCGCGGCCATCGGATGATCAAGCCAGTCAAAGAAACTGTCTTGGATCAGGGGGGCATCTGTCAGATCGACGGAAGCGTCGGTCAAAATCAACATTGGAACGCTGCCCATAAATGCCGCCCAAAGCGCAAAGGTGCTGGGCACTGCCATGATGAGATCGCAATAAGAAAGTGCCGTATTGTCCCGAAGAGGTGTGGCAACGTCGAAGGACTGGGCGATGGTGACGTTCATATCGCCAAAGCAGCCCGATGGCAAATCCTCATCGGAACAGACAAGGAAACTTATACCGCCCTTCTCTTTATACCGCACCTGAACTTGTCGCATCCATTCCTTGTAATGATGCAGTTCGTAGAAGAAGCGCCCATCCTTGTAGGTACGATAGTCGCTGCGACGGATGTGAACTCCAACCAGGAAATTACCGGTTGCGCGGGCCTTTTGGACAAGCCGGCGTGCGCTGTCCGTAACGGATTTCTCCGGCAGCATGCGTTCCAGCAATGTTTTCCGGTGCGCCTTTACCAATGTCCAGGAGCGGATGTGCCATCCACTTAACAGAAGCGTCCGTCTTCGACCCAATAGCGCCCGCATGCCGGGATCGGAAAGGTCAATTGCCGGCAACTTGTCCATAGGCAGATCAAAGGGGCCGACCACGTCGGCCGTTCCCACGCGGTTAACGCCGGACATCAAGCACGAAAACCGATAAACGGCTGGCAGCAGATAGCGGAGTCCTTTACCGCCACCCGCCTTAAGCAGGTATTCGCACAGCCTGGCTGCAAGCGGTGGGCGCGCGGAATCCGGAAATACCGGATCATGTGCGAACTGGGTACGCCACGGCCATATCGCGGTATTGCAAAGCGTGAACTGGCCGGGATGCTGGGCGCAGAAAGCCAGGAGATGAGCGTGACTCATCAACTGGTTCGCCAGCCGGCCGCCACCATGTGTGAAGATGATGTGGGTTTCAGTCATGCTCGAGATCGTGCAGGCGGAATGAAAATGGCGTGGAGGTGCCGATCAGCATGTTTCTGAGATTTTCACGAAGGTCTGCCCACAGAAGATCCATCAGAATGGTTGTGCAGAAGAATGAAAGGAATGAGGCGAAAACGGCGCCATAAACGCCGAAAGACGGAATCAACAGTATGTTCAGGCACGCACTCAATGCGACACCCACAATGCTGGTTGCCGTGCTGCGCCAATAGATGTGTTTGTTAATGAGGAACAGCGATTTCGTGACGCCGATGCTGCCGATAAAGAGCCTGCCCACGCTCAACATCAGAAGCGGGACGGCCGGCCCGTAATGATCGCCGAATAGCACGTGAATGATGAAGCCCGGCGCCAGCAGCATGGGTAGGGCGGGCAACATGCTGACGATGGCGTTGATGCGATAGGCGGTCCGCATCGCAGATCGCAGTTGATCGTGGCCTTGCGCTGCATGGCGCGCCACGAAAGGCTCCAGCACGGTCAGCAGAAGCAGTGGGGCCTGTGTGCCGATCTCTGTCAGGCGCAGGGCTGCGCTATAAAAGCCGAGTTGGTCTTTGGGCAGGTATTTGGCGATAAAGAATACGTCCAACCGCGCTTGCGCCAAGACCAGGATGCAGGAGAACAACAGAGGCGTGGTCTGACGGGCGAGGCGTTTGACCTCGGCCGGAACTGGGCGCCATGCGCTCATCTGTCCGCCTTGGCGGCTATAGAGGACCTTCATGCCGAAGGCCAGCACGGCAAAATCCATAATGACGGGAATGCCATAGGCCGGAAGCGGCGCGTGTATTAGAAGAAGGATGACGCGTAGGGCATTGGAGCTAAGGGCGGAGGTAATGCGGGCCAACACCGTAAACTGGGTCTGATAATGAGCGCGAAACCAGAAGTCGGTGAGCAAAAACGGTTGGGCAAGGATCGACAGCGCCATCACGGCGCTGGTTGCCATTGCAGTTCTGTCGCCTGGTATTATGAAGGCGATAATCGCGACGGAAGCGGCCATGCAGAGAATCGACATGACAAGACGCAGCACAAAAGCACTGCCGAGAACGCCATTCTCGGAGATCGCCGACGGATTCTGAATGCTGCGCGACAGGTCGCGAACGATCAGGGGATCGATAGCCAGTCCGGCGATGGCGGTCAGCGCGGTTACCACGGTAAGGACGAAGGAGTATGAGCCGAACTGCGATGGGCCCATGGCGCGCGCCATCCAGGCGACGACGATGGTGCTCAGTATCATTCGGATGATCTGGTCGGCATAAAGCCAGCCCAGGTTGCCGGTGATCTTCCGGAAACCCGGAGGCAGCCGCACGGTGAGGCTTCTAAAAGAGGGCGCAGTCACTCTACTGCCGCGGCTTTGCGTAGATGATAGCAAGCGGTGCCAAAACCGCTTTGCGGGGTATCGCTGAATGTCTCCCCGTGGATGAAAGCGCGCGAAACGATCTGCAGCGGGTGGATCATGCTTTCGAAGTCGGCGATGGCAAAGGCGCGATGAGCATTGAAATATGTCCGCGTCGTATCGTCTATGGGCACGGAAATATATAAGTCTCCTTCTGGAGCCAGTACGCGCTTCAACTCAGCGACGGCTTTCTCCGTGCCCATAGGGTCCAGCGGATCACCGTAGCGGCCAAGACCGATGTGTTCCACGACGCAAAGTGAAGATACCGAAAGGAGCGAGGCATCTGGATATGGTAACGCCAGGATGCTTCCAAGCCGGAATTTCAGGCTGGGAATTGTCAGCGGCCAGGCCCGCACATCCACCGTCTCGGTGGGTATCACCTTGGATAGCAATGCGACGAATTTGTTGTGCGAACCGATATCGACGTGATGTGCGGGCTTTGCATTGACGATGAGCTCGAAAGCCCAATTGTCTTGATAAAAATAGGTCGGCTCGATTGGCATAATGCCATCTTCGCCAGGGCACGGCTGGAGATATTGCATCGGGACAGTTCCACCCAACCGGCGATAGGCGAATACACTACGCCAAAAGCGCGCCCATGCCGCCGCCCGTGCATATGTTTGAGGAACAAAGCGGGCGGTGGGGCGCAAAAACGGACGCAGGGTGGCAGGAAAAATCGCTTTTAAGGTGCCTGATTTCAAGGAGCTATTTCCCTACTCACGAACAACTTGGCTGTAGCGCTGTTAAACAAGTATCCAGTGGTTTCAGTCGGTTGGCTAGCGTCAATCTGTGATGATTCGATGGATTGCCCGCGGGTCGGCGAGATGCCCTTCCGGCATAAGGAACGGGGCAGGCGCCAAAACGCGATCTGGCGGCGCCGTTTTTGCCCAAATGGGGACGATCCGGCCGACCACGCGCGGAAGCTGGATCCATATCCTGCCATTTCGAGTCAGACTCCTGAAGCTTCCGCAATCGGTTGCTGTTCAGGATTGACGGATGAAAATGCCGTCGACCTGAAGTACTTCGTTCCGTTGCACATCGACAAATCCTTCCATCAGCCCGATGCAGCGAAAACCCTGGAGTTCGAGCAGTTGAAACACTTCGACCATCGTCGCTCCGCCGTCATACAGAGGGGCAAGAGAAAGCTCCGTCATGATCACCGCCGTATTTTTGAGCACGGTTTCCGCGCCTTTCAGGACCTGCAGCTCAAATCCTTGCGTGTCCAGTTTGAGCGCGAAGGGCTTTTTCCAGGACTCGTGAATGACTTCATCCAGTCGCCGGATCTCAATGTCATCAGTCCCCACGCAATGTGTTTCAGAGGCCGCGTCTATTGACCGCTGCGATACGGTTAGAAGTGACGAACTGTCGAGATTTTGCGCGATGTTGATTTGTGCGCGTCCGGGAACATCACCTAAGGCCATTCTCGGAGCCACGCTCCAGTTTTTATCGCGCCGCGCCCTTTGCTGAAGGAGTGGATACACAGCCGCGAGCGGCTCGAAAGAGACGATCGGGCCGGCATAGCCTGCCCCCCGCAATTCCATCGCAAACTGTCCGCGGTTGGCACCCACATCCAGGACCGTGCCGACGCCGAGTTCCTTGATCTTTAGCGTCAGCAGCTTCATGCGATTGCGCACAGGCCGGTTAATGGTGACATTCAGGCCAGCGCGAGCAAACAGGCCGCGCAGCGTTTGAAAGAGCATTTTTTTGGCGGACTGCATTGGATTCGCTTAGGGCAGCGGGGCTTCTTAGCTCAAAAGACATGCACTGAAAATGCGCAATTCTTGACCTTTGCCGCGTTGCACGGCATTACGGTGCAAGACCATGTCGCCGCCTGGACGAAAACGGGCGATGGAGACTTAACCTATTGATTAAAAAGGATTATGAGGTGGGGGGTATATCATCTGCCAATGGCGGCGCGCAGACCGGCAGCCCCGCGGTGGAAACTATCACTCACAAAGGCGAAGCGCTCTGCATCCTTGTTCGCGCCGCGCCGCTGCCCACGGCAACCACATTCTATACGCCGAATGAATTCAATCTCCAGGTCGGCAAGATTGTGTATGCCGCCGGTACGGAAATCCCGCGCCATAGCCACCGCCTGGTATCGCGCAATGTGACCGGAACGTCCGAGGTGATTTTCGTCCAGAAGGGCAGGCTGATGCTAGATCTCTATGACGAGACGCGCGCGCTCGTCGCCAGCCGGGAAATGAACAGCGGCGACGTGGTCGCGTTGGTTAGCGGCGGACACGGTTTCAGGCTTCTGGAAGACACAGTGCTGATAGAAGTGAAGCAGGGGCCATATTCCGGTGTTCAGGAAAAAGACCGATTCTGATCCATGATTCCAGTGAGCGAACCGTTCCTCGGGGCGAACGAGCATCTTTACGTCAATGATTGCATGGCGAGCGGCTGGATTTCTTCTTCCGGAAGTTACATCACGCGCTTCGAAAAGGACTGGGCTACTTACTGCGGCATGAAGCACGGTATTGCCGTCTCGAACGGCACGACCGCCCTTCAGGTGGCGGTCGACGCGCTGCAACTGGGGCCGGGTGATGAAGTCATTTTGCCCAGTTTTACGATCATATCCTGCGCACTGGCCGTCGTACGCGCCGGCGCAACGCCGGTAGTGGTCGACAGCGACCCCAAAACCTATTGCATGGATATCGACCAGGTCGCGGCAGCCATCACGCCGCGGACTCGCGCGATCATGCCAGTTCACATGTATGGCCATCCTGTGGATATGGACGCGATTTCCGCGATTGCCGCCCAGCACGGCCTCGCAGTCATCGAGGATGCCGCGCAAGCGCATGGCTGTGAATATTTCTCGCGTCATGGCGGCAACAATGCCTGGCGGCGTTGCGGGGGGCTGGGCAAGCTTTCGACTTTCAGCTTCTTTGCCAACAAGCTGGTGACCACTGGCGAGGGCGGGATGGTTCTGACCAGCGACGATGCGCTTGCGGAACGCTGCCGTTCCTTGCGCAACCTATGCTTCCAGCCGACCCGATTCCAGCATGAGGAACTCGGCTACAATTATCGTTTCACCAATCTGCAAGCAGCGATCGGTGTGGCGCAGGTGGAGCGGATGGACGAGATTCTGTCACGCAAGCGCATGATGGGGGCTCTTTACGATGAACTTCTGGCCGGGGTTCAGGAACTGATTCTGCCAGCGCAGGAAGACTGGGCCCGCATAAACTATTGGATGTATGCGATACAGTTGGAAGACCATGTCGATATGGATGCCTTTCAGTTCGCGGCGGCGTTGAAGGAACGGGGCGTGGAAACACGGCCCTTCTTTCTGGGCATGCATGAGCAACCTGTGTTCCGTAAGCAGGGGTTGTTCAAGGGGCTTTCGCTGCCCGTAAGCGAGAGGCTTTACCGTCGCGGTCTTTATCTTCCTTCGGGCGTCGGGATAACCGAAGCGCAGATACGAACGGTGGTCGATGCGGTGAAGGGCGTGCTGGCATGAGCGTCTTCGGGAAAACCTACGCGGGCGCATACGACAGCCTGTACGGCGAGAAGGATTATGCCAGTGAATGCGATATGATAGAGGCTTTGATGTTGCGACCCGGCTCGTCGCGTGCGGCGAAGTTGTTGGATCTGGGGTGCGGCACGGGTAACCATGCGATCCCCCTCGCGCAACGCGGCCACCGGGTCTCGGGTGTCGATTTGTCGGAAGCGATGCTCATTCAGGCGCGCGACAAGGCGTCCGCAGCCGGCATCTCTGCGAATACGGATTTTTATCTGGGCGATGTGCGTGATATCCGACTCTCCGCAGGCAAGTTCGATGCCGCTATCATGATGTTCGCGGTGTTAGGTTATCAGCAAACGGACGACGATGTACTGGCGGCATTGCGTACCGCGAGAGCCCATATTACAACCGGCGCACCTTTCATCTTCGATGTTTGGTATGGCCCCGGCGTCATGGCTGATAAGCCGGGCCCCCGTGAGCGCATCATCGAACAGGACGGTGAACGGATCGTGCGGCGTACTGATTCCATCTTGGATGAACGGAACCACCTCTGCACGGTCAGATTCAATCTTGAAATCTGGCGCCATGAAAAGATGATCGACCAAATCCGCGAAGAACATCGCATGCGCTTCTTTTTCCCGGATGAGCTTGAGCATTTTGCGGAAAAAAGCGGATTTTCACTCGTCACGCTTCGCAATTTTCCTGCCTGGACCGAGGTCGTTTCGCCCTATGCATGGAATACCGTCGGGGTATTGCGCGCCATATAAAGGGGGCGGAAATGCGCATCGGGATGTTTTTCCTCAGCAATGTCGATGCCGGAGGAAACTTCCAGCAGGCTCTTTCCATCATCATGGCGGCGGAGCGATCCGGCCTTTCGCGCTACGAAATCCTGGTCGTCACTTTTTCGAAAGCGGCTTGCGAGAGAGCGTGCCGGGCCGGATTAAACGCCATCTGGTTCAACTATTCCAAATTTAGCCGCTGGACGGATGCGCTGGCGGCATCAGAGATTGGTCACGTCGTTTTCGGCGCGCTCCGCAAACTCGGTCTTCGCAATATAGGGCGGCGGCTGGACAGATTGTTGGACTCCCATGCCATCGATCTAGCCGTATTCAATGAACACACGTCCCTGCCGATCGGGATTGCGGAACACCACTACATTGCGACTGTGATGGACCTGTGCCATCGGAAATGGTCGGAATTTCCCGAAGTCTATCGTCAGCGGGATTTTGAGCGCCGGGAGCGTATGTTTAAGGCCGTATTGCCGCGCGCTCTTGCGGTAATCGTCAATTCCACTACCGACGCGGAGATGGTTTCCCGCTTCTATGGTGTCTCCAGGGACCGTATTGTCGAAATGCCCTTCCTGCCGTCGCTCGCGGTGCGCAAATATATTGCGGGGGAAAGCCATGTGACACCGGAAGCGGTGCGCCTGAAATACAAGTTGCCCGACCGCTATATTTTCTATCCGGCCCAATTCTGGGCGCATAAGAACCACCTCTATATTCTGGAGGCGATGGCTGAACTCTTATCGCGCGGCATAGTTCTGGACGCGGTTTTTTGCGGCAGCGACAAGGGAAACGTGGATATCGTACATGCCTACGCCAGGAAACTTGGGGTTGCGAAATATTTGCATTTCCTGGGCTTCGTGCAGGATGAAGACATCCCACCACTTTACGCTGGCGCGCTTGCGTTGGTCATGCCGACCTATTTCGGACCTACGAATCTGCCGCCTCTGGAAGCTGCTGCCGTCGGTTGCCCTATCATTTACTCCGACTTTCCGGAATTCCGCGACCAGCTCAAAGGCGCTGCGCTCTACTGTGATCTTTCCAATCCTTCATCGCTGGCGGAACATCTGATGACGCTTCTCGCAAGTCCGGATGCCGGCGCAGGCCTGCGGCAGGAGGGACGTGCGCTTGTCGCAGCCCTGGATTTTGTTGACTATGGCCGGAAGCTCGCGGGTATCTGGGACCGTTTCGCGTATGTTAGGCGTCGCTGGAGTGTTCCGGCCGACTGATGCCCACCGGGTCATCAGAGAAAGGCGCGCGGGCCGGATGTGCGCCAAAGATCCACCAAATCCATAATTTCCTTCACGCGCAGCAGGTAGCTGTGATGCGCCAGAACGTGGCGTTGTCCGGCAAGCCCTATGGCCGCAGCGCGCTCCTTGTCGGACAGCAGGGTCAGCGCCTGATTTGCGCAATCTTCCGGTGACCGATAGGCCAGAAGGTGCTCGCCCGGAATGAAGAGATCGCTCAGGTTTTCCTTCTGGTCCGTCAGAAGGGCGGTGGCCATGCCGGTCGCTTCGAACAGGCGCATGTTGTTCGCCATGTTTTCTGCAAGGTCGATGTGCAGGTTGAGCGTGACATGGGAACGGCGGAGGACATCGTACATTCCTCGGCCCCATGCTTCGCCCTGGTAGCAGTTCCACAATGGTGAGGAGCGCGCCAGTCGTTCGATTCCCGTACCCCAGACCTTAACGGGAGTATGTGTGGCCATATATTCGAGCCATTCGATTCTCTTCGCATGGTCGGGCGAAAGGCTTCCGACAAACGAAAGTGGAATGTCACGCGCAGGCGCCGGGCTAAGCTTTTCCAGAAGCGATGTTTCGAATGCAAGCCGGTTCAGGGCGGCAGGCACCTTTTGGGCGCGGAATTTCGTGACGAAATTCGGCAAGGAGGAGATCATGAAGTCATAAGCGGAGTAATTCTCAGATTGGGGGAGCGGGGACGCGATCTGTCCGATGATCAAGCGGCCGGGCTTACGGAATTTTTTCAGGAACTCACTGCCAACGTAGTCGACGCTCTGGTTCAGGATAATGTCCGGGCGCAGGACCTCGATTTGCCGGCGCAATATCGAAGCTTCCCATCGCGGCATGCCGGCCACGCCCACCTTGCGGGCAAGCGGGCGCAATACCGACTTTGCAGCATCTACCAGCGGACTAGCGCGGCGTACTTGGGGTGCGGTCTCGTCTGGTGTCACGGAAGGCGGCGCGGGCGCGTCGATGTCCATTCCATGTTCCCGGGCCCACGCATACTGAAGCCAGCGGTTGTTGACGTAGATCTCTTCTGCGTCGTGCCCGATCTGGCGCAGGTTGCTCGAATAGAAATCGGCGGTCCCGAAAAGGCTTTCGTTGCGAAACCGGTATTGGCTGGAATAGGGCGCGGTTTCCATGCCGGGGTGTGCCGCATACTCGGCCCGGATAAAACGTTCATAATCGGTGCTGAGGATCAGTATCCGCATCGTTACGACACCCTATTCGACAGGAAAAACGACACCGGCACGCGACGTGGGGCGCAAGGCGGCACGCGATCAGAGACGGGAGGCATCAGATGCCGAGGACATTATCGCTGCGATAGAATATCGACGTCATCGATCCGTAAATGTTGATCGGCCCCATCCCGATAAAGTCGATGCGGCGAAAGCCATCGCGTTCCAGCGCGGTCATGGCTTCCTGATATTCCTGCCGTTCGCTGTTGTCCCAGATGATGACGCCGCCGGGGGACAGGTATGGAACGCACCGCCTTGAGCATGCGCTTCGCATGCGGCCGTCTATTGCGACGATGTCGAACTTCCGGTCGTAGTTTCCGATTTCATCGACATATGCGCTGCCCAGCGGCCTTTCGGCCAAAACGGCATTCTGCGGCAAATTTTTACGGACGATATCCGCCCATTCCCGATCATGTTCACAGGTCACGACATGGGCAACGCGTTCGGCGTACCACAGGGTGCTGTTGCCCGAACCATACTCGAATACCTCCATGTGAGGTTTGAGCCGGGGGCTGAGGAAATTGATCGCCGCATATGTGTACCAAGGCACGGGGCTGCCAGCGAGCGTCGATTGCCCGTTCAGATGGCTGTCGAACCAGCCTGTCTGCACGAGATAGGAATCTTCGTTCAGTCCCAATCTCAGCAAGACGCGCCAAAGACGTTTTACAGGCTTCAATCTCGACAAATGCATGGATAATGTTTACTCCGGTAACTTGTGCTACATATCGCCGATTCGAGGAAGGGGCAACAGCACTTTCGGAAGGCTAGCGACAGTTGCGCATCGTGGCGTGAATTGTTTTCCGTTTACGAAGTTCATAACGGAAGCAAGATCGTTTTGCATATGTTTCATGGTGCCGGCCCGGGCGTTTCTTGGCATGCCTGCAGAGGAGCAACCGGAGAGTTATTTGCGGATGGGGCGGTCCCCGGGGCAACGCCGCGGCAGGACCGCGACGAACTTGAAAATGCTTGCTTTTTGGGGCCAAAAAGACGAGAAGCGTTACGATATGCGGTATAAGGGATGTTCGCCATTCCTGCAGTTATCGCGTCTTGGAGCCCGTAGCTCAGGGGTAGAGCATCTGACTTTTAATCAGAGGGCCGATGGTTCGATCCCATCCGGGCTCACCAATTTGGCAGGATAACGTGCGCATCCTTTTAACAGGGGCGAGTTCTTTCACAGGAACCTGGTTTGCGCGGACTCTGATTGAAGAGGGGTACTCCGTTATTGCCGTCCAGCGAGGGTCGCGGTCCTCATATACAGGACTGCAGGCGCAGCGGCTGGCTTTCCTCGGCGCCGGTTGCGAGATGCGATGGGATGCTGCATTCGGAACGCCTGCGTTCATCGCGGCCCTGGATCAGGCAGGCCCATTCGATGTGCTGTGCCATCACGCGGCCAACGCCACAAACTACAAAAGCCCGGACTTCGATGCCTTGGCGGCAACCCAGGCGAATTGTCTGGGCTTGCCGGACGTCCTGGAGGCGCTCAAACGAA
The DNA here is from genome assembly GCA_035547015.1 of Rhizomicrobium sp. Taxonomy (GTDB): domain Bacteria; phylum Pseudomonadota; class Alphaproteobacteria; order Micropepsales; family Micropepsaceae; genus Rhizomicrobium. The sequence continues at coordinate 101,145 of DASZVO010000013.1, read as the reverse complement.
ACGGCTGCCGCAAGATATTACTCACCGGCAGTGTGTTCGAGGCCAATGAAGGCGCTGGTACACAGCCGCTGCATGCCTTCAGTCCCTACGGTCTTTCAAAAACGCTGACAACGGAGATGTTTCGTTTCTACGCACAACGGGCCGGCGTCGGCCTTGGCAAATTTGTCATTCCCAATCCGTTTGGTCCCTATGAGGGCCCACGATTCCCGAACTTCCTCCTGCGCTGCTGGGCGTCGGGAACGGTGGCCAGAATCAATACGCCGGCCTATGTGCGCGACAACGTGCCTGTGTCGCTTTTGGCGCTGGCCTATGCCGACGCACTGAGGGCAACGCCCGAAAAAGGTTTCCGAAGGTTCTCGCCGTCCTATTATGTCGAGACACAGGCCGCATTCGCGCAACGTTTTGCTCAGCAGATCGGGCCGCGGTTGAAGATGGATACGCCGCTCGAGATGGCGGAACAGACGGATTTCTCTGAGCCGATGACACGAATTAATACAGACCGCATCCTGGTCGCTCCCGGCCGCTGGAGCGAGGATGAGGCGTGGGACGAGGCGGCGAAATACTATAAATCCCAGCTTGCGCTGGACGGTACGGCCTGAGCGGAAACGTCATGCAGCCCTCGATCGGTGTTGCGATCATCACCCATGCAGCCGTGAAGCTGCTGCCGAAGAGTATGCCGCCCCTGCTGCAATCGCCGCTGAAGGCGCGGGTTCTGGTGGTCAATTCCTCCTCCAACGATGGGACCGTGGAGCTTGCCCGCGAAATGGGGGCGGAAACGCTTGTCAATCCCCGCCGCGAATTCAACCACGGTTCGACACGGGAAGCCGCTCGCAAATATCTGGGCACCGATATTGTCGTGATGATCACGCCCGACGCGATCGCCAGCGGGCCTGAAATGATCGGCAATCTTGTGCGGCCGCTTCTGGAGGACAATATGATCGCCCTCAGCTATGCCCGCCAGTTGCCGCATGACGGCGCGGATTTTTTCGAAAGCTTTCCGCGCGCGTTCAACTATCCTGACAAGAGCGAAGTGCGCAGCTTGACGGATGTCGCGAAGCTTGGTCCCCGGACGTTCTTCTGTTCGGATTCATGCGCCGCCTGGTCCAATCGTGCGCTTGACGCCATAGGCGGCTTTGAAACCACGCTGACTGCGGAAGACACCATCGCCGCTGCCCGCTTGATCTATGCGGGGTACAAAGTGGCCTATACTGCGGACGCGGTGGTTCGGCATTCGCACCGCTACTCACTCAAACAGGAGTTCAAGCGATATTTCGATACCGGCCTGATGCGCAGGCAGTACGAAGATCTTCTGTTCCGCTATGCCCGCGACGAGGAGCGGGGCGCCAGTTTCTTTCTGGCCATGGTCAGCGAGCTCATCGGTTCGCGTCCCCACCTGTTACCCTATGCCTTCGCGCAGGCCACTGCGAAGTTCGCTGGCTACAAGGTGGGGTACCATGCGCAGCGCGCTCCATTGGCCCTGAAAAGGCTTTTAAGTTCACAGGACTTCTATTGGACAAGCACGGCTGTGGTGCGGGATTCGTGATGCAGGCCACACTCAAACTTGACAAGGGCAACAGCCATGGGCATGACCCTGTGCTGCCGCTTATCGAGCGGGCTCCATGATACAGGACATTCTATGAAAGCTGTGATTCTGGCGGGCGGGCTCGGCACGCGCCTCTCCGAAGAAACCGCGACCCGCCCCAAGCCGATGATCGAGATCGGTGGCCGTCCGATCCTGTGGCATATCATGAAGATATACAGCAGCCACGGGATAGACGAGTTCATCGTCTGTTTGGGCTACAAGGGTTACGTCATCAAAGAATATTTCGCCAACTACTTCTTGCACATGTCCGATGTCACGTTCGACATGCGCGATAACAGTATGAAGATTCATCAGGCATTCGCCGAGCCGTGGCGGGTCACCCTGGTAGAAACGGGCGAACTGACCCAGATCGGCGGGCGTATCAAACGGATTCTGCCTTTTGTAGAGAAAGACGAGGCGTTCTGCCTGACCTATGGCGATGGCCTGGGTGACATCGATATTCCCGCAGTCATCGACCTGCATCGGCGCGAAGGTGTTCTGGCGACGGTCACGGCGGCCCAGCCGCCGGGTCGTTTCGGCGCCTTGAAAACCGACGGGCACAAGGTCCTGGGCTTTCAGGAAAAGCCGATGGGCGACGGCGGCTGGGTAAACGCCGGCTTCTTCGTGCTTTCGCCGCGCGTCGGAGACTATATCGAGGGCGACAACACGGTTTGGGAACGCGAGCCTATGGAGAGGCTGGCCGCCGATGGTCAGATGCGTGCGTATTTCCATTCTGGCTTTTGGCAGCCGATGGATACGTTGCGTGACAGACATCACCTGGAAAGCCTCTGGAGCAGTGGCAAGGCGCCGTGGCGTCTCTGGTCCGGAGAGGGTCGATGACGGACGGCTTCTGGTCTGGCAGACGTGTGTTCTTGACCGGTCATACCGGTTTCAAGGGCGCGTGGATGTCGCTCTGGCTCCAGCGGTTGGGGGCCATCGTTCATGGTTATGCGCTTGCCCCGCCGACGCAGCCAAGTCTGTTTGATATCGCGGATGTCGCCAGCGGAATGGAGCATGAAATCGGCGATATTCGCGATCCCGCGCGATTGACCGCCGCGATCCGGGCTTTTGCGCCGTCCGTCGTGTTCCATCTTGCTGCGCAGCCGATTGTGCGTGAATCCTACGCCGTTCCCGTGGAGACCTATTCCACCAACGTGATGGGGACGGTTCACTTGCTTGAGGCGATCCGGCAAACGCCCGGCGTTGAAGCGACGGTGATCGTCACCAGCGATAAGTGCTACGAAAACCGCGAAACGATCTGGCCATATCGCGAAACCGATGCAATGGGTGGCTGCGATCCCTACAGCAGCAGCAAGGGCTGTGCTGAACTGGTCGCTGCCGCCTATGGCCGGTCCTATTTCCAGCCTGGCATGGACAATGGCTCCCTGGCGTCAGTGCGCGCCGGTAATGTGATCGGTGGCGGCGATTGGGCGAAGGATCGTCTAATGGCCGATCTGATGCGGGGCTTGATCGTAGGCGAGAAAGTCGTCATCCGTCGTCCTCGATCGGTACGGCCGTGGCAGCATGTTCTGGAGCCGCTTTCCGGCTATCTGACCGTGGCCAAGCATCTTGTGACGGCAGGGCCACAGGCGTGGGAGGGATGGAATTTCGGACCTGACATGGGCAGCAACAAGACAGTCGCCGAATTTGCGCAGCTGACTTGCCGACTCTGGGGGACGCCGGACGCGTTGCGCATGGAGGAGAATCTCAACGACCCGCATGAGGCTGGGCTTCTGACGTTGGATTCCACCAAGGCCAGGGTGTTCCTGCAATGGCGTCCGGTGTGGAATTTTGAGCATTGCATTTCCCGGACGATCGAATGGTACCGCTCATATTCCTCGGAAGACGAGATGCGGGCAGTCACCATTTCCCAAATCGCAGAATATGAAAATGCCTCGGCAGGCGGTGATCGGCGCCAAGGTGGAACATGAAGTTTCGTCCGACACCGCTGCCGGGGGCTTTTGTCATCGAGTTGGAGCGGCGCGGCGATAGCCGCGGCTTTTTCGCGCGCGCGTTCTGCGAGCAGGATTTCGCCCAGGCCGGACTGGAAGGTCGGTTCGTGCAGGTCAATGATGCACTCAGCCAAAGCAAGGGTACGCTGAGGGGGATGCACTACCAGCTTGGGGCTTCAGCCGAGGTGAAGGTGGTGCGGTGTATCCGTGGAGCGCTGTTTGACGTCATACTTGACCTGCGGCCTGATTCCCCGACCTTCGGGCAATGGTATGGGGCCGAGCTCAATGACGAAAACCGGCTTATGATGTACGCGCCGCGCGGCTTCGCGCACGGTCTGATGACGCTGACGAACGAAACCGAGGCATTCTATCTTGTCAGCAACTTCTATGATCCGCAGATGGAACGTGGGGTCCGCTGGAACGATCCGCGCTTCGGAATTGCATGGCCTGTTGCGCCAACGGAGATTTCGCCCAAGGATGCCGCCTGGCCGGACTTCGACGCCCAGTTCCATGGCGTCGACACGTTGCGCAATCTGCTTTGAGGGCTTAAGGCGCGGAAGATGCAGCCTGCCTCCATAGAAGTGCTGCTCGCGGTCTACAATGGGGAGCCCTACCTCCGCGATTTTCTGGATTCGCTTTTCACCCAGTCCTGCTCGGATTTCCGGCTGATCGTCAGTGACAACAAATCGACCGATGGGACGCTTGCGATTCTGGAATCGTACCGCAGCCAGTTTCCAGACCGGATTACGATCCTGCCGCAGCCGCAGCGAACTGTACCGGCTGCGCGGAATTTCGCGCGGGTCGCGGAAGCCGCGAGCGCGCCGTATACCATGTTCGCTGATGCCGACGATGTTTGGCACCGTGACAAGATCGAAAAGACATTACGTACGATGCAGGATGCGGAGGCTCGTTACGGCCGGGAGAGCCCCATATTGGTGCATTCTGATCTCGCCATTGTTGGAAAAGATCTGGCGCCAATCCACCCTTCCTACTGGTCCTATCAGAATATCGCGCCAATGCGGACCAAGCTCAGACATCTTCTGCTCCGCAACTGTGTCACCGGCTGCACAGCGATGATGAACGGCGCTATGATGGCGCTGGCCTTGCCGATACCGCCAGAGGCGCCAATGCATGACTACTGGTGCGCGCTGAATGCCGCCGCTTTTGGGCACATTATCGCCATAGATGAACCGCTGATTGATTACCGGCAACATGGGGGCAATGACACGGGAGCCGCGGCTTGGGGGGCCGGCTTTCTTGTCCGGCGGATAAGGGGGCAACTGCAGACAGGCAGATTGCATGGAAGCGTCCGGGTTAAGACAGCCCAGGCCGCCGCACTGCTGGCACGTCATGGAGCCCGGCTGACGCCGGAAGATTGGGCCTTGACGGAGGCTTTTGCGACCTTGTGGCAGGCGGGTCCGCTGAGGCGCCGCCTGCGCCTGTTCCGTTACCGGTTGTGGGACGACGGCGTAATACGGAATATCGGGCTTCTTTTGACGCTATAGTTTTGTATGGTTGAAGCCCACGGGGCAGGGATAAGGATACCCATGACGGCGGCGCCGTCGATATCGATCATTGTCGTTACATTGAACGAGATGGGCAATTTGCCCGGTCTTTTCGCTTCCTTGCGCGCTCAGACCGACCGGGAATTTGATTTGCTGATCGTAGACGGTCGGTCCAAGGATGGAACCTTCGCGCTGGTGCAAGAGTCACGCGATATCGTGACCTATTGCGTCAGCGAACCGGATTTTGGCTTCTATGACGCCCTCAACAAGGGGATACGCGCGGCGCGTACGGATTTTTATCTGGTCGTCGGCGCGGATGACCGTCTCGAACCGACGGCGATTGCCGACTTTCGCGCAGTCGCATCCTGCGCGGACATAGTGGTGGCGGGTGTGCGCGCGAGCGGCAGGATCAGGCAAGGATGCAAGCCGCAGAATGCGTGGCTCGGGCCATCGCGTACCTTGACATCCCACAGCGTCGGCACGCTCATTCGCACCCGGTTGCACCGGGATTTCGGCTATTACTCGCTCCGCTATCCGATTCTGGCAGATTGGCATTTTCTCAAACGGGCTTTGACGGCCCCGGGATCTCGCGTTGCAGCCGGTAGCTTCGTGGCGGGCACTTTCGCGGCGGGTGGGCTTTCGACCAGAAATTTCGTCAGGACTTTGTGCGAGCTGTGGCTCGTGCAGCGCGAAACTGGTGAGAGCGCGGCTGTTCAATATCTGTTATTTCAGATGCGTTTATTATACAACATAAGGAAAGTTGTCGCCCGCTGATAGGGAATGCCGGGCTTTTGCGCAATGGATCAGGCAAGAACCGAAACGCTCATGGACGATTTCGTGCACTCTCACAGTTCACCCCAGGCAGCAGCGCTGCCTCCTTTTGATGTTCGGAGCGCATTGGATGCGGTGCTCAAAGGCAAGTGGATTCTGCTGGAAATCTGCATCTTATTTTTCCTTTTTGCTCTTGTCTTCGTGCACCTGCAGACGCCGCTGTACACGGCCACGGCGATTGTGGCGCCGCAAGAGACCAATCAGAATGCAATGCAGTCTGGCAGTTCTGCCTTACAGGCACTCAGCAGTCTGTCGGGCCTGGATGTCGGAAAGGGCGGCGGAATGGATGAATTCGTCCAGTTGCTCGATACCCCGTCGGTCGCTGCTCTCATGCAGCGGCGTGACGGCGTCCTGCAGAAGCTGTTTCCGGCGAGTTGGGACCCGCAGGCCAACAGATGGCGCAAGCCCGAAGGGATTCGGGCCGGAATCAAGTCGGCGCTGAACTGGCTTCTCGGGTTGCCCCCTCCCACTGATCCGGATGCGTTCACTTTGGCGGGTTATGTTTCCAAGAATGTCATCGTCAACAAAATTCGCAGTTCCAATCTAACAAGTCTGGAATATTCGAGCAGGACGCCGGGATTTTCCGTCTCATTTCTTACCGCCGTCTGCAACGCAGCGGATAGTTCGATGCGTGAGGCCGCCAAACGGCGCGCGGCATGGAACGTACGCTTCCTGCAGGAAAAGCTGGAGGTCGTTCAATCGGCGGAGTTGAAAACCGCTCTCATAAATTTGCTGGAGCAGCAGGAGAAGGCGCTGATGCTGGCCAGTTCGGGCGATACATACGCTTTTCGCTTTGTGCAGCCACCGCTGGCAAGTAACTCGCCAACCTGGCCGGCCGCCTTCAGGATTTTTGCGGTGGCAATCATGGCCGCGATCTCGTTCGGAACGATTTTGGTCCTTTATCTCTTTTGGGCCGAAGGAGCCAGGCCTCTGCCAGGGTTTCTAGAAGGTATCCGCCACCGCAAGTCGCTCAGCGGGTTCCTTCTGTCCGCGTGAATTCCACGGAGGCATGCGGAGTGGGTTATGGTTGAAAGTTCACTTGCCCGCGCTTTTGTCACCGTTTTCCTGGCCATGCTCGTGGCGAGCGTCTATCTGCTCTTCCCGCATGGGAATACCTGGGTTGTTCTCGCCGCGCTGGGAATATTGGCATATATTACGATTTTTTATCGGCTAAACTACATTAGCCCGGCAATCGTTTATGCGCTGCCGTGGCTGATGATCGTGTTTTTCTCCACGATCCCCATCTCCGAATACTATCGCCCACTGGGGAAGCAGACTTATGCGCTGATATTAACCAGCCTTTTTGCCTGGCTTCTGGCGGTTTCGATCGGCCCTGTCTCGACGGCGCCGTCATCGCAAGCATCCGACGATGCACCATTAATGGTTTCCAGGCGCATGTTCCGATGGCTCTTTGTTTTTCTACTCGTTGTTCTTGCCGGAGAATGTCTTGCCTCCGGTTTCATTCCGTTCGTGTCGCTTTTAACGACCGGGGACAGCCGGTATTTTGATTTCGGCATTCATAGCGTGCATGGTGCGATACTTGCCTATGCGAATGCGTTCGGAATTTTGTCCTTCTATATTTTTTTACGGCAGGGCGACCGTTCCTTCCTTTGGTTCTATTTCTTCATCCTGTGTCTGTTCATAGCCTTGGTCAGCCGCCAGAACGTCATAACTTTGCTGATGGAAGGGCTGGCCGTTTGGTGCCTGGTTCGCAGACCGATTTCCCGTGTGGCGGTGGCTGTGTGTCTGGCCGTCCTGTTGACGGCTTTTTCTATCTTTGGAGAACTCCGCAGCGGCGACATCCTTGATATTATCAAGGTGACTCCTGAATACGCGCACCTGCCGAAGGCAGCGTACTGGCTGTACGCCTACAGCTATTTCAACGTCCTCAACCTTCAAAATATGATGGTCAATTCCGGAGCGCCCTTTTTTGACGGCTCCATGTTCAGCCAGCTTCTGCCTTCATTTCTACGGGGTGATACGCAGCAATTCGACTATGTTGTGTACAGCAATATGGCAGTCACGTCGTATATGGATCCCGTTTTCCGGGATGTGGGTTTCAAGGGCGTAGCGCTCTCTACTTTCCTGTTCGGCTTGATTACGGGCGCGGCGCTGAAAAATGCCGTGAAGCATCGGTCGTTTGTCGCCATCGCCAGTTATTCCTGCCTTTATTACTGCGCCATATTCAGTTTCTTCGTGAACAACTGGTTCTATCTGCCGGTGATCTTTCAGATGGTGTTTTTCGTGATATTCGATAGGCTGGTTCTGAATGGCGGATTCCGGCAAAATCGCAAGCACCTGGCCGTTGCAGCATCATAGCCGCAGAGGCAGGTTCCTCATTGCGAAGGGCCGGAATCCGGAGGCTGGATGATGGCGGCCGTGCTCGTCATGCGCGTCTGCTCGTACAGAAGCGTATCGCCCGCCAATCTTTGCCCGCCGTCGCGCTGTACGGGGCGCAAATCCATGTTGAACTGGGCCTGTGTGTTGATGGGCGCCATCCAGCCGATGGGGATGCGGATGATGATGCCCTTGTCGAAGCTGCCTTCGCCGAATTGCTGGGCGGATACGTTTGTTCGGGTGAAGAAGGCGCCGATCTCCACGCCGCTGTCGAAGCGGCGCGTCGCCTCGAAGGTGAAGCCCCGGTCGCCCGCCAGATACTGGCCGACATGGACCGCGAAATTCAGGCCGTACCAGGGCGAGGCGTAATACATCGAGACGTGGCCCGTCAGCACGCTGTAGTCCCGGAAACCGAACAGGCGGTCGAAGGCGCGCTGCTTGACCTCGTACAGATCGCCGCCCACGGCCCAGCGCATGTTTTCCGGCCGCCACAGCACTTCGCCGCCGACGCCGGCGAACATGCTTTCGAGGTACCCCACCCGTGCCATCGCGAAGACCTCCGGCGCAAGCCGGAAGCGGTAGTTCAGCTCCAGGTCTCCGATGCCGTTCTTGCCCTTGGTGAAATAGGTCAGGAAATCGCTGCGCACATGGGGCAGCGCGCTGTCCGCGGGTCGGAGTGTGTTGAAATTGTCGTACAGATTGACTTCGCCTTCGCCCATCAGCGTCAGGCCCGGCAGCAGCTCCACACTGGCGGTTGCGGCGCCCAGGAACTGCACCGCCAGCGGATTGTCCGGGTCGAACAGCTCCTGGCGGAACTGCGGAAAGACCGACCAGTTGAAGCGCGGATAATTCTTGCCCGCGGCCGCGGCCAGCACCGGATTGTGCATGGGCGCAGGCTGCGTGCTGTTGCCGCCGTCCAGGATGTCATAGGTGCCGGTCTGCTCGATGCTGCGTTCCGTGGGGCTGCGCAGGATGTCGAATTCGCGCTCCGGCACGCCGCCGTCGGTGGCGATCAGGCGGAATTTCTCGATGTCGGGCGGGGCATCCGCCATCAGGATCCGCGTGAGACGGTCCACGGCATCCTTTTCGTGCAGATAGCGATAGTTGGTGTAATAGACGACTGCCTCGCTGTCGTTCAGCGCCAGCGCTTCGATGTGAATCTGCTGGCTATCCGAATCCTTGCGGATGGCGGCTGTCGCCGCCGATCTGCTGGGCGCGGGCGGGGCTGCCGCATCGATCGTGATCACGGGGGCCTGCACCAGATGGTACAGGTTTGTCGCCCCTTCGTCGCCGGCAAAGGCCGCGGTTTGCAGCGCGGGCAACTGCGGCACGGCGCAGCGGGCGGACGATCCCGCGCGCACCACCGTGATGCCGTCCAGGCTCATGCCATAGTCCGCCACGATCGATGCGGCCTTCCTGCAGAGGGTGCGGGGGTCGCCTTGGCCGGCGCGTATGGTCAGGGTGCGGCCGCGGATCGCCATGTCCTCAGCCGCGATCCCGGCATTCCACAACGCGTCCACCAGCGCGCCGCTGCGCAAATCTGCGGTCTGGAAACCGCGCCCGGCAAGACGGTTGATGGCCTGCTGCTGCTGCTCCGGCGTGCGGATATTGGGCGGCAGCGGCGGCGCCCCCATCCGCTGGGGATAGGGATCGTGCACGGGATCGAGATCGAAGGTGATGCCGCCGCCGATGCTTTCGCCATACAGCCAGTCCAGGCTCAGCGTCATATGGTCGAAAGCCTCGTAGGCGGCGCCGAAATTGACCTGGCTTCTCGGCCTGAACGTGCCCCGGGATTCTTCCAGGGAATAGGCGTCGCTCGAATATTCGGCGGACAGCACCAATCCGTCCAGCGGCGTCCGCCAGCTCAGTCCGCCGAAGATACCGCTTCGGGGGCCGTGGAATAGCGTGTTGAAATTGGTTCCGCCCGCTGCACTCAATTCGCGCGGTGTCAGGAACGAGCGCGATATCATGCCAAGCGGATTCTTGAGCGTGCCGGTGCTCCCCAGCCGGCCCCAACCCATGCCCACCGTGGCGTCCACATCGCCGAAGCCTTTGGTTGCGACGATATATTCGCCGCTGTAGATGCCGGTGCCGATGATGTCGTCCACCCCGATCGCGAAGGCGGGGAACAGGTCGGTCTCGTCCCACAGCCGCGCCTTGAAAGCGAAGCTGCGGTCGTAATAGACCGGAAAGGCCGGGTCGAAGTGCGATAGGCCCGAATAGCGGAACGACGTTTCCAGCCAGGGCAGGACCTGGAATCCGAAATTATAGTGCTGGGTGTTCTTGAAGAAGCTGGCGCCCATCGAAAGGTTGCCGTCGGGCATCATGCGCGCGCTGGGCATGTCGACCAGGCCGGGGCTGCCGAAGATGTTGCGCGACAGAGGCTGGTCGTCATCGGCATGGGCCGGGCCCGGAAGGCCGGTCAGGACGGCTGACGCGGCCCCGGCCAGAAGAAGGGCCAACCGCGTCCAACGGCAGGACTTTGACTGGGTTTGCCGCCCTTCCGGTCGCACGCTCGGCCCTTCGTGATTTTCGCCTTCATTTTCCTTGCCGTTCACCTAAGCAATTGCAAGGAAATTCTTTTTCCCCTTTCCGCCCGCCTTGGCCCTGTGCTAGATCGCGGGCTCTGGATCGAGCCCGCAGGTCAAGGGGAATGCAAAAGTATCAAAGCGGCCGGAGCCGTCCGGCTACCCGGCGCGTGAGTGTCCTCGCAGGGCTGGCGGGCTCGCTCGCCGTGATCCTGTTCGGCTCGTCCGGCCATGCGCAGTTGCCCAGCCAGGATCAAATCAACCAGGCAGCGCAGCAATTCCTGCAGCAGCGCCAGGGGCAGGGCGCGGGATACAGCATCACCACTGGCGAACAGAACGCGCCGCAGAGCGTGACCCTGCAGCCGGCGGTACCGCAACTGGAAACGCCGCTGCCGCCTTCGCGGTTGGAGCAGATTCTCTCCACGCGGGCCGGGGTGAGGCTGCGGCAGTTCGGCTATGACCAGTTGGGGCGCGGCCGCAGCGTGACCGTGCCGCTGACCGGCGCGGTGCAGGACGATTACGTGCTGGGACCCGGCGACGAGATCGTGGTGTCGCTGCGCGGGCAGGAGAATGGCGAATTCCGCACCACGGTGGACCGCAACGGGCAGGTCGTCCTGCCGCGCCTGTCGCCAATTCCCGCCAGTGGCCGCAGCTTCGGCAGCTTCCGCCAGGATCTCGACAGCGCGATCCGCCGCGCCTATGTCGCCACCAACGCCTCGGTCTCGGTTGGGCGCGTGCGGCAGATCAGCGTGCTGGTTTCCGGCGAGGTGAACAATCCGGGCCAGCGGCTTCTCACCGGCCTGTCGTCCGCCGTGGACGCCCTGCTGCTCTCCGGCGGCGTGAAGAAGACGGGCTCGCTGCGCAATGTGCGCATCCAGCGCGGCGGCCGCGAATACACCGTCGACCTCTACAATGTCCTCACCACGGGCGGCTCGGATACGACGATGCGCCTGACCGACGGCGACCGCATCCTGGTGCCGCCGCTGGGCCGCACCGCCGCGGTGGCGGGACTTGTGCGCCAGCCGGGCATCTTCGAGCTGCCCGCGCGCGCGTCCTCCATTCCGGTGCGGACATTGCTGAGCCTTGCGGGCGGCCAGGAAGTGCGGGGCCGCTATCGCCTGTCGGTGTTGCGCGTCCTGCCCGACGGCCGCAACGACATGACCCAGCTTGCCGGCGAAGCGGGTCAGGTGGGCGACAGCGAGATCCTGTTCGTCCAGCTTGGCGCCGACCAGGTGACCAGCCAGGCCACGCTGGCGGGCAGTCTTGGGCTAGCGGGCAGCTATCCGATCGTCACCGGCACCCGCCTGTCCGATGTGCTCAAGGCGCCCGGTGCGCTGGGCGCCTCGCCCTATACGCCGTTCGGCGTCATCGTGCGCAAGGATCCCGCGACGCTGATGCCGACCCTGCTGGCCTTCACGCCGGTCGCCGTGCTGGCGGGTCATGAGGACATGGCGCTGCAGAGCGACGACCTGATCCGCCCCTTCACCACCAACGAAGTGCAGATGCTGAACTATATCGTTCACACCTATCTGCAGAATTTGGGCGAACGGCAGAACGCGATCCGCAATCCGCTGGGCCAGAGTGTGAACGCCAACAATACGCTCACGCGCCAGCTGGCCGCCCAGTCGGGCCAGGGCGGCGCCGAGATCGAGGACATCGCCAGCGTTCCCGCCAACATCCAGCGCCAGCAGATCAACCTGCTGCTGGAAGTGCCCGCGCCCGGCTCGGACCTGGCCCGCCAGCAGGACGAGGAAGCCCGCGCCGAGCGGCGCCTGCAGGTGCAGCAGTTGCAGCCGGGCCAGCAGCCGGGATTGCAGTCGCAGCAGCCCGGCCAGCAGCAGCCCGGCCAGCAGGTTTCGTCCAGCACGCAGCAAGCGTCGCCTTATGCGCCGTCGCTGCCGGGGCAGGGAATCGGCGTTGGTCCCAATCAGTATGGTCAGGCGGGTCAATATGGTCCGTCGAGCCAGTCCGGTCAGTATGGCCAATACGATCAGTATGGCCAGCAGATCGGGCCTGATTTCCAGTCCGATGAACAGAGCGACCGCAACGACCGCTTCGCCGACCGCGCCTATGGCCGCGCGTCGCAGATGGCGCGCAACTTCTCCGAACAGTCGGTCGATCCCGGCCGTTTCGCTGCCAATCGCGAGGTGCAGACCTTCGGCCAGCTGGCGCGCCAGTTGGGCGTGGACCCGCTTGTCCTGATCAATTTCCTGGTCGACCGCCGCGTGCGGCTGGACGGCGCGGTGCGCGGGCCCGGCTATTATTTCGTGGGTCCCAACGTCTCGCTCAACGACCTGGTGCAGGCCGCGGGCGGAACGGTGAACTGGGCCGACCAGAGCGGCGTCGAACTGATTTCCACCGCCGTCGATCCGCAGGCCGGCCGCTCGGTCACCCAGCGCAGCAGCCTGCCGCTCAGGCAGGGCATGCTGGCGAGCTACATCGTTCATCCCCGCGACCAGTTCCGCTTCGGCCAGATCTTCAGCGATGTGGGCATCGGCTCGATCACGGTGCAGGGCGAAGTCCGCAATCCGGGTACCTTCCCCATCCTCCGGGGCGAGCATCTGTCCGACGTGCTGGCGCGCGCCGGCGGCCTCACGGGCCAGGCCTATCCCTATGGCACGGTCTTCCTGCGCCAGTCGGTCGCGCAAATGGAGCGCGACGGATTCAGCCGCGCCGCCGACGAAGTGCAGAATCAGCTGGTTGTCGCCATGACCCGCGTCGGCAACGACAAGATCGACCCCGGCACCTTCGCCTCCATGCAGAGCTTCGTGTCGGAGCTGCGCAACCAGCGCGCCCTGGGCCGCATTTCGGTGGCCGCCGATCCCAGCGTGCTGGCGGCCAATCCCAATCTCGATCCGCTGCTGGAATCGGGCGACGTGATCTATGTGCCGCCGCGGCCCAGCACCATTTCGGTGCTGGGGCAGGTGCTGCAACCCGGCAGCTATCCCTACAAGCCGGGCCGCACGCTGGGCGATTACATCGACCAGGCCGGCGGATATTCCAGCACGGCGGATTCGTCCCAGACCTTCATCGTGCTGCCCGACGGCTCGGCGCGCCGCGTGGAGCGGTCCTGGCTGAGCTTCAGCAGCGAGAATCTGCCGCCCGGCAGCGCCATCGTGGTGCCGCGCGATGTGACGCCGCTGGACATGCGTCAGGTGATCATCGACGTGTCACAGATCTTCAGCCAGCTTGCGGTGTCGATCGCGTCCGTTGCGGTCCTGTCCCGCCAGTAGGCTGCCCGGGCAGGGCCGCATGACGCTGATGGTACGCTCAGCGCCGTTCGGGTTCGTGCGGTGCGATCACGATTGGGCAATAGAGAATGTTGCGGCGCAGCAACAGTTGGGGCAACTTTTGTTTCCACTTTGGAACCCTTTTCGCGTTCGCGAATTGACAGGGCTCAAGGGGGCCGCGTAAAACGACGCTAAGACCCCAAGACTATTCGTTTATGGAGAATGGCGATGCGGACTATCGGAGCAGTTATTTTGGCCTCGAGCCTGGTTGTGTCGGGAGCGTATGCCGCGCCCCTCGCGCCCGGTAAGCCCGCGGGGGTGAAGAAGGCGCAATCTCAGAACGACACGGCCTTTATCATCGCCGGCGTCGGCCTGATGGGGCTGGGCATCGGTCTGGCGGCGTCGGGCGACAACAATCCGATCACGCCCGCGACGACGACTACGACCACCACCACGACCACGCGGACCAGCCCGTAACCGGCTTTCCGCGAATCCGGATTTCAGAAAGCGAGAGGGTTCAGCCCTCTCGTTTTTTGTTTGTCCCCGTTGTTGCCCCGCTCAGCCGGGCGGGCGCAGGATTTCCGTCTCGACCACGCCGCCCCGCGGATGCAGATGCTGACGGGCGCGCCAGACAAAGCCGTTCTGGGGATCGACCCAGAAATTGTCGACAAAGGACCAGCGCTGATTCGTATTCCGGCAGGCCTCGTCCACACGCACGGTCGAGATCGCCTGGCCGAGGATGCGGATGATCTCGGGGCCGGCGGCCCTGGCGTTGCACGACAGGCTCACCCCGAACATCCCGATGTCGGAAAAGTCCGCGACCCGGGTGCTGGAAAAGGGGCCCCGCAGCGCGGCTGCGGGCGGCGGCAGGCCCGCGCTGCCTGGCGTCTGGCCGGACAGGTCATGGCCCAGGCCGACGGTGCGCACGACGCGGCCCTGGCGCGTGAGAAGCACGATGCGCGAGGCCGACGTCCACAGAAGGTCGCCGTCATTGTCGGTGGCCAGCACCAGCAACAGTTCGGGATTGCCGTTCGAACGCACGCCGATGCTGGCATAGGGCACGGCGGCAGCCTGCTCGCGCGTCACCCCGCCGTCGCCTAAGCTGGCGTGGAAGCTGTCGCGCATAAGGCGATAATAGTTCGACCAGTCCGACTGGCCGGTCGAATTGCACCCGGCCAGCGCCAGCAGGGCTGCCCCCAGAGCCAGTTTCCTCAAGCGTGCGATTCCCCGGTCACGGATCCAGCCCCTTGAGGATGGCCTTCAGCGCGGGCGCGATGTCGGGCCGCGACAGGCCGACCGCGATATTGGCGTGCAGGAAACCCACCTTGTCGCCGCAGTCATAGCGCGCGCAGTCGGTCTTCACGGCATGGAACGGCGCCTTGCCGATCATCTGGGCCATGGCGTCGGTCAGCTGTATCTCGTTGCCCGCGCCGCGCTCCTGGCGGTCGAGGATGTCGAAGATCTGCGGCTGCAGGATATAGCGGCCGATGATGCAGAGGTTCGACGGCGCCTGTCCGGGATCGGGCTTCTCGACCAGGCCCTTCACCTCGGTGGCATTGCCCTTCACCGCGCCGGGATCGACCACGCCATAGCGCTTGATTTCGTTGCGGGGCTTTTCCTCGGCCGCCACGATCAGCCCGCCGCCCACATTGCGATAGGCCAGCATCATCTGCGACAGGGCGCCGGGCTTGCCCACCATCAGGTCGTCGGGCAGCAGCACCGCGAAAGGCTCGTTGCCCACGAAATGGCGGGCGCACCACACCGCATGGCCCAGGCCCAGCGGCTGCTGCTGGCGGATGAAGCCCACCGATCCGGTCTGCGGCAGCGATTCCAGCAAACTGTTCAGCTCCGCCGTCTTCTCGCGCTGGGTCAGCAGCGCCTCCAGCTCGTAAGCGTGATCG
This sequence comes from Rhizomicrobium sp., assembly GCA_035547015.1. GTDB lineage: Bacteria > Pseudomonadota > Alphaproteobacteria > Micropepsales > Micropepsaceae > Rhizomicrobium. The sequence goes on along the minus strand of DASZVO010000013.1, from coordinate 85,279 downwards.
AAATGATCGGCGATCACGTGCTTGCCGCGGCCGGTGATGAAGACGAACTGCTCGATGCCCGCCTCGCGCGCTTCCTCCACCGCATACTGGATCACCGGCTTGTCCACGACCGGCAACATCTCCTTCGGCACGGCCTTGGTGGCGGGCAGGAAGCGGGTTCCCATGCCGGCGACGGGAAAAACGGCTTTGCGGACGGGTTTTGTTGTGGACATCGCGCCTTCCGTGAATGTGTTGGGCCGTGAATGTGCTGTGGATGCGTTCACGAACGGCTTGTTTCATGGCATGGCCCCGCTGTTACTGTCCAGTTTGGCGGGCCGGTTTGCAGCCGTGACGGGGCGGCCGCCGCTGTAACAAATTGGGGCCAAATCAGGGCCATGACGAAAGCGGCCGTTCCGCGCGCAGCGATCCTCAAGGCGGCGATCCCGAAGGTTGCGATTCTGTGCGCGCTGATGCTGGCGGGGACGGCGAACGCAACAACCGCCACATCCGGCACCGGCGCGCTCGCCGATGTCCAGGCCGCACTGGATGCGGGCGACGCTGAGCGCGCGATCGTTCTGGCGGACGCCGCGCTCAAGGATGCACATGCGGGCGCGCGCGGCGGCCTGCTCTACTGCCGGGGCGTGGCGCGCGAACTGCTGGGCCTCAACACGCAGGCGCTCGCGGATTTCACCGCGGCGCTGCGCATCCCCGGCCTTCCGCGCGGCCGGCGCGAACAGGTGCTGTTGCAACGCGGCTTCCTGCGCGACGGTCTTGGCTGGCTCGATGCGGCGGCGGACGATTATTCCGCCGCCATTCGGATGGACGGCGCCGTGGTTGCCGTCGCGCTCAACAACCGCGCCAACATATACCGGCGGCAGAACAGGCTTGCCCTGGCGCAGCGGGATTACCGCGCGGCGCTGGCGCATGGCGGCGGGCCGCAATATGCCTGGTACGGGCTCGGCCAGATCGCGGAAGCGGGCGGCGATGTGGAAGGCGCGCGCGGTTCCTATGCGAAGGCGGTGGCGGCCGATCCCGGCTATCTGCTGGCGGCGGACCGACTCGCGGCCCTGGGGGGGCCGGCGGAGGATGCCGCGCCCGCGGTGACGGAACCGGCGGACACGTCCCCCGTCCATGCGGCCCGGCTCGCCGATGCCCGGCCCGCCGGCACAAGAAGCGACCTGGCCCGCATCGTGCTGCGCCCGCCCCGCGAAGCGTCCGGGGTGGCGGAAACCGGCCGGGGCAGGGTCCAGCTGGCCTCGGTGCCCGCGCTGCGCCCCGCGCTGGACAGCTACCCCCAGGACCGTCCTCCCGCGGCGCCAAAGGCGGGAAACAGGGCGGGCGTCCAACTCGGCGCCTGGCGCAGCCAGGCCGAGGCCCGCCAGGGCTGGGAAAAGGCCGTGCACCGTGCAGGCGGCGCCCTGGACGGGCTGGAACCCCGGATCGTCACCGCCGACCTGCCGGGGCAGGGGCGCTATTACCGGCTGAGGACAGTTGCGGGAAATGACGGTCCGGCCCGGCTTTGCGCCCAACTGACGGCTGCCGGACAGGCGTGTTTCCCGGTAAGGGACTAATCCCCGCATTGTTCGCAGATGCGACAGCCCTTATAGGCTGCCGGGGAACAAATCGCGTCGGAGCATCATGGGCATCGGTTCATTTCTGCGGTCGGCGACCGTGGCCGGTGCCCCAATCGCCCGAACTGCCGCCCTGGCTCAGGTCGCCCTGGCGGCGATCGCGCTGACCCCAATCTCCTTGGTCCCAATCTCCTTGGCCGCAATCGCCTTGGCTGCAGATCCTGCGCAGGCCTCACCCTGGGCTGAAGTCGGCGATAACCAGTTGCGTTCGGATATCGAGCTCTTGGCGGCGGCGGGTGTCTTCGACGATGTCACCACCCACTGGCCGCTGCCGTGGCGCTCCATCCTGGCCGGGCTGAGCAATGCCGACCTCTCCCGGCAGCCGCCGGCCGTGCAGGCGGCGGCAGAGCGGGTGCTGCGCGAAGGCCGGGCCGCGACCGCGCCGGGATTCCTGGCCACCGCATCCGCGGACGCCACCAACAGCGCCGCCACCGTCTATGGCTTTGACGGCATGGGCCGCGGCCAGGGGCAGGCGCAGCTTTCCCTGGAAGGCAATGGCGGCATCTTTTCCGGCCGCGCGGCGCTGGGCGCGATCACCGGCAATTTCCGCGGCGACAGCTTCAAGCTGATGCCGGACGGCAGCTATCTGTCCCTGCGTCTGGGCGGGGCGCTGGTCTATGCCGGGTACCTGGATCACTGGTGGGGGCCGGGACAGATCTCGGCACTGTCCCTCTCCAACAACGCGCGTCCCATGCCCCAGATCGGGATCGAGCGCGCCGGCACCGAAGCGTCGTCCTGGCCGATATTGCGCTGGCTGGGGCCCTGGCAGGTGGAGTTGATGCTGGGCTATCTCGATGGGCCGCGCATCCAGCCCGACACCTATTACAACGCGGCGCGCTTCACCTTCCATCCCGTGCGGGGCCTGGAGATCGGGGTGTCGCGCACCGAGGAATTCTGCGGCCAGGGGCACGCCTGCGTGCCGCTGCGCGACTATTTCCATTTCGCGAACAACCCGTCCAATCCCAACGCGACCAACGACCAGAGCACGCTGGACATCAAGTATGCGAACACGCTGGGCGGCGTGCCGTTCCAGGCCTACATGCAGCTGATGAACGAGGACTACACGCTGGTCGCCCATTCGGGCACCAGCCACCTGTTCGGCGCCAGCATCTTCGTGCCGACCGCCGCCAATCCCGTGAAGCTGACGGCGGAATACACCAACAGCATCGCCACGCTGCATCCCTTTGCCTTCGGCGACGACATGTTCGGCTTCTCCTACACCAACTATTCCTATCCCGACGGCATGCGCTATCGCGGCCGCACGCTGGGCTTCAGCCTGGACGACGATTCGACGCTGCTCTCGCTGCAGGGAAGCTGGACCGACCCCGGCGGCCGCTTCTATGAACTCAGCTTCCACCATGCCGCCATCGGCACCAGCCGCACGCCGGCCGGCGCCAATATCGTCAGCACCGCCCCGGTGCTGATGAATGTGGGCGCGGCGCGGGTTGGCCTGCCGCTCATGTTGGGCGGGCAGGGCATCCGGCTGGACCTGGAAGGCCGTCTTTCCGACGACCAGCCGCGGCCGCATCACGGCTTTGCCGCAGGCGTGGAAGCGGCCATCAAGATCGGATTATGAGATAGCACCATGACGACACTGGTCACCGGCGGCGCCGGCTATATCGGCAGCCATACGGTTCATGCGCTGCTCGATCGCGGCGAAGAGGTTGTGGTGCTCGACAATCTCTCGACCGGGGTGCGTGCCCAGGTGGGCACGGGCGCGGCCTTTGTCGAAGGCGACGCGGGCGATGCGGCGCTGGTGAAGACGATCGTGGCCGATCACGGCGTGACGGCGGCGATCCATTTCGCCGGCTCCATCGTGGTGCCGGATTCGGTGGCCGATCCGCTGGGCTATTACGAGAACAACGTCGTCAAGTCGCGCGCGCTGATCCAGGCGCTGGTCGAGGCGGGCGTGAAGCAGATGATCTTCTCCTCCACCGCCACGGTCTATGCGCAGGACGCCCGCCAGCCGCTGGCCGAGACCGAGCGCAAGGCCCCCATCAGCCCCTATGCCCGTTCCAAGCTGATGACCGAATGGATGCTCGAGGACGTCTCGCGCGCCCATGACTTCCGCTTCCATGTGCTGCGCTATTTCAATGTCGCGGGCGCCGATCCCAAAGGGCGCACGGGCCAGTCCACGCCCAAGGCGACGCACCTGATCAAGCGCGCGGCGCAGGTGGCGCTGGGGCGCGTGCCGCATCTGGACATTTTCGGCACCGACTATCCCACACCCGACGGAACGGGCGTGCGCGATTACATCCATGTCACGGACCTGGCGGCCGCGCACCTGCTGGCGCTGGACGCCCTCAGGGCGGGGGCCGCGTCCACGGCCTACAACTGCGGCTATGGCCGGGGACTGTCGGTGCGGCAGGTGATCGCGGGGGTCGAACAGGTGACCGGCCGCGCGCTGCCGGTGCGGGAAGGGCCGCGCCGCCCCGGCGATCCGCCCGTGCTGATATCCGATCCCAGCCGCATCAAGGCGGAACTGGGATGGATGCCCGCCCATGACGATCTGGGCGGCATCATCCGCTCGGCGCTGGAATGGGAGCGGCGCTTCAACGCGGCCTGAACGCGCGCCGGCGGCGTCATAATTCGGGCGCGGGGCCTTGTTATCGCAGGGTCCGGGCACCATAAGACCCACCCCATGCGAAGCTTCGACCCCCGCGCCTTCGAGCCCGCCATCAGCTGGGCCCGGCGGCATGAGCGCCAGATCTCCGCCCTGTCGCTGGCGGGCGGCTTCGCCTTCGACAGCTATACCTTCGGGCGCATCGACCATGCGCTGACGCAAGCGGTGTTCATCATCTACCTGCTGGTGGCGGGCGTTACGATCGCGGTGCTGCATGTGCTGGAATCGCGCCCCGACGGGCGCAAGCCGTCGGACAAGACGCGCACCATCCTGGTCGCCGTCACCCAGTTCGCGCTGGGCTGCCTCTTGTCCGGCTTCTGCGTCTTCTACATCCGCAGCGCCTCGATCACTTCCTCCTGGCCGTTCCTGCTGGCGATGGCGGCGATCTTCATCGGCAACGAATATATGCGCCGCTATCACGCCAGGCTGGTGTTCTCGGCGCTGCTGTTCTTCTTCACGCTCTATTCCTACGCCATCCTGCTGGTGCCGATCGTGATCGGCCGCATCGGGCGCATCCCCTTCCTGATCAGCAGCGCCGTCGCGGTCGCGATCTTCTTCGTCTACATGCGGGCGCTGGCGCGGCTGGGCAACGAGCGCTACCGCGGCGCGCGGATGCAGATCCTGGGCGGGATGGTGCTGATCACGGTCTTCCTCAATGTCGCCTATTTCCTCAGGGTGCTGCCGCCGCTGCCGCTGGTCCTGACCCAGGCCGGCGTCTATCACGACGTCAAGCGCGTGGGCGCGAACTATCAGGTGGCCCAGGAGGACGTGCCGCCGGAATGGCAGGCGCTGTTCGGCACCTATCCGGTGATGCACATCCAGAAAGGCGCGAAACTATTCATCTACAATGCCGTCTTCGCGCCGCGCGGCCTCAGCACCCACATCGTGCACGAGTGGCAGTGGCTGGCGCCGGGCAGGGGCTGGCAGACCCAGCAGCGCATCGTCGTGCCCATCATGGGCGGCCGCGAGGGCGGCTTCCGCTATTTCACCTTCAAGACCGCGCCGCAGCCGGGCCAGTGGCAGGTCAACATCCTGACCGGCGACGGGCGCTCGGTGGGACGGGTGCGCTTCGCGGTGGAAGAACAGGCTGTGCCGCCGGCCACAACCACGCGCATACTCAAATAGTTTTCCGCGCCGCAGCGCGCCTGGCGCGAAATTGCGCGGGCGGCGGGGCGATGATATGGCACCGGCTGTCGATTTCAGGAATGGGCCTCGATGGCTGACTTCGATCTGGCCGGCAGGAAAGTATGGGTTGCCGGCCATCGCGGCATGGCGGGCAGCGCCATCGTGCGGCGCCTGGCTTCGGAGGGCTGCGAGATCCTGACGGCCGGGCGCGAGGCGCTCGATCTTTCGCGCCAGCAGGCGGTTGAGGCATGGCTGGCGCATCACAAGCCCGATGCAATCTTCCTGGCGGCGGGCACGGTCGGCGGCATCGTGGCCAATGCCTCGCGGCCCGCGGAATTCCTCTACGACAACTTGGCCATCGAAGCGAACGTCATCCATGCCGCCTGGCAGACGGGCGTGCGCAAGCTGCTGTTCCTGGGCTCGTCCTGCATCTATCCGCGGCTGGCGCCGCAGCCGATCACCGAACAGGCGCTGCTGACCGGTCCGCTGGAGCCGACCAACGAATGGTACGCCGTGGCCAAGATCGCCGGCATCAAGCTCTGCCAGGCCTACCGCCGGCAATATGGCTGCGACTTCATCACGGCCATACCGACCAACCTGGTGGGTCCGGGCGACCGCTACGACCTTGCGCAGGGCCATGTGGTGGCGGCGCTGATCATGAAGATCGAGGCCGCGCGCCGCGAAGGGCGCGACACAGTCGAACTGTGGGGCACGGGCACGCCCCGGCGCGAGTTCCTGTTCGTGGACGACCTGGCCGACGCGCTGGTGTTCCTGATGAAGCACTATTCGCAGGAAGAACCCGTCAATGTCGGCACCGGAACCGACATCACCATCCGCGAACTGGCTGAGCGCATCGCCCGTGTGGCGGGCTGGAAGGGCCGCTTCGTCTTCGACCCCGGCAAGCCCGACGGGATGCCGCGCAAGGTGATGGATGTCGGCAGGCTGGCGGCGATGGGTTGGCAGGCGAAAACGCCCGTGGACGAAGCCCTGGCCCAGGCCTGGCGCTGGTATCTGGAAAACCGCGTCCAGGCCGCGGGCGCCTGAGAAGCCGCCTGAGAAGTCACCTGGGGGCAGCCATGCGTTCCGCCGCCTTGCAATGGCGGCGCTTTGCGCTTATTCCACAGCCCAAATTCGGGATACATGGAATTGTCCACTAACAAGACTGTTATATCTCATCTGCGCCGCCTGGAGGCCGAGAGCATCCACATCATGCGCGAGGTGGCGGCCGAATTCGCCAACCCGGTGATGCTCTATTCCATCGGCAAGGATTCCAGCGTGATGCTGCACCTGGCGATGAAGGCCTTCCATCCGTCCAAGCCGCCTTTCCCGCTGATGCATGTCGACACCACCTGGAAATTCCGGGAGATGATCGCATTCCGCGACGCCACCGCCAAAAGGCTGGGGCTCGACCTCATCGTCCATGTCAACGAAGACGGCGTGAAGCGCGGGATCAACCCCTTCGATTCCGGCTCCTCGCTGCATACCCAGGTGATGAAGACCGAAAGCCTCAAACAGGCGCTGGACAAATACGGCTTCGACGCGGCCTTCGGCGGCGCGCGCCGCGACGAGGAGAAGTCCCGCGCCAAGGAACGCATCTTCTCGTTCCGCGACAGGCACCATGGCTGGGACCCCAAGAACCAGCGCCCCGAACTCTGGCGCGTCTACAACACCCGCATCAACAAGGGGGAATCGATCCGCGTCTTCCCGCTCTCCAACTGGACCGAGCTGGACATCTGGCAATACATCCTGGCCGAGAACATCCCCATCGTGCCGCTCTATTTCGCCAGGAAGCGCCCGGTGGTGGAACGCGGCGGCACGCTGATCATGAAGGATGACGAGCGCATGAAGCTTCTGCCCGGCGAAAGGGTCGAGGAAAAGCTGGTGCGCTTCCGCACCCTGGGCTGCTATCCGCTGACCGGCGCGATCGAAAGCGATGCCGACACGCTGGAAGCCATCGTCACCGAGATGTTCACGGCCCGCACCTCCGAACGCCAGGGCCGCCTGATCGACAGCGACGAAAAGGCCTCGATGGAGAAGAAGAAGAAGGAGGGGTACTTCTGAGATGAACGCTCCCGCCGCACTCTCCGAATTCCTTGCCGCGCAGGAAAAGAAGACCCTGCTGCGTTTTCTGACCTGCGGCAGCGTGGATGACGGCAAGTCCACCCTGATCGGGCGTCTGCTCTACGACACCAAGCTGCTGTTCGAGGACACGCTGGCCAGTCTCGAAAAAGACAGCCGGAAGTTCGGCACCACGGGCGAGGATATCGACTTCGCGCTGCTGGTGGACGGGCTGGAGGCCGAGCGCGAGCAGGGCATTACCATCGACGTGGCCTATCGCTTCTTCGCCACCGCCGCGCGCAAATTCATCGTGGCCGACACGCCGGGGCACGAACAGTACACCCGCAACATGGCGACCGGCGCCTCCAACTCCGATCTCGCGGTGATCCTGGTGGATGCGCGCAAGGGCATCCTCACCCAGACCCGCCGCCACGCCTATATCGCCAGCCTGCTCGGCATCCGCCACATCGTGCTGGCGGTGAACAAGATCGACCTGGTGGACTATTCCCAGGCGGTGTTCGATAAGATCGTGTCGGATTTCCACGTCTTCTCCGCGCGGCTGAACTTTGCCGGGCAGGTTGCGATCCCGCTGTCGGCGCGCTTCGGCGTCAATGTGATCGAAAAAAGCCCCCAGACGCCCTGGTACACCGGTCCCTCGCTGCTGGCCCATCTGGAAACGGTGGATGTCGATACCGCCCCGGCGGACAAGCCGTTCCGCATGCCGGTGCAGTGGGTCAACCGTCCCAATCTCGATTTCCGTGGTTTCTCGGGCACCGTCGCGGGCGGGCGCATCAGGCCGGGCGACCCCGTGGTGGTCGCGCGGTCGGGGCGCGCCTCGAACGTGGCGCGGATCGTCACGCTGGACGGCGATCTCTCCGAAGCGGTGGCGGGCGATGCGGTGACGCTGACCCTGACCGACGAGGTGGACATCAGCCGCGGCGACGTGCTGGCCGACCCGGCGCAAAGGCCCCAGGTCTCCGACCAGTTCGCGGCGCATCTGCTGTGGATGGCGGACGAAGAGCTTCTGCCCGGCCGCCAATATCTGCTCAAGCTGGCCACGGCCACCGTGCCCGCCCAGGTTTCGGCCCTCAAGCACAAGATCGACGTCAACACGCTGGAGCACCTGGCGGGCAAGACGCTGGCCCTCAACGAGGTGGGCGTCGTCAATATCGCCTCTGCCCAGCCGCTGGTCTTCGACGCCTACCGCGACAATCGTGACACGGGCGGCTTCATCCTGATCGACCGTTTCACCAACGCCACGGTGGGCGCAGGGATGATCGACTTCTCGCTGATGCGCGCCACCAACGTGCACTGGCAGGCGCTGGACGTGAACAAGGGCGCGCGCGCGGCGATGAAGGGGCAGAAGCCGGTGATCCTGTGGTTCACCGGCCTGTCGGGCTCGGGCAAGTCCACCATCGCCAACCTGGTCGAGAAGTCGCTGGCCGCCGAAGGCAAGCACACCTATCTGCTCGACGGCGACAATGTGCGCCACGGCCTCAACCGCGACCTGGGCTTCACCGACGCCGACCGGGTGGAGAATATCCGCCGCGTGGGCGAGGCCGCCAAGCTGTTCGTGGATGCGGGCCTGATCGTGCTGGTGTCGTTCATCTCGCCCTTCCGCTCGGAACGGCGCATGGCGCGCGAGCTGGTGGGCGCGGGCGAGTTCCTGGAAGTCTTCGTCGATACCCCGCTGGAGGTGTGCATGGCGCGCGATCCCAAGGGCCTGTACGAAAAGGCGAAGGCCGGGGCGATCCGCAACTTCACCGGCATCGACAGCCCCTATGAGGCGCCGGAAGCGGCCGAACTGACCGTCAGGACGGTCGAGGGCGCGCCCGAAGCCCATGCCCAGCGCATCGTGGCGTACCTGCGCGCGGGCGGCTATCTGGGCTGAGGCCTCTCAACACGTCCCGCGCCGGTGGTATGCTCGCCGCGGGTGCCCCCTCGCGTTGGACAGCGCACCGTTGGACAAGGGGGGAGGGGGTGCGTTTTTTTGCGCGAAACGGGCGCGGACTTGCCGGGTTCCGGGTCTTGCGGATGCTGGACAGGGATTGCGGGACAGGATTGCGGGGACTGGGATTGCAGGACTGGGATCGCAGGACTGGCGGCGCGCCATCCCGCGAAGGCCGGTCTTGAAGCCGGCCTTGAAGCTGGTCTTGGCAGGCGGATGCCTTTATACGGGCAGCCCGGAAACGCCAGGGCGACGAAGGCAGCATGAAGACCGTCTCGAATTTCGACCGCATCGGCGAGGAGAACGCCTTTGCCGTGCTGGCCCGCGCCACCCAGCTGGCGGCCCAGGGCCGCGACATCATCAACCTGGGGATCGGCCAGCCCGATTTCCGCACCCCCGATCACATCGTGGAAGCGGCGGTCAAGGCGCTGCGTGACGGCCATCACGGCTATACGCCCGCGGTCGGCATCCTGCCGCTGCGCGAGGCGGTGGCGGCCGACCTTCACAAAAGATACGGCGCGGCCGTTTCGCCGGACGAAGTGATGATCATGCCGGGCGGCAAGCCCACCATGTTCATGTCGATCCTGATGTTCGGCCAGCCGGGGGTGGAGATCATGTATCCCGATCCCGGCTTTCCCATCTACCGCTCGATGATCGAATATACCGGCGCGACCCCCGTGCCGATCCCGATCCGCGAGGAGAACGGCTTTGCCTTTTCGGCGGAAGAGACGCTGGGCCTGATCACCGGCCGCACGCGGCTGATCATCATCAATTCCCCCGCCAACCCGACCGGCGGCGTCACGCCCAGGGCCGAGGTGGAGAAATTCGTGGCCGGGATGGAGAAATGGCCCGACGTCGCGGTGATGAGCGACGAGATCTATGACCAGCTCACCTATGACGGGCAGGAGCATGTCACGCTGCTCAACTATCCCACCTTGCGCGACCGCCTGATCCTGCTCAACGGCTGGTCCAAGACCTATGCCATGACCGGCTGGCGGCTGGGCTATGCGGTGTGGCCGGGCAAGCTTTATGACTATGCCCGCAAGCTGGCGGTGAACCTGCATTCCTGCGTCAACGCGCCGGCGCAGTTCGCCGGCATCGCCGCGCTGACGGGCCCGCAGGACGCGGTGGCCGCGATGCGCGCGGAGTTCGACAAGCGCCGCAAGCTGGTGGTGGAAGGGCTCAACAAGCTGCCGGGCGTGTCGTGCATCACGCCCAAGGGCGCCTTCTATGCCTTCCCCAACATCAAGGCCACCGGCTGGAAGGCCAAGCCGCTGGCCAATGCGCTGCTGGACGAAACCGGCGTGGCGCTGATTGGCGGGCCGGATTTCGGCGTCCTGGGCGAAGGCTATATCCGTCTGTCCTATGCCAACTCGGCCGAGAACATCCTGCGCGCGCTGGGGCGGATGGGCGAATTCCTCGCCACGCGAAAGGCGGCCTGAAGCTGTACAGGGCGGTCATCTTCGACTGCGACGGCGTGCTGGTGGACAGCGAGGTGCTGGCGCTCGAGGTCGAGCTTGCCATGCTGGGCGAGCAGGGCCTGACCTTCGAGCGCGAGGATTACGTCACCCGCTTCATGGGCCTGTCCTACGAGACGTTCCACCGGGTGATCGACGAAGAGGCGCAGGCGCGCATCGGCCGGCCCATCTCCGGCGCGATCCGCGACGAGCTGGCGGCCCGCCTGCGCCGCACCATGATCGAGCGGCTGACCGAGGTGCCCGGCGCCACGGACGCCCTGGCCGCGACGCGGCTACCCAAGGCGGTGGCCAGTTCCAGCACCAAAGAGGGCCTGGAACGCAAGCTGCGCCAGGTGGGGCTGTGGGAGCATTTCGCGCCGCATGTCTATTCGGCCGAGCATGTGGCGCGCGCCAAGCCGGCGCCCGACCTGTTCCTGCATGCGGCCGAGCAGCTGGGCGTGGCGCCCGCCGACTGCCTGGTGATCGAGGACAGCGTGAACGGCGTGACAGGAGCCCGCGCCGCGGGCATGACGGTCTGGGGCTTCCTGGGCGGCGGCCACGCCCATGACCGGCTGGCGCGGCGTCTGCTGGATGCGGGCGCGGAGCGCATCGTGGCGGACTGGGCGGAAGCGGCCCGGCTGCTGCCCGGCGTTCTGCCGGAGGTTCTGCCCGATCAGACGCCGTAGATCAGACCCCGTAATAGTCCTTGTACCAGGCGATGAATTGGGGAATGCCCGCGGCGATGGGCGTTTTGGGCTCGAAGCCCAGGTCGCGGCGGCTGGCCTCGATATCGGCATAGGTCCTGAGCACGTCGCCCTTGGGCAGGGGCCGCGTCTCGAATTTGGCCTTCTTCTGCAGCGCCGCTTCGATTTCGGCGATGAAGTCGGTCAGCTTCTCGCATTTGTGGTTGCCGAGATTGTAGACGCGATGCGGCGGCGCGCCTTCCTTCGCCGGCGGCGGCCGGTCCAGCGCGCGCAGCACGCCCTCCACGATGTCGTCGATATAGGTGAAGTCGCGCCACATCTCCCCGCCATTGTTCAGGGCCAGCGGCGTGCCCTTGCTGATGGCATCGGCGAAGATGATGGGCGACATGTCGGGCCGCCCCCACGGCCCATAGACGGTGAAGAAGCGCAGGCCCGTCGCGGGAATGCCGTACAGATGCGCATAGGTGTGGCCCAGAAGCTCGTCCATCCGCTTGGTCGCGGCATAAAGCGAACTGGGCTGCTCCACCGGATCGTCCACCGAGAAGGGCATCTTGGTGTTGGCGCCATAGACCGAGGACGAACTGGCATAGACGAAGTGCTTCAGGCCCGGCAGACTGCGCGCCAGCTCCAGCATCACCACCTGGCCCATCACATTGGCGGTGACATAGGTGTAAGGGTTCTCCAGCGAATAGCGCACGCCGGGCTGCGCCGCCAGGTGGATCACGCCGGTGATCTGCGGCGAAGCCAGCGCCGCCGCCGCGGCGCGGTCCGCAATGTCCACCTTGCGGAAGGTGAAGCGGTCATCCGCCAGCAGGTCCAGCCGCGCTTCCTTCAGGCGCACGTCGTAATAGTCGCTGAGGTTGTCCGCCCCGATCACCGTATCGCCGCGCGCCAGCAGCGCGCGGCAGACATGCGCGCCGATGAATCCGGCCGCGCCCGTGACAAGGATGGTCGCCATGACTGGTTCTTAGAGACTCCGTCAGCGAACATCACCGGGGACCGCCGCCTGGTCAACAGCCGATTTGTCCTGCGGCCGGCAGGGTCTTCCCTACGGCCGTCCCACGCTCACGTAGCGGAAGCCGGCCTCCGCCATCTGGGCGGGGCGATAGATATTGCGCAGGTCCACCATCAACGGGGTCTTGAGCGCCGCCTTCACGCGCGGCAGATCCAGCGCCCGGAATTCGTTCCATTCGGTCAGGATCACCACGCCGTCGGCGCCCTCGATCGTGTCATAGGCGTCCTTGCGATAGTCGAGCGTCAGGTGTTTGGCGGCTTCCTTGTGGCCTTCGGGGTCGAAGGCGCGGATGGCCGCGCCCGCCTTCTGCAGATAGGGCAGGATCACCAGACTGGGCGCGTCGCGCATATCGTCGGTGTTAGGCTTGAAGGTCAGACCCAGCACCGCGACGGTCTTGCCCGCCACGCCGCCGAAGGCGGTTTCGATCTTCTTCGCCATGTCGAGCTTGCGCCGTTCGTTGACGGCCACCACCGCTTCCACGATGCGGGTTGGCGCATCCAGTTCCTGCGCGGTCTGCACCAGCGCCAGCGTGTCCTTGGGAAAGCAGGAGCCACCATAGCCCGGCCCGGCATGCAAGAACTTGTTGCCGATCCGCCCGTCCAGCCCGATGCCGCGCGCCACGTCCTGCACATTGCCGCCCACCTTTTCGCAGATGTCGGCCATCTCGTTGATGAAGGTGATCTTGGTGGCCAGGAAGGCGTTGGCGGCGTACTTGATCAACTCGCTGGATTCGCGGGTGGTGAAGACGATCGGCGTCTCGTTGAGATAGAGTGGGCGATAGACTTCGCGCATCACCGCCCGCGCGCGCTCGGTGTCGCAGCCCACCACCACCCGGTCGGGGCGGCGGAAATCTTCCAGCGCCGAACCTTCGCGCAGGAATTCCGGGTTGGAGGCCATGTCGAATTCCGCTTTCGGGCGCTTCCTGCGGATGATCTCCTCGACCTTGCGGCTGGTGCCCACGGGCACCGTGGATTTGGTCACTACCACCGCATAGCCGGTCAGCGCCTCGGCGATCTCCTCGGCGGCCGCGAAGACATAGCTGAGGTCGGCATGGCCGTCGCCCCTGCGGCTGGGTGTGCCCACGGCGATGAACACGGCATCGGCCCCCGCCACGGCCGCCTTCAGGTCGGTGGTGAAAGACAGCCGGCCGGCCTTTGCGTTGGCGGCCACCACATCGTCCAGGCCGGGCTCGAAGATCGGAATGCCGCCCTGTTTCAGGGTATCGACCTTGGCCGCATCCTTGTCGATGCAGACCACGTCATGGCCGAACTCGGACAGGCAGGCGCCAGAAACCAGGCCCACATAGCCTGTGCCGATCATTGCGATACGCATGAAGCCCCCGGAAATACGCGTCCCCTTCTGGCGCGAACGGGCGGCCAATTCAAGCTGGGCGACGCAGGCAGGGTAAATTGTTCCAGATGTGACAAATGGTTATAACCCGTGATGCCATGATCGAGGTCCGCGGCCTTGTCTTTGAATATCCCGGCCAGCGGGCGCTGCAGGGCGTCAGCCTTACGGTGGCGCGCGGGGCCATCACCGCGCTGGTGGGCCCCAATGGAGCGGGCAAGACCACGCTGCTGCGCTGCATGGCGGCGCTGGAGACGCCCTATGCCGGAAGCGTGACGATCGACGGGCTGGATACCCGCGAGGCGCCGCGGGCCATCCATGAGCGGCTGGGCTACCTGCCGGACTTCTTCGGCCTTTATGACGCCCTCTCGGTCCGGCGCTGTCTCTTCTATGCCGCGCGCGCCCACGGCATCGGGCGGGGCCAGGCCACCGGCGCGGCTGAAGCGGCGGCGGCGAAGGTGGGGCTTTCCGACCGCATGGAACAGGCGGCGGGCGCGCTGTCACGGGGCCTGCGCCAGCGGCTGGCCATCGCCCAGGCCATCGTGCACCAGCCTGCCGTGCTGCTGCTGGACGAGCCGGCGGCGGGCCTGGACCCGCAGGCGCGCCGCGACCTGTCGCGCCTGTTGCTGGCACTGAAGGCCGAGGGCATGACGCTGGTGGTTTCCTCGCACATCCTGGCCGAGCTTGAGGATTATTCCGACCGCATGGTGATCGTGGATCACGGCCGCATCGTGGGCGGCGAGACGATCGCACTGAAGGGCGCGGCGCGGTTGCGCATCGTGCTGGCTGCGGCGCGGGAAGGATTGGGGGAGTTTCTGGCGGCGCAGGGGACCACGGTCCTGGAAGCGGACAGGGCCCGCGCCCTGGTGACCCTGCCGGGCGGCCTGGAGGCGCGGGCTGCGTTGCTGGCCGCGCTGGTGCGCGCGGACTTCCCGGTTTCGGATTTCACCGAGGATGCCAACGCGCTGGAGGATGTCTATTTCGCGCGCGTGCTGGGGCGCGAGGGGGCCGCGCCATGAATCCCGAACTGCTGCGCAACCTCTGGCTCGAGGCCCAGCCCCTGCGCCTTGCGCTGATCGCGGGCCTGCTGCTGCTGGTCTTTGCCGCCACATCCGCGGCGAACGGACTGGTGCCTTCCGGCGGCGTGGCGCTGGCGCTCTACTGGTTCTTTGCCGTGCTGTGGGGCACGCGCAGCGCGGCCCTGGCCGTGGTGGGCGAGATCCGCGAACGTACCTGGGATGGACAGAAACTGTCGGCCATCGGCCCCTGGCAGATGATGTGGGGCAAGCTTCTGGGCGCCACCAGCGCCAACTGGTTCGGCGCGGTCCTGTGTCTTGTCGTGATCGTGGCGTCCGCCTGGCGCGAAAGCGGGCCGGCGAATGCGCTTTCGTTTGGTGCGATCCTTGCGGCGCAGGGGTTGTTTGCCCAGGCCGTGGCGCTGCTGTCCAGCCTGATGCTGATCCGCCGCCAGAGCGGCAACTGGCGGCTGGATACGTTCCTGTGCCAGGTGGCGGGCGTGGGCGCGGCCTTCGCCTATTACTCGCTGTGGAGTTCGGTCGATGCCTTCCTGCGCAGCGGCGCGGAAACGGTGAACTGGTGGGGGCACGATTTCAATCTCTCCGCCTTTCATTTCGTTTCGCTGCTTCTGTTCCTGGGCTGGGCGCTGGTGGGCTGTTATCGGGCCATGCGCGCCGAACTCCGCTTTGCCAACGGGCCGTGGGTCTGGCTGGCCTGGCTGCTATATCTCTGTGTCTATGACGCCGGTTTTGCGCCCGAGATCGAAGGGCGGCTCGCCGTTCTGTCGGCCATGCCCCCGGCGTCGGTGAAGCTGGCGCTGGCCGGGCTGGCGCTGCTGGGCTCGGCCTATGGCATGGCGTTCCTGGAGCCCAAGGACCCGGTGCGCCTGCGCTGGCTGGCGGAGCAGGCGCAGGCAGGAAACCTCTTCACGGCCTTCTTGGCGCTGGATGCCTGGATGCTGAGCTATGGCGCGACCTTTGTGGTGGGGCTTCTGCTCGCAGCCATGTGGGTGGCAGGCAACCCGGCGCTGGCCCTGGCCGTCCTGGCCATGTTGGGGTTCCTGACCCGCGATATCGCCATCTTCGTGCTGATGCGCGGGCTGGCCGGCGCCAGGGGCGATTTCGGGGCGCTGGCGGTACTGGGGGCGCTCTATCTGCTGGCGCCGGTGATCCTGTCGGGTCTTGGATTCCGGGCGCTGGATTTCCTGTTCCTGCCCACGCCGCAAGCCGCTGACCTGGCCTTGCTGGCGGGGTGGGTCCAAGGGATTGGGGCTGCTATCTGGGCCGTGCGCAGCATCCGCAGGGCGTTTACCGGCAGGTAAGGTCTGCCGCCGATGCCCGGCATGGTTCATGTGAACCTCTGGGTAAGGTATTTCCCGCAAATTGGCGCTCGCGAAACAAGGTTAACAAGCATGAGCGCTTCCGCCGCCCGCCTGCATGAGGCACCGCCCGCCGCCGCGCCGGTCACCACCTTCACGGGCCTGCGCGATTTCTCCCAGCCCTGGATGGACCTCAACGACAAGACGGTGTTGGTCACGGGAGGCACGGGCTCGTTCGGCAAGCATTTCATCAAGACGGTGACGGCCGGTTACAAGCCGCGCCGGCTGATCGTCTTTTCCCGCGACGAACTCAAGCAGTTCGAAATGCAGCAGGAATTCAGCCACGAGAAATATCCCTTCATCCGCTATTTCATCGGCGACGTGCGCGACCGCGACCGGCTGGAACTGGCGCTGAACGGCGTGGACTATGTGGTGCATGCCGCCGCCCTCAAGCAGGTGACGACCGCCGAATACAATCCCTTTGAGTGCATCCGAACCAACGTCTTCGGCGCCGAAAATGTGGTGAGCGCCAGCCTGCGCGCGGGCGTCAAGCGCGTCGTGGCGCTTTCCACCGACAAGGCCGCCAACCCCATCAATCTTTATGGCGCTTCCAAGCTGGCCTCGGACAAGATCTTCGTGGCCGCCAACAATCTGGCGGGGGCCGACGGCACACGATTCTCTGTGGTGCGGTATGGCAATGTGTTCGGCTCGCGCGGCAGCGTGGTGCCCTTCTTCCGCAAGCTGGTTGCGGACGGCGCCGAAAGCCTGCCGATCACCGATGAGCGCATGACCCGTTTCTGGATCACCTTGACCCAGGGCGTCAATTTCGTGCTGTCCAGCATGGAGATGATGCGCGGCGGCGAGATCTATGTGCCCAAGATTCCGTCCTCCACCATTCCGCAACTGGCCACGCTGGTCAGCCCCGGCCACAGGCAGCATGTGGTGGGCATCCGCCCCGGCGAAAAGCTGCATGAGACCATGATCCCGGCCGACGACGCGCATTGCACGGTCGAACTGGAGGATCGCTATGTGATCCTGCAGAGCTTCGCCAATGCGGCGCGCGAGGCCTATCTGCATCGCGGGGGGAAACCGGTGGCCGACGGCTTCTGCTATTCCAGCGACACCAACCCGGAAAAGCTGGATGCACGGGGTCTCCAGACGCTGCTGCAGATGGCCTATGCCTGATCGGGAAAGCGTGATGGAGCCGGTTTTCCTGCCTTATGGCCGGCAGGAGATCGGCGATGCCGATATCAAGGCGGTGGCCGAAGCGCTGTGCTCGGGCTGGCTGACCACCGGACCGCGCGTAGCCGCGTTCGAGAAAGCATTTGCCGCGCATTGCGGCGCGCGGGAAGGGGTCGCCGTCAATTCCGGCACCGCGGCGCTGCATTGCGCCATGCGGGCGATCGGGATCAGGCCGGGCGACGAAGTGATCGTGCCTGCCATCACCTTCGCGGCCTCTGCCAACGCGGCGGTATACGAGGGGGGCGTTCCTGTCTTTGCCGATGTGGAGGCCGACACGCTGCTGATCGATCCCGCATCCGTCGCGGACAGGATCACATCCCGCACTAGGGCCATCGTCGCGGTCGACTATGCGGGACAGCCGGCCGATTATGATGCCTTGCGGGCGCTGGCGAAGAACCGCGGCATCGCCATCATCGCCGATGCCTGCCATGCACCTGGCGCGACCTATAAAGGCCGCGCGACCGGTACGTTGGGCGACATTTCCTGTTTCTCCTTCCATCCGGTCAAGCATCTGACCACCTGCGAGGGCGGCATGGCCCTGACCGACGATGCAGCCATGGCCGCGCATATGCGCGCTTTCCGCAACCACGGCATCGACAGCGACCATCGCACCCGCGAGGCAAGTGGCGCGCATACCTATGATATGGTCGAACTGGGCTACAATTACCGCCTGCCGGATGTGCAATGCGCGCTGGGCCTGGCTCAGCTTCAACGGCTGTCCGGCTGGGTGGCGGCGCGGCAGAAGATTGCAGGCTGGTATGACGAAGTGCTGTCGGACAGGACAGCCGCGCCGCTGAAGACGCGCCCGGATCGTACCCACGCTTATCATCTCTATGTCGTGAAGCTGCGCGATGGTGTCGATCGCGACTGTGTCTTCACCCGGTTGCGCGCCGAAAGAATTGGCGCCAATGTGCATTACGCGCCGGTTCATCTTCATTCCTATTACCGCGGCCGGGGCTATGGGCCCGGCCTCGCCCCGGTGGCCGAGGCGGTCAGCCGGAATATCCTGACGCTTCCGATGTTTCCGGCCATGAGCCGCGCCGATGTCGAGCGCGTGGCGGCCGCCCTTGACCGCGCCGCCGGCTGAGGGTGTGGAACTCCTTTGCGATTGCTTCATTTGCGATGATGTGCAGGAGCTCTTAAAGAAGCTTCCCACAGGGAGTTCTCATGCCCAGCCGCCGTGCGTTGTTCTCACAGGTGCGATCGGCGTCCGGTGTTGTGCTGGCGGCGCCGTTGCTGGCGGCTTGCGGTGGCGGGGAAGAAGGCGTCGGGGCGGTCGAAGACCTGATGCGCGAGCATGGCGTGCTGCGCCGCGCGATCCTGGTTTTTCGCGAGAGTGCCGCTCGTCTCCGTCGCGGTGAGACAGTCGACGCGCATGCCCTGCGTCAGACTGCTGACCTTTTCCGCGCCTTCGGTGAGGATTACCACGAGCGCAGGCTGGAAGAAGCCTATATCTTTCCGGCGATCCGCAAGGCCGGTGGCCCGGCAGCGGGCTATGTCGATACGCTGGTTGCCCAGCATAACCGCGGGCGCGAGATCATGAACTATGCGATGAGCGTCACCAGCAAGGGCTCGATCGGGCTGGACGGGCCGAAACTGGCGGACGCGCTGGACCGTTTCGAACTCATGTATGAGCACCATGCGGCGCGCGAGGACACGATCATATTTCCAGCCTGGAAGGCGGCGCTGGGTGAACACGACCTCGATGAAATGGGCGAAAAGTTCGAAGACATCGAGAAGCAGCAATTCGGCGGCGACGGTTTCGACCAGGCGGTGAAGCAGATTGACGAGATCGAGCAGGCTCTGGGGCTGGCGGACCTGGGCCGTTTTACGGCACCGCCGCTGCGCTGACGGAAAAACGGAAACGCCGCGGGCCATCGCGATAGGCGGCGGGCTTGCGTGTATCATCCAGTTCCAACGCCGACAGCATCAGCTGGCAGAACAACTTGTCGCCGGCCTTGCGATGGATCAGAAGCCCGATCAGGGGTGCTGTTTCGCGATCTACCGTGATGCGGACGGCGTGGTTCCTGTCGGCCAGTTCCAGCCAGCCTTCCGTCATGCCCAGCGCGCAGGAAGCCGAGACCAGGAACGATACCGGCGCGCCATGATCCACCGTCTGGCCCGCCAGCTCGAACCGATCCGGCACGGCACCGCCATTGTGAGTGATGCAGCACAGGCTGCCATCATCGAAAGCGTCGGCCAAAAGGGTGATGTGCCCCAGCCGCAGCGATCCCCGCTCCCAGCGCCGCCAGCGGAATTCCAGGTCGAAATCGATCCGCGGCGCGTCGGCATGGAAGGTCATCGCCTTGATGACTGGTCCCAGCGGCGTGGGAATCTCGCCGTACACGGTCACGGCGCTACTGGGTAAGTGTGCGACATGCGTCATGGCCCATTCCAGATCGGTGACCTTGGGTTCTCCGGGGGCTTCGAACACGCAGTCGCCAGTGTACCAGTCGGCCTGGAGCGCGATGTCGTCGAAATACCCGTGCGGCAGGCCGCCAATGCACGGCACGAAGTCCGGCGCGAAAGCTGCACTCTGGATCGCCAGCCCCCGGCGACGGTCCAATCGTGCGCGCAACTGCGGCGTCTCGATGGTGAGGAAGCGGTCTTCCGCGATGTCTCCAACAGGGCCGGGCAGGGCGCCGGGTGGCGAGGTGTGCAGCCGCGCCTCCATCGCCGCCAGGTCGCGGCAATATTTTTCCCACCGCTTTTGCGTGATGTGGGTGCGATAATCGCTGGCCCACAGGCGGCAAAGGTCGCGCCAGTCGGATTCGGGTGCGCCCGTCTTTTTCAGGGCCTCATAGATGCGCTGGCAGGCTGCGTTGACCGCAGTGTCGTCGCGGCCCGTCACTGCCCAACGGGTCAGGTTGTATTTTCGCTGTTTCTTGACCGGAATGGGATAAGCGGCGGTTTCCAGCCGCAGGATCTTTCCGGCATGGGGTGCAGCGACGGCGAGCGCCGCAGAGGGCGCGACTAGCCGCACGCCGTCCATTCGGGACAGCGCCGCGAAGGCCGCGTCGATGCGCTCCCATTCCACCCGGCCCTGATTGGCTTCCTCGGTGCGATAGCGGCCGGGCCGGAAGCCGAATATCTCCGCGTCGCTGGCATAAAGGCAGAAGACGCGATCCGCCTCACCGCGCTGCCCCGCCACGAAGGCCAGATAGTCGTCCAGCGAGATATCCTCATGCGCCAGCCGCTGCAGTTTCTGGAAGGCCACCGTATTGGTCCAGAGGATGGCGATATTGCGCCCGTCGCTGCCTTTGGCGCGCTGTGGCGCATAGCGGAAATCCGGCTGCCAATCGGGATGGAAATTGGCAACATTGTCCCAGTCCACCAGCAGGGCGTCATAGCCAGCATCCAGATAGGCGCCCGCCAATCCGCCGGAATAGGCTTGCTCGTTCACAAGCGCCGTGTGCGGGCGCGCCCCCAGAAGGCGTTCATAACAGTCATTGCCCAGCCGCAGGTTCGCCGCCACAACATCGGCAGGGATCAGCGGGCCGATGATCTGGGCATAGCCCGAGCCGATCAGTTCGGTCTTGCCGCGCTTCATCAGCGACGCAAGGCGGGTGAGCCAGGCCGGTTCGATGGCGGCCACGATGTCCAGAGTATAGCCGGTCGCTTCGATGCCGATGGGGCCGTGACGCTCCGCCAGGTCCAGTAATGGTTCGAAGCACTTCGTGATGACTTCCGCGTGCTGCTCCTCCTCGATCGAGGAGAAGGCGAGGTTGAGGTGGAAAAGGGCGAAAAGGTTCAGCAAGGCTTGCCCGGCCGGATCGAATCACGAGAGACGGTGGCACAGACAGGCGCGGGTTTGCCAGTCGGCTTTAATTCCGTCACCACCGCGACGGCGTGAGGACCAGTTCGTCATCCAGCGCCAGCGTGGACCAGTCCAGCGCGGGCAGGGGATGTGTGGCGGCAGTCAGGATTTCATCGAGTTCGGACAGTGCAGTGACGCCCACCACCGCCACGTCGATCTCCGGCCGCGACAGCACGAAGCCCAGCGCGGCCGCCAGAGGCGTGGAGCCAGCCGCTGCAATACGCGCCTTGACCGCCGCCAGCCGGGGCGCGGCGTGTCTGAGCTTTTCCGGCAGCACGTCGAGAAACAGAAGGCCTTGCAGAAACAATGAGCGGGCATGGATTTCGACTCCCAGCCCTTTGAGTTTTCCAAGCGTGCCGTCGGCCAGAAGCCGCTGGTCCAGCAGGCTGAAGGGAAGTTGCATCGCATCGGGGCGGAAGCGTTCGGCCAGCACGGCCGGGTCGTCGGCAACATAGGTGGAAATTCCGATGCCCCCGACCACGCCGTCATCTTTCAACCGGCGCAGGGCCGACCAGAGCGCTTCGCCGTCCGGACCTGCAAGGTCACCGGCCGCGTGCACCAGAAGCCGGTCCACCCGCCCCAGCGTCGCGGCTGACTGGCGCGCCCGCGCGATTACGGCACCCACGCCGTTCTTTGCGCTGATGGTCTTGGTGACGATATGGAAGGGCCTGGTATCAAGCTGCCCGAGCACGGCTTCCGCTTCGCCATAGTTGGCCGCGGTGTCCAGCCAGCCGACGCCGCCTTCGGCGGCGCGCGTCAGGATCGTTCGGGCAGCGCCGAGTTGCACTTGGCCGCGTCTGTTCGACACGCCATAGGCCTGCCCGAATTGTACGGTGCCCAGACCGAGCCTAGCCATGCAGCAGCGTCTCCACATATTCCGCAACGGCCAGGGATGCTGTCAGCCCCGGTGATTCGATCCCGAACAGATTGACCAGTCCGGGCATGCCATGAATGGAGGGTCCGTCGATGCGGAAGTCGGCGTTGGGCGCTCCCGGACCGGCCAGCTTGGGCCGCACGCCGGAATAATCGGGCGTCAGCATTTCGATCTGTGCGTTTGGCCAGTAACTGCGGATCAAGGGTAGGAATTTTTCTGTGATGTCCGGCGCCACAGTATAGTCGATGGCAGCGGGATCGTTTGTCTGCAACCATTCCACGTCGGGACCGAAACGTGCCCGGCCACCCATGTCCAATGTCACATGCACGCCCAACCCGCCCGGCTCCGGAACAGGGTAGACCAGATGCGTGAAAGGACTCTTCGCCGACAGGCTGGCATAGTTACCTTTTGCCAGGAACAGGGGCGGTACATGGGAAAGTCCCTCGATGCGGCGTGCAACGGTTTGCGCCCATAGGCCGGCGGCACAGACAAGAGTTGCCGCTTCCAGCACGATATCCTCGGCTTCATTTCGGACGGTCAGTTGCCAGTGGCTGCTGTCATGCCGGGCTGCGGTCATTTCAGCACCGCGCACCAACGTGGTGTCGCCCAGCAATGCAAGCATATACTGATGGCTGTCGATGATGCCGGTTGACGGCGAGAAAAGGCCCCCGCCGGCCACGATTTCCGGTTCCAGCGCAGCGATCTCGCGCCGCGACAGGGGTTTGAGATCGGTCACATCGTTGGCGGCAGCGGCACCGGCGATGGCTGCAAGCTGCGCTTCCTGTCCTGCATGCCCTACAATCAGTTTCCCGACGCGCCGGTGCGGAACGCCGTGCGCGGCGCAGAATTCGTAGAGCAGGGCCTTGCCCCGCGCACAGAGCCGCGCCTTCAGCGAACCTTGCGG
Source organism: Rhizomicrobium sp. (assembly GCA_035547015.1). Taxonomy (GTDB): domain Bacteria; phylum Pseudomonadota; class Alphaproteobacteria; order Micropepsales; family Micropepsaceae; genus Rhizomicrobium. The sequence continues at coordinate 62,220 of DASZVO010000013.1, read as the reverse complement.
ATAATAAATCCCCGCATGGATCACCTCACTGTTGCGGGCGCTAGTTTCCATACCGAAATGATCGTTCTTCTCCAGGACCACCACGTCGCGCCCGTTGCGCGCAAGCCGGCGTGCGATGGCCAAACCGACAATGCCGGCCCCGATTACGACCGCATCGCAGGAAAAACGCTCCATGTCAGATTCTCGAAGTATCCTGAGAAAGGAAACAGGCCATCGAATTGAGTCGCCCTGGAAAGGCGGCGCAATATGGGGAAGAAAATCCTAAATGGGAAGCGCCTTGCGGTATGGCTCCGCACACCGAAGGTGTCGCAATCGGTCAGGATTTGTCACCCCTTACGCGCCGATACCCTTGGACCCGGCACGGGAAATGCCGTACAGACCGCGGAGCCACAACAGTCATGCGGATATTTCGATCGTGCATTTCATTGATTTGCAGGCACAGCGCGCGCGTCTTGGGGAACCTCTGAACCGGGCCATCGCAGCGGCGGTGGCGAGCGGCCAGTGGATATTGGGGCCGCAGGTGAAAGAACTTGAGGAGGCGCTTGCCGCGTTCGCGGGCGTCAAGCATGCCATTGCCTGCGCCAACGGCACTGACGCGCTTCAGCTTGTGCTGATGGCCTGGGGCATCGGTCCGGGCGATGCCATATTCGTCCCGGCCTTCACCTTCTGCGCCACGGCCGAAGTCGTGTCGCTTGTTGGGGCCACGCCGGTCTTTGTCGATGTGCTGGAAGACACCTTCAACATGGACCCGGCAAGTCTTGAGACGGCCATTGCGATGGTGAAGCGCGAAGGCAGGCTCGTGCCGCGCGCGGTGATTCCGGTGGACCTGTTTGGCCAGACGGCGGATTATCGCGCCATCGAGCCTGTCGTGCGGGCTGCGGGCCTGAAATTGCTGTGCGATGCGGCGCAAAGTTATGGTGCGCGGCTGGACGACCGGATCGCCGGCGGCATTGGCGATGCCGCCGGCACCAGCTTTTTCCCTGCCAAGCCGCTGGGCTGCTATGGCGACGGTGGCGCGACCTTCACTGATGATGACGGCCTTGCCGCGCTGCTGCGGTCCATCCGCATGCATGGCGCGGGCAGCGACCGCTACGACAATGTGCGCATCGGCCTTAACTCGCGGCTCGACACCATCCAGGCGGCCATCCTGATCGAAAAGCTCAGGATTTTTGAGGAGGAAATCGAAATGCGCAATGCGGTCGCCGGGCGCTACAACGCGAAACTGGGCGCCAGCAATCGTATTCGTGTGCCGCATGTGATCCCGGGCGCGGTTTCGACCTGGGCGCAATATACGATCCGCGTACCGGACCGTGATCGCCTCCAGGCCGAGTTGAAGGCCAATGGCATTCCCACGATGATCTATTATCCCATTCCGCTGTCGCGCCAGACGGCCTACAGGCATTATCCCGCAGCGCCCACGCCGGTCAGCGACATGCTGGCGAAAGACGTGATCGCGCTGCCCATGCATCCGTATCTGGATGAAGCAGCGCAAGACACAATCATTCAGGCCGTGTTGGAATGCGTCGGCTAGCCACCGGCATGTTGACGCCGCATCAAACTTGTTCCTGACAAACTTTAAATCTTTTGCGACGCCCAGTCGCAGGAACTTAAAGAGTCCTGCGGCACTTGCACATACAAGCGACGCTGTCGGAGTGATGTTGCGTGCGAAGATTTTTACGAGCAGCGCCGCTATGGCTCAATATTGTCACAACAGGCGGAGCGGCGGCTGATCCCGGCGTGACGTTGCTTGATGTGCCGGCGCCCGGTCAGCATGCGGCTTTCGCAGGACAGACGCATGCGGGGGCGCCATCCGACCCGAGCGAATACCGCATGGAAACCGTTGCCACGGGCCTCAACAGGCCGTGGAGTGTCGCCTTCCTTCCCGACGACAAGCTACTGGTGAGTGAGCGGCCCGGCCGCCTGCGCGTTGTGGATGTGAATGGCGCCATATCTGCGCCGGTCACGGGCTTGCCGGACATAAAGAATGGCGCGCTGGGCGGCCTGCTCGATGTCGTGCTCGATCCCGGCTTCGCCGGGAATGGTCTTGTCTATTTCAGCTATCTCGAACCGCGCGGCGCGCTTTCGGGCGTTGCGGTAGCGCGCGGGCGCCTCGACTGGCAGGGCGCGACGCCCGGCCTTTCGGACGTGATAACGATCTTCCGCGCCGAACCGGCGATGGAGAATGAGGCCAATCTCGGCTCGCGCCTGATGTTCGGCCGCGACGGCATGCTGTACGTGGCATTGGGCGACCGCTTTGCGCGCGACCAGGCGCAGAGTCTTGCAAGCCATCTGGGCAAGATCATTCGCATCACGCCTGAAGGTGGCGTGCCGCCCGACAACCCCTTTGTCGGCGTCAAAGGAGCGCTGCCGGAAATCTACGCCATTGGCATGCGCAATCCAGAAGGGTTGGCGATGGATGCCGCAGGCAGGCTGTGGGAGGTGGAAAACGGCCCCAAGGGCGGCGATGAGGTCAATCCCGTTCGCAAAGGGGCCAATTACGGTTGGCCGGTCATCACTTATGGCCGGGACTATGACGATAAGCCCATTGGCGCGGGCACGGCGCATGCGGGAATGGAGCAGCCGGTTTACTACTGGGACCCTTCCATCGCCCCTTCGGGCGCCGCTGTTTATGACGGCGCGCTGTTCCCCGACTGGAATGGCGATCTGTTTGTTGCCGCTCTCAAGGGCCAACATCTCAGCCGCTTGGTGATAAGGGGCGGCAAGGTCCTGGCGGAGGAAGAGATGCTGGGCGAACTCAAGGCGCGCATCCGCGATGTGCGCGAGGGACCGGACGGCGCGCTCTATGTGCTGACGGACGAGGAGAATGGCCGGATCGTCAAGGTAACGCCCAGCCTGCTGGTCAGCCGCATGGGTCAGCCTGTTCTCAAATAACGCACGGCTTCGTCGCGCCCAAACAGATAGAGCAGAACGCGCAGTGCTTCGCCGCGCGGCGAGCGCAGGTCCGGATCGCGCGCCAGCACCAGCCGTGCGTCGTCATGCGCCGCGGACAGGAGTTCCGCATGAGCGGACGGATCGGCCAGGCGGAAAGCCTCGAGCCCGCTTTGCCGCCTGCCCAGTACTTCTCCAGGCCCGCGCAGGCGCAGATCCTCTTCGGCGATCACGAAGCCGTCATCGGTTTCGCGCATGGTCTTCAGCCGGGCCCTGGCCGTCTCGCCCATCGGCTCGTGCCATACCAGAACGCAGGACGATTTGCCGGCACCGCGCCCCACGCGGCCCCGCAGCTGGTGCAGCTGCGCCAGGCCGAAACGCTCGGCATGCTCCACCACCATGATGGTGGCTTCCGGCACGTCCACGCCCACCTCGATCACCGTCGTGGCGACCAGCAGTTGCGTCTCACCCGCCTTGAAGGCGGCCATCACTGCGTCGCGATCTGCGGCCTTCATCCGCCCGTGCGCCAGCCCGACATTCCGGCCCAGCGCCTGGCGCAGCATCGCCGCGCGTTCTTCCGCAGCCGCAAGGTCGCTGTTTTCGGATTCCTCCACCAACGGGCATACCCAATAGGCGCGCTGCCCGCGCATCAGCGTCGCGCGCAGATGGGCGATAAGCTCGTCCAGCCGGTCGGCGCTCATCACCCGGGTTTCCACCGGTTTCCTTCCGGGCGGACGGCCGGTGATCTTCGACACGTCCAGGTCGCCATAGGCGGTCAGGGCCAGGGTGCGCGGGATCGGCGTCGCCGTCATCACCAGCACGTCGGCCGGCTTGCCCTTGGATTGCAGCTGCATGCGCTGGTGCACGCCGAAGCGGTGCTGCTCGTCCACCACTGCAAGGCCCAGGTCGCGGAACGTCACATCTTCGGAAAACAGCGCATGTGTTCCGATCAGTATGTCGATTTCGCCCGCCGCCAGCCTCGCCAGCGTCTCGGCACGGCCGGCGCCTTTCTCCCGTCCGGTAAGGCCGGCCAGGCGCACGCCCGCGGCATTGGCATAAGGCTCCAGCGATGCCAGATGCTGGCGCACCAGAAGCTCAGTCGGTGCCATAAGGGCGGCCTGAAGCCCGACCTCCACCGCATCCAGCATGACCAGCAGCGCCACGATGGTCTTGCCCGATCCAACGTCGCCCTGCAACAGCCGCAGCATCCGCTTCTCGGACGCCATGTCCTGCTCGATTTCCGCCAGTACCTGAAGCTGCGAGTCGGTCAGCGCGAAGGGCAGGGCGGCGATGGCCTTGGCCTTCAGCGCGCCTGTGCCGGTGACGGCACGGCCCTTTGCACTGCGCAGGTTGGTGCGGATCAGAAGCAACGCAAGCTGGTTGGCCAGCATCTCGTCATAGGCCAATCGCTGGCGCGCGGGCGCCATCGGCGACAGATCGGCCTCATGCACCGGATTGTGCATTATCTCCAGCGCAGTGTTGAAGCCGGGAAATCCGCGCCGTTTCAGGAAGGCGGGATCCTGCCACTCCGGCATCGGCGGCACCTTGTCGAGTGCCGCGCGCACGGCTTTCCCCATCGGGCGCGCGGTCAGTCCTTCCGTCAGGCCATAGACCGGTTCATGCAACGGCAGGGACGCCATATCCTCCGGCGCCACCACGAAATCGGGATGGGCCATCTGCAGCCGGTCCTTGAACTTCTCAACTCTGCCCGACAGCACGCGTTTCGCACCGATCGGCAAAAGGGTGGAGAGGTAATCTGCGTGGCCGCGAAAATAGACCAGCTCCATTAACGCCGTGTCGTCCGATACCCGCACCCGGTAAGGCTGGCTCTTTACCCGGGGCGGCAGATGGTCCAGGACCGTCACCTCCACGGTCACGATGCGTCCCTGTTCGGCTTCGGCCAGTCTGGGGCGATAGGAACGATCCACCACGCCCACAGGCGGATCGAACACCAGATCGACCAGGCGCGGGCCGGCCACCTTGCCGATCAGCCTTTCCAGCTTGGGGCCTACCCCCGGAAGGGTGCGGATATCGGCAAAGAGGGGAAACAGAATCGCAGGCCGCATGGTGGATGGAACATTATGGGCGTGCCGGATTGTTCACAACGCGGCGGTTGTTTGCGACGGGGCGCGGGGCTATATCCCGCCCATGACGGATATCAAACAGGGTGGCTCTTCGGAGAACCGCCGCAAGCGGCTTTTGTTTCGCGCCCAGCGCCGCGGCTTCAAGGAGGTCGATCTGATCTTCGGCCAGTATGCGGAAAACCGGCTGGCTGCGATGGACGAGGCGGCGCTGGATGCGTTCGAGGCACTGCTCGCCGCGCCGGACCAGGATGTCTATGCCTGGCTGCGGGGGGCGGCGCCTGTGCCCCCCGAATATGACAATGCGGTTTTTGCCGGGCTGAAAGCCGTCTGCGCGCAGAAGAATCCGCGCTGGAAATCGTAACGCTGGACCACACGTGGATCGTCTCGACTACATTGCCAGGCAGCAGGGCCGGCTGACCGTCACCGGCGCGCCCCAGGGCTATGACGCATGGCTGGCCGCTGAGGCAGCGCGGCGGCGCGGTGCGCCGGTTCTGTTCGTGGCGCCGGATGACAATGAGGCGGAAGCCGCTGCGCGGGCACTGGCTTTCTTTGCGCCGCAAATGGCCGTGCTGCCGTTCCCGGCCTGGGATTGTTTGCCCTATGACCGCGTCTCGCCCAAGCCAGACACCGAAAGCCGCCGTCTGGCCACGCTGGCGGCGCTGGCGCAGGCACCGGAAACGCCGGCAGTCATCGTCACCACCGTCAATGCCCTCCTGCAGCGCGTGCCGCCCAGAGACGCCATCGCCGGCGCAAGCTTCATGGCCAGGAATGGCGCCGATGTGGACCGCGAGGCGCTGGTCGCCTTCCTGTCGGCCAACGGCTATGTTCGCGTGGGCACGGTGCGCGAGCCGGGCGATTTCGCGCTGCGCGGCGGCATCGTGGATCTCTGGCCGCCGGGCGAGGAAGCGCCGTTGCGGCTGGATTTTTTCGGCTCCACCCTCGACTCCATCCGCCGCTTCGATGCCGAAACCCAGCTTTCAGGCAAGGAGGCGGTGGCCGAGATCGCGCTTCTGCCTGCCAGCGAGGCGCCGCTGAACGCGGCGGCAATCAGCCGGTTTCGCAGCGGTTATGTTGCGGCCTTTGGCGCGGCGGGGGACGACCCGCTGTATGAAAGCGTCAGCGCGGGGCGCAAGGCCCAGGGCATGGAGCACTGGCTGCCGCTGTTCTATGATCATCTTGACACGCTGTTCGACTATCTGCCGCGCTGCCTGGTGTTGCTGGGCCATCAGGCCGAAGAAGCGAAGGCTGCGCGCCTGGAGCTGATCCGTGACTATTACGAGACGCGTGAACAGTTCCGCACTCAGCCGCCGGATGGCGGGTTCAAGGCTCCTCCCTACAAGCCGCTGAAACCCGACGCCCTGTACCTCACAGACAGCGACTGGAAGGCGGCGCTGAGCCGGAACATCGTGCGCGATCTTTCGCCCTTTCAGGCGCCGGAAAGCACCGGCAACGTTGATGCGGGCGGACGCCAGGGCCGCGATTTCGCGCCCGAAAGGCAGAGCGGCAATCTCAATGTCTTTCAGGCCGCGGCCGACCACCTGAAGGCGCTGGCGGTTTCGGGCAGGCGCGTGTTGGTGGCAAGCTGGACCGACGGCTCGGCCGATCGCTTGGGCGGGGTGCTGTCCGACCACGGCGTGACGCCCATCCGCAAAGTGAGCGGCTGGCCGGAAGCGCAAAAGCTTGACAGGTCGGCTTTCGCCATCGCCACCCTGGGCATCGAACACGGCTTCGAGACGCCGGACTTTGCAATCCTCAGTGAACAGGACATCCTTGGCGACCGCATGGTGCGCGCCCAGACGCGGGTGCGCCGGGCGCAGAATTTCATAGCAGAAGCCTCGGCGCTGACGCCAGGCGATCTGGTCACCCATATAGAGCATGGCGTGGGCCGCTATATGGGACTGAAGGCGATCGATGCGCTGGGCGCGCCGCACGATTGCCTGGAACTGCAATATGACGGCGGCAAGCTATTCCTGCCGGTGGAGAACATAGAGCTTCTGACCCGCTACGGAAGCGATGAGGGCGTACAGCTCGACCGGCTGGGCGGCGCGGGCTGGCAGCAGCGCAAGGCGCGCATGAAGGAGCGCGTGCGCGCGATCGCCGGCGAACTCATCAGGGTCGCGGCTGCCCGCCAGCTGAAGTCGTTGCCCCCGGTCGAGCCGCCGACCGGCCTTTACGATGAATTCGCCGCGCGTTTTCCCTATCAGGAGACGGAAGACCAGGAAAAGGCCATCGGCGAGGTGGTGGCCGATCTGGCCGCAGGCCATCCCATGGACCGGCTGGTTTGCGGCGACGTGGGTTTCGGAAAGACCGAGGTGGCGATGCGCGCCGCCTTCGTGGCCGCGATGGCGGGCGAGCAGGTGGCGGTGGTGGTGCCGACCACGCTGCTTGCGCGCCAGCATTACCGCGCCTTCTCCGAACGTTTTTCAGGCTTTCCACTGGCGGTGCGCCAGCTTTCGCGGTTCGTGGATGCGAAGGAGGCGAAAGCCACTAAGACAGGGTTGGCGGAAGGTACCGTTGATGTGGTGGTCGGCACCCATGCGCTGTTGGCGGAATCGATCCGGTTCAAGCGCCTGGGCCTTGTGATCGTGGACGAGGAGCAGCATTTCGGCGTGGTGCACAAGGAACGGCTCAAAAATCTCAAGGCCGACGTGCACGTGCTGACGCTGACGGCCACGCCCATTCCGCGCACGCTGCAACTGGCGCTGACCGGCGTGCGCGACCTGTCGCTGATCACCACACCACCTATCGACCGGCTGTCGGTGCGCACGTTCGTGACGCCCTTCGATCCGCTGGTGGTGCGCGAGGCGTTGCTCCGCGAGCATTATCGCGGCGGGCAGAGCTTCTTCGTGGCGCCGCGCATCTCGGACCTGGCCGATGCAATGGCCTTTCTGAAAGAAGCCGTGCCGGAGGTGAAGCCCGCGCTGGCGCATGGCCAGATGTCGGCCAAAGTGCTGGAAGAGGTGATGACCGTCTTCTACGAGCGCAAGATCGACGTCCTGGTTTCCACCAACATCGTGGAGTCCGGACTGGACATTCCCACCGCGAACACACTGATCGTGCAGCGCGCCGACATGTTCGGCCTGTCGCAGCTCTACCAGTTGCGCGGGCGCATCGGCCGGTCCAAGCAGCGCGCCTATGCCTATCTGACCACGCCGGCCGAGAAAAAGCTGACGGAAACGGCCACGCGGCGGCTGGAGGTGCTGCAGTCGCTGGACCAGCTGGGCGCGGGTTTCTCGGTCGCCAGCCATGACATGGACATTCGCGGTGCGGGCAATCTTCTGGGCGACGAACAGTCGGGTCACGTCCGCGAGGTGGGCATCGAACTCTATCAGGAGATGCTGGAAGAGGCGGTCGCAGCACTGAGGGAGGGCGATGAAAGCGAAGCGGTGGCCGACCAGTGGTCGCCCGCCATCAATCTGGGCGCATCAGTGTTGATTCCCGAGGACTATGTCGCCGACCTCAACGTGCGCATGTCCTTGTATCGCCGCCTGGCCTCCATCGAAACGCGGGAGGACATCGACCGCTTCGCCGCCGAACTGATCGACCGTTTCGGCCCACTGCCCGACGAGGTGAAGCACCTGTTCGAGATCGTCACCATCAAGCAGCTGGCGAAGGCCGCCGGCGTGGAAAAGATCGATGCCGGTCCCAAGGGCGGCACGATTGCCTTCAGGGGGAATGCTTTCGCCAATCCGGTGGCTCTGGTGAAGTTCATCGGCCAGCATGGCGGCACCATGAAAGTGCGGCCCGACCAGAAGGTGGTCGTGACCCGTGACTGGCCCACGGCGGAAGATCGCCTGTCGGGCGCCAAGGCGTTGCTCGCGCAATTGGCGAAGCTGGCGGCATGACGCCTTATGCGGCCACATCCGGCGGCGTGCGGCTGGCGGTGCGGCTGACGCCGCGCGCAGCGCGCAACGACATTGACGGGGTGGCCATCGGCGCCGACGGCAAAGCTGTGTTGCGCATCCGGCTTACCGCGCCGCCCGTGGATGGCGCGGCCAATGCGGCCTTGATCGCCTTCCTGGCCGATGCCCTGTCCATGCGCAAGAGCGATATAACGATCCATTCCGGCGAGACGGGACGGGTGAAACTGCTGGACCTGTCCGGTGACGGCGCGGCGCTTGTCGCCAGGCTGGAGGCCTTGCTTTCGGCGTGACAGCCGCGTTCAGACGGCGACCAGATTCCGGCTTGCGCGCTCAAGAACCTTGGTGGTGGACTGGCCTTCGACCAGATCCACCAGCACAACCGTTCCACCCGCCTCATGCACAAGATTAGCGCCCACCACCGTTTCAACGGTATAGTCTCCACCCTTGATCAGGACATCGGGACGAAGCGCGTCAATGAGGTCGAGGGGCGTGTCTTCTTCGAAGGAGAGGACAAGATCCACGGGCTCCAGCGCTTCCATCACGATCTGCCGGTCATTGAGGCTGTTGACCGGGCGGCTGGCGCCCTTGAGGCGGCGCACGCTGGCATCGCTATTGAGGGCCACGATCAGCCGATCACAGGCCGCCCGCGCCGAAACCAGCAGTGCCACGTGGCCCGAATGGAAAATATCGAAGCAACCATTGGTAAAGCCGACGGAAAGCCCCCGCTGCCGCCATAGCTCGCGCAGGCGGATGGCTTCTGCCAATGCGGCGATCTTTCCCGGCCCTCCGGCACGATAGCGGGCCTCGCGTTCTTCCCGCTCCAGTGCTTGCAGCAGTTCCGGCATTTCGATTGCGGCGGTGCCCAGCTTGCCCACCACCACACCCGCCGCGGCGTTGGCGATCCGCATGGCCTGGGCCGGGAGATGGCCGCTGACGGATGCCAGCGCGAAGGCGGAAATCACTGTGTCGCCCGCTCCCGATACATCGAACACCTGGCGTGCGCGCGCCGGCGCGCTGCTCACCGTTCCATTGCGCTCAACCAGCATCATGCCGCGTTCCGCAAGCGTGACCAGGATCGCTTCCGCGCCGGATATTTCCAGAAGCCTGCGCGCGGCCGCCACGGCCGCCGCCTCGCTGTCGGTATCCATGCCTGTGACCTGCGCCAGTTCGCGCGCATTGGGCTTGATGCAGGCGGCCCCGCGATAGCGGGAAAAATCGCGGTGCTTGGAATCCGCGAAAACCGGAACGGAGCGAACCTGCGCTTCCCGCAAAATGAAGTCCGTCACGCCGTCGTCAATCGCGCCTTTGCTGTAATCGGAAAGGATGACCGCGTCACAGTCCGGCAGGGCCGATCCGATGGCGGCGCAGATGGCGGCCCGCTCGTCCTCCACCAGGGGACGAACTTCCTCCTCGTCCACCCGCACCACCTGCTGATTGGTGGCGAGATAACGGCTCTTGCAGATGGTTGGGCGGCATGGGCTGCTTACCAGATTGGCGGCGAGAAGCGGCGTCTGCCCGGCCAGATCCCGTATCTGGCGTGCGGCATCGTCCTCTCCCACCAGGCCGATCAGCACGGCCTGCCCACCCAGCGAAGCGACATTTCGCGCGACGTTGCCCGCCCCGCCCAATGTCATCATTGTTTTTTGCAACCGCAGCACGGGAACGGGCGCTTCCGGCGAGATGCGTCCCGCATCGCAATAGTGGAAGCGATCGAGCATGACATCGCCGATGCAAAGAATACGCGCCCTGGAGAAATCCATGCCCTGCCCCGAAAACAGTTGGATACTATCGGGGGCGCCCGCTATTGTGAAGCAGGGGAATCGAATGGGCTTTCAAATCTATTGCCGGGAGAGCGCGCAGCTCCTGGAACAGACCGCGCTGGATCTCGATGCAAGCCGCATCGAGCACGCGATCGATGCCATCGTGCGGGCACTGAGGGCCAACAAGCCACTTTTGCTCTGCGGCAACGGCGGCTCAGCCGCCGACGCCATGCATATCGCGGCTGAACTCGCAGGACGATTCAGAAAGGAACGCCGGGGTCTGAAGGCGATTTGTCTTGGCGCCGATACCGCTTTCCTCACCGCCTGGGCGAATGACTATAGTTACGAGACCGTATTCGCGCGGCAGGTGGAGGCGCTGGGCGAAGCGGGAGGCGTTCTGCTGGGGCTTTCAACCTCCGGCAACTCGCCAAACGTGGTAAAGGCCTTCGAAGAGGCCCGCCGGATCGGCATGACGACCATCGCCATGACCGGGGAAGGCGGCGGCCGGCTGGCCGCGCACGCCGACATCCTCCTGGACGTGCCCTCGCGGGTGACCGCTGCAGTGCAGCAGGTTCACATCTGCATCTACCATTATCTGTGCGACCAGGTGGAAACGCGTTACGCGCCTTGAACAGGATTCGCTCCATGGCAGGGCGCAAGGCACTTTTCCTCGACCGGGATGGCGTGATCAACCACGATGTCGGATACCCTCACAGGATTGAAGATATCCATTTTGTAGACGGCATCTTTGGCCTTGCGCGGCGGTTTGCACACGCCGGCTATGCCATCGTTATCGCCACCAACCAGTCGGGCATTGGGCGCGGACTCTATACCGAAGCCGACTTCGAACTCCTGATGAGCTGGATGCGCGACCAGTTTGCCGAACAGGGCATTGTGATAGCGGCAGTGTATTACTGCCCTGACCATCCCACCGAGGGCATCGGGCCATACAGACGCGAAAATCCTTGGCGCAAGCCGGGATCGGGCATGTTCACCCAGGCTGCGGCGGATCTTGACCTCGACCTTGCTGCATCCTTCAGCATCGGCGATAAACCCGACGACATGACGGCAAGCCTCGGCGCAGGCATCGGTCACCCGATCCTCTTCTCGCCGGATGCTCCGCCCGCTGCGGGCGGAGCCTGGCGCGTCATACGCCGGTTGGACGATCTCGTGCCGCCAGGCCCGGCAGGCGGCTGAGCGGTTCCGTTATTCCAATTCCATGATGGTTGCGCCGCCGGCCTGGATACGCTCGAGCAGCATGGGACATTCGGGCACCATCCGCTCCATCCAGTAGCGCGCGCACATCTGCTTGCCCTTGTGCAGCGGATCGTCCTTGCCAAGGCTGACGCCGGCCATTCGGCCCCACATCAGCGCCACCATGGTGATGCCCATCAGGCGCAGATAGTCGCCGGCGCCGGCGCCCGCATCGTCGGGATTCTTCGGGCCATTGGCCGCCAGCCACAGGGTTGCGGCCTGCAGCGCCTCTGTGGCACGCCGCACACCCGTCACAAAGGGCGTCATGGCTTCATTCTTTCCGTTATCGGAAATCCACTCCGTCAGCAGTGCGAACAGGGCCATCGGCGCGGCTCCGCCCTTGCGGGCTAGCTTGCGGCCCACCAAATCCATCGCCTGCACGCCGTTGGCGCCCTCATAGATCATGTTAATGCGGGCATCGCGCACGAACTGCTCCACGCCATTGTCGAGGATGTAGCCATGGCCGCCGTAGCACTGCATGCCTAGGTTCGCCGCCTCAAAACCCATTTCGGTGCCGAACGCCTTGAGCACCGGCGTCATCAGGTCGGCCAGCAGGCCGGCCGTCTCGGCGTCCGGCCGTGCGGATTGCGCGATGCTGAGATTCAGCGTGGTCCATGCCGCCAGCGCCCGCAACCCCTCGACGGCGGCGCGCGCCTGCAACAGCATGCGTTTCACATCGGGATGCACGATCTCGAGGTCGGCGGGTTTATCGGGTTCTTTCGGCCCGGCCAGGGCGCGGCCAACGCGGCGTTCATGCGCATAGGCATAGCCGTTCTGATAGGCGACCTCGCCCAGTCCGATGCCCTGGATGCCCACGCCCAGCCGCGCCGCGTTCATCATGCCGAACATGCCCGCCATGCCCGCACTGGATGACCGTTTTCCGCCGGACGTGGCCGGCGCGGGTTTGGGTCCCAATCGCCACGCGATCGCATCGTCGAAGTTCAGCACACAGGTGGCCTGACCCTTGATGCCCATTTTGTGCTCGATGCCGCCGGTGCTGACGCCATTTCTGGCCCCCATCGTTCCGTCTTCCCCCACCAGGAACTTCGGCACCAGGAAGAAATTGACGGTCGAAAGGTCGTCATGGATCTGGCCGGTCTCGTCGGGAATCTTGGCGATCACCATGTGAATGATGTTGTCCGTCAGATCCTGGTCGCCGCCGGAGATGAATATCTTGGTGCCGTTCATGCGATAGGTGCCGTCCGGCTGTTCCACGGCGCGGGTCTTCATCAGGCGCAGATCGGTGCCCGCGCCCGGCTCGGTCAGGCACATGGTGCCCGCCCATTCGCCCGATACCAGCCTGGGCACGATGGCGCGCTTCATCCATTCCGCGCCGGTGGCCAGCAATGCCCCATAGGCGCCTGCCGTCAGCATGGGGTACATCGCCAGCGACTGGTTGGCGCTCATCCCCATCTCGCTGACCGCCATGGTGATGATTGGTGGCATGCCCGCGCCGCCGGCATCTTCCGGCGCCCCCAACCCGCCCCAGCCTGCCTCGCAATAGGCCTTATAGGCCTCTCTGAAGCCTTTGGGCGTGAATACGGCGCCATTCTCGAACCGGCAACCTTCCGTATCGCCGGACTGGTTCAGAGGGTGAAAGACCTCCTCACAGAACTTTCCCGCGTTGGTGAGAACATCGGCCACAAGGTCAGGAGAGAGGTTTTCGAAGCCGGGCAGGTCGCGGTGCTTTTCCAACACAAGTACTTCATCGAACAGGAAGCGATAATCCTCGACGGGCGCGCGATAGACGGTCATGCTGGCGGTCCTGGGTTGTTGGTGGAATCTTTTACGACGAGGCCACGGATGTGTCGAGCAAGCCATGAATGACAGGCAGAGCGATGGGGATGAGGCTTCCGGCCATCACTATCGTCACACGCTGGAAGCCCTGCAAATCCAGCTTGTGATGCTGCAGCGCCGCCTGATAGCCGATGGCGCGCGGGTCCTGGTGATTGTGGAAGGGCGTGACGCGGCCGGAAAGGACGGCACCATCAAAAGACTTACCGAACATATGAGTCCGCGCGACACGCGAGTGCATGCGCCGGGCAAGCCATCGGACCGCGAGGAAGGCCAGTGGTATTTTCAGCGCTTCACGCCTCATCTGCCGTCGCCCGGTGAGTTCGTGATCTTCAATCGTTCCTGGTACAACCGGGCCGGCGTGGAGCGCGTGATGGGTTTCGCGACCAAAGCCCAGGTCGAGAATTTCTTCCCTTCGGTACTCGAATTTGAATCGCTGCTGGTCCGCGACGGGCTCGTATTGCGGAAATACTATCTCGACATTTCCCGCGACGAACAAAAGAAGCGGCTGGCGGAACGTCGCGAGGATCCGCTCAAGCAATGGAAGATATCGCCGGTGGATGAGGCCGCCCAGCGCAAGTGGAAGGACTATTCCCAGGCCCGCGACGACATGCTGGGCCGCACGTCGCAGGCATGCGCGCCGTGGCGTATCGTGAATGCCAACGACAAGAGAACCGCGCGGCTGGAGTTGCTGCGCGACCTTCTGGAGGGTTTTTCTTATCCGGGCAAGAATCGCCGGCTGACCACGCCAGACCGCAATGTCGTCTTTTTCTGGCGCAAGGGTGTCGTGCTGGCGCAGTGAAACGGCCGGGCGCACATGACGCCCGGCCATTTCCCGTTGCCGGCGTTATTGCTGCGGTTGGGTCGATGCGCCCGCCGCGCCCTGCACGGCTCCACCGGCCTGCGTGCCGGCAGGGCCGGTTGTATTCGCCGCGCCGCCCATGGAACCGGTCGTCGTCGTTCCCGTGGTCGTGCCGGTGGTCGTTCCCGTGGTCGTGCTGGCCGAGCCATTCGTCGTGACCACGCCCTGGGTCTGGTTCAACTGACGTGTGGTTTCGGCCTCCGCCGCATCGGCATTGGCGCGCGCCTTGCGCGACATGCTGTTGGCGGCTGTCTGCGTCTGGCGATTGACGCTTGCGGCGTTGTTCGCCGTATCCTGCGTATTCACGTCACCGCTGACCGATGCGCCGCCTGTGCTGACGCTGCCGCCCGCCTGGGCGCCCATGTTGCCCGTGCCGGCCGCGCGCATGGTGGTATTGCCCGCTGCCGCATTGGCGTTGCTCTGGGCATTGGACAACGCGCTGTTAGCCGCCCCGGTCACCGGTGCGGGAGACGGCGTGCGAACTGCGGCGCCGCCGCCGATGGCGCCGCCCAACTGAGCCAGGGCGGGCGTTGCCGCGAGCACGGCGCCACAGAGAAGAGCCGAAACGCAGGCATTATTGAGGGTGCTTTTCATCACATTCTCCTGGGTATCCAACCCCCCTCCACTGGAAAACGGCCGAGACGGAAAATGTCTCCCCGGATGATGGCTGGCAGAAGGTTCCCACGGTCCCACAGAAAGTCTGGAAATGCCGCGGGAAATCGGGCAAAAGTTCCGCACGACCCCATAGCTCAGCAGGATAGAGCGGCGGTTTCCTAAACCGTAGGCCGGAAGTTCGAGTCTTCCTGGGGTCGCCACCCCGTTTCACCTATTTGATCCATAGCCAGCGGCTGCGGTTGATGTCACGCCGGTTGGGTATATAGCCGCCAACTCTTGGACCGACCGCTTCACTCTGTGACAGGAAGCGGATGGGAAGCCATGGCATGGCGGCGAGCGCCATCCGTTCGGCCGTCCGGAAAAGCACGGCACGCTTCACCGTGTCGGGTTCGTGCTCCGCCGCATCCATCAGGGCGTCGTATTTCGGATCGCGATAACCGGCGTAGTTGCCGGCGCTGTTCGAGCGCAGCTGGTCCAGGAAATTGCCGGCATCGTCGTAATCCGCCAACCAGGTCGTATAGGCGATCTGGAACTGGCCCTGCCGCATGGCGCGCAGCATCACCTGGTAATCCGATGTCTCGATGCGGACGTCGGCATAGATCTGCCGCGCCATGGCCTGGAATACGGCAGCCAACCGCTTGCTGTCGGGATTGCCCGTGGTGGCATAGGTCAGGCGCAGGCGGTTGAAAGGGCCATAGCCGGCCTGTTGCATCAGCCGTTGCGCCAGCGCCAGCCGCGCCGGATAGGGCATTGGCCGGAAATCCATCTGCGGACCGTCCGGATAGTTCGCTGTGCCCGGCGGCACATAGGAATAGGCGGGCCGCTCGCCCAGCTTCAACACTTTGCCCGCGACCGCTTCCCGGTCATATACGAGGCTGAGCGCCCGGCGCACGCGGATATCGGCGAGCGCGGGATCGCGCAGGTTGAAGGCGAGGTACGCAAGCGCCTGCGAGGGCATGATATGCAGCGCGTCCGGCATATGCACGCGCATCCAGGCTATCTGCGCGGTGGGCAGTGGCGTCTGCATGTCCAGCTCGCCCGCACGCAACCGGCGCAGCGCCCCCTGGGTGTCGGGCGTGGGATAGTAATTAACCGCGTCGATGCGCACCGACGCCGCGTCGTAGAAACGCGGATTCTTCATCAGCGTGATGTGGTCGTTCGGCACCCACGCTTTCAGGATATAGGGGCCGTCGGAGACATAGCGGCCCGGCATGGCCCAGCCGGGCTTCACCGCGCCGCTGGGCAGGGGCAGAGCGCTGGCGTTGGTCAGAAGTTCGGGCAGATAGGGTGCCGGGTGATCCAGCGTCACGGTCAGCGTCTGCGGGGCGGGCGCGGCCACCCCCAATGCGTCCGCCGGCATCGCGCCCTTGCTGATGGCGCGCGCATTCTTCACCACCCACAGATTGGCCGCGCCGCGCGCGCCCGTGCGCGGATCAAGCAGGCGCCGCCAGGCAAAAACAAAGTCACCCGCCGTCACCGTGCGGCCGTCGGACCAGAGCGCCTTGCGCAGATGGAAGGTCCAACTCAGCCCATCCCTGGAAACGTCCCAGCTTTCGGCGATGCCCGGTATGGGTTTTCCGCCCGCGCCATGTGTGGTCAGCCCCACCATCAGATCGCCCAGGATGTTGCCTTCCGCTGCGCTTCCCGCGAAGGCCGGGTCCAGGGATTCCGGTTCGCCGCCGTTGCCGCGGTTGAGAACGGCTGCGGCCGACGGCTGTGGCGCCGCCGCCATCACCATCAGCCCCAGCGCCACCGCCTTCATGAGAACTGCCGGATGCGGGCCTGCTGGTCTATCGTCACCCAGCGCGAGCGGTGATAGTCCAGCGCGTTGGCCTTGAGGCCTTTCACATAGGGCCAGGTGAGGTTGAGGTTCACCCAATAGAACAGCGGCGCGGCGGCGAAATCGTCGAGCACGATCTGCTCGGCCGCCGCCAGCTTGCGGCCCCTGCTGGCCAGGTCCGGATCGTTCTGGGCGGCGGCCAGCGTCGCGTCGAACCTGGGATTGCTGTATTCTCCCCAGTTGTCGCCGCCACCGGTGCGGTAGAGGTCCAGGAAGGTCGCTGCGTCGTTGAAATCGGCGACCCAGCCCGATTGGGCGATCTCGAAATCATGGGCCTGGATGGTGGGATAGAACACCGGCATGTCGGTGGGCAGGATCGCGGCATCGATATGGATTTGCGCAAGCATCTGCTGGATGGCGGCGGCCACGGCGCGGCCGACGCCGGCGGTAGTGGCGCGGATCATGTAGCTGGTGCTGAGCCGGCGGTTCCCGTCATATCCGGCGGCGCGCATCAGGCTTTGCGCCCGCTCGAGCCGCTGCGGGTAGGGCATGTGGCGGAAACTCAGGCCCGTCCCATGCGGATAGTTGGCGACCCCCGGCGGCACGATCGCATAGGCTGGCACATGGCCCGCGCGCATGATGCGGCCGGTGATGGCCTCGCGGTTCAGCGCCAGGTTGATCGCCTCGCGCACGCGGATGTCGTCGAACGGCTTGCGCTTGTGATTGAATGCGATGATGTCTGTGATCAACTGCGGCACCGGGTCGATGGTCTGGGGCATGTTGGCCCTGATCCAGCCGATCTGCTGCTCGGGAAAGCGGTCCTGAAAATCCAGATCCCCGGCGCGGAATCGTTGCAGGGCCGCCGCGTAATCGTCGGTGGGATAGAAGATCACCCGCTCCAGTGCGACATTGGCGGCATCATAGAAGCGGGGATTCTTCTCCACGGTGATATTGTCGTTGGGGACCCAGCTCTTGAGAAGGAAGGGCCCGTTGCCGACATAGGTGCCGGGCCTGGCCCAACTGTTGCCGTTCGCCTCCACGACATGACGCGGCACCGGCATCATGCTGGTGTGCGCCAGCATTTCCAGCAGATAGGGCGCGGGATGTTCCAGCCGCAGTTCCAGCGTCCGGGCATCGAGCGCCCGCGCGCCTAGCGCCGCGGACGGCAGCTTGCCGCTGTTCACCTCAACGCCGTTCTTGAGCAGATAGAGGAAATAGGCATAGCTCGACGCGGTCGCGGGATCGAGCGTGCGCCGCCAGGCGAAGACGAAATCGTCTGCCGAAACGGGCGTTCCGTCACTCCACTGGGCTTCGCGCAGGAAGAATGTCCAGGTCAACCCGTCCGGCGCAGTCTGCCAGCGCACCGCCATGCCCGGAATGGGCCGGCCATCCGGATCGTGCGTCATCAGGCCCACCAGCAGGTCACTGATGATTTCGAACTCCTGCACGCCGGAGGACAGGGCGGGGTCGAGTGTATGCGGTTCGGCGACGTTGCCGCGATGGAAGGTTCCGGTTTCGGTGATCCGGCGGCTTATGGGACCGGTCGGACGGCGGAACGCCCAGTATCCACCGCCTGCGGCCAGCGCCGCGCCGCCGGCCAGCGCCAGCCGGCGGTTCCATGCCTTGCCCAATGCCATAAAGACCTTCTACCATGCCCGCAGAGCGATAAATGCCGGGTTTGCCGAGGGGAGTCCAAAGGCGGTTTGGCGCGGGGTGAACCCGCTGGGGGAAAGCATGCATGACAGGATTTTCACGGCCCTGATGGCGTGCGGCGTACTGCTTGCGCCGGTTCCGGCGCTGGCGGATGCGCGCGAGGATGTAATCACGGGCATGACGCGCTGCGCGGCACTGACCGACGACCGGCAGTGGCTGGATTGTTACTATGGCGCGGCCCAGCCCATGCGCGCGACGCTGGGGCTGGCGCCCGCGCCCCAGGCTCAGATCAAGCTGCTGCAGAGCCAGCCCAAGGCGCCCGCGGCCGCTTTGCCCGCCACTGTCACCCGGGCCGCCGTGCGCACCGGGCCTCCACCCATGCCCAAAAAGTCCGGCCTGCTGGATGTCTGGGGCGGGGACGATATCGTCAGCAACGCGCCGCTCAAATCCTATGATGTCGGGCGCGACGGCTTTACCGTTACCCTGATGGACGGGCAGGTGTGGCAGCAGACGCCGGACGATGCGGCGCGTCATCCGGTCAGTTGGCGCGAACCTGCATCCTCCATGCGCGTGACGATCAGCCAGGCCGCCATGCACACCTTCAACTTGGTGGCGGGTGACGAAAACCTGCACCACAAGGTCAGGCGCGTACGCTAGCTAGTCGTGCTCCGCCACCCAATGGCCGGGCGCGACCTCGATCAGCTTCGGACGATAGTCCGGTTCGCTCAGCCTGGACTTGAGAAAGGTTAGCTGGGCGCGCGGATCCATCGGCGAGGGCAGGTCGCCCGTCAGAAGTTCGCGCTTGCGGGCTCTCTCGGCGCGCGGGTCGGGTGACAGCACCGCCGACAGCAGCGCGCGCGTATAGGGATGGCGTGGATCGGCGTAAAGGGCGCGGCTGGGCGCCAGTTCCACCACCCGACCCAGATACAGCACCATCACACGGTGTGAAAGGCGCCGTACCACCGACAGATCGTGGCTGATGAAGATCAGCCCCATCTGCGTTTCGGCCTGCAGGCTTTTTATCAGCGCGACGATCTGGGCCTGGATCGAGACGTCGAGCGCGCTCACCGCTTCGTCGCACACCAGCATCTTGGGCCGGACGATCATGGCCCGGGCCAGCCCCACGCGCTGGTTCTGTCCGCCGGACAGTTCGTGCGGATAGCGGTTGATCCAGCCGGGATCGATTCCCACCCGCTGCATGATCGCGCGCACGCGTTCGCGCACCGCCTCGCGCGGCAGTCCCCGCTCCAGGGCCTTGAGCGGCTCGGCGATGGAAACGCCGATGGGCATGCGCGGGTCCAGGCTCGCCAGCGGGTCCTGGAACACGATCTGGAAATCCTCGCGCAGGCGCCGGATATCCGTCCGACTTATCCCGTCCAGGTCGCGGCCCATCCACACCACGCGCCCGCCTGTTTTGGGCAACAACTGGAGGACCGCGCGCGCCAGCGTGGACTTGCCGCAGCCGCTCTCGCCCACCACGCCCAGCGTCTCGCCCCGATGCAACGTGAAGCTGATGCCGTCCACGGCGCGCAGGGTGCGCGTCCTGCCGAACAGACCCCGTTCCCGCACCGGAAAGGCCACCTTCGCGTCCTCGACATCGAGCATGGGCGTGCCGCTGTGTGGCGCCATGTCCTCGACCGGCTTCTCGTCGGCTTTGGGGATGGCGTCGAGCAGCATGCGTGTATAGGCGTGCTTGGGAGCATAGAAGATGTCGTCCACCGGCCCGCTTTCCACGATCTCGCCGTGGCGCATCACCTGCACCCGGTCGGCCAGGCCGGCGATCACACCCATGTCGTGGCTGACCATGGCGATGGCGGTATGTCTGTCGGTCTTGAGTGCACGCAGGATTTCCAGGATCTGCGCCTGCACCGTCACGTCCAGCGCCGTGGTGGGTTCGTCGGCCACGATAAGGCTGGGATTGGTGACGGTCGCCATGGCAATCATCACCCGCTGGCGCATGCCGCCCGAAAGTTCATGCGGATATTGGTGCATCCGTCGCGCGGCTTCGGGAATGCGCACATATTCCAGCATTTCGCGGGCGCGCTTTTCCGCCTCATCGCGCGGCATCTTCTGGTGCAGGCGCAGCGCCTCCACGATCTGCGCGCCCACGCGCATGTGCGGCGTAAGCGAGGTCAGGGGGTCCTGGAAGATCATGGTGATGGCGCCGCCCCGCAATGCGTTGAGCCGTTTTGCGGGCGCGCCCAGCAGCTCCTCGCCGCGGAACCGGATGCTGCCGGTGGCCCGGCCGTTGCCGGCAAGAAGGCCCAGTGCTGCAAGGAACAACTGGCTCTTGCCCGAGCCGCTCTCACCCACGATGCCCAGGCACTCGCCCTTGTCGATGGTGAGGCTGGCGTTCCTGACCGCATGCACCTCGCCGTCGTGCGTGGCGAAGTGAACGTTGAGACCGGTGATTTCCAGCAGCGGGTCGGCCATCACCGGTCCTTCGGGTCCAGAGCGTCGCGCAGGCCGTCGCCGATGAAGTTGAAGCAGAACAGCGTCACGGCCATGAAGAGGGCCGGAAACAGTAGCATCCAGGGAGCCGTCTCCATCTGGTCGGCTCCGTCCGAGATCAGTACGCCCCAGCTGGTGAGCGGCTCCTGGATGCCCAGCCCCAGGAAAGAGAGGAAGCTTTCGGTCATGATCACGCCGGGCACCGTCAGGGTGACATAGACCACCACGGGCCCCACCACATTGGGGATGATGTGGCGGAGGATGATGCCAAGCGGCCCAACGCCCGCGGCACGCGCCGCCTCGATGAATTCTTTCTGCTTGATGGAAAGGGTCTGGCCGCGCACAATCCGCGCCATGGTCAGCCATTCGACCGCGCCGATGGCCACGAACAGCAGGATGAAGTTGCGGTCGAACAATACCATTAGGATGATGACGAAGAAGATGAACGGCAGGGAATAGAGGATGTCCACCGCGCGCATCATCAGATTGTCGATGCGCCCGCCCGCATAGCCGGATATCGCGCCGTAGAGCACGCCGATCAGGAGCGACACCAGCGTGGCCACAAGCCCCACGGCCAGCGACACGCGCGCGCCATACATGACCCGCACAAAAAGGTCGCGCCCCACCGCGTCGGTGCCGAAGATGTGACCGGGCGCGGTGCAGGAAGCCTCAACCGGCCACCAGCCGGGCGCGCAGGTGATCAGGTCATAGTTCACCGCGTCATAGGCATAGGGCGATAACAGGGGCGCGAACACCGCCAGCAGCGCGATGATGCCCAGAACGGTCATGCTGATGATCGCCGCCCGGTTGCGGCCCAGCCGCCGGCGTGCGTCCGCCCACAGACTGCGCCCTTTCAATACCGCGCTCACGAAAGCCTCACGCGCGGGTCGAGAAGCCCGTATGCGATGTCGGCAAGGAAATTCAGCAGGATGATCAGCGCCGCGTAGCAGATCACCACGCCCATCACGAGTGTGTAGTCGCGGTTCAGTGCCCCCTGGATGAAATAGCGGCCGATGCCGGGCAGGCCGAAGATGTTTTCCACCACCAGGGAGCCGGTGAGAATGCCCGCGAGTCCCGGCCCCAGATACGACACCAGCGGCAGCGCCGCCGCGCGCAGCGCGTGACCCAGCACGATGCGCATGGATGAAAGGCCCTTGGCGCGCGCCGTGCGGATATAGTTGGCGCGCAGCACCTCGATCATGCTGCCGCGCGTCAGTCGCGCCACGATGGCGATCTGGTGCAGCGCCAGCACCGTCACCGGCAGGACCATGTTGCGCCAGGCCCCGCCATTCCAGCCGCCCACCGGCAGTGAAAGGTCCAGGCCGAACAGATTGACGCCATAAATTCCGAAGATGAGCGTCAGGATCGGGGCGGTGACGAAGGTGGGGATGGTGATACCCAGCATGGCCACAGTCATGGCGGAATAGTCCTGCCACCGGTTCTGCCGGAGCGCCGCCGTCACGCCCAGCGCGGTGCCAAGAAGCAGCGCCAGCGCCATCGCCGTCAGTCCAAGCCGCGCGCTCACCGGCAAGCCGGTCGCGATCAGTTGCACCACGGTGAAGTCCTTGGTCTTGTAGGAGGGGCCCAGGTCGCCATGCGCCAGCTTGCCCAGATAGATCAGATATTGCTGGGCCACCGGCTTGTCGAGGTCATAGGCCGCCTTGATGTTGCGCTCGATCTCGGGCGGCAGGCGGCGCTCGCTGTCGAAGGGTCCGCCGGGGGCCAGGCGCATCATGAAGAAGGCCAGCGTGATGATCACGAACAAGGTCGGGATCGCGCCTGCAAGACGGCGGAAGGTATAGCCCAGCATCAGGGTTCCGATACGAAAGCCTGCCAGCGCGG
The DNA here is from genome assembly GCA_035547015.1 of Rhizomicrobium sp. Taxonomy (GTDB): domain Bacteria; phylum Pseudomonadota; class Alphaproteobacteria; order Micropepsales; family Micropepsaceae; genus Rhizomicrobium. The sequence goes on along the minus strand of DASZVO010000013.1, from coordinate 39,373 downwards.
TGCGATGGCCGCGCCATGCGCCTGCCACCAGCCGTCGTCGATGGCGAAGGCATTGCCGAAATGCTCGGGCGCGGTGGGCAGGTGCGGGCGCATCGGCGTGCCCAGCTCGGGATTGTTCTTCACCAGCGGCAGGGCGGAGCGCCGTGCCGGCCCATAGGGCACCCACTCTGCCACCCGCGCCAGCGGCACGGCCCCGGTGGCGAAGGCGATGAAGTCCATCGCGCGCCTTTTCGACGGATCGCCGGCGGGAATTCCGAACACGTCCAGTTCATAGAGCTGATGGTCCCAGATCACGCCGGGCGCGTAGTCCTTGTGTGAGGCGTCATAGACATCGCCGTTCAATGCCGCCGCCATGATGGCCCGGCCGTTTTTAACCCATTCGAGCGCATCGCGGCTGTCATGCGCCCAGATGGGATTGAGCGCCTTCAGCTTGGCGAAGGCGCGGTCCAGCCCAGCGGGGGTTTCCAGCGTGCGGTAGACATCGCCCGGCGCCACGCCATCTGCCAGCAGCGCCATTTCCAGGTTGAGCTTGGCGCCCGCGCGGATCAGTGCGCGGCGGCCCGGAAACCTGCGGCGGTCGAAGAAATCCGTCAGCGTCTCAGGCTTCCGCCTGAGGCGGGGCGAATAGACCATCACCTGGGAATAGACCACGCTGCCCACCCAGCAGGGACCGATGGCGCCGGGAACGAAATCCTTTGCGGCCGCCGCGCCGTCCGCGCCGGGCGGCAGTATGCCGGCATCGATCTTTTCCAACAGCCCCCGCCGGCAGGCCTCCACCGCGCCCGGCAGTTCGAAATCGATCACGTCGCCTTTGAACTGGCGGGTCCTGACAGCCTGCTCCAACTCCGACAGTTCCCCATCCCACTGCGCAATGCGCACATCCACCGACTTTTCCGCGCTGTAGGGCCGCATCATGGCGCTGGCCTGGGCGCGGCCATAAGTGCCCGCCCATGTGGTGACGGTCAGCACCGGAAGGGGGCGTGAATACCAGTAAAGTCCGGCGATGGCCACGACCAGCAGGACGGCGAGAACAAGCAGATAGCCGCGCTTCATCAGGCCCACACTAACCCGGCCGGGCGGGAAAACGACATTGCTTTGAGGGGCTTGGGCCGCCGACCCCGCCGGCCACGACAGGCGGGGGCGGATTGGCGCGCCAACAGGCCGCTTTCCGCGGGCGGCAGTGGATTTCCGGGTCCGGGCGCGCCTTAAAGCCTTGCTTTTGCTATGGCGCGACCATAGAACGCCCCGTCTTGTGCAGTCGTAGCTCAGCTGGTTAGAGCGCCGGATTGTGGATCCGGAGGTCGGTGGTTCGACCCCACCCGACTGTACCACCGGCCAAGATGACGGCCGTTACATGAAAAGGCGGCCATTCCAGGCCGCGGATGCACCAAACGGAAAGACATTGCGGGCCAGTCTGCGCGCCGGAAATCCCCGGATTCGGACATGTCCCGCCTGGCTCGTCGCGCCGTCCATCATCTCAAGCGCCATTTGGTCCCGCCGACCCAGCCGCTTACCGTGCTGCCCGCGCTGGACATGACGCGCCTGGTCGAACGCGGCCGCTGTGCCTATGACGGCTATCAGCGGGGCACGGGACTTGCCCACGGCACCCTGGCGGAGGCGGTCTGGAACGATCCGCTGTTCCGCAAGGCGCTGGCGGCGGCGCGGCTGCCCGCCGTACGGTCCATGTGCACCGAGGAACGGCTGATGAACCTGTTCCTGTTGATCAAATTCTTCCTCAAGGACCTGCCGTCACAGAATATCGTCGAATACGGCACCTTCCGCGGCGGCAGCGCGCTCTTCATGGCGACCCTGCTCAAGATGCTCTATCCGGGCGCAAAGGTGTTCGCGCTCGACACGTTCGAAGGCATGCCCGAAGGCGCCGACGGTCTCGATCTGCCACCCCCGGACGATTTCGCCGACACCAATCTCAACGTGATCCGCCTGACGGCGCTGCAACTTGGCCTCGACAACGTCGAATTCGTGAAGGGCCTGATCCAGGACACCGCACCCGGCGTTTATGCCAGGGCAGGCGCGTTCGGCCTGGCCCATATCGACGTGGTTCTCCATTCCGCCGTGGTCTATGCCCAGGACACGGCCTGGGAGACGATGACGCCCGGCGGCTATATCGTCTATGACGACGCCACCGAGCCGACCTGTCCCGGCGCGACCCGCGCCGTGGAGGAGATGGTTGCAGGCCGCGACATCTCGATGGAGCAGGTCTGGCCCCATGTGGTGATGCGCGCGCGTCTCGAGGCTTGATCCGCTCTAGACCCAGGCCCCAAGCATGTCCTGTTCGACCGCCGTTGCGTCCGAGGACGACAGCAGCCGCGGGAAGATGATGCATTCGCCAAAGCCCATGTTGGACCAGGCATCGCTGGTGCGCTGCACTCCGAACTGATCGAAGGTAAAGCTGCCCGCGATGGTGCGCGGCATGCCGTTGCCGATGGCGGTGCCGTCCAGATAGATGGTGATGTTTCCGGCGGTGCCGTTGCGCGCAATGCGCAGGACATGAAATCCCGCCGCGATCGCGGCCATATTGTAAGGCTGCGGACCGGCGCTGTCGGAGCGCAGGTCGAAGTTGGTCGTGCTGCTCTCGCGGATACCGGTGGTGGTGGCGGTCCGCCCGATCAGAGGCCCGGCGGCCGAGGCCTGGAATTTGACCGCCATGCAGGCCGTCCAGTCGCCGGTGCCCAGCGACAGCGACGAGAATCCGAACTTGTCGTTGACGCCATCGAGTTGCGCAAAGGCGAGGGTGCCGCCCGAGCCGGCGGCTGGCGATCCCGCCGCCGTGGCATTGCGCGAACCCACCTGGTCACGGATCAGGGAATAGACACCGGCCGAGACGTCTGCCGGCGCCAGGGTGAATGTGCTGGTCAACTGCCGTCCCGTGGACCAGGCTGCCACTGCGCCCGTCACTGTGTCCAGGATCAGCGAAGGCGGCGGCGGACCGCCAGACTGCCGCTCGAATGCGCCCATGTCCGGCGCGGCGCCGACCGGCCGGGGATTGTGCAGATAGTCGATGGTGACGCCCAGATTGACACCTGCATCGATGGCCGGGCTTCCCGATTGCAGCGAATAGTCCGCCGCGGCGCGGTTGGTGAACAAGGGATCGCCGGTGAGATCGCCCGTGCCCGCGGAGGTGCCGTTATAGGCAGCCGTGTCGTGGTGCAGGTTGTGGTCATGCGTCAGCGTTCCCGCCGCCTGCAGGCCCAGTCCGGTGGCGAAGCCGTCTGTGATGCAGTTCTGTATAGTGACATTGCCGGTGGAATTGACGTTGATGCCGCGATAATTCGACGCCACGTCCATGTTCACGATGGTCAGGTGACGCACGACATGGGTGGTGCTGCGCACGAACTGGCAGGCATGGACATAATCGCCCGGCCGCCGCACCACGACGCAGTTCTCCCAGGTCTGGGTGGCCACGGGGCCGGTGTTCACGGCGCCCCAGATGTTCTGGTTGCTGCCCTCGATCCAGCAGTTGCGCATGGTGGCGGTCACCGTTTCCTGATGGTCGATGCCCGCCTTGTCGTTGTAGAGGCTTTTGACGTCCTCGATCACGACGGTACTGCCGCCGTGCAGCGAGACGCCGTCGCCCGGCGATCCGCTGAGCACGCGGCCCTTGCCGTTGTGCTGGCTGGTGGATTGGCCCAGATAGAGATTCAAGGCCGCACCGCCGATGCCATCGGATGCATTCCACTCCGCCAGGATGTTGCGCGCCTGGCAGTTGTCGGCATCGAACAATAGCCCATCCTCGGGCCAGTGGATCAGGTGCAGGTTGGAGACATTCATGTAGGGCCGCGCCGGGCGGCAGCCGTCTATGTCGGCCAATGCGCCGTCCTGCTGGGCGCATTCCAGCGTGTAGGAGGATGGATTGACGCCGACATTGAAATGCAACTCGCCCGAGGCATAGGCATATTGTCCCGTCGTGAGCGACCCCGCGGTGCCGGCGACAAGCCGCGTGATCGCGCCCGTGCCGTCATAGGCCCAGACGCCCTGGACATTCGTCAGCGTCACCGTCTTCTTGTATTCGGTGCCGGTGACCAGCGTGTAAGGCCCCGGAACCTGGGTACTGCCGATCAGCTTGGGCTGGGCGCCGGTGCCGTATTGATCGATCACGAAGGGCGCGCTCACATCGCCGGTCTGGAAGGATTGATTGAACAGCAGCGGATCGCGGCGCCACACGCCGCCCGCTTTCAGCAACACGCGCGAGCCGCGCCTGAGATGCAACGGACGCACCGCCCCAATGGTCTGAACCGCCAGTTGCGGGGCCCAGCCCACATTGGCGTCGTTGCCGCCCGTGTCGTCTACGTAAATCGCTGAATGCCAGGCCGCCGTCATGTCGGCCTCGATGGCTGTGATTTCCGTTGACGTCAGCAGCCGGGGAAAGACGATGCATTCGCCGAAACCGGCGTTCGACCAGGCGTCGTTTACCTGCTGCGCGCCGAATTCGTCCAGGGTAAAGGCGCCACTGATCGCCTTGGCAGTGCTGATCGCTTCGCCATTCTGGAATATCTGGATGGTCGCACCCGACCCGGTCCGCGCGAACCGCAGGACATGGAATCCCTTGGGAATGGCCCAACCGGTACTGTAGCTCAGCGGGCCTGCGCTGTCGGAGCGGATGGAGAAGCCGGTCGTACTGCTGTGGACAATGCCGGTGGTGGTCGTGGTGTGACCCACAAGGGGCCCGGCCGCGGTGCCGGTAAAGCCCACGGCCAGCAACAGGGTCCAGTCGCCGGTGCCCAACGCCAGCGCGCTGAAGGTGAATTTGTCGTTCGTGCCGTCCAGCTTGACGTAAGCGTTGGCGTTAATCGTGCCGCTGCCCTGGGCTGGCGAGCCCGCCGGTGACGCGTTGCGCGTGCCCACCTGGTCGCGGATGATGGTGCAAACCCCGCTGCTGAAATCGGCGGGCGACGATGTGAAAGCCGCGCGTAGCTGGCGGCCGGTTGACCAGGCGGCCGTAGCCCCTGTGACCGTATCGAGAATGTTTGCCACGATGCCCCCCAGCAGCCGACGCCAGACGAGCCTAGAAAAAAATTCGCGTAAAGCGTGTGATAAAGCTGGGATAAAACTTCTGTGCGGAATCGGGATGGGTGCGATGCAGCAAATCCGGCTGCTGGTCCGGACTTCGCCATTCGGCTAAGTAATCGGAAAAAGGGGAGGGACGATGCTGCGCAAGGTCATGGTACTGCTGGGCTTTTGCCTGGCTGGCTTCTGTATGGCTGCGACGGCGCAGGCCAGAAGCATTCTCTATGTCGCCAACAGCCAGGGCGATGACCTCACCGTCATAGATCTCCCCACCCGGAAGGTGATCGCCACCATCAAGGCCGGTCCCATCGTCCATGGGGTCTGCGCCCAGGGTGACGGGCGGCGTGCCTTCGCCACCATTGAATCCGAGCATGCGCTGAAGGTGATCGACACCAGGACCAATACCATCACCGACACGATCGCATTGCCCGGTCAGCCCAATGAATGCGCCGCCACCACCGACGGCCATTATGTGGTCGTGCCGTTGCTGGCGCCGGCCAACAGCGCCGTAATCGTGGACATGACGCGGAAGGAAATCGTCAAGACGATCGAGGTGCGCCACCCCCATAACTGTTTCACGCCGGAAGGCGGCAGCAACACCATCGTCTATTGCGAGGCGCGGGACAGTTTCTTCATCCGCCGCATCGATCTGGCCAGGATGGACGTCACCAATGACGTCAAGGTGGCGGGCGATCCGCGTCCCTTCATCGTCACGGCAGACGAAAAGACGCTTTATACGGCCCTCAGCGGGCTGCATGGTTTTGCCGTTGTGGACCTGGCCGGAAAGACGATGTCCCAGGTAGTGCTTCCGCCCATGCCCTGGATGAACTGCCATGTGGAACCGCCCAACACTCCGGTCCACGGTATCGCGCTGACCCCTGATGGCAGGAAGCTCTGGATCACTTCGGTGGCCGATTCCGGTATTTACGTCTATGACATCGCCAGCAGGAGGTTGGGGAAGAAGATCGCGGTGGGCGCGTGTCCCAACTGGATCAGCATGTCCAGGGACGGCAAGTATGCCGCCGTGAGCAATGCCGACACCGATGACGCCTCGATCCTGGATGCGCGCACCGAAAAGGAGATCGCGCGCATCAAGGTCGGCAAGGCGCCCAAGCGTCTTCTGGTGATTGAAGTGCCCGATAACGAAAGAAACTGAGGGGAATTGGCATGCACAGGATTGCGATGGCGCTGGCGGCGGTGATGCTGGCGCTGGCTGGCGTGGCTCATGCCGCCGATGCGATTAAAAAGGATGCTTCGATCCTGGACCGGCTCTATGCCCAGACCGGGGTCTACCACAAGGCGGCCGGCAGCCAGACCCCCGGGTTCGTCTCCGATCCGACATGGCCCAAGCCGCTGCCGCACAACTGGCTGCTCGGGCAGATCGGCGGCCTCTATGTGGACCAGCACGATCACATCTGGGTCTATAACCGTCCGCGCACCATGACCAATGACGAGGCGGCGCTGGACACCGCCGATGTAAAGGACGGCAAGAACGGCCTGGGCTTTGCGCGGCCCAATGGCGCTATCGCCGACTGCTGCAATGCCGCCCCTTCGGTGCTGGAGTTCGATGCGGACGGCAATCTGCTGCGCGCCTGGGGTGGGCCCGGTGATCCGGGCTGGCTGGCCAGCCACTGCAAGGCGGCCGACGGCTGCATCTGGCCCAACAGCGAGCACGGCATCTATGTGGATCAGAATGACAATGTGTGGCTGGCTGGCAATGGCGCGGCGGTGCCCGCCAATCCCACCGGCTGGACCACCAACCGCGAAGGCGGCGACGGCTTTGTGCTGAAGTTCGACCAGGCGGGCAACTTCAAGATGCGCATCGGCGGCACCCCGAAGGGGCCCAACAGCAACGATACCAATGGCGGGATCAACGACACGCCGCTGCTCTTTCTGCCGGCGGACATGGTGGTGGACCCTCAGACCAACCGCCTCTATGTCGCCGACGGCTATGGCAATCGCCGCATCCTGATCGTGGATGCCACGACCGGGAAATATATCGGCCACTTCGGCGCCTATGGGAACAATCCCATCGACGACAATGCGGCCAAGGCGGCTGGTCCGTGGAGGAATGACCGGCTCGTTGGCAACAGCAAACCGGCCTTCTTCCGCAATCCTGTCCACTGCGTGAAGATCGCGGACGACGGGAAGATCTATGTCTGTGATCGCGGCAATGACCGCATACAGATTTTCGACAAGAACAGTTCCGAGTTGGGAAAACCCTGCAGTAACCCGCAAGGTGTTGCGGGCAAGTGCGGTTTCGTCACCGAGCGTTTCATCAGTGACCGCACCGAAACCACGCCGGTGCTGCCGGGCACGGCTGTGTCCATGAATTTCTCAAAGGACAAGGCGCAGAGCTGCCTCTATGTGGGGGACAATACCAACCAGACGATCTACCTGCTCAACCGGGCCAGCCTGGAAGAACTCGGGCGGCTGGGGCGGGCAGGGCGCATGGCGGGTCAGTTCCACTGGCTGCATCAGGTCAGCCTAGACAGCCACGGCAACATCTATACGGCGGAAGTCGATACCGGAAAACGGATCCAGAAATTCCTGCGCTATGGGGCGCCCGGATGCGGCGGTACCGGTTCGGCCGTTGTGGGCGGCCCGCTGCCCTAGGCTGGTATTGCAATTAAGAATGAATCGCAACTATAATGCCGTCGTGGATCGGGAGGCCGGTCATGGCGAAGGCACGGCAACGGGAATCGGACGGTCGGTATGAAGCCAGCCTCTGCGCTGGCCACCTGCTGGTCTGGACGTGGCGCAAATTTGTGGTGGGTCATGCCGACTGCCCGGTCCTGGCGCGGGAATATTTCGCCTTTGCGGGCGAACAGGCGGACGATCTGCTGATCGCCTTCGCGGCCTTCTTGCAGGCATTGGGCAGCGGCAGCCGCAGAACCATGACCGTGGGACATCCGCATTGCGCGGGCCTGACCCCTGATGAACAGCAGATCCTGCGCCTGATCGCAGCCGCGCAGGAAGGCGAGGATGCGCTGCTGGAAGCGCACCTCAGCTGGCTGGTGAAAGGCAGTCAAAAGGAGGCTGTTGCCCGCACCGTGAAGATGCTCGTGATGCGCCTGAATGCTTGCGGCGTGATCCTGCCGGAAGCCGCCTATGCGCCGCCCCCCGCCACCGCCCTGCTGGAAGTGGTGCGCTGAAGTCTTCTCTGCCGCCATCCGGCCCATTGCAGCACGGTCGTAACGGCAATACAGGCGATTGCCAGAAGGACAAAAGGCAGCTTCTGGCTTTCGATGCCCAGCTGATAGAGAAGCCCGTGCAATGCGGCCAGGCCGAAGCAGACATAATTCCAGCGCTGGAGCCCTTTCCATTCCGTCCCGCCCAGTCGCCGCAGCGACAGGTCGTTGGAGGTCAGAAGCAGCACTGCCAGCACGAGCACGGAGACTAGCCCCGAATAGTTGGCAAAGCCGAACAGATCGTGGCGCACCGGAAGCAGACGCGCCCGCCAGTCCTCATAGATGTAATAGAGCCAGGGGCGTCCGCGAAGGTGCACGAACTGGCCGATGACCGCATGGAATACGCCCGTGATGCCGGCCCAGATTCCGAAATCACGGCGAAGATCCAGCGACATGACGGGCTGCCTGCCGGCCAGTATGCGCAATGGCCCGATGGCCAGAGAAATTGCCAGCAGCACCAGCGCCGGATAGGCGGTGGCGAAGCTCAGCCGCGTCAGCACATCCGGAAAGGGGCGTGTGACATACAGCGTCCACCCCGTGACGATGGCCGCGGAGGCAATGGGAAGATGATGCCGCACAAGACGGCCACGCAGGCGGCGGGACAGCATGTGCCTAGAGAGCCGGCGTGAATGTGGCCTCGGTCTTGGCCGTCACTTCGTCCAACCCCACGCCCGGCGCCAACTCGATCAGCTTGAGGCCTCTTTTGCCGCGTTCCAGCGTGAAGACACAGAGATCGCTGATCACCATGTCCACGCATTGGGTGCCGGTCAGCGGCAATGTGCATTTCTTCAGGATCTTCGATTCGTGCGCCTTGTTGGTGTGCTCCATCACCACGATCACGCGCTTGACCCCCGCCACCAGGTCCATCGCGCCACCCATGCCCTTGACCATCTTGCCCGGGATCATCCAGTTGGCGATGTCGCCATCTTCCGATACCTCCATTGCCCCCAGCACCGACAGGTCTATGTGACCGCCGCGGATCATGGCGAAACTCTCGGCCGACGAGAAATAGCTGGTCGTGGGCAGCTCGGTGATGGTCTGCTTGCCGGCATTGATCAGGTCGGCGTCCTCCTCGCCCGGATAGGGGAATGGCCCCATGCCCAGCATGCCGTTTTCGCTCTGCAGCGTGACGTTCATTCCTTCGGGAATATAGTTGGCCACAAGCGTGGGAATGCCGATGCCCAGGTTGACGTAAAAGCCGTCCTGCAACTCGCGCGCGGCGCGAGCCGCTATCTCCTCGCGTGTCCAGGCCATCAGATTTCCTCCCCTGCGGCTGCCGCTTTCGGGCGCGGCCGCGTGGTCACGCGCTCGATATATTTCTTGTAGTCGCGGCCCTGCAATATGCGCTGCACGTAGATTCCCGGCGTATGGATCATCTCGGGATCGAGCTGGCCGGGCGCAACCAGTTCTTCCACTTCCGCGATCGTGACCTTGGCCGCCGTCGCCATCATCGGATTGAAGTTGCGCGCGGTCTTGCGGTAGATCAGGTTGCCTTCTGTATCACCCTTCCAGGCCTTGATGATAGCGAGATCGGCGCGTAGCCAGGTCTCGCGCAGATAGGTCTGGCCGTCGAAGACTTCCGTTGGCTTTCCTTCCGCGACGACGGTTCCGACGCCGGTGCGGGTATAGAAAGCCGGGATGCCCGCGCCGCCCGCGCGAATGCGCTCGGCCAGCGTGCCTTGCGGATTCAATTCCAACTCCAGCTTGCCGTTGAGGTACAGGTCTTCGAACAGCTTGTTCTCGCCCACGTAGGACGAGATCATCTTCCTGATCTGGCCGTTGTCGAGGAGCACCCACAGCCCCAGCCCGTCGGCGCCGCAATTGTTGGAGATCACGGTGAGTTTCTTTACCCCGTCTTCCTTCAGGGCCGCGATCAGGTTCTCGGGATTGCCCGATAGTCCGAAGCCGCCCGCCATCACCGTCATGCCATCGAAGGTCAGCCCCTTCAGCGCCGCGGCGGCATCGGGATAGACTTTGCTCACGGGCGGTCCTTTCCGGTGGGTTCCGGGCCTAGTTCGCACTGCAGCATGGGGATGTGCAAGAGGCAAGGCGGCGCCATTCTAAGGGCTTGATTATCATTATTTTATGGCGGTTCCTTGCCGCCGGACGCCGGCGCCGGTACAACGCCCGCCGACCACGCAGATTCCAGCAGGATCATGAGTCCGCCCTCCGGCAAGCAATCGAAACCCAAGGCCAGGCTGCCCCGCGGCTTCCGCGATCGCGGCGCGGCCGAGATCATGGCCGAGCAGAAGATGCTGGCCGTCATCCGCGCCGTCTATGAGAGCTATGGCTTCGAGCCCCTGGAGACGCCGGCCTTCGAATACACCGATGCGCTGGGCAAGTTCCTGCCCGATGTGGACCGGCCCAATGACGGTGTCTTCTCGCTCAAGGACGATGACGGCCAGTGGCTGAGCCTGCGCTATGACCTGACCGCGCCGCTCGCGCGCCATGTCGCGGCCAACTTCCAGACGCTGCCCAAGCCGTTCCGCCGCTACCAGACCGGCACGGTCTGGCGCAATGAGAAGCCGGGGCCGGGACGTTTCCGGGAATTCACCCAGTTCGATGCCGACACGGTGGGCAGCGCCTCGCCGTCCGCCGATGCCGAACTGCTGATGATGCTGTGCGACACGCTGGAGGCGCTGGGGCTGCAGCGCGGCGCCTACATTGTGAAGCTCAACAACCGCAAGCTGCTGGACGGTGTGCTGGAAGTGGCGGGTCTTGCGCTGGAGGACCGCGAGCGCCGCGGCATTGTGCTGCGCGCCATCGACAAGCTCGACCGGCTGGGCGTGGAGGGGGTTGCGGCCCTTCTGGGCCCGGGCCGCAAGGATGAATCGGGTGATTTCACCAAGGGCGCGGGCCTGACGCCCGAACAGGCGCATCGGGTGCTGGCTTTCGTCGCGCCTGACGCCGCCGATGAGGATGCGCATCTGCGCCAGATCGGCACCCTGATCGCATCCAGCGAGACCGGAGCCGAAGGGCTCAACGAACTGGAGCAGATCGTGAAGCTGCTTCAGGCCTGCGGCTATGGCCCAGACCGGATCATGTTCGATACCGGCGTGGTGCGCGGGCTGGACTACTACACCGGACCCGTCTGGGAAGGGCAGTTGACCGGCCCCGTGACCAACGAGGCGGGCGAGGAGGTCGTGTTCGGCTCTATTGCCAGCGGCGGGCGCTATGACGATCTGGTGGCGCGGTTCACCGGCCAGCGCGTGCCGGCGGCGGGCGTGTCTGTCGGTGTGAGCCGTCTTCTTTCGGCGCTCAGGGGGCGCGCCGCCGCCCTGCCGCCGCTGGTCGTGGTTACGGTGTTCGACAAGGCCGATGCGGCCAACGGCTTCGCCACCGTCCGGGAACTGCGGGCGGCGGGCCTCAGGGCGGAATGCTATGTCGGCACCGGAAAGATGGGCGACCAGTTCAAATATGCCGACCGGCGCGGCGCGGCCATCGCCGTGATCGAAGGCGGCGACGAGCGCGCGCGGGGCGAAGTCACACTTAAAGACCTGGCCCTGGGCGCGGAACTGGCCAAGTCGGTGGAAAGCCGTGCCGCCTGGGTCGCCAACCGCGAGGCGCAGAAGAGCGTCAAGCGCGCCGACCTGGTGGCGGAGGTAAAGGCGATGCTGGCCGGCAGCCGGGCAGGCGCCTAGTGGCGGCTTTTCCCTACTACGACGCACCATCGCTGGAGGCGTTGAACGCACAGGCCGCGGCGCTGCTGGAGCTGTTCGCGGCGCGCGGCTACCGCCGCGAGGAACCATCGGTGCTGCAACCGGCCGGCCTCTTCCTCGATCGCTCGGGCGAGGAGATCCGCCGCCGTACCTTCACGCTTACCGATCCATCGGGCCGCGATCTGGCCTTGCGGCCCGACCTCACCATTCCGATCTGCCGTCAGGCGGTGCTGGCGGAGACGCCGCTGCCGGCCCGCATCTGCTACAACGGCCTGGTCTTCCGCCATCAGCCCGGCGAGCCGCACAGGCCCGCCCAGTTCTTTCAGGCCGGTGTGGAGTTGCTGGGGCTCGAAGACCGTGCGGAAGGGGAGCGGGAGATTCTCTCCATCGCCATCGGGGCGCTGCGCGCCTGCGGCCTTGCCGACTTTTCGCTGCGCATCGGCGATCTCTCCCTGTTCGGCGCGCTGGTGGATGCGCTGGCGCTGCCGCCGCACTGGCGCTCCCGTCTCAAGCGGCACTTCTGGCGGCCGGGGTATGTGGAATCGCTGCTCTACTGGCTGGGCCACGGCGATGGCGCGCCGCGCCTTCCTGGCACCCGCGCCGGGATCGAGGCGCTGCTGGATGGTCACGCCCAGGCGCCGGCGGCAGGCCGCTCGCGCGAAGAGATCGTGACGCGGGCGCTTGCCCGCGCGGCAGAAGCGGCAACCCTGCGGCTCGATCCGGTGGTCGCCGACGCCGTCGCCAAGCTGCTTGACATTTCCGGCCCCGCGGATGCGGCGATGACGCGCATCCGCGCTCTGCTCAAGACCGCGAAGATCGACCTTGAACCGCAGTTGGCCGCGATGGAGGCGAGGCTCACCACCTTGAAGGCGCTGGGCGCTGGAGAAGTCCAGTTCACGGCCCATTTCGGCCGCAACATGGAATATTACACGGGTCTGGTTTTCGAATTGTGGTCGCACGACCGCGAAGGCCCGGTGCAGGTGGCGGGCGGCGGCCGTTATGACACGCTGATGGAGGCGCTGGGCGCGAACAGGCCGGTCAGCGCCATCGGCTGCGCGCTTCGCACCGAACGGGTTCTGGCCGCCAGGGCGGCCATGGGAGGCGGATGATGGCCGCACTGACGCTTGCCATCCCCTCCAAGGGCCGCCTGAAGGACAATTGCAACGCATGGTTCGCGCAGCGCGGCCTTGTGATGGAGCAGACGGCGGGCGCGCGCGGCTACCGTGCGAGCTTTTCCGGCTTCCCGGATATCGAGGTGATGCTGCTGTCGGCATCGGAGATCGCAGCCGCCCTGCTGGCCGGCGACATCCATCTTGGCATCACGGGCGAGGATCTGCTGCGCGAGGAGGCGCCGGAGCTGGCCGGCCGGATGCACCTGGTCAAGCCGCTGGGCTTCGGCTTTGCCGATGTCGTCGTCGCTGTGTCGCAGTATTGGATCGACGTCGCGACAATGGCTGATCTGGACGATGTCTGCGCCGCCTACGCCGCCACGCATCGCCGCCGCCTGCGCGTGGCGACGAAATATGCCCAACTGACACGCAGCTTCTTTGCCCAGGCGCGCATCTCCGACTATCGCATCGTGCCCAGCGCGGGGGCAACCGAAGGCGCGCCGGCCGCGGGCACGGCCGAAGTGATCGTGGACATCACCACGACAGGTGCCACATTGCGCGACAATGGGCTCAAGGTGCTGGAGGACGGCGTGATCCTGAAAAGCCAGGCCCAGTTGGCTGCGTCCTTGACCGCCGACTGGACACCCGCGGCGCGCCGTGCCTGCGAGGTGCTGCTTGCGCGCCTCGACACGGACCATCCGCTCTACGGAACCCTGGCCGCGCAACTGCCCGCCTAAGTCTCAGGGCAGGCGGGCCGTGTCGCGTATGTCCGCATCGGCGATATGTTCCTTCTTCCAGCGCATCGCCAGCGCGATGCGGGCGCGCCCCGAAGGATGGTCATAGAAAAGGACCTCCTCCAGCGGACCCGGCTCAAGCTTGCGGTAGGCAGATAGCTTGAGCGTCACGGTGGCGAAGGCGTCCGGCTTGCGCACCGCATCCAGCCCGAATATGTCGGCCTGGTATTCGCCGGTGCGCGAGATGGCGTTGGTCGCGGGCGTGGCCAGGAACAGGAACAGCGCCGCCAGGGCGGTCAACAGCGGCAGGCCTGCCACGTCATCCGCCCGCCTGACCTGCCAATGGCCGCCGAACAAATCGGTCGCGATGCGAAAGCCCCAGGCCAGAAAGGCGAAACCAGCGATCGTCACCAGTCCTGCCAACAGCAGCTCGCGCGTTACGTGTCCCATCACGTAATGACCCATTTCATGGCCCATCACCGCCATCACCTCATCGGGCGTGCCCTGCTTCAACAGGTTGTCGTTCAGCGAGATGCGCGCCGTACCCAGAAAACCGGAGACATTGGCCGAGACGCGGCTGGACTGCCGCGAGGCGTCCACCAGCCAGACATTGTCCACGGGAACGTCGTTGGCGCGGGCCAGTGAAAGGATCTGCTGCTTCAGGGGGCCGTCGGGCAGCGGGGAATAATGGTTGAACAGCGGTGCGATCGCCACCGGCCAGATCGCGATGACGACGATCTGGAAAGCGATCGCCAGTCCCGCCCCCCACAGCCACCAGCTTTCGCGCGCCCGGCGGATGGCGGCATAAAGGATGGGAAGCAGGATCACCGCCGCCGCCAGGTTCAGCAGGAACTGAATGCCAAGCTCGCTCAGCCATTGCGGAAAGCTCTGGTTGGAAAGCCCATACTGATGCTCGCGGAAAAATCCCTCATAAAGTGCAAGCGGAAATGTCGCGAGCGTCAGGACGGCAACATAGACCGCAGCGTAGAGCATCACCTGATAGGCGCGGTTTCGGGTGCGTTCGCCTGCCCAGTCGCGGATGCGGGCCGATAGGCCTGTCCACAGCAGGATGCCCGCCACGATCAGCGTATAGACAAGGTCCACCGCCTGCAGAACGTAGCCGCCCTCGAAATAGGCGTCGGATCGCGCGCGCGCCGGTCCGCTCACGCGCGCGAGATATTTGTGCGTGGCGGCCGCGGCATCGAAGGTGGGCGTCGTATCCATAACCGGAAGCCGGCCGACCTGTATGCGCGCCGTGGGTGCGGCGCGCGGGCCAAGCTGTACATCTTCCGCAGGTTGCGCGGCGGCAGGCACCGCGGCGCAGGCAAGGATGGCGAACATGAAAAGGAGCCGCGCGGCTCCGGCAATCCGTGCAAAGGACATTGGGCCCCTTTCCTCAGCGTCATCAAAGCCTAGCAGGATTTCCTGTCATCCCAAGCGCTTATTGCTGATAAGGTGGCGTGTCATGAGCACCACAATATGGCATGCGGAGCGTTTCTTCGCGCCGCTTCTTCTGGGTATCGCGCTGCCCTTGGCGGCGCATGCGGCGGCGAGCGCGTCCACGGATTCCGCACGCTACCGCAATTGTGTGAACGCCAGCAGCACCAGCCCGGCTTCGGCGCTGGGCGATGCGGAAAGCTGGGCGAAATCCGGCGGCGGCGTGCCCGCACAGCATTGCGCGGCGCTGGCGCTGTTCAACCTCAGGCGGTATGCGGAAGCGGGAAGCCGGCTCGACCGTATCGCCGGCGACCGGGCGGTGCCGGACGCATCCTTCCGCGTGGCGCTGTTCGACCAGGCGGGCAATGCCTGGCTTCTTGCAGGCGAAGGCGCCAAAGCGGTGCAAAGCCTGACGGCCGCGCTGGCGCTGTCGCCGGGAGATCCCGATCTTTATACCGACCTGGCGCGCGCGCAGGCCATGGTGCGGAATTGGCCGGAGGTTGTGCTCGACCTGGATGCCGCGCTGCAGATGGCGCCGCGCCGCGCCGATCTTCTGGTCCTGCGGGCCAGCGCACACCGTGCGCTGAAACAGTATGCGCAGGCGCGCAGCGATATCGCGCTCGCGCTGAAACTCAAGCCCGGTGATCCGGATGTGCTGGTGGAAAGCGGGCTGTTGCGGCGGCAGCTGGGCGATGTAGGCGGCGCGCGCCGCGACTTTCAGGCGGCGCTGAAAAAGGCCGCCGGCGCCACCGCCGCGCAGGCCAGGGAAAATCTCGACTCACTTGGCCGGCAACCGTGAACGGGGCGCGAAGCCTTCGCGTGACGCGCGAGTCCCCGATCCGCGTCAGAAATCGAGTTCGGCATAGTGGGAAACCGGCGGCTGGCCGGGCACGCGGTCGCCAAGGATGGAGCGGAAGGCGGGCCGCGACTTCATCCGTACGTACCATTCATTGGCCGCCGCGAAATCGCTCCACGGCACCTCGCCGAAATAGTCCAGCGACGACAGATGCGCCGCCACCGCAAGGTCGCCCAGCGTGACCTCGCGGCAGGCCAGGTTGCCGTTGGTTTCGGTCGCGCGGCCGATGGCCGCCAGCGCCACCTTCAGCTCTTCGCGTCCCGCGCGGATGTTGTTCATGTCCGGTGCGCGTGAAAAGGCGGCGCCGGTGAAGCGCTGTCCCGCCTTCTCATACACGATGCGCTGGGTCACCTGTTCGTGGAACGGTCCCATTGCCCAGTCCACCCAGCGCAGGCAGGCACGGCGAGCCGCATCGTCCTGGGGTGCGAGGGGCCGGTCGGGAAAGTTCGTTTCCAGATGGTCCAGAATGGCCCACACGCCCTCGGCACGGGTTCCATCGGTGTCGATGAAGACCGGCATGGGGTTGCGCGCATCTTCCGCCATGACCGGGTCGCAGGCGACGCGTTTTTCCCCGACCATCAGACGGGCCAGCCGGCAGGACGGTGAAAGCAGCAGGTGAATCAGGCGGCGCATGGCGAGGCTTGTAAGCGACCCGCCGGTTTAACGCAAAAGTCCCTATTTGACGCAGAAGTTCAGCCCGTCGCGCACCACCATGGCGCTGCGCTCCCTGAGCAGGCCCGTGCGGCGCACCACATAGCGGCCGGGATGCACGGCCCGCCATTTGTGGGGGTTGGGCAGGATGGCCGCCAGCCGCGCGGCCTCGGCCGAGGTCAGCGAGCCGGCATCCGTGCCGAAATAGGCCTGGGCCGCCGCTTCCGCCCCGAAGATGCCGTCGCCCCAGTCGACCAAGTTGAGATAGGCCGTCAGGATGCGTTTCTTGGGCCACAGGCCTTCGACCAGGACGGTCAGCCAGGCTTCCAGCCCTTTGCGGATCCAGCTTCGCACCGGCAGCAGGAACACGGTGCGTGCCGTCTGCTGCGAGATGGTGCTGGCGCCGCGCACCGGTTTGCCGGGGTGGCGCTTGTGGTCCGCCATCGCCTTGTTGATGCTGTCCCAGTCGAAGCCGTGGTGTGTGCAGAAATTCTGGTCCTCGGCGGCGATCACCGCCCGTTCCAGCCGGGGACTGATGTCATCCACCCACCTATGATGCGCACCCTTGCCCTCGACAAGGCTGACCAGCATTTCGGGCGTGCCGGGCACGGGCAGGACGCGGAAGATCAGCAGCAGCAGGATGGGGGCAGGGACCAGCAGGATGAACAACACGGCGATGACCCGCCACAACCATCCCCGGCCGCGCCAAACGATTCCCTTCCCCGCCATGCCGTCAGCATAACAAACTTTGTCACTCGCGCGAGCGTGCGCGCGATGCTAGGTCTTGCCGCGCCCCACAAGAGACTCGCCCATGCACGATATCCTGATGTCCATAATCCTGGGCGTGGTCGAAGGCGTTACCGAATTTCTGCCAATCTCCTCCACCGCCCATCTGCTGGTGGCGGAGAGGCTGCTGGGCCTGTCGGACAGTTGGGAAGCCTTCACGGTCGTGATCCAGCTGGGTGCCATCCTGGCGGTGGTGGCGATCTATTACCGCAAGTTCTGGGATGTCCTGGTGACGCTGCCGTCGTCGGATGCATCACGGCGCTTTGCGCTGGGCGTGATCATCGCCTTCCTGCCCGCCGCCGTCGTGGGCGCCCTGCTGGCGAAGCACATCAACGCCGTGCTGCTCAACCCCGCCATCGCCATGCCCGTGATCGCGATTTCCTGGATGGCGGGGGGGATCCTGATCCTGTTGTTCGAGCGCATCGCTCCGAAGCCGCGCTTCACCCAGGGCGATCACCTGCCGCCCGGGAAGGCCTTCCAGATCGGCTGTTGCCAGGTGATGGCCCTGATGCCGGGCATCTCGCGGTCGGGGGCCACTATTCTGGGCGGAGAGCTTCTGGGCGTGGAGCGCAGGGCGGCGACGGAATTCACCTTTTACCTTGCCGTGCCCACCATGCTGGGGGCGACCGTCTATGAACTTTACAAGCAGGGCGCGGCGCTGTCCTTCGCCCAGGGCACTGATATCGCGGTGGGATTTGCGGTATCGTTCGTGGTCGCCTTCCTGGTGATCCGGGGGTTTCTGGCGATGGTCGGCCAGTATGGCCTCAAGCCGTTCGGCTATTACCGGATCGCGGCCAGCCTGGCGTTGATGGCCTATCTGGCCTTCCACTGATCCGTCAGGCGGATAATCCCGTCAAGCAGAGAGGCCCTCGCGCGGATCGGTGGCATATTCGCCCTTGGCGCGGTAACGCCACAAATAGGACGGGACCACAGCTTCCACCGATGTGGGAGTAATACCGAGATCGGCCAGCTTGGCCGCATCCGGTGACACCACATTGTCCTTTCTCAACAGCCGCACCTGATCCACCGTTAGCAGCGGATTGGGAAGAAGCTGGAGAAACGCCGCTTTCAGCGAGGCGATGCCGAAGGGGACGGGCACCAGCGCGCGGCGCCGGCCGGCCTGACGCAGGATCAGCTGCAGCAGATCCTTGAAGCTGTATATCGTTGGGCCTCCCAGTTCATAGGTATGGCCCCTGGCAACCTCGCTTTCCAGCGCCACGGTGATCGCCTGGGCCACATCGCCCACGAACACCGGCTGGAACAGCGTCCTGCCGCCGCCGATCAGGGGCAGGGCAGGCAGAAAACGCGCCATCTCGGCGAACTTGTTGAAGAAGCCGTCTTCGGGCCCGAAGACGATCGAGGGACGCAGAATAACGGCTGCAGGAAAGGCCTCGCGGACGGCGGCCTCGCCCT
The DNA here is from genome assembly GCA_035547015.1 of Rhizomicrobium sp. Taxonomy (GTDB): domain Bacteria; phylum Pseudomonadota; class Alphaproteobacteria; order Micropepsales; family Micropepsaceae; genus Rhizomicrobium. The sequence continues at coordinate 20,512 of DASZVO010000013.1, read as the reverse complement.
TCGCCTTGGTAACGGCATAGCGGGAATCGGACTGGGCATCTGCGCCGATGGCCGAGACATGCACCAGCGCCCGAACTCCGGCGGCGGCCGCGGCCTCGGCGATATTGGCCGCACCATCCGTCTGCACCTCGTCGAAAGTCTGGCCCTTTTCGAACAGGATTCCGGTGAGGTTGACGACGGCAGTCGCGCCCTTCACCGCATGCTGCACCGACTCGGCGTCCGTCACGTCGCATTTGACGAAGTCGATCTGCCCCACGCTGCCAAGCGGGCGCAGGAAAAAGCCGCGGGCCGGATGGCGTGTGGCGACCTTGATGCGCCAGCCGCGGCGGGCGAGCGCCCGCACCGCATGCCGGCCCAGGAAGCCCGAACCGCCGAAAATCGTGACCACATTGGTGTTCATGACGTCCCATCCCACAAAGCCGGCGTCTTTTTACCGAGGCCAGGCGCCCGAGGAAAAGTCCAAAATCGTCGCGTTACCGGCGCGTTCCGGGATGGTCTGCGATCGAATCTCCCGGTCGCGTGCATCCCGGTTCCGGCTCGAACGGTTCGTGCCGGGGCGCCCGGCCGCCGCCCTGCACACGCACGGCCCCCTGGCGCGCGAAAGTGGAGGCCACGTCCGGGGTGGGAAGGTGGTCATATCCCGCGATACGGGCGGAAAGCCGACCTAGATGAAGGGGCTTTCTGCCGGGTTGTCCGGGTTGGGCACTGTAAAATCTGGAAGCCGTTAAGCCTTTGATTTTCCTTGGTGCCCAGAAGAGGACTCGAACCTCCACGCCTTGCAGCGCTAGTACCTGAAACTAGTGCGTCTACCAATTCCGCCATCTGGGCACGGCAGACGGTCCTTTGGTGACCGTCCGGGCAGGGGCCGGATGTTTAGGGGGCGCGCCCGCCCAAGTCAACGCGCTTTCCAGCTAAGGCTGCCGGCGTATCCACATGGGGCATGTGGACCACATCCCGCGGGCCAGCAGGTGCGTTCGGCCGGATTCGAATTTCGAACACTTCGTTTTTTTGCGCCCACAGCGCTGGCGCCGAAATCTGTTTGGTGCCGTTTGCATGTAGCGGAAGTGCCAAGTGCCATCCGCCGTCAATGGCCGAATTGCGGAAGCCGCTGTGTGGCCGCGCTGCTTAGTAGACAAGCCGCAGCGACAAAATCCAGTTGTGGTCGAAGGTGGGCGTCAGCGGCGCAGGATCGGCCGGGCGAGGCGCCAGCGCGAACTGATAGCCGATGCCGATGCCGACCGCGTAATTGTCGGCCACAGGGATGTTGCCCAGCAGTGTACCCACCGTCATGTACAGCTGGTCCTGGCCGTCGCGCGCGCCGCCCGACCAGACGGTGTTGTTCAGCTCCACCTCCGGCCATAGATAGCTCAGCAGGTGGTACTGGGCGATCACATTGGCGGTGATGGCAGTGCCGATGGTGCCGGCATGTTCCAGCGGCAACGCCGCCAACAGGTTCGTCTGGATGTCGAAGTCGCCCCAACCCATGCCGCCGCCCAGGCCGGGCGTGATCACCCAGGCATGGTTGGTGAAGGCCGCCGATCCCACCGGCGCCTGGAATGACAGGAAGCCTGTCGCGATATAGTTGCCTTCATCCTCGCGCGCTGCCGCTAGCCGTTGCTTGATCAGCAGAAACGGCCAGTCGCCCCAGCCGCTGCCCTTGCCGCCACGTTCCTCGTACAGCGCGGGATTGATGGTGAAGCTGGTGGTCTCGAAAGGAATGATCTCAACGCCCTTGCCCGCGTCGAACACGTCCGTACCGACCCCGTTGTTGGCTGCCTGCCAATATTGGTCGTACCGGACCACCTGCGTCAGCCTTGGCGATATGGTGTTGATCGGCGGAATCCAGTGCGGCTGGCTGTCCAGCGCGGCATGGGCGCGCTGCGACCAGCCCGTGAAGAAGTCCTCCACTGTGTCAGCCGCAGCTGCTGCCGGAAACAGCATAACGGCCAGCGATGCGATGCGGATGGCGGACAACATCAGCGCTTCCCCCCGGTTTTTCCCGAGCGATAAACGCCATCGGCGGGGGCTGTAAATCAAAAAACGCCGTACACAGATTGAATGAATGGATTTTCATTTTGCGTCCGAGACGTTTTCAGCGGTCGGGGCATAAATCTTCCCGCGAAGACTGAACACGGAAACGCTCATGCCTCGCTCTTTCCTCGCCATCGCTGCCCTGATGCCACTGATGATGGGTTGCGCCGGCTTCGCCCAGGCCCAGGACCTGCAGAACAGGTCGCCGGATGAAGTCGCGCTGATCAATGGAACCTGCGCCAAGGTGATGGGGCTGAGACAGGGCGAGGCCTTTTATGCCGACTGCCAGGACAGCCTGGCTCATTCGCTGGCGCGCCGCGACACGGCATATGCGACGGCGGCGGCCGATGACAGCTGCGGCCGCCAGGGCCTTGAGCCCGGTACCGGCGCATTTGCCACTTGCATGCTGGATCGTGAGTCGGCTGGCACCGGGAAGGCGCCTGCGCTGCAGCCGGCCGGCTTTTCCGCCGACGCCGTTCAGGCGGGAAAAAGCTATTACAATGTCACGCCCGGCGTGCAGTGGCAGCGCAAGCGCTATGCTTGCGCCCAGCTTGGTTTGACGCCCGGCAGTGGTCTGTTCAACGAATGCGTGGCCAGCCTGGAAGGCGCGCTGTTGCCGGATCCGAATTGAGCGAGATCCTGTTGCCATCGCCCGACATGACACCTGTTCCGGCGGCTGGGCCTGCGCCCGGCCGCCGCGCTGCGGTCTGACATGCTGGCCATCGTGCGCCTGGCGCTGCGGCGCCCTTATACCTTCATCGTCGCGGCGATCCTGATCGTGCTGTTCGGCGGTCTGGCGGCCATTCGCACGCCAACGGACATTTTTCCGGACATCCGGATTCCGGTGATTGCGGCGGTGTGGACCTATCGCGGCCTGTCGCCCGACGACATGGCCGGGCGCGTGGTCTATTATTACGAGCGCCAGCTTTCCACCGCGGTCAACGACATCGACCATATCGAAAGCCAGTCGTTGTCGGGCGTCGGCATTGTCAAGATATTCTTCCATCCCGGCGTCGACATCCGCACCGCCACCGCGCAGGTCACCTCACTGTCGCAGACGGTGCTGAAGCAGATGCCGCCGGGGATCACGCCGCCGCTGATCCTGAACTACAACGCCTCCACCGTGCCGATCCTGCAGCTGGGCCTGTCCAGCCCCAGCCTGTCGGAACAGAAGATCTTCGATCTGGGCCAGAACTTCATCCGCCCGGCGCTGGCCAGCGTGCAGGGCGCGGCTATCCCATCGCCTTATGGCGGCAAGGAACGGCAGATCCAGATCGACCTGGACTCTCAGGCGCTGCAGGCCCATGGCCTGTCGGCGCAGGACCTGGGTAACGCGCTGTCGGCGCAGAATCAGATCATCCCCGCCGGCACCATCAAGGTCGGAGACTTCGAATACAATGTGAAGCTGAACAACAGTCCGGAACTTGTGGATGAGCTGAACAACCTGCCGATCAAGCAGGTAGGCAACGCCACCATCTATATGCGCGACGTGGCGCATGTGCGCGACGGAAACCCGCCTCAGCGCAATGTCGTGCGCATGGACGGCCATCGCGCCGTACTGATGACCGTGCTGAAGTCGGGTTCGGCCTCGACGCTGGATATCGTGGACAGTGTGAAGGAGATCCTGCCGCGCCTGCGCGAGACCTTGCCGAAGGACCTCAAGGTCCTGCCACTGGCCGACCAGTCGATCTTCGTGCGCGCCGCCGTGTCGGGCGTGATCAAGGAAGGTGTCATAGCCGCCGCGCTGACCAGCCTGATGATCCTGTTGTTCCTGGGCAGCTGGCGCTCCACATTGGTGATCGTGATCTCGATCCCGCTCGCCATCCTGTTCTCGGTCGGCGTATTGTCGGCGCTGGGCCAGACGCTGAACATCATGACCCTGGGCGGCCTGGCGCTGGCAGTGGGCATCCTGGTCGACGATGCCACCGTCACCATCGAGAATATCAACTGGCACCTGGAAAAGGGAAAGCCGGTACAGCAGGCGATTCTTGACGGCGCTCAACAGATTGTGATGCCGGCCTTCGTTTCGCTGCTGTGCATCTGCATCGCCTTCGTGCCGATGTTCTTCCTGCCCGGCGTGTCGGGCTTTCTGTTCGCGCCGATGGCCGAAGCGGTGCTTTTCGCGATGATCGGTTCGTTCCTGCTGTCGCGCACCCTGGTGCCGACGATGGCCAATTATGTGCTGGTGGCGCATGGCGATCAGAAGGATCGCGCGGTGGCGGAAAGCCATGACTCGGCCGAAGGCCATAATCCATCGAACCCACTGGTTCGCTTTCAGCACGGTTTCGAGAAACGCTTCACCGGCGCGCGCGCAGCCTATCACCGGTTGCTCGTCTGGGCGGTGGCGAACCGCAAACTGTTCGCGGCGGGTTTCCTGGCCTTCGCCTTTGCCTCCCTGATCCTGGTGCCGTTCCTGGGCCGAAACTTCTTCCCGGCAGTGGATGCCGGCACCATCTCACTGCACGTCCGCGCCCCGATCGGAATGCGAATCGAGGAGACGGCGGCGCTGTTCGACCATGTCGAGAACCGCATCCGGGATGTGATCCCGAAAGACGAGCTGGGCTCGATCGTGGACAATATCGGTCTGCCGGTGTCGGGCACCAACCGCGCCTATCTCAATACAGGCGGCGTAGGCCCCGAGGATGGCGACATCCTGATCAGCCTGAAGGAAGGCCACCGTGCCACAGCCGGCTATGTGAAGACGCTGCGAACTGTTCTGCAGCAGAGTTTTCCAGGCTCGACCTTCTCCTTCCTGCCGGCCGATATCGTGAGCCAGATCCTGAATTTCGGCTCGCCCGCACCCATCGACGTGCAGGTGTCGGGCCCGGACAAGACAAGAGGCGAGGCTTATGCCACTGAACTGGCGCGGCGGTTGTCGCACATTCCCGGCGCGGTGGATGTGCGGTTGCAGCAGTCGTCCCACTATCCGGAATTCGGCGTGAATGTGGACCGCACCCGCGCGGGGCTGATCGGCATCACCGAACGCGACGTCACCAACAGCCTGGTGGTCAACCTGGCGTCCAGTTTCCAGGTCGCGCCGGCCTTCTGGCTCAATCCGCGCAACGGCGTATCCTATCCCATCGTGATCCAGACGCCGCAATACCGGCTGGATACGCTGGGAGCGCTGAAGAACATCCCGATCACCGGCGCGAAGGGCAATTCCCAATTGCTGGGCGGCCTGTCCGACATCCGGCGCCAGGACAGTGACGCGGTGGTATCGCACTATGCCATCCAGCCAACCTTCGACGTTTATGCCACGACCCAGGATCGCGACCTGGGCAGCGTGGCGGGCTCGATCCAGCAGGTGCTGGACGATACCCAGCGCGACCTGCCGCCGGGCGCGACCGTGCATATACGCGGTCAGGTGGAAACAATGAACGCCGCCTTCTCGGGCCTGTTCTTCGGCCTGGCCGAAGCAATCGTGCTGATCTACCTGCTGATCGTGGTCAATTTCCACTCCTGGTCCGATCCCTTCGTGATTGTCATGGCGCTGCCCGCCGCGCTGGCCGGCATCGCCTGGACCCTGTTCGCCACCCACACTTCGCTGTCGGTGCCGGCCCTGACCGGCGCCATCATGTGCATGGGCGTGGCGACGGCGAATTCCATCCTGGTGGTCAGCTTCGCGCGCGAAAGACTGGAAGCCACCGGTGACGCCCTCACCGCCGCGATCGAGGCCGGCGTCACCCGTTTCCGCCCCGTGCTGATGACGGCGCTGGCCATGATCATCGGCATGGCGCCGATGGCGCTGGGCCTGGGGGAGGGTGGCGAGCAGAACGCGCCGCTGGGCCGCGCCGTGATCGGCGGCCTGATGTTCGCCACCGCCGCAACACTGTTCTTCGTTCCCGCCGTCTTCGCTTTGGTACGGGGACGCGCATCCGCCGAACCGTTGCTTGGAGCCCATCATGTCCCCGCAGAATGATCCCGACCTGGCGCGCCAGCTGAAGCGCAGCGGTATCATCGCAGGCACCGTGCTGGGCGCGATCATCCTGGTGGGCACGGGCGTCCGGCTGGTCGAGGCTGACCAGCTCAAGACCTGGACCCGCGACGCCGAGGTGCCGACCGTGTCGCTGATCTCGCCCAAGGCCGGCGGCAAGGACCAGACGCTGTCGCTGCCCGGCTCGCTGGCCGCCTGGTATGACGCGCGCATCTATGCCCGCGTGCCGGGCTATGTGAAGGCCTGGTACAAGGACATTGGCGCCCATGTGAAACAGGGCGAGCTGCTGGCGCTGATAGACACGCCCGAACTGGACCAGCAGATTGCCCAGGCGCGCGCCGACCTGGACGCGGCGCAATCCGCCGAAAAGCTGTCGGCTGCCACTGCCCGGCGCTGGAACAGCCTTTTGCCGCTGGATGCCGTGTCCAGGCAGGATGCGGAAGAAAAGAATCAGGAAATGGCCAGCAAGGCCGGCGCGGCCAAGGCGGCCAAGGCCAATCTGGACCGGCTGCTGGCGATGAAAAGTTTTGCCCGCATCACTGCGCCCTTCGACGGCGTGGTGACGCGGCGCACCGCCGATATCGGCCAACTGGTCACCACCTCTTCCAGCGGTGATCCGCTGTTCGCCGTGGCCGATATGCACGCCATCCGCGTCTATGTGAATGTGCCGCAGGCCTATTCGGCGCAGATCGTGCCGGGCATGACGGTGTCGCTCAGCGTGCCGGAATACCCGGGCAGGACCTTTCCCGCCCGACTGGTCGGCACGTCCGGCGCGATCAGCAGCCAGAATGCAAGCCTGCAGGTGGAGTTCGATGCCGACAACAGGAACGGGTTGCTGAAGCCCGGCGCCTTTGCGCAGGTGGATATGTCACTGCCGGCGGGCAGCGCCGCGCTGCGCCTGCCGGCCAGCGCGCTGATGTTCCGTTCCGCTGGTCTCCAGGTCGCCACGGTGGGACCCGACGACCGCGTGACGATGAAGCCGATCAGCATCGGCACCGACCTTGGTGCCCAGGTGATTGTGGCGTCCGGCCTGAAGGCCAGCGACCGGGTGGTGGACAATCCACCGGACTCGCTGTCCAGCGGCGATCAGGTGCGGGTGATGCATGTGGATTAAGGCCGGGCTGCCGCTGCTGGTGGTGTTGGCGCTATCGGGCTGCGACCTTGCACCCGACTATCAGGCGCCGTCCCCACCGCCGGTCGCCACCTATAAGGAGACGGGGCCCTGGGTGCAGGCCACGCTGCAGACCGCGCTACCGCGCGAGGCCTGGTGGACGCTTTATGGCGATACCACCCTCAATGGCCTGGAAGACCGCATCGCTACCGACAACCCGACGCTGGCCCAGGCGCAGGCGCGCTACGACGCGGCCCAGGGTTACCTGGAACAGGCACAGTCCTCGATCCTGCCCAGCATCGGCATCGGTGGCCATGCCTCGACCGACAAGCAATCCGCCAACCGGCCGCTGCGCAGCGCCAACCAGCCCACCTACTATGGCGACAATGCCGTGGCGGCGTCGGTGGGATGGGACCTCGACCTGTGGGGCCGTATCCGGAATGAAGTGAAGGCCGGCAAGGCGCAGGCCCAGGCCAGCTATGCCGACATGGAAGGCGTGAAGTTGTCGCTGCAGGCACAACTGGCCGACGACTATATGTCGCTGCGTGAGCTCGATGCACAGGCTGCACTGCTGCGCGACGCCATCGGCATCTACCAGAAGGCGCTGAACCTCACCAACTATCGCCACGACAAGGGTATCGCTTCGGGCCTGGATGTCGGCCGTGCCCAAGCGCAATTCTCGGACGCGCAGGCCCAACTGGCCGACGTTCTGGGTCGCCGCGCGCTGATGGAACACGCTATCGCCAGTCTTGTCGGCGATCCGGCTTCGACCTTCGCCGTCGCGCCACAGATGGTCGCCCTCAAGGTGCCCAACATCCCCACCGACATGCCGGCCATGCTGCTGCAGCGCCGTCCCGATGTCGCCGCCGCCGAACGCATGGTCGCGGCCACCAATGCCGGAATTGGCGTGGCGCGGGCGGCGTTCTTTCCCGATATCTCGCTTTCGGCGCTGGGCGGCTTCATGAACACCGGCAGCGATGGCCTCTTTGCTGCGCCGGATGCTTATTGGGCAGTGGGTCCCGGCATGGCGCTGACGCTGTTCGACAACGGCCGCCACGAAGGCCAGCTGGCCGTGGCCAGGGCCGCCAACGCGTCCGCCGCCGCGGCCTATCGCGCCACGGTGTTGAAAGCCTTTCAGGACGTGGAGGACAACCGCGCGCTCCTCAATCGGTTGGCGGAAGCCGCCGACGCCAAGGCCCGGTCGGTCGCGGCCGCCACAAAGACCCAGGACCTGGCCATGGCGCTGTATCGCAACGGGGCGCTGGGCTTCCTGGACGTGGTGGTGGCCCAGACCACGGCGCTCACGGCCCAGCAGGCGCAGTTGACCCTGCAGACAAGGCGGCTTCAGGCCAGCGTCGGCCTGATCAAGGCCATCGGCGGAGGCTGGTCGGCCCGGGAACTTCCGGGCATGGCTGAGAACATGGGGAGACGACCAGCGTGACAGATCGTCGTATGTGACAATTTTAAGAGGAAAAATGCGCCCGAAAGGGATTCTCTGGCGGCCATGAAGGCCGCAGAAAGGCGGCACATATAATGCGTATCCTGATCGTCGAAGACGAAAAGAAATTCCTGGACATCCTGCTGCGCAGCCTGAAAAGCGAAGGCTACATGGTGGACGGCGTCGGCACGGCGGCCGACGCGGTGGATTATCTCAAAAGCTATCACTACGACCTGGTGGTCCTGGACCTGCAGCTTCCAGACGGCACCGGCAATAGCCTGATCCGCCGTTTGCGCGAGAGTGGACACACCATGCCGGTGCTTGTCCTGACGGCGCGCAGCGAACTTGAAAGCAAGGTCGAGAATTTTCAGGCTGGCGCCGACGACTATGTCGTCAAGCCGGTGGCGATGGCGGAACTGGCGATCCGTGTGCAGGCACTGCTGCGGCGTGGACCGGTTCTGCAGGAGAACGTACTGAAGGCGCGCGACCTGGAGATCAACCGCCTGACCCGGCAGGTCAAGCGGGGCGGAAAGCGCATCGAACTCAGCCCCAAGGAATATTCGCTGCTGGAATATCTGTTCCTGCATCCCGGGCGGGTGCTGTCGCGCAGCATGATCGTGGAGAAGATCTGGGATGAGTCCTTCGAGGGCCTGACCAACATCGTCGATGTCTATATCGGCCACTTGCGGCGCAAGGTGGATGAGGGGCACAGCCAGAAGCTGATCCGCACCGTGCGTGGCCTGGGTTACATGCTCGATACCGACCGCGCGCAATGATCCTGCGCTCGATCACCTCGCGGCTGGTGTTTCTGTATTGCCTGCTGCTGGTGTTGCTGGGCGGTGGTTTTCTGGCTTTCACCGTTCTCAGCTTCAAGCATTATACCCGTGAGACAATCGCCGCCACACTGCAGAACCGGGCGGGCGAGATCTGGAACAGTTCGCAGAATGCGCTGGAGCAGCCGGCGCGGCTGGCTGACATCATCAACCGCCGCTTCTCGCCCGCACCGCTGGACCGCTTCATCCGCATCCGAAGCGGCGACCATGTGCTGTTCGCGTCGGGCGAGCCGGAAAGTCATGGTTTCGATCCACAGGCCGTTCCGGATTTGACGCCCGGGCCGGGCGCCAGGCGGGTCGGCAACCTGCTGGTCCATGCCGCCAGCTTCCGCGATCCCCATGGCGCGACGGTGGTGGTGGAAACCGGTCAGTCGGACCTGTTCGCGCGCACGGTGCAGAACCAACTCGCCACATCGCTGTTCGTGGGGCTGCCGGTGCTGCTGCTGGCCGCGGCGCTGGCAGGCTATCTGCTGATGCGCCAGGCGCTGAAGCCGGTGGAAGTGATGATCAACGCCGCTGAGAACTACACCTTCAACAGCCCCCAGAACAGGCTCCCGCTGATGGGCACCGAGCCGCGCATCGAGGCGCTTGGCATGGCGCTGAACCGGATGCTGGACCGGCTGGACAGCGCCTATTCTCATGTCAGCCGCTTTTCCGCCGATGCGGCGCATGAACTGCGCACGCCGCTGACCATCATCCGTGGCGAGCTGGAACTGGTTGCGGCGGCAGCGCGGGAGAACCCCGATGTCGACCAGGCGGTGGCCAACGCGCTGGAAGAGATGACGCGGCTGTCCGGCATCGTCGACAGCCTGATCACCCTGTCGCGCATGGAAAGCCTGTGGGGCAAGCGCACCCATGCGCCGGTCGATCTGACCGCACTGGCGCAGGAAACCATCGAGCAGATCAATCTGTTGGCCGAAGAGAAGGCGATCACCCTGGTGCGGCCTGCCGGACCAGCCGTCGTGGTTGCCGGCGACCGGGAGCGGCTCAAGCAGGTTCTGGTCAACCTGATCGATAATGCGATCAAGTATACGCCTGAGGGCGGGCGCGTCTCTGTCGACGTGGGAACCAGCGGAGAGACTGGTTTCGTGTCGGTCGAGGACAGTGGTATCGGTATCGATCCGGCGCATCACGACAAGGTGTTTGACCGCTTCTATCGGGTCACGCCCGATCGCGGCGAGCATGGCGCAGGGCTTGGGCTGGCCATCGTCAAGTCGATCTGCCACGCCCATGGCGGCAATGTCACCTTGCGCAGCGTGCCGGGCTTCGGCAGCAGGTTCACTGTCGAGATTCCGCTGACGCAAAGCAAGACGGCCGCCGCGAATGCCACGGCGGCCGCCAACACTTCCGAAAGCGAAGCTTAGAACGGATAGTAGCGGATCGACGTGAACACCATGTTGTCGTCGGTGGTGGGCTTGATACCGCCGGCGCCGCTGAACGCCGTCAGGTGCGTGTAGGAATACTGCGCGCCGAAACGGAAGCTGCCGAACTTGCCCTGATAGGCGCGCCACCACAGTCCGACGGTGGCCTGGTTTTCAGTCTCCAGATTGGGCGAGCAGGCGCCGCCTTCCACCAGGCAGCCCGCCAGGTTCAGACTGGGATTGCCCAGGCCGGTCGTGGTGGTACCTGTCATGAAGATCTTGCGCTGCTGCCCTTCCTGGCCGCCATAGCCATAGATGTCCAGCGCCGGCGTGGCATGCCAGGTCGCGCCGCCCATGAAGGTGGTCTCCTGTACCGGGGCGAGGCTGCCGTCGGGCCGCAGGGTGACGTCGGGCATCTGTCCCGAGCCATAGCGGCCGATGCCCGAGCCGGTCATGGCGGTCGCCTGCAGGTCGAGGGTCTTGGGGATCACCGACCAGGTGATGCTGCCGCCCACGCCGCCGCCGTCGGAGTCGGTGTTGTGAGCACCGGCCGGCAGGCCCAGCGGGTTGCCGGCCGCGACGTTGACGCGGTCATAGAACGAGCGGTAGATGCCGAACGCTTCCACATGCAGCGGCTGGGCGCCGCCGATCTTCGGCTCCCAGGCCAGCTTGCCGATGATGTCGGGGATGTGGTTCAGCGAGAAGCTGTTGGTATTGTTGAACAGCGAGCCGCCGGTATGGCTGCTGGTCACGCTGATGCCGGTGGCGGCGGCGGCGTTGCCGGCGAAGGTGGTCTGGGGATTTTCCACCGACAGCGCGGCCCAGAACTGGTGGTCCCAATTCTTGACGATGCGGATCTGCGGCTGGCGCGCCCAATTGAAGCCGACGACATACTGGGCTTCGATGGTGGCGGGGATAACCTCGTTGCGCGGCGTGATGCCCTTGTTGTTCAGCGTCACCAGCGACCAGCTCTGGCCGGCCAGCAGTTCCAGGCCCAGCGAATCCCAATCGATCGTGCCGTAGATGTTGCGGATGCGCAGATTGAAGGAATTGGACTCGTTGGAATTGGCGGTCTGTGCGCCGCCCAGGAAGTCCATCTCGTAATAACCGGCCAGGTGCGTGTCGGAATCGACGTCGCCCTGCGCCAGCAGGCTCAGGCGGCTCTGGCGGGCGGTGCCGCGCAGCTCGTCCATGTGCGCGGTGGGCTGGTTGGCGAACGGAATGCCGTTGTAGCTGGAGCCGATATCGGCGGTTTCGCTGCGCGAACGGTAAAGGCCTTCCATCGCCAGGAAGCCGCCCCATGTCAGTGTGGTGCGGCCGAGCTCCATGGTGGAGTCGGCGAAGGCCGGGCTGGCGGCCAGCATCGCGATCGTCGCGCCGGTGGCGGCGCGAGCCAGAAATTTCATTTTCATTTGGATCAGGGTCCCATTCCCACTCAGCGGCCAACAGCAGCCGCGAGCACGGGGTAGTTCCGCTGCACGACAGTTCTGCAACGGTGCGCATTTATGAGTGGATTTTAATGCGGTTTTTATTCGGGTTTCATTTACGCGCGAAGTATTCGCGCCCGGCATGAAATGCAGTTCGTATTGTCACGGTACTGCAACGTTGAAGCCCTATCGCGGCTTCGCGCAGATGGTTGCGCTCACGAAAGGGGTTTCTCATGAAGACCAAGACTTTGATGCTGTCCGCCGCCATGCTGGCGATGACGGGACTGGGCGCGGATGCGGCATCGCTGACGGGCGCGGGCGGCACCGCCATCTATCCGGTCCTGCAGGTCTGGGCCGCCAAGTATGCGCAATCGGGCGGCGACCAGGTCAACTATCAGGCGATCGGTTCGGGCGGCGGCATCAAGCAGATCGAAGCCAAGACCGTCGACTTCGCCAATTCCGACAAGCCGCTGATGCATAATGATCTGGCCGCCAACAACCTGGTGCAGTTCCCGCAGGTGGTGATCTCCATTGTGCCCATCGTCAATCTTCCCGGCATCAAGCCCGGCGAGATGGTGTTGAACGGCATGGTGCTGTCCAAGATCTATATGGGCGAGATCAACAAGTGGAACGACCCGGCGATCAAGGCGCTGAACCCCAAGCTGAACCTGCCGTCCACCGCCATCCTTGTCGTGCATCGCGCGGACGGTTCGGGCACGACCTTCAACTTCGCCAACTATCTGGGCAAGGTGAACCCGGAATGGGCCAGCAAGGTCGGCGCCGACACCTCCATCGACTGGCCGACCGGCGTTGGCGGCAAGGGTAACGCTGGCGTCGCTGCCGACGTGCAGCAGACGGCGGGCTCCATCGGCTATGTCGAATATGCCTATGCCATGCAGTCCAAGCTGGTCTACACCGACATGATCAACGCCGCCGGCAAGCGTGTGCATCCGTCGATGGAAACCTTCCAGTCCGCCGCCTCCAATGCCGACTTCAGCAAGGTGCAGGATTTCTACGAGATCCTTACCAACCAGTCCGGCGAGAAGAGCTGGCCGATCACAGCGGCGACCTACATGCTGATGCGCGCCGACTTTCCTGCCGACAAGAACAAGTCGGTGCTGAAGTTCCTGGATTGGGCGCTGAACAAGGGACAGGCCGACGCCCAGAAGCTGGACTATGTCCCGATGCCGGAGAGCGTCGTGAAGCAGATCGAGGCGTCCTGGACCAGGACCCTGAAAGTCACGCCGTAAGCGTCATCGCCTAAGCAACAGAAGGCCGGTGCGGATTCCGCGCCGGCCTTTTCATGCCCGGGCGTAAAGCGGCTGTTGCGGAGCCGCCGTGGGGCGGCGGCGAGGCGCGATCTTCGCCACAGCAGCATCCACCAGCGTCTCCTGGCCGGAAACGAGCAGGGACAGAATGTAGAGGAAGAGGGGCCTGCCCAGTGCGGCGACAACCGCGCTGCGGTTTTCGGTACCGCAGCTCTGCCAGACGAAGTCCAGCCCGACGCACAGGGTACGCTGGGCTCCCCGCAGGACTTCATCGCTGGCCTCCCGCATCAGGTTGCTGGCCGACAAAACCGACAGCGTGACCTGCGCCAGCTGCCAGGCTCGGTGCAAGTCGGCGGTGGCCGACCGCTCCAGTCCCATCCGGGCGGCGGCATGTTCCAGCATTGCCAGGCCGGCCTGGGATATTTCTTCCGGCTGCAGGACAGCAGCCACGCCCATCGCCGCGTGGTGCAGCAGGCCGGAAAGGTCGGCCGCCGGGCGCCTCGCGTCCTGGGAGATGCGCCGGATGCCGGGCACCTTGCGTTGCTTGTGGTCATGCAGCCAGGCACGCCGCAGCCGAGGCAGAGGCACCTCGAAGCCGCTGAGCCAAAGCGTGATCATCGCAGCGTCGGTGCGGCCATGGCGGCGCAATTCGTCGTAAGCGGTCTGCGCCTGTTCCAGTATGTCCGGTTCGCGCCAGTAATAGGCCCGGCCGCTATGGATTCCGGTGCTGGCGAGCGGCGGCAGCAGGCCATCCTTCCGCCAGGCCGTCAGGTCGGCCAGTGATACGCTGCGTCCGCCCGCCGCCAGGGCCTCCATCAACTGGCGTTCGGACGTCGTCTCGTCGTCGCGGAATTTCACGGCAAGCCGGGGATTTGCTTCGCCGCCACACTAGGGTCCGCAGATGAGCAGAGCCTGAGGCCTTTATGAAAAAGCCCTCAGGCAAATGTCACATTGCAACCGGTCCGCGCAGCCGTTCGGCAAAAAGAAAAGGCCCGGTCGGATGACCGGGCCTTTCCGTTTCGATGAAGTTGGGTCCCCCACCCGGGCTGACGCCCTCGCTGGCGGGGGATGAGAGGGATTAGAAGTCCATATCACCCATGCCGCCCATGCCGCCGGGCGCGCCCGCGGGGGCCGCTTCCTTCTTGGGACGGTCGGTGATCATGGCTTCCGTGGTGATCAGCAGGCCCGCGACGGAAGCCGCGTTCTGCAGCGCCACGCGCACCACCTTGGCCGGGTCCACGATGCCGGCTTCCAGGAAGTCCACATACTCACCGGTCTGGGCGTTGTAGCCATAGGTGTTCGACTTCTGGTCAGCCAGCTTGCCCACGATGATCGAGGCTTCCTGACCGGCGTTCGAGACGATCTGGCGGATCGGGTACTGGATCGCGCGGCGCACGATGGCGATACCCTGGTTCTGGTCCTCGTTCTCGCCGGTCACGTCCTTCAGCGCCTTGGTGGCGTAGAGAAGGGCGGTGCCGCCGCCGGGGATGATGCCTTCCTCGACCGCGGCCTTGGTGGCGTTCAGCGCGTCGTCGACGCGGTCCTTGCGCTCCTTGACCTCGACCTCGGTGGCGCCGCCGACGCGGATGACGGCCACGCCGCCCGCCAGCTTCGCCAGGCGTTCCTGCAGCTTCTCCTTGTCGTAGTCGCTGGTGGTCTCCTCGATCTGGGTCTTGATCTGGGCCACGCGCGCCTGGATGTCGGCCTTCTTGCCGGCGCCGTCGACGATGGTGGTGTTGTCCTTGTCGATCTTGACGGCCTTGGCCTTGCCCAGCATGTCGAGCTTGACGTTCTCAAGCTTGATGCCCAGGTCTTCGCTGATGACCTGGCCGCCGGTGACCACGGCGATGTCTTCCAGCATGGCCTTGCGGCGGTCGCCGAAGCCCGGTGCCTTGACGGCGGCGACCTTGAGCCCGCCGCGCAGCTTGTTGACCACCAGCGTGGCCAGCGCCTCGCCCTCGATCTCCTCGGCGATGATCAGCAGCGGACGGCCCGACTGCACCACCGCTTCCAGGATCGGCAGCATGGGCTGGAGCGAGGTCAGCTTCTTCTCGTGGATGAGGATCAGCGCGTCGTTCAGCTCGGCGATCATCTTGTCGGGGTTGGTGATGAAATAGGGCGAGATGTAGCCGCGGTCGAACTGCATGCCCTCGACCACGTCCAGCTCGGTCGCCAGGCTCTTGGCTTCCTCGACCGTGATCACGCCCTCGTTGCCGACCTTGGCCATCGCCTGGGCGATCATGTCGCCCACTTCCTTGTCGCCGTTGGCGCTGATGGTGCCGACCTGGGCGATCTCTTCGTTCGACTTGACCTTCTTGGCGCGTTTCTTGAGATCGGCCACCACGGCTTCCACCGCATGGTCGATGCCGCGCTTGAGGTCCATCGGGTTCATGCCGGCGGCGACGCTCTTGGCGCCCTCGCGCACGATGGCGCGGGCCAGCACGGTGGCGGTGGTGGTGCCGTCGCCCGCCGCGTCATTGGTCTTGGAGGCGACCTCGCGCACCATCTGCGCGCCCATGTTCTCGAACTTGTCGGCCAGTTCGATCTCCTTGGCCACGGTCACGCCGTCCTTGGTCGTGCGCGGGGCGCCGAAGCTCTTGTCGATCACGACGTTGCGGCCCTTGGGGCCCAGCGTCACCTGCACGGCGTCGGCAAGAATGTCCACGCCGCGCAGCATCTTCTCGCGGGCGTCGGAGCCGAATTTCACGTCTTTGGCTGCCATTTCTAGTCTCCTGAATTCCTGATTGGGTGTTTCGCGGGTGGGGCGTTATTTCTTCGCCTTGCGGCCTTCCAGCACGCCCATGATGTCGCTCTCCTTCATGATCAGGAGTTCTTCGCCATCGAGCTTGACTTCGGTGCCGGACCATTTGCCGAACAGCACATAGTCGCCGGTCTTCACTTCGGGGGTGACGCGCTTGCCCGATTCGTCGAGGGCGCCGGGGCCGACCGAGATGACTTCGCCTTCCTGGGGCTTTTCGGCGGCGGTGTCGGGAATGATGATGCCGCCAGCGGTCTTCTGATCTTCCTTGATGCGGCGGACCACCACGCGGTCGCCAAGCGGACGGAATTTCATTGGGATCCTCTTTCCTAAGGGATTGGGAATATTAGATTTTCTTTGCGTTGCAGCACTCGCGGCAGGCGAGTGCCAACCCCGCGCCCGGTATTTAGGGAGGGCTTTGTGACAGGTCAACGGGGGGCAGGGGCGGAAAGGGCCGTTTTTTTGGACCAGGGTGAAGTTTCCCATGGGCATCCCTGATGCGGTTCCGCCGTGAGGGCTTTTGTGTGACGCGCCCGTTCATGCTGGGTTCAGCCAGGGCCTTTCATGATGGCAACCAAGTTGAGGGGATGTGCAGAGTTCCGAAGGAGACCGAGATGAAGAAATTTGCGAAAGTCGCTCTTGGCGCGCTGATGCTGGCCGGCGCGGGCACCGCGGCGGCCGCCGCGCTCAGCACCCCCGCCGACGCGCGTGTGTCCGTCGGCATCGGCATCGGCGTGCCGGGCGTTTACGGGTATTATGGCCCGGCTTATCCCGCCTATTACCCGTATTACTATCCCGCCTATTACGGCTACGGCCCCTATTACTACGGCCCGCGCTACTATTACGGGCCGCGCTATTATGGTCGCCCGTACTGGCACGGCTATCGCGGCTGGCATCACCGCTGAGACGCGCAAGACCATGACGGCAAACGGCCCCGCATCGCGGGGCCGTTTTCTTTTGACCAGGACGAACACAAAGAAAACATGATCGGTTCAGACAGGGTTCAGCGCAGAAGCTGCATCGTTCGTCCCAGGCGCGAATTCCCGCGCATGGAGCGAAACGCATGAGAACCATCCTGAAAGCAGCGATCGTCGCCTTCGGTGTCGCGGGCGCGCTGGCGGCCGTTCCGGCCAGCGCGCAGCCCTATGATTATCCGCCCTATCCATACGACGGCTATTACGGCCAGGACTATGATGCCTATGGCGCGGACTGCGATCCGTATTACGGCTGCCCCGATTGCGATCCCTACTACGGCTGTCCGGACGACTATTACGACATGCCTCTCTATTACGGGCAGGTCTTCTACGATGGTTTCTGGTCCGATGGTCCCTTCTATTATCGCGACTGGGGCGGGCACCGGCAGTTCTGGATCCGCGGCGCCTGGCGCGACGGCAATTATCGCGGCGGCCATTTCGGACCCGCACTGGGGCGCGCCTGGTACCAGAATCATGGCGGCCGCGGCTTCACTGGCGTCGCGCCACGCCAGGCATGGGGCAATCAGAACTGGAACAGGCAGGGCTTCCGCAGGTCCGATCCGCCGCGGGCCCAGACTTTCCAGAATCGGTCTTTCCAGGCCCAGCCGGGTGGCGGCTGGTCACGCGGCAACGGCGGCTGGCATGGCGCGCCGCAGGTCCAGGCCGCGCCCCGCGGTAACGGGGGCGGTGGCCATTGGGGTGGCGGCGGCGGCGGCCACTGGAGTGGCGGACATCACCGTTAGAGCGAGCGCCGAAGCGGTGGAAAAGGCCCCGGACTCCCGGCCGGGGCCTTTTCTTTTCACAGTTCCTGCCCGCAAATCGCCACGATTACTTTCTCTGATGCGGCGGGCAGGCGGGTGTTCCGTATTTTGAGGAGATGCGAGATGTATCGAGCCATATTCGCAGTCGCGGCTTGTTCGTTTCTGGCGGCCTGCGCCCACGACCAGGGGCCGCCCGCTTATGTGAACCAGGAAACAGCCACGCCCGCCTATACCGTCAGTGAAGTGGGTGGAAAGACCGAGTATGCGATTCCCGACCAGCTTCTGTTCGCAACCGACTCATCGGAAGTGCTGCCTGCCGGGCATGCCATCATCGCCGAACTCGCCCAACTCGCGCAGCGCCGGGGCGATGCGCCGATAGAAGTCAACGGCTATACCGACACGACCGGCACCAAGCGTCACAACCAGGATCTTTCGGTCGCGCGCGCCGATGCGGTCGCCAGCGAGCTGACAAAGAACGGCGTGGCCGCCAGCCGGATCAAGGCGCAGGGCTTCGGCGAAACCGAATTGGCCGTGCCGACGGCCGACAATGTCAGTGAGGCCAAGAACCGCCGCGTGGTGGTGGCGATCGCCAACGCCAACCGCTGAGGGTTAATGGCCCAGCCGCCCATGGGCGGCGGAGCGCCTGATCGGCGGGATTGCGACGGTTAACGAGTTGGAAACGGGAGGGCGGCACACTCTGCCGCCATGACCGACCGAATCGCAGCCGTCACCAAAGCCCTCCTGACCCTGGCCGTGTTTTTCCTCTGCGCCACCCTGGGGGCGGGGCTTGCGCTCTTCACCGGCTGGCCGGTCGCGATCCTGTCGGGGATCGTGACCTTCCTGGGCGTGCAGCAGATCGCGGGCGCCTTCGCCCGCCGCCGCGACAAGCGCGCCGTGGCCAAGGAACTGGCGCAGCTGCGCAAGATGACCCTGGAATTCGAAAACGGGCTGCATGAGACCCGCGTGCGCCTTGGCGAACTCGGCGGCGCGCTCGAGGAACGCACCAGTCTTCAGAACAGCAAGATCGTCTCCGAGCTCAAGGTGCTGGAAAGCCTGATGCGCGAGTTCGCGGGCAGAATCTCGCGCAACGCATCGCCTGTGTCGGAAGTGCAGCGGCCACAGCGCGGTCCCGCTGCCGCCTATCTCAGGAGCATGGGCGGGAACGCCGGGCTGCTGGAAACCATCCGCTCGTCGCTGGAGGAGAACCGCGTCGACCTTTACCTCCAGCCCATCGTGAGTCTGCCGCAGCGCAAGCTGCGCTATTACGAGGCACTCTCGCGCCTGCGCGACAAGGACGGCCAGGTCATCATGCCCGCCCAGTATATCCATGTGGCCGGGCAGGCGGGGTTGATGAGCATCGTCGACAATCTGCTGCTGTTCCGCTGCGTGCAGATCGTGCGGCGCCTGACCCAGAAGAGCCGCGACATAGGCATCTTCTGCAACATCTCCGGCGACACGCTGGCCGACGCCGAATTCTTTCCCCAGTTCCTGGATTACATGCGGGCCAACCGCGACCTGGCGGGGCATATCGTCTTCGAATTCAGCCAGCAGGCCGTGTTGAAGTGCGGCGCCGAAGGCGAACGCAACCTCGCCGCGCTTGCAGCGATGGGATTTGCGCTTTCGATGGACCATGTCGAGACGCTTGCGCTGGACTTCCCGCGCCTCAAGTCCATCGGCTTCCGCCACCTGAAAGTGCGCGCCGGGACCATGACGCGCGGCATGGGCAGGACCGGCGCGGCGGTGGCTGCCGAGGATTTCAAGACGCTGCTCGCGCGCCACGGCCTCAACCTGATCGCCGAGCATGTCGAGGACGAGAAGACCGTGGTGCAGCTTCTGGACTATGCGGTGGACTATGCCCAGGGCTATCTGTTCGGCGAGCCGCGCGCGGTGCGCGAAGAATCGCTGAAGCCGGTGGCGGCCCTGGAACCGGCTCCCGTGATCGCGCTTCGCAAGGCCGGCTGAGTCGGGTTTCGCAGACAGGACGGCCACGCTTTTTGCGGCATTGACGGCATGCGGGCGCCCATGCGACCCGTTCCGCCACCATGCCCCCTCTCTCCCATGCCCCCAGATTTATCAATGGCTTGCGCGAAATCGCCCCCGGCCATGACGCGCTGATCTGCGATGTCTGGGGCGTGGTGCATGACGGTGCCCGCCACCATCCGGCCGCGGCCGAGGCGCTTTATCGCTTCAAGGAAAAGCACGGCCCGGTGGTGCTTCTGACCAACGCGCCCCGCGTGCCGGCCGAAGTGGCGATCCAGTGCACCAGCTATGGCCTGCCGCCCGACTGTTATGACGCCATCGTGTCGTCGGGCGGGGCGGCGCGGGAGGAGCTGGCGCGACGTTCCGCGGGCGCCACCTTGCCACTTTATTATATCGGCCCCGACCGCGACCTGCCGATGATCGCCGGACTGGATATCCGCCGTGCCCCGATCGCGGAAGCAGGCGTGGCACTGGCCATCGGCTTGCGCGATGACCTGAGCGAGACGCCCGACCAGTATGCCGGCGAGCTGACGGCGATGCGGGAGAGGGGGCTGACCATGATCTGCGCCAATCCCGACCTGGTGGTGCATCGCGGCGACAGGCTGCTCTATTGCGCCGGGTCGCTCGCCAAGGCCT
>DASZVO010000012.1:0-90296 GCA_035547015.1 Rhizomicrobium sp. | reverse complement strand
GCAGGGCTGGACAGGGCCGGACGCATGGCCTATATCCGCCCCCCTTGGCCAGCCTTTCCGACCGGAAAATATCCGTCTTCCCAAGGTTTTGACGCGGGGTGGAGCAGCCCGGTAGCTCGTCAGGCTCATAACCTGAAGGTCGCAAGTTCAAATCTTGCCCCCGCAACCATCGACAAAAAGGCCTGCCTTCCGGCAGGCCTTTTTTTGATGCCCGCCGCCAGGCGACTCAACAAAAAGACCGAGGCGCGCCCAAGCGCCAAGGACCGACTCCGGGCCGCAGGCGCAGCCCGTTCGGCTGCCGCCGCCGCCTCACCGCAAGCCCAAATCGTCCGGCGCTCAGGCCTTGGAGCGATCGGTGACCTTTTTGCGCGTGCCCGCTTCCTGGACCGGCGCCTGCTGATCGCCGCCGGGAATGGGCGGCAGGGGCAGGTTCGCGGCGGCGTAATGGGCATGATGCAGCAGGCCGCCCGTATCCGGCAGCACCGGGGGCCTGGCGGCCGGCTCGTCGAAGCGGAAGGCGGACGTCAGGTCGCCGAAGGTCTTGCGCCGCCAGTCGGTGATGTTGGGCTCGCGCACGCCGGTGATGTGTTCGACGAATTGCAGGACCGAGGTGTGGTCGAAAGGCTGGCTGCAGACCCAGCCGCCCACCGTCCAGGGCGAGACGATGATGCAGGGCACGCGGAAGCCGCCGCCGATCGGCAGGCCGTCGATGAATTCCCCCGGCGTGCCTTCCGGCGGCACCGGCGGGGGAACATGGTCGAACAGCCCGTCATTCTCGTCGTAATTGATGATGAAGACCGTCTTGGCCCAGACGTCGGGATTGGCGGCCAGCGCGTCGAGCTTGCTGGCGATGAATTCGGCGCCGGCGGCGGGCGTCTGTTTGGGGTGTTCTGATGCCTCGACGCTGGGGCAGATCCACGACACGGTGGGCAGGCGGTCATGCAGCGCGTCATATTCGAACAGCCCGTCTTCCGGCGCGGGCAGGCCCTTGACCTGAAGCGGCGAGCCGGATGCCGCCCCCATGAACCGCGAGAAGACCCGCATCATGTTATGGGGCTGGCTTTTGTCGCCATGCTGGTAGATGCGCCAGCTGATGCCGGCTTCTTCCAGCCGTTCCGGATAGGTTTTCCAGCGCAGTCCTTCGGTCGGCACCTTGTTCTGGATGATGGGACCGCCGAATTTCCCTTCCGGGTCGATCATGCCCGTCATCCAGTAAAGACGGTTGGGCCATGTCGGCCCCATCACCGAACAGTGATAGGCGTCGCAGATGGTGAAAGCCTCGGCCAGCGCATAATGGAAGGGAATGTCCCGGCGCTTGAAATAGCCCATCGTATAGGGGCCCTTGGCGCCGTCGGCATCGCGATGAGCGGGCAGCCACTGATCCATCTTCCCGCCGTTCCAGGCGCGGTGCTGCACCGCCCAGGCGTGGCTGGTCGACGGGATCTGCTGCGCGTTGGTCGCAAAGCTGTCCAGATGGAAGGGCAGCAGATAGCCGTCCGGGTTTTCTCCGTCCGGCTGGTGGAACACGCTTTTGCCGTGCGACAGGGTGAGCGCCCGGGGATCGCCGAAGCCGCGCACGCCCGCCAGCGTACCGAAATAATGGTCGAAGGAGCGGTTCTCCTGCATCAGCAGGACGACATGCTTGATGTCCTTGAGCGAGCCGGGGCGTCTGGGCGTCTGCGCCATCAATTTGCGCACATTGGGCGGCATCAGCGTCGAGGCCGCGGCGAGCGAGGCCATCTGGGCGGAGCGTTGGAGAAGACGCCGGCGCGTAAAGGATTTCGGATTCATGGCCCCTTCCTTGTCATTGCAGATACACCCGCCGCATCACAGGCTGAACCGTATCCCGCCCAGATACTGACGCCCGATTGCGTCATACAGTGTCGAGACGGTGGGCACGGTCCCCAGGCTGGTTTCCCCGTCGGTCGGCGGATCGAGGTTCAACAGATTCCGGACGCCGAGGAAAAACACCGGAGAGCCCGGCACATCGTCGCCCAGACGGTACTGGAAATTTACGTCGGTATAAAAACGGTTGCTGGCCTTCAGGATGTTATAGTTGGCCGCCGTGGCATTGGCGCCGAAAAGATCGCCGCCGCCAACATAGCGCCCGGTCACGCTGGCCTCGAAAGGCCCCCGGTCCCAGATCGCGCTGAGGTTGAAGCGCCAGCGCGGCCCGCCCGAAAAGCTGAGCCCCCCTGAAGCCGTGGAGCCGACGTCGCCGGCTTCCCGCACCGTCGCGGCGCCCGGCAGCGAGGAATTGTCGAGCGCGAGCCAGGTGCCCGTGTAATGGAAGGCCAGATCGCCCCAGCCCTCATTCCATCCAAACTGGCCGTCGGGGACCCTGTATTCCGCCTCGATGTCGATGCCGCTTCTGCGGGCCGACTGCGCATTGTCGTGCGTCGCCTCGACCTGGGTTATCGCGCCCGATGCGTCGCGCGTGATCAGGTCGCAGGAAATGCCGAAATTGTAGCAGTAGTTGACGGCGTTCTGCGCCGAGACGCTAACGATCGCGTTGGCCATCTGGATGTCCCAGTAATCGACCGACAATTCGAAGTTCGGCAGGAAGCCCGGCGTCGCCACGAATCCGACGGTGGTCGTGTCGCTGGTCTCGGGCTTGAGCGCCAGGTTGCCGGTATTGGGCGTATAGACCGAAGGATAGACCGTGGGTGGATTGGTGGACGGATCGGTGATGTTGCCGTGCCCCGAGGAGCCCGCCTGATAGAGCGTGTCGAGATCGGGGGCGCGATAGTCGCGCGACCGGTTGGCGCGCAGGCGGATGTCGCCGTTGATCGCATAGTCCACCCCTGCCTTCCAGGTCGTGATCACCCCCGTCAGGCTGTAGCCGGTTTCGCGCACCGCCAGATCGACGGTGACGTCATTGGCCCACCATTCGTCATGCGCCAAGGGCACGACGAATTCGGCGAAACCTTCGGTGACGGTGTCCGCGCCGGACCAGGGAATCTGGCTGGAGACGCCCCAGCCGGAGGCCACGGAGATGGGATCGGCCGTGACCTTGCCGCCGTCATGGCGGTATTCGACACCCGCCGCCAGCGACACCGGCCCGGCCCAGGTGGAAAAGGGCGTGCCGTTGACGGTGAGGGCCGCCATTGCCCGGCGTTCGTCATAGGTCTTCAGCGAAGTGCCGCTGATATAGTCGATGGCCGACTGGGAGACCGAGCCCGGCCCGAACGGATTGAGCGGCGCGCAGCCATTGCCCGGATTGGTCAGGGTCGAACGGCACACCGCCGCGCCGGTGGCGGGATTGATGACCGAATCGATCGCCAGGGCATAATTGGCCAGATTGCGGTTGTTGAAGACCTTGATCGGATTGTTGGTGCCGCCATAGCCGTAATAGGCATCCCAGGTCCAGCCGTTGCCGAAGCTGCCCTTGAGCCCGCCCGACAGTTGCAGCGTTTCGACATCCTGGTGGATGACGTTCATGGCATAGTCCTGCGACCAGCGGCCCAGGGTGAAGCTGGTGATCCTGTTCGCGGCCATCGCCGTTTTGATCGCGGCGGGCAGGAAGGCATTGTCGTTCTTGATCGTGATCGTGTCGTAGGTGCTTGCCGAAAGCGTCAGGGGCGTGTTGGTCAGCGAATGGCCCAGGTTGGCCTGCACATAGGCTTGTAGGTTCGGCAGGATGTCATAGGAGAAGCGGGCATAGCCGGCCTGGCGGCTGACCGGGGAGGCCACCGCCGCGATGGTGTCGTTGAGGACGCCATCGCCGCCGACCATCAGCTTGCTGCCGACATCGGTGCCGTAATTGAAGGGCATGGGCACGCCGCCGGGGCCGAACTGTATGCCCTTGAGGGGGCCGGAGGTGATCACGCCGCCCGGCGCCGCCGCGGATGTCCTGACATTGGGGACGACAAGGTTGGCGGGCTGTGCCGCGGTCTTCTGCGAATTGGGGTTGGGTATGGTGCTCCAGCCCTCGCGCAGCCAGTCCCGCGACAGAGGTCCGACGCCGTTGTTGTCGGCCGCCTCGCCCGCGATTTCCACATGCGCCTTGCCGCCGGCGAAGGTATGGCCCGCCGCCACCGAGATGCGATAGTTGGCATAATCGCCGTAATCGGTGGTGCCGCCCTGGATGCTGCCTTTGATGCCTTCGAGGTCGTGGTTCAGGATGATGTTCACCACGCCGGAGATGGCGTCGGAACCCCATTGGGCCGACGCGCCGCCGGTCACCACCTCGACCCGCTCCACTTCCGCCTGCGGGATGACGTTGATGCTGGTGACGCCCCAGTAGCTGGTGGGCGTGAAACGCTGCCCATCCACCAGGGTCAGCGTGCGCTGCGCGCCGAGGCCGCGCAGGGCCAGTACATTCTGGCCGATATAGTTGCTGCCGGCGGTGGAGGATTCCACCGTGCCTGAGCCCATCACGGCGGGCAGGTCGTTCAGCGTATCGGCGATGTTGGAATTTCCGCTTCTGGCGATGTCGCCCGCGGAAAGAACCATCGTGGGCGTGGGCGATTCGAACCCTGGGCGCTGCACGCGCGAGCCGGTGACCGTGACGGATTCGGCGCCCCCGTCGCTCAAGGACGTCTGGGCGTGGGCCGAACCGGCAAACGCGAAACAGCCGGCAACCAGCGCAAGCGCAGAGCCGCGCATCAGCGCGCGGCGCACAGTCTTCTCAAGCATGAACACCCCTCGACAGCGATACC
The DNA here is from genome assembly GCA_035547015.1 of Rhizomicrobium sp. GTDB lineage: Bacteria > Pseudomonadota > Alphaproteobacteria > Micropepsales > Micropepsaceae > Rhizomicrobium. Next base: position 85,635 of record DASZVO010000012.1, on the reverse strand, counting down.
CGCATCCTTGCGAGAGAAAACGCAGCACCCCCGATGACCCTTACGCAAAAGCGCAGGTGTCACGAAAACTTGTTGTTGGCGCAGATAACGCGCCGCGCGCCGCCCGCGCGTCAGTAACGGAAGCGGATGCCCGCCATGAATTGACGGCCGATCACGTCATAGACGGTCGAATCGGTGGGCGCCTGACCGACGCTGGTGCCGCCGGTGATCGGCGGATCGAGGTTGAACAGATTCCGGACGCCGAGGAAGAACGCCGGCGCGCCCGGCACATCTTCTCCCAGCCGGTACTGCAGGTTGAAGTCGGTATAGAAGCGGTTGCCCGCCTTCAGAACGCTGTAGTCGCTTGCGGTATATTGGGTGCCGACGATCCGGCCGCCGCCCGCATAGCGTCCCGTCACGCTGACGCCATAGGGGCCGCCATCCCAGCTCGCGCGCAGGCTGAAGCGCCAGCGCGGCCCGCCGCTGAGCCCATCCGTCACGGCGGTATAGGAGAGCCTGTTGGCCAGGCGCGTCACCGCGGTGCCCGGCTGGCTGTAACTCATGAGGCCGAGATAGTTGCCCACGAAATGGAATGCGAGATCGCCAAGGCCTTCGCCCCACAACCGGGCGCCGGGAATCCTGTATTCCGCCTCCAGATCGATCCCGTTGGTGCGGGCCGATTGCAGATTGGCGTAACTCGCCGGAACCTCGGTCAGCATGCCGCCCGCGTTGCGGGTCAGCAGAAGGCAGCCGGCGCCCTGATAGTAGCAGTTATCGATGATCTCCTGCGCGCCGATCGCCACGATCAGGGCTTTCGCCTGGATGTCGTAATAGTCGATCGATGCGGCAAGGCCGGGCAGGACGGCCGGCGTCAGCACAAGACCGGCGGTGGTGGTGTCGGCGGTTTCGGGCCTGAGACCCGGATTGCCGGTCTGCGGCATGTAGATATAGGCGGACTGGCCGGTGAACCTGTCGATCACGGTGGTGTTGGCGGACGAACCGCCCTGATAAAGGCTGGTCAGGGCGGGCGCGCGATAATCGCGCGACCGGTCCGCGCGCAGGCGCAGGCTGCCGTTGACGGCCCAGGACAGGCCCGCCTTCCATGTCGTTATGTTGCCCGAGGTGCTGTAGCCGGTTTCGCGCAGGGCGGCATCGAGATCGATTTCCTGCGCCCAGCTTTCGCCCTTCACCAGGGGCGCGACCAGCTCGCCGAACCCTTCCCACACCACGATCCCGCCGTGGAAAGGCACCTGGCTGCTGACGCCCCATCCGCCGGATGCGGCAACGGGATCGGCCGTGACGTTGACGCTTTCGTGCCGGAATTCGACCCCCGTTGCCAGAGACACCGGGCCCGCCCAGATGGAAAAGGGCACACCGTTCAGCGTGGCGGCGGCATTGGCCTGGCGCACGTCATAGGTTTTCAGCGACGTGCCCATGACATACTTCACCGCCGCCTTCGAGGGCGCGCCGGGCCCGAACAGGTCCAGCGGCGCGCAGCCATTGCCGGGGTCTTGCAGAGTCGAACGGCAGACCGCCGCGCCCGTGGCCGGGTCGATCACGGCATCGACGGCGAGATCGTAGCGCGCCGTGTTCTGGTTGTTGTAGGTTTTGATGGGGTTGTTGGTTCCGCCATAATAATAGTTGACGTCCCACGCCCATCCGTTCCCGAAGCGGCCCTTGAATCCGCCGCCGACGCGCAGCGTCTCCACATCGTAATGGATGATGTTCATGGCATAGTCGGACGACCAGCGGCCCATAGTGAAGCTGGTGATCCTGTTCGCGGCCATCGCCGCCTTGATCGCGGCGGGCAGGAAGGCGTTGTCGGCCTGGATGTTGATCGCGGTATCCGGCCCGCTGCCCGGAAGCGTCAGGGGCGTGACGGTCAGGGTATGGCCATAGGATGCCTGGATATAGGCCTGCAGACCGGGCGTCAGGTCATAGGAAAACAGGCCATAGCCCACCTGGCGGCTGAGCGGCGCCGCTATCCTTATCATCGAATCCCGGAGGACGCCGTCGCCGCCGGTCATGGTCGCGGCGCTGGCATCGGCGCCATAGTTGAAGATGGCGGGAACACCACCGGGGCCGAACTGGATGCCCTTCAGCGGGCCGGAGGTTATCACTCCGCCATAGGCGGCGTTCGCCGTGCGCACGTCCGGAACGATCAGGTATCGCGGGTTGGAAGCGGAAGCGGCTGTCGCGTCGGGATTGGCGATGGTCTGCCAGCCCGCCCTGAGCCAGCCGCGCGACATGGCCGGAACGCCGCTGTTGTCGCCGGCTTCGCCCGATATCTCCAGATACGCCTTGCCGCCGGCGAAGTGCCGGCCGGCCGCGAATGAAACGAGATAGTTCCGGGCATCGCCATAATCCGAGGCGCCGCCCTGAACGCTGCCCCGGATGCCGTCGAGATCGTGATCCAGGATGAAATTCACCACGCCTGCGATGGCGTCGGAGCCCCACTGGGCAGAGGCGCCGCCGGTCACCAATTCCACCCGCTTGACCAGCGCCTGGGGGATCAGGCTGATGCTGACGGTGCCGTAGATGGACGATGGGGTGGCGCGTGCGCCGTCGACCAGCACCAGCGTGCGCGCCGCGCCCAGGCCGCGCAGGGCGACATTGGTGTTGCCGATATAATTGCCGCTGGCGGGACTGGTGGCCGGCGACAGGCCGCCGCCGACTTCGGGCAGGTCGGCCAGCGTGTCATACAGATTCGCATTGCCGCTTCTGGCCATGTCGTCGATGGAAAGCACGGTAGTGGGCGTGGGCGTCTCAAAGCCTGCGCGCATCACGCGCGTACCGGTGACCGTCACGCTTTCGCCCGGCAGGTTGACCGGCCCCTCTTCCAGACCGGCGCGGACTTTCTTCACGGGCGCGCGCACCATGATGCCCGCGCCGGAGGACCGGTCCACGATCAGGCCGGTGCCCGCCAGCAGGAGCTCCAGGGCCCGATCGGCCGGATATTCCCCTTTCAGCGCCGGCGCGGTCCTGCCGGCCACGTCGGCATCCAGAAAGATGATCTGCCGTCCGGAGGCGGCCGCATAATCGTGCAACGCCTTCGACAGGGGCTCGGCCGGGATGTCGAACGCATCAGAAGAAGACGCCTGGGCGAAGGACGGGCCGGAAACCATGCAATGCCAGGCCAGCGCCAGCGCGGAGCCGCGCATCCGCACGCGGCGTCTATTCTTTCCGGGCATCCCCAGACATTCCAGCGTCATCGTTGCCGAAGCAGACAACAGCCTTCCGGAACGGCCCAATGGAAAAGCGCGCATGTCACGAAAACTTATTTTTCGCGCAGCGCGATATTTCCATCGGCGTCCGTCGTCCGTTCCACCGGGAGGTAATGGGTGACGATGTCGAGGAATCCCGCCACGTCGCCGGTGTTGAACGATCCGCTGATGCGCAACTGCTCAAGGCGCGGATCGGCGATGACGACGGGCCGGCGCGCATAACGGTTGACCCGCGCGACGACGTCCGGCAGCGGCTGGTTGTCGAAGATGAGTTGCCCGCTGGTCCAGGCCAGCGCCGCCCGCATGTCGGCCGTCGAGACGACCGGCGCCAGGTCGGGCGCCGCCGCCAGTTGCTGGCCGGCATGAAGCGCGACGGGACGGCGCCGCGGCGACGCGGATACGAGACCCGACACAAAAGAGCGCAGGCTGTTGCCGCCGGACACGACGACATGACCTTCGATGAGCGTCACCAGGGTCCGAGGCTGGGTGATGTCGACATTGAATGCCGTGCCCGTGGCCACGATCTTCTCGTCGCGGGCGGAAACCGAGAAGGGCCGCGAGGCATCGTGCGCGACGTCGAAACGGGCCTGCCCCTTCACCAGCCGGATGTTGCGGGCGCCTTTTGTGTATCGGACGGTGGCCTCGCTGTCGGAATCGAGCGCGATCCTGGAGCCGTCGGCCAGCGTCACGACCCGCCTTTCATGGAACGCGGTGCGATAGTCGTCGGGGGCGGTAAGCCGGTAATAGGCGCCGCCGCCAAGCAGCCCGGCCAGCAGCATGGCCGCGATCGCCATTTTCCATCGCAGGGACGATCTGCGGCGGCCGGCCTGCTGCATGTCTTCCAATGCGGCGCGCCGGAAACCAGCCATCGCGCGGCCGCCGGCATGATCGGCGATCACGCCCATCGCGCGATTTGCCCGCGCCCAGGCGTCGGCATTCTGCGGATCGGCCAGCCAGGCCGCGAAAGCCGCGCGATCCATTTCGCCGGATTGGACTTTCATATACCAGCTTGCCGCCTGGAGAAGCCGTTCGGCCGCCGCGCGGGCCTCTGCGTTCATGGGCACCTGCCGGAAAACCGCGCGGCCAGCGCAGCGATGGCAAGCATGCAGTGCTTTTCCACCGTCGACAGACCGATCCCCAGGCGCGCGGCGATGTCCCTGTGCTTCATGCCTTCCAGCCGGTACAGGACGAATATGGTCCGTGTACGGTCCTCCAGCCCTTCCAGCACCTTGCAGGCTTCCGCAAGGTTCTCCTGACCTATAAGAACGCGCTCGGGTTCTATTCCCTCCGCGATTCGACTGGAAATCGCATCGATCATGTCTTCGTCCAGGGCCGAAAACGGCGTCTGCTTATGGACGGCCTGCCGCCGCTTGCGGTCCTTGAGCAGGTTGGCGGCCACGCGGAAGACCAGGGCCGGGGCATGCGTATGGGCCTCGAGCCTGCCGGACGCTCCGACCAGCCGCGCGAAAGTATCCTGCGTGAGGTCTTCGGCGTCCTGGCGGTCCTGGGTCCTGCGCAGGAAATACGCCATCAGCGGTGCGCGAAAGCGCCTGTCGAGGTCGGTCAAAAGAACCTGGTCGTCCGCCATTTCATTGTATTTCGGCATGCCCTGGCCGAGCCCTCTGTGCGGGTCCTTTCAGCCTATTGGCGTGAAAGTTTTATGACGCCGCCGCCATGCGAGACGATTCGCCCGGGCGCGCCCAACCTTGCGCGCGCGTTCATCTTGGCGGGATTCGCTAAAAACCCCGGCTGGCCGCGCCAAGATTGCTGTTTTCCATCAATGCACAGGCCGCCTTGAGGTGTGACCGCCCGGCCCCCCGCTGCTAGGCTTTGCGCCTATCCTGGAGGGGTTGGGCGATGAAGCATCCGGTCTTGTTCTCCGCGGCGTTCCTGCTTCTGGGCTCGTCGGCTTTCGCGCAGGGCACGCTGGAGCAGCAGTTCGACGCCCAGCTTTCCAGCGCCGACCAGACCGCCTGGCTGAAGCTGATGGCGGCCGAGCCCAATCATGTGGGCTCGCCGCACGACAAGCAGAATGCCGAGTGGGAATTGCAGCAGTTCAAGACCTTCGGCTGGGACGCGAAGATCGAGACGTTCCAGGTGCTGTTCCCCACCCCTATCAGCGAGGCGGTGGAGATGGGCGGCTTCAAGGCCACGCTGCAGGAGCCGCCCATTCCCGGCGACAGCAGTTCGCGCGAGACCCAGCCCGCACTGCCGGCGCTTCTGGCCTATCAGGGCGATGGCGACGTCACCGCGCCGCTGGTCTATGTGAATTACGGCACCGAGGCCGACTACAGGCAGCTTGCCCGCCTGGGCATCAGCGTGAAGGGCAAGATCGTGATCACCCGCTATGGCGAGGTGTGGCGCGGGGTCAAGCCGCTGCTGGCCTATCAGCATGGCGCGATCGGCTGCCTGATCTATTCCGATCCCGCCGATGACGGCTATGCGCAGGAAGCCGTCTATCCCAAGGGGCCCGCGCGTCCGCCGCAGGGCATCCAGCGCGGCTCGGCCATGGACATGATGCTCTATCCCGGCGACCCGCTGACGCCGGGGGTGGGCGCGACCCGGAACGCCAAGCGCCTGACCTGGCAGACCGCGCCTTCGGTGCTGAAGATCCCCGCGCTGCCCATCTCTTACGGCGACGCGCAGGTGCTGCTGGCCGCGATGACCGGGCCCGTCGCGCCCAGGAACTGGCGCGGGGCGCTCCCCATCACCTATCGCGTGGGACCGGACGGGCCGCCCGTGCATCTGATGGTCAAGTCGAGCTGGGACATCAAGCCGGTCTATGACGTGATCGCCACCATCAAGGGCTCCACCTTCCCCGATCAGTGGGTGGTGCGCGGCAATCACCATGACGGCTGGGTGGAAGGGGCCAGCGATCCGCTGTCGGGCCAGGTGGCGCTGCTGGACGAGGCGCGCGCCATCGGCGGGCTGCTCAAGACCGGCTGGCGGCCCAAACGCACCATCGTCTATGCCAGCTGGGACGGCGAGGAGCCGATGCTGCTGGGCTCCACCGAATGGGCGGAAACCCATGGCGACGAGCTGAAGAAGAAGGCCGTGCTTTACATCAACACCGACGGCAATTCGCGCGGCTTCGTGCGTGCCTCGGGTAACCAGGATCTGGGCGGCCTGTTCAGCCAGGTGGCCGCCGGGATCACCGACCCGGAAAGCCATGTCAGCGTGAAAGAGCGCGCGCGGCTGCGCCTGCTGACCGAACCGGGCGGCGGAGAGGGCGCGGGCCCCGACGCGCGGGCCGAGCGGCAAAGGCTGGCCGATCCCGCGGCGGAACTGCCGGTGGCGCCCGCCGGATCGGGCTCGGACTTCTCCACCTTCCTCGACCATCTGGGCGTCACCACGCTGGATTATGGCATCGGCGGGGAAAGCGCGGGCGGCGGGGTCTATCACTCCCGCTACGACACTTTCGAACATCACATGAACTTCGACGATCCGGGCCTGGTCTATGGCAAGGTGCTGGCCCAGGTGGTGGGCCATACGGTGCTGGCGGCCGCCGATGCCGACCTGCCGGTCCAGCGGCCGGCCGCTTTCGCGGGCGCGATCAAGCAATATGTCGCCCGCGTCGAAAGGCTGGCCGACAGCCAGCGCAGCGCGGCGGAAGAGCAGCAGAAGCTGCTGACGGTGCATGCCTATGCCATTGCCGCCGATCCCAGCAGGCCGCATGGCGATCCGGTGCCCATGAAGCCGGTGCCGAAGTTCGACTTTGCGCCGCTGGACAAGGCGCTTGCGCATCTGTCGGACAGCGCCGGCAAATATGAGGCGGCGCTGGCGGCGAAAGGCGCATCGCTGTCCCCCGCGCAGAAGGCGAAACTCCAGGCCCTCATGCAGGACATCGACCAGACGCTGCTGGCCGATCAGGGCCTGCCCGGACGGCCCTGGTTCAAGAACCTGATCTATGCGCCCGGCCGCTATATCGGCTATGGCGTCACCACCCTGCCCGGCATCACCGAAGCCATCACCGAGGAACGGTTCGCCGATGTGCCCACCTATATCGGGCTGACGGCGGGCGTGCTGGACGCCTATGCGGCAAGGCTCGACAGCGCCACCCAGGCGATGGGCGGCTGACGGGCGGCCAACTGACGGGTGACCAGCGGCCGGCAGGCCACGCGCCGGCCGCGTTCCTTTCCGGTGCCTCGGTGCAGCGCCTCAGTGCTGGGTCGGCTGGAGATAGTCGCTCTGCCCGTCGGCCACGGCCTGGGCCATGGCGCTGACCTGTTCCCCGGCCTGTCGGGCCATGCCGGCCGCCTCATGCTGCATCCGGTCGATATTCTCGGATGCCACTTCGGTGGCCGTGGCCACGGCGTTCTGGGCAATGCCGCGGAGCGCCCCGGCCAGGCGCAGCTGCTGGCCGATATAGTCCTGCAGCAGGTCGCGCATCCATTCCTGCTGCGTGCCGATCAGGCCGGAAATGCCGTGACAGCTCTGGAGCCTGTCCAGCGCCGCGCCGTTGCGTTCCATGCGCAGATTGACGAAGCGCTGCGTTTCGTCCCTGGCATATTGGGTCATTTCCTGGATCAGGGTGCGCTGACACTCGGCCATCTGCACCAGCGCATCGTTCAACTGGGAGGCGGCCTTGGCCGGTCCGGTCTCGAAATTGGTCGTGTCCATGGGAGGCTCCTTGGGAGGGCTTTTGCGACAGGGAGGAAAAGCTGGGTACGGGGCGCAGTTTCGTGCCCCTCGAAAAACATTTCGTGACGCACAGACCGTGTTTCGCAGACACTTTTGTTACCGCGGAGACACATCCGCCGTGCCGGCGCCTGTGACCGGGCTGTGACCGGAAATGGCTGGAAAGCGGGGTTTTCCAGGCTTCCTGGCTCTTTTCTGTGCGTACAGGGCGCCGTGCCGCAATAGTGATTGCCGGGGAATTTGGCCGCCGCTATAACCCCGGCCCTCAAGGCGGGTTTCGCATTGAGTCCCGCCGTTTGCGTCAGAGTTCGCGTCGAAGGGAGTGTGCATGGGAACTGTCGTCCCCGCCGACTACCGGCCGTCGGAAGACGAGCCTTTCATGAACGAGCGCCAGCGGGAGTATTTCCGCCAGAAGCTCAATCTCTGGAAAGAGGAAATCCTCAAGGAAAGCCGCGAAACCATCCAGAACCTGCAGGCGGAAACCGTGCCGCATGCGGACCTGGCCGACCGCGCCTCGACCGAAGCGGAACGCCAGCTGGAACTGCGCACGCGGGACCGCCAGCGCAAGCTGATCGCCAAGATCGACGCGGCGCTGCGCCGGCTGGAAGACGGCTCCTATGGGTTCTGCGAGGAAACCGGAGAGCCCATCTCGCTCAAGCGGCTGGACGCCCGCCCCATCGCCACCCTGTCGATAGAGGCGCAGGAACGCCACGAACGGCGCGAGAAGGTTTACAGGGACGATTGATTTCCCGAAACGAAAAGGCCGGCATGATCGCCGGCCTTTTGCTTGAAGGCGAGCCCCGCAGCGCAGCCGCGGAGCGCCCGCCCGCCGGGCACCGGCTTTCTTCCCCTTCGATGCGAAGCATCCCGAAGGGGGAGATGTCACAGCGGGGTGCCGGGCCTACCCGGCCCGCATTGTGACAGAGGGGATCGATCAAGCAGCCTACCAGGGCATGATGATATCAAACAGCTGCGAGCCGTATCTCGGCTGCTGCACGTCGCTCATGGTGCCCTGCCCGCCATAGGCGATGCGCGCTTCGGCGATCTGGGACAGGTTCACCGTATTGTCCTGGGTGATGTCCTCACGGCGCACGATGCCCGACACGCGCATGTCGCGCAGTTCGTTGTTCACTCGCACCTGCTGATGGCCGTCGATCACCAGGTTTCCGTTGGGCAGCACCTGGGCCACCAGCGCCGCCAGCGTCATGTTGATCGTTTCGGCCCGGTTGATGGAGCCCGCGCCGACATTGGAATTGTCGGAGCCCATCTTGACCACGTTCGCGGGGTCCATGACGCTGGGCATCACCTTTTCCAGCCCGAAGAAGTTGGTCAGGTTGGCGTCGTCGGAATTGGTGCGCGAGCGCGAGGTCGTGTTCTGCATCTTGGCGGCATCGGCGACCGAGACGTTCACGGTGATCACGTCGCCCACCTTGGTGGCGCGGGGATCGTGGAAGAAGCTCAGCGCGCCGGGCTGCCACAGCGAATTGTTGGCGTGGCTGATCGGCACGGGGCTGGGAATCTCGGACACGATCTGGGCGCCCGCCGGATTGCCGACGGCGGCCAGCCTGGGCGCCTGGCCGATATTCTCGATCCGGTCCACCGCCGAGCAGGCGGAAAGACTGGCCCCCATCAAAAGGGCGGCAGAAAGCCTGGGAAGCATGGTGCGCATGGCTGGGTCCTATCGGCGGGCAAGCGTGTTGGGAGACGAGATGGGTCCGCCCGAGGCGCGCACCGTGCCCGGCCCGGTCACGGTGGCGGCGATCATGCGGAAGGAGGCGGGATTCTGGACGGTCACGGTGTCGCCCACCCCGCCTTCGCCCATGGCGCGGCCCATGGCGGTGAGTTCCACGCCGGGCGCGCTGAACTGCATGGTCACGGTCTGGCCCTTGGCGACCACGATGGGCCGGCGCAGGTCATCGCCGCGGAAGGGCTGGCCCGCCGCCAGCACGCGGCGCGCTTGCAGGCCTTTGACATCTTCCATGCGGAGGGCGATGCCGGACATCAGCGCGGCGCCGTCAGCCGTGGCATAGGTCAGATCGCTTTCCCCGATCACGTCACCGCGGGCGATGTCGTGGACGGGAACGACGATCCGCACCGAAGTCGCCGCGAAGGCGGCGGAGGCGCGCAGCAGCCCGGTGGCCGCGGCCAGCAGCGCCGTCAGGAACAGCAGCACGCGGATGCGCGGGGCGGAGCGAAGGTTGAACGTCATCGGCTTGATCCTCACTGTCTCATTCACGAGCCAAGGCGCGCGGTGTTCTGGAGCATTTCGTCCGCCGCCGAGATCACCTTGGAGTTCATCTCGTAGGCGCGCTGGGCGGTGATCAGGGCGGTGATCTCGTCCACCGAATTGACGTTCGAGGTTTCGAGAAACCCCTGCTGGATGGTGCCGTAGCCGGTCGAGCCCGGAACGCCCGCCTGGGGCGTGCCCGATCCGGGCGTTTCCAGATAAAGATTGTTGCCGATGGAATTCAGGCCCGCCTCGTTGGGGAAGCGCGTCAACTCCAGCTGGCCCACGGTCTGGGGTGTGGAGTTGCCCGCGATGGTGGCGTTGACCTGGCCCTGGGCATTGATGGTCACGCTGACGGTGTTCTGCGGAATGGCGATGCCCGGCTGCACCAGCAACCCGTCCTGCGTCACAAGCTGGCCCTGGGGCGAAAGCGAGAAGTTGCCCGAGCGGGTATAGGCGTCGGTGCCGTCGGCCTGCTGGATGCGGAAATAGCCCGGCCCCTGGATCGCCACGTCATAGGGATTGCCCGTGCTCTTGAGGTCGCCCTGGGTGGTGATGCGATAGACCGCGGCGGTGCGCACGCCCGCGCCGAGCTGAATGCCGTTGGGCGCATAGGTGCCCTGGTCGGAGGTCTGCGAGCCGGGCGTCTGGATGTTCTGGTAGAGCAGGTCGGTGAATTCGGCGCGCTGCTGCTTGAAGCCGGTGGTGTTCATGTTCGCCAGGTTGTTGGCGATCACTTCCACATTGGTCTGCTGGGCCAACATGCCGGTGGCGGCGATGGAAAGGGCTCTCATGTCCGTGTCTCCTTAACTCGGCATGGTGCCAAGCTTGTCGATGGCCTGGCGCATCATGTCTTCCTGGGATTTGCTCAGCGTGGCGGTCGCCTCATAGGCGCGCATCATCTCGATCATGTGGCTGATCTCGACCACCGGCTGGACGTTGGAGCTTTCCAGCGAGCCCTGCCGCACGGTGACGATGGGCGGGGTGACGGGCGCCTGGGTCGTGGAATAGAGGTTGCCGCCTTCGCGCGTCATCGCCGCGGGATTGGCGAAATCCACCACGCGCAGCTTGGCGAGCTGGGTGCCCACGCCGTTGACCACGCTGGAGACGGTGCCGTCGGGCGCGATCATGATGTCGCCGTCGGTGGGCGCGATGGTGATGGCCCCGCCGTCGCCCTGCACCTGGTAACCCTGGCTGGTGACGAGGTTGCCGCTCGCGTCGAGCGAGAAATGCCCGTCGCGGGTGTAGCGCAGGCCCTGGGGGGTCTGGACCGCGAAATAGCCGCCCCCCTGGATCGCGACGTCATAGGTCGCGCCGGTCTGTTCGATATTGCCCTGGCTCTGGTCGCGCAGCGTGCCCGCATCCTTCACGAAACTGACGTTCTGCAGGCCCTTCTGTCCCTCGGCCGGGCGCATGCGGGCGATGTATTCCTCGAACTTCGAGGATTCGCGCTTGAACCCCGGCGTGGAGACATTGGCAATATTGTTGGCAAGCACATCCATCGCCCGGTAGGCGGCGAGCTGATGTGAAAGACTAACAAGAAGTGAATTGTCCATGGCGTCCCTCGGATCCTTTCTGGTCCGGCACGCCGATCCGTGCAGTCGCCGTGCCAGCGCGAAAGGCCCGGTTTTCGGGGCTTTCCGGCACGCCGTGCCATGCGGCAGGAAAAAGCTGCCGGGTGAAACGGGCCGCACCCGGCAATTTGAACCACTCCTTAACCACGTTTGCCTAACGTCGCCGCACGACGAGAGGCCGGACATTCCATGGCGAAGAAAGACGCAAGTCCCGAGATGGACGCCGACGGCGAGAAGCCGGAAGGCGCAGGCGACGTTCCGGCGAAGAAGGGCCTTGGGCGCTTCCTGACACGGAAGACGCTGATGATCGCCGTGCCCGCGCTGCTGCTCGTCGTGGGCGGCGGCGGCGCCGGCGCATACTTTCTTCTGTTCCAGAAATCCGGCGGCGCGCAGGAGGCCAAGGCCGACGATGTGCCCCTGACCCCGCCCAAGGTCGCCTTCAGCGACATGCAGGACATCCTGGTCAATATCCAGAGCCCCGACGGCTCGCCCGCCTATCTCAAGCTGGGCATATCGCTGGAACTGGATGATGAGGAGCACAAGGCCGCCATCCAGCCGCTGATGCCGCGCATCACCGACCAGTTCCAGGCCTATCTGCGCGAGTTGAGGATCGACGACCTCAAAGGTTCGGCGGGTGTGCTGCGCCTGAAGGAAGAGCTGCTGCGCCGCGTGAATGTGGCGGCCGCGCCCTATCATGTGCGCGACGTGCTGCTGAAGGAAATGATCGTCCAGTAATCCGGTTCGGACAGGCAAGACATGGCTGACGAGACACTTTCACCCGAAGAGGCCGCACAGGCCGCAGCGTTCGAGGCGGCGGCCGATTCCGCCGGCTCGGCCGAGCGCGTGCTCAACCAGGAGGAGATCGACTCGCTGCTGGGTTTCGACACGGCGGGCGAGCAGGCGCAGGACAAATCGGGCGTGCGCGCCATCATCAATTCGGCGCTGGTCAGCTATGAGCGCCTGCCGATGCTGGAGATCGTCTTCGACCGCCTGGTGCGGCTGATGACCACCAGCCTTCGCAACTTCACCAGCGACAATGTCGAAGTGAGCCTGGATTCGATCACCTCGATCCGCTTCGGCGACTATCTGAACTCCATCCCCCTGCCCGCGATCCTGGCGGTGTTCCGCGCCGAGGAACTCGACAATTACGGCCTGTTCACCGTCGATTCCAACCTGATCTATTCGATCGTGGACGTGCTGCTGGGCGGGCGGCGCGGGTCGAGCGCCATGCGCATCGAGGGCCGGCCCTATACCACCATCGAGCGCACGCTGGTCCAGCGCATGATCGAAGTGATCATGGCCGACATGTGCACGGCCTTCGAGCCGCTGACGCCGGTGAATTTCAGCCTGGACAGGCTTGAGACCAATCCGCGCTTCGCGGCGATCGCGCGCCCCGCCAATGCCGCCATCCTGGTCAAGCTGCGCATCGACATGGAAGACCGCGGCGGGCGCACCGAACTGCTTCTGCCCTATGCCACGCTGGAGCCCATCCGCAAGCTGCTGCTGCAGCAGTTCATGGGCGAGAAGTTCGGCCGCGATTCCATCTGGGAAGGCCATCTGGCGACCGAGCTCTGGTCGACCCGTGTGGACATCGACGCCATCCTCGACGAACAGACCATGCCGCTGCGCCAGGTGATGAACCTGGAAGTGGGCCAGACCCTGATGCTCAACGCCGGGCCCGATTCCCGCATCCAGTTGCGCTGCGGCGGCGTGCCGCTGCTGACCGGGCGGATGGGGCGCGTGGGAACATCCGTCGCCGTGCGCGTGGACGAAGCCATCGAGCGCACCGACGCTTCCCGCTTCCTCTGATTTCAGGAAAGGACCAGACATGAATTTCCTTCCCTCTCTTGCCGCTTTCCATCCGGACCTGACTTTCTTCCTGGAACTGGCGATGGACGCGCTTCTGGCCGCCACGCTCTGCTATTGCGTGGTGCTGGAGCGGCGCCTGGCCGCCGTGCGCAAGGGGCAGGAAGGCCTGAACCGCACCGTCGGCGAACTCAACATGGCCATTGCCGGTGCGGGCGCGTCGTTGCGCGCACTGAAGGCGGCAGCCGGCGAGGCCGCGGCCACGCTGGACGAGCGGCTGAAACGCGCGCGCCTGCACATCGATGAACTCTCGGTGCTGACCGCTTCGGGCGAGCGCATCGCGAACCGCATGGAAAGCGCGGCCACACAGCCGCGCGTGGCCCGCGAGATCGTCGACATGCCGCTGCCTTCCACATCGATCCTCAGCCGCCTGGAAAGGGCCATTTCATGAATCTCCGCCGCAGGATGCGCATCTTCCGGCTGCTGCCCACCGTGATCGCGGTGGGGAGCGGGCTGCTGGTGCTCAAGACCAGCGGGCTGGTGCATGCGGCCTATGCGCAAGGCGAGACGAAGCCCGCCGCGGCGGCCGCCGAACCCGTGCCCGCCAACCGCGATTATGCCGGAAGCGAGGAGGACCAGACCGCCAGCACCGGCACGGTGGACGTGCTTGGCAGCCTGGCCCGGCGCCGCCGCGAGCTGGATGCGCGGGAAAGCCAGTTGAACATCCAGGCTACCATGCTGGCCGCCGCCGAAAGCCGCGTGGACGCCAAGATCGCCCAGCTCAAGCAACTACAGGCGCAGATCGACGGCCTTCTGGCACAGCGCGACGAAGCGCAGAAGGCCCAGGTCGCCGCCCTGGTGAAGACCTATTCGAGCATGAAGCCCAGGGACGCGGCGCGCATCTTCGACCAGCTTCCCGACACTGTGGCCGTGCCGGTGGCGCAGCAGATGAAATCCGACGTGCTGGCGCTTGTGCTGGCCAGCATGACGGCGGACAACGCCAAGGCGCTGACGGTCAAGCTGGCCGACCGGCTGGCCCTGCCCGAGGCGACCGACGCGCCCAACCCGGCCCAGCCGGCAACAGCCGCCGGCCAGCCCGCTCCCGCCAGGGCCGCCGCCAAGCCTGCTGCTGCCGCCAAGGCGGCCGCTGCCCCCGCAACCACCAAGACCCCGAAAAGCTGAGGGAAGCCGGCCGCGATCGTGCTTAACCAGGGGTTAACACCGCCCGGCGAAGATCGGCCCGAGGAAGGGGCCTGTCCGTGATCCGCACCGCTCGCAGCATCTGCCTGGCGATGGCGCTTTGCGCCGCGGCCGATGCCACCTGCCATGACGTGTGGGCGGACAGCGTCACCGGCCGCATCCAGGACGGCTATGGCCGCCTGACCTTCGAGACACAGGCAAAGATCAGCGCCAGCACCACAAGCGGCGTGCTGACCATCGCCTTCAGCGCGAAGCCCGGCATCGACGCCGCCGCCATCGTGGCCGCGATGCCCCGCGTGATCACCAGCGGCCGCGCCGACCCGGATGGCCGCACGCTGCGCCTCACCCTGGTCCAGCCGGTGAAGCTGCACGTCAGTCAGGTTGGCGATCGCGCCGTGGTGGACCTTGCGCCGCCCGACTTTGCCGGCACCATGCCTGACCTGATGCCGCCCGCGGCCCCAAAACCCAAGCCGCTGGACATCGCCTCGCTGCCGCAGATCAAGCTGCGCACCGGCGCCTATTCGAACTTCACCCGGCTGGTGTTCGACTGGCCGCGCGACGTGTCCTATCAGGTGTTTCCCGGCGCGGGCAAAATGACCGTCCGTTTCAATGCGCCCGCGCGCGCCGATGTTTCCGCCGTTGCGCGCTTCGCCCCGCCCTGGGTCAAGAACGCATCCTGGCGGCTGGACGGCACGAGCACGGTGATCGAATTCGAAACCGATTCCGATTCCGGCTATCACGATTTCAAGGACGGCACCCATGTGGTGCTGGACATATTGGCGCCGAAGACCGAAGGCGCGGCCTATGCCCCGCCCGGCGTCGCGAAACCGGCCGTGACGGCGATGACGCCCGCCAAAGGCCTGAGCGCCCCGCAGGCCCAGGCCATCGCCCAGGTTGCCCAGCAGCTTTCGGGCAAGCCCGCGGCGAAACCGGACAGTCCCGCGAAGCCCGCCGGAAAAGCGGAGGAAAAAGCACCAGCCGCGCCCGAAACGGTGGCGGAGGCCACGCCCGCCGCAGACGCGCGGCGCACCCGCGACGGCGTGCACATCGCCTTCAAGGGGCTGGGGGCCTTGCCGTCGGCCGCATTCGTACGCGGGCTCACGGCCTGGATCGTGATCGAGAACGCGCCTGCCTTTGATGCGAAAAGCCTGAAGGCAGGGCTGGGCGATTATGCCGCCGGAGTGGAAGCGGCCTCCAGCAACGGCCTGGGGATTCTGCGCATCACCTTGCGCGCGCCGGCGGGCATCGCCGCCCGCGCCAATGGCACGAACCTTGAGATTGATATCGCGCCCGGCGCGGCCCCGCCCGCGGCGGCGATCGGGTTTGCCCGCAACCAGTCCGATCCCCGGCGCGCCTCGCTCTCGACCCTGCTGCCGGGCGCCGACCACGCCTTCCAGATCACCGATCCCACGAGCGGCGACGTGCTGACCGTGATCCCCGGCACGCCGGGCCAGGGCATGCCCGCGCCGCGCAATTTCGCCGACTTCGCCACGCTGCCCAGCGCATCGGGCCTGGTGATCACGCCGTGGTCCGACGACCTTGCCATCTCCGTGTCCCGCTCGCGCGTGACCATCGCGCGGCCCCTGGGACTTGCATTGACGCCGCCGCAGATGCCCGCGCCCCAGTCGCCGTCGGCCGTGGCGCGCTTCGGCGACGGCCCGTCCTATCTGGATTTCGCCCGCTGGGGCGCCACCGCCGGCGCCAGCTTTCTGGCCACCGAGCGCCGCCTGACGCAGGCCATCGCGCATCTTCCCGCAGGCGCCGCCACCGACACGCGCCTGACCCTGGCACGCTTCTATCTTGCCAACGGCTTCGCCGCCGAGGCGCTTGGCCTGGTCCGGCTGATGCAGGCGCAGGATCCGGCGCAGACCGGCGACGCCCGGCTTGTCACGGTGAAGGCGGCGGCCGAATACATGATGGGCCGCTATCGCGATGCCCATGACGACCTGGCGGGCCCATCGTTCGATGCCGACCGCCATGCCGCGCTGTGGCGCGGGCTTGTCGATGCCCGGTTGGAAGACTGGCAGAACGCGCATGCCCATCTGGAACAGGCCGGTCCGGTGATGCGCCGCTATCCCGAATCCTGGCAGGCCGAAGCGGCGCTGGCCGATGCGGAGGCCGCGCTGTCGCTGGGGCGGCTCGACCTGGCCGACGCGGCGCTGGCGCGCGCACCCAGGAACCTGTCGCCGGAACAAGCACTGCATTCCGAGCTGCTGGAAGCGCGCCTTCTGGCGGCCCAGAATCGCTATCAGGACGCGGACGCCCATTTTGCCACCGTGGAGGCGGGCGGCAACGAACAGCTGGCGGCAGCGGCGATCTTTCACCACACCAATGCCGCACTGGCTGCAGGCGCGATCACGCCGGGCCAGGCCATCGACCGGCTGGAGAAGCTGCGCTTCCGCTGGCGCGGCGACGGGCTGGAACTGAAGACGCTGCGCAAGCTTGCTTCGCTCTATTTCGCGCGCAACCAGTGGCGCGAGGGCCTCAAGACCCTGCGCATCGCCACCCAGAACTTCCCCGGCCAGGACGCCGGCCGCGCGGCGCAGGACGACATGCGCGCGGCCTTCGTGAATCTCTATCTCAAGCGCGGCGCGGACCGGATGAAGCCGGTGGATTCGCTGGCGCTGTTCTATGACAATCTCGACCTGACGCCGATCGGGCCGGACGGCGACGAGATGATCCGCCGCATGGCCGACCGGCTGGTGGCGGTGGACCTGCTGGGCCCGGCGGCAAGCCTTCTGGCCTATCAGGTGGACAAGCGCCTGGACGGTGTCGCCAAGGCCCAGGTCGCCACCCGGCTGGCCGCCGTCTATCTGATGGACCACAAGCCCGACAAGGCGGTGGCGGCGATACGCGATTCCCAGATCACCGGCCTGCCCGACGATGTGATGCATGAGCGCCTTCTGCTGGAGGCGCGCGCCTTCGCCGCCCTCAAGCAGTGGGACAATGCGCTGGACCTGATCGCGGTGGACACGTCCGACGACGCGCGCCGGCTGCGCGCCGACATCTATTGGGAGAGCGGCAACTGGGCGGTGGCCGGACAGAAGGCCGAAGAGCTGGTAGCGGCACGCGCCAGCGATGCGGCGCCCCTGAACGATGCCGAGCGCGCCCAGGTGCTGCGCGCGGCGGTGGCCTATTCGCTGGCCAATGACGATGCCGGCGTGGCGCGCATCCGCGCGCAGTTCGCCGCCAAGATGCAGGCGACGCCCGACGCCGGCCTGTTCACGGTGCTGTCGGCCGACATCGGCGCGCACGGCCTGGCCTTCCGCGAAGCGGCCGCCAAGATCGCCGCGGTGGACACGCTGGAGGCCTTCATGAAGGACCTGGCGAAGCGCAAGGTGGCGCGAAGCTAGAATCCGGCTGTGGGCCGGCCATCCTTCGACAAGCTCAGGATGAGCTTCGGCAGGCTCCAGGCCCGTTCATCCCGGTTCACAAATCCCGTTCCGCCAGCCAGGCCAGCGCGCGGTCCGCGAGCTTCTCCCAGCCCGGCTCGCCGATCAGCCAGTGGCCCATGCCCGGCAGCACCTCATGGGTGGCGCGGCCGCCAAACAGGCCCGCGATGCGCTCCACCGTGCCGGGGGAATTCACGCGGTCCTCGCTGCCGGTGAGGAACAACATCGGCGCGTCGATACGGCGCGGCTCGATCTCGGTGGTGCGCTCCATGTCCAGCGCCCAGTGCATCACCTGGAACATGGCGCGGCCCGACTCGCGCCCGAAACACGCATAGACCGCGTCGCGCATGGTGGGCGGCAGGCAGTTGAGCGACTGGCTGCAGGCGATGTCGCGGTTGGGCTCCAGCACCTGGGTCCAGAAGCCCGGATGCAGCAGCATCGTCTGGGCGGCGGCGATCTCGGTGAGGGTGGCGGGCGGAATGCCCCAGGGCGGCGAGGGCGCCAGCAGCACCAGGGCCGCGGGCTTCACCCCGGCGGCCAGCATCAGCGCCAGCAGCCCGCCCATCGAATGGCCCAGCAGCACGGGCGGGGCGTGCAGCGCCCCGATCTCTTCCGCCAGGTCGGCGGCATAGTCGGCCAGGCCCGTGGTGCCCAGCGCCTGGGGCGGCGGCATCTGGTCGTGGAAGCGCAGGCACGGCCGCGTCACGCCATAGCCCGCCGCGGCGAAGCGGCCGCCCAGGCCTTCCATCGACCAGGGGCCGCAGAAGGCGCCATGAATCATCACGACGGGCGGCTTGCGTCCAGCGTTCATCGTTCGGCCAGCGGCCGGAAGGCCGCGATCACCTGCTCGTAGGTCGCGCGCTTGAACGGCACGATCAGCCCCGGCAGCTCGTCGAGCGTCACCCACTGGAAGGCGGAGAATTCCGGCTCATGGGCAGCGAGGTTGATGTCGGCGTCGCTGCCGGTGAAACGCAGCGCGAACCATTTCTGGGTCTGGCCCTTGTACCGGCCATGGAAGGCCACGCCGACCAGATGGGGGGGAAGGTCATAGGTGACCCAGTCCTCCATCTCGGCGATGATCTCGGCCTTGCCGGTGCCCACTTCCTCCAGCAGCTCGCGCATCGCCGCCTGGCGCGGCGTCTCGCCCTTGTCGATGCCGCCCTGGGGCATCTGCCAGCCTTCCACCGTCTGGTCGATGCGCTTGCCGACAAAGACCCTGCCCCGGTGGTCGAGCAGCATGATGCCGACACAGGGGCGATAGGGAAGATCGGACGAAGCAGGCATGGATGCTTCTTAGCGCCCGCGGGCCCGGGCCGCTAGCGCGATGCGCTCTGCTGCCCCGGCGTGTTCACGATGGCCGAAACCGGCACCAGCACGAAGCCCCGGCTGCGAAGGCCCTTGGCCCAGGCCGCGATGCGCGCGATGCTGACGGGATAAAGAAAGGCCGAGCCCACCGCGCTGCCGTTGGTGCGGGCCTGGGTCTCCAGTTCCGTCAGGCGGCGGTCGATCTCGAGCCCGGTGGGAACGGTATCGATGGCGGGTCCGCTCTGGGCCATCGGCATGCCCGCCTGGCCCGCCACCATCGGCGTCACCGATTGCGCGGCGCTGCCATTGTCGAAGAAATAGAGTCCGCGCCGGTTCAGCGCCGACAGCACCGGCGCCAGCGCATCGGCATCCGACAGGAAACGCTGGCCCAGGAAATTGGTCACGCCGGCATAGCCGGTGAAGCGCGACAGCGCCCAGTCCAGCCGCTGGATGTTGGCATCCTGGTCCTGGCCTGTGCGCAAGGTCTGCGGCCCCGGATCGCTGTCGGGAAAATCGAAGGGTTCCATCGGGATTTCCAGCAGCACCTCATGGCCGCGGGCGCGCGCCTGCGCGGCCCAGGTGCCGGCGTCGGCCGCATAGGGCGCGAAGGCCAGCGTGACCCCGCCCGGCAGTCCGTCGAGCGCGGCCCTGGTGGCGGCGGCCGACTGGCCCAGGCCGCTGACCACGATGGCGATCCGGTACCGGCCCGCGGGCGCGGGCGCGGCATAGGCGGTCATGGGCTTGCGCCCGTCCTCGGCCACGCGGGGCAAGGGACCCAGCGGCGTGTTTTCGGCCAGCGCGGGATCGGCCAGCAGGGCGCTGCCCGCATGCAGCACCTTCGTCACCGGCGGCGTGGGGTCTTCCGGCAAGGCCGGCGCCGCGGAGGCCGCGCGGACGGGCCGGACCTGCGGCAGCGGCGGAAGGTCCAGGGAGACGGACGGCGGCGCGGAGTGGCGCCCGAACAGGGTGATCGCCAGGGCGCCCGCCGCCAGCAGGCAGACCGTGAAGGAGGCGGCGAAAGCCAGCGCGCGCACGGATGCGGGCTGAGGCGTTGCGTCTGCGGAAGAGGCGGCAGCCATGCCGCCATTAGGCCGGTTCATGGTTACGGAGGGGTTAAGGGACGGCACTGTCCACCCCCGCCCTGTCCGCGCATGCGGCATGGCGAAAGGCAGGAAAGGCGCGGCGGTTTTCGCGCGAAAAAACCGACCCCTCCCCCTTTGTCCAACGCCTGCCCATCCACGCGCCCTTTCTTTCACGGGCGGGATCGTAGCACCGGCGGAAGGCGTGTTGATAAGGCCACGCGGGGTTTGCCGGCCTTATCCTTCGACAGGCTCAGGATGAGGTTGGTGACGCGGGATGTGCCGCGGGATGTGGCTTCTATCGCGGTGCGGCGGCGGCGGTCTTGTCCGGCGCGGGCGTGGTGGCCGCGGCCACGGTCATCTTGCCGTGCAGCAGGTCGAGCGCATAGGAGAGCTGGAAGTCGTCATACTTCTTCCCGGGCGCAGGCTTGATCACCGGACCGTTGACGCGCTTGGGCGGAAGCGGCTCGCCCGACAGGTGGCCGCGCAGGTCCGCTTCCGAGGGCCGCGCCAGCTTGGGCACATTCGCCTCGTCGCCCTGGGCCACCTGGATGTCGGGGATGATGCCCTGCGCCTGGATCGAATGGCCCGACGGCGTGTAGTAGCGCGCGGTGGTCAGCCTGAGCGCGCCGCGGCCTTCGCCCAGCGGAATGATGGTCTGCACCGAGCCCTTGCCGAAGCTGGTCATGCCGACGATGGTGGCGCGCTTGTGGTCCTGCAGCGCGCCCGACACGATTTCCGAGGCCGAGGCCGTGCCTGCGTTGATCAGCACCACCACCGGCTTGCCGTCGGTGATGTCGCCCGACTTGGCGTCATAGCGCTGGGTGTCTTCGGCATGGCGGCCGCGGGTGGAGACGATCTCGCCCGAAGCCAGGAAGTCATCGGAGACCTGGATCGCCTGATCCAGAAGACCGCCCGGATTGTTGCGCAGGTCGAGCACATAGCCCTTGATTCCGGGGCCGATCTGGCGCCGGAGCTCGCGCACCGCCTTTTCCAGGCCGTCGGCGGTCTGTTCGTTGAAGCCCGGCAGGCGGATATAGCCGATGTCGCCTTCCCGCCGCCAGGTCGCGGCGTCTACCTGCACGACGGCGCGCACCAGCGTCACGTCGAAGGGCTTCTTCTCGCCCTCGCGCAGGATGGTGAGCGTGATCTTGCTGCCCGCGGGGCCGCGCATCTTGTCGATGGCTTCGTTGAGGGGAAGACCGGCGATGGAGGTGCCGTCGATGCCGGCGATGCGGTCGCCCGACTTGATGCCGGCGCGGCTGGCGGGCGTGCCGTCGATGGGCGAGATCACCTTGATCAGGCCGTCTTCCTGCGTCACCTCGATGCCGACGCCGCCGAACTGGCCGCGCGTGGTGATCTGCATGTCGCCATAGTTCTTGGCGTCCATGTAGCTGGAATGGGGATCGAGATTCGACACCATGCCCTGGATGGCGGCGTCGATCAGCTCGCTGTCCTTGACGGGGCGCACATAGTTGGCGCGCACGCGCTCGAACGCGTCGCTGAAGAGATCGAGCTGGCTGTAGGCGGAGGAATCGTTGGCGCCCTTCGCTTCGGGCAGCACCAGCATCGCCGCGGCGAAGCCGCCCACCAGGCCCAGGCCGACCAACACAAACTTCTTCATGTACCGTTCGCCTTTCCAGTCGCGGGGCGCCCGACAACGGGACGCGAAGCCATCCTGAGCCACGGCGCAGGAGACTGACCATGGCCGCCGTGACGCAGTTCAAAGTAAAGCCGGTTGTCCGCACCGTCCGGGGGCATCGTCCCCACCGGTTCGCCTGCGAGCAATTGGTCGTTCAACTTTACCGTCACGCGTCCCAATCCCGCCAGTACCACATCGTAGCCAGTGGTTATCTCCAGGATCAAGACTTGTCCGTCCTTATGGTAAGGGCCCGCATAAAGGACCTTGCCGTCGGCGGGAGCGATCACCTGGGCACCGGCCCTGGCGACATAGGTAATGCCGGGGTCCCCGTTTTGCGAGGCCCCCGCCGCGGTTCCCACCACCGGCACCAGCAGGGAATTGCGGGCGAGGCCCCCCGCCGCGCCGCTGTTTTCAGCGGTCACCGTCACCACGCTCCGGCCGTCCGGCGCGGCCTTGCGCAATTCCCGGACGCGGGCCAGCAGGGCCTGGAAATCGGCCGCCTCGCGCGCCACCGTTTCCATGCGGGCCTTGAGAGTTCCATAGGTTTCGGCGGCGCCCTGGGCCTCGCGCTCCTTCTGCGCCAGAAGCCCGTCCAGTTCGCTGCGGGCCACGGTCAGCCGCGCAGCCGTGTCGGCCGCCTCGCGCCGTTCCTGTTCCAGGCTGGCACGGGTGCGGCGGAGCGCGTCGATCCGCCGCGAAAGCTGTGCCGCCTGGGCATAGACCGGCGGCAGCGAGGCGCCGACCAGCATGGCGCTGCGCGCCGCCCCCAGCGCATCGCCGGGCCGGAGCGCCAGCGCGGGCGGCATGTCGTGCTGGAGCCGTTCCAGCACCGCCAGCAGCCGCGTCACCGCCACGCGGTCGTTGGCGAAGCCCGCGCTGAGCCGTTCGTCTTCGGCTTCGAGGCGCACGATCTGCGCATCCGCATCGGCCTTCTTCTGCTCCAGCGTTTCGATGCGCGCGGCGGTCTCGATCAGCTTGCGGCGCAGGGCCGCCGCTTCGGCCGCCAGCGTGTCGCTTTTCTGCCGGGCGTCGGCGAGTTCGGGCGCGCCCTGTTTCAGTTCCGAGGAAAGGGTCTTGAGCTGCTGCGCGCTGGAGGGAAGACCGGCCAGCGCCTTGCCGGGCAGCGCATGGGAAAGGTCGATGCCGGGTTCGGACGGCGTGGGCCTGGGCGGCTCTGCACGCGCCGCCGGATGCGGCACCGGCCGCGCGGCGTGCTTTGCGGGATGTTTCGCGGCGGCAGGATGCGGCGCGGGCGGCGCGGCGGACGCGCCCGGAAACCGTTTCGACACCGTCACCGCCGCTTCCGCATCCGCACCCGCGGCCATCAGCGCCGCCGCAGCCAGGACGAGGGCGGCGCGCGGCGTCACGGGCCTCTCACGATCAGGGAATGTCCGGTCATCAGCGCGGGCTTTTCGATGCCCATCAGGTCGAGCATGGTGGGCGCGACATCGGCGAGGCGCCCGTTTTCCAGCCTGATCCCCCTGGGCCCGCCGAACACCACCACCGGCACGTCCAGCGTGGTGTGCGAGGTCAGGGGTTCGTGCGTTTCGGGATCCTTCATCATCTCGACATTGCCATGATCTGCGGTGAGAAGCATCACGCCGCCGGTCTTTTCCAGCGCGGCCATCAGCCGGCCCAGACATTCGTCGATCGTGTCCACCGCCTTGACGGCCGCTTCCATCACGCCGGTATGGCCCACCATGTCGGGATTGGCATAGTTGCAGACGATCAGGCCGTACTGACCCGAGGCGATCGCCTGTTCCAGCTTCCCGGTCACCTGATAGGCGCTCATCTCCGGCTTCTGGTCATAGGTCGCGACCTTGGGGCTGGGCACTAGGATGCGGTCCTCGCCTTCGAACTGCTGCTCGCGCCCGCCGTTCAGGAAAAAGGTGACGTGCGCGTATTTTTCCGTCTCGGCGATGCGCAACTGTTTCAGGCCGTGTTCGGCCGCGACCTCGCCCAGCGTCTCGCGCACGTCTTCGGGCGGGAAGATCGCCGCCATCAGCGGCCTCAGCTCTTCGGAATATTCCGTCAGGCCGGCCGCCGCGCTGAAACGCACGACGCGCGCGCGCGCGAAGCCTTCGAAGCCGGGATCCAGCAGCGCGGTGGATATCTCGCGCGCGCGGTCGGCGCGGAAATTGGCGAACAGCAGCGCATCGCCGTCGCGCGCGCCCGCATAGTCGCCCAGCACGCAGGGCGCCACGAATTCGTCGGTGACGTCTTCCGCATAAGAGGCCCTGAGCGCCGAGGCCGCGTCGTCGAAGCGGCGGCCCGAGGCGTCCACGATGGCGGCATAGGCCTTGCCGACGCGGTCCCACCGCTTGTCGCGGTCCATCGCGTAATAGCGGCCCGACAGCGTGGCGAGCCGCACGCCCGCAAGGCCCGCGATGTCCGCAAGGAACTTGCCGGCATAGCCGGCCGCGCTGCGGGGCGGGGTATCGCGGCCGTCGAGGAAGGCATGGACGAAGACCGGCACGCCCTGGCCGGCGACGATCTTCACCAGCGCGGCGATGTGATCCTGATGGGAATGCACGCCGCCGGGCGACAGCAGCCCCATCACATGCACCGCACCCTTGGCCGCCCTGGCCTTGTCGATCAGCGCCAGCAGCGCCGGACGGCGCGCCAGGCTTCCGTCCTCGATGGCGACATCGATGCGCGGCAGGTCCTGGGCCACCACGCGGCCCGCGCCGATGTTCATGTGGCCCACTTCGGAATTGCCCATCTGTCCTTTGGGCAGGCCCACCGCGCTGCCCGAGGTGGCCAGCAGCGCATGTGGGCATTCGGCCAGCAGGCGCGTGTAGTTGGGCGTCTTCGCCGCCGCGATGGCGTTGTCTTCCGCGTGATCCTCACGCCAGCCCCAGCCATCGAGGATGCAAAGCAGCGCGGTGCGGGTCATGAAAGTTCCTGGAGGATGGTTTCGGAAAGCATCGAAAATAGAAAGCCATGGCAGCGATGTCCATGCGGCGGGACGATGCTGGAGAATTGGGCTGGAGAATTGGAGAGGCGATTCGACCTAGCGGAAATCCGGCCCTGCCGCCCATGCCACCAGCGATTTGCGCGTGCCGGCCGTCACCGGCGTGACACGGTGCAGGATGAAGGACGGGAACGCGATCAGCGCGCCGCGACGGCGCGGGGCGCTTGCGGTCGTGTGGCCTGCCTGGAACTGGAGATCGCCGCCTTCGTAACGCGCCGGATCGGTCAGTTGCAGCGTCATGGAGATCTTGCGCGGCCGCGGATTGTGGATTCCATAATCCATGTGCCAGTGGTAATGGCCGCCCTGGTCGGCGTGATAGACCGTGTATTGCAGCGTCTCCAGCCCCGTCACGTCATAGCGGTAGAAGCGGCTGTTGAGGTGCCGCACGGCCCCGGCGAGCTTTTCATAGAAGGGCGCCGCCGCGGGACTGTTGGCGATCCAGGCGACCTGGGTGATGCGGACGGCGTCGTCATCGCCCGTGGGCGCGGCGATCGCCGCCTTCTGCGGCATCAGCGAATCGCCGTGCCGCTCCAGCGCGTCCAGCTCGGCGGGCGTGAAGAGATCGTCCCACACCATGAAGGCGCTTGTGGACGCAGGGGGCGGGCTTGCGGCGGCGGTCACCGGAATCTGGGCCCGGTGGTCCAGGCCACCAGCGCCTTGCGCGTGCCCGCCGTCACCGGCAGCACGCGGTGCAGCACATAGGACGGAAAGGCCACGATCACGCCGCGCTCCCTGGGCGCGGTGTCGGTCTTGCGGCCGGCGCGGAATTGCAGGTCGCCGCCTTCATAGCGCGCGCCGTCGCTGAGTTGCAGCGAGATCGAAAGCTTGCGCTGCACGTTGAGCGGCCCGTGATCCACATGCCAGTCGTAATGGCCGCCTTCGGCGCCGTGATAGACGGTGTACTGGAAATTCTCGGAAAAGCCGCGCAGGTCGAACTGGTAGGTCTTGTCGTTGAGGGCGCGGATCACCGCCTGCATCCGGTCGTAAAGCCACCGGGTTTCGGGGCCCGGCGCGATCCAGGCGGTGCGGGTGATGCGGATGCGGTCATGGTCGGCCGTCTGCCGCTCCACGCCCCACAGCGTGGCTTTTTCCTGGGTCAGCCGGTCGCCATATTCTTCGATGCGGTCCAGCTCGCCAGGCGTGAAGGCATCGGCCCAGGCCGTGTACGGCAGGGTCGAAAGAAGGTTTTCCTCCGTCGTCGTCATGTGCGCCCCCCACCCCAAGGGCGCGCAAAAAATAGGACCCGCCCCGCACGGCGTCCATTGCTTTGGGGCGGCAGCGCCGGGATGGCGGGCCGCCGGTGGGCGGCATGAAAAGCCACGCGGGGACGCGCCCAGGCAGCCCGGACCCGGCAAGACTTGCCCTCCGCGCACCGAACACCGTTCGGCTGCCTTGTAAGTGTTTGATCCTTAAAGGTTACTTCCGCGCCGGCTCCGGCATGAAACTGGCAAAGACCCTGGCGGACAAAAGGCAGAAGCCCGTTCATGCGCCGCGCACTTTATTATTACACCCGTCTTGCCGCTCTTCTCGCGGGGGCCGCGCTGGCCGCCGCGCCCGCGCCCGTGCTGGCGTTCAGCCGGGTCAAGGACCTGGTCGAGGTGCAGGGCATCCGCGACAACATGCTGGTGGGCTATGGCCTGGTGGTGGGCCTGAACGGCACCGGCGACAGCCTGAAGAACGCGCCTTTCACCCAGCTTTCCATCCAGTCGATGCTGGAGCGGCTGGGCACCAACGCCCGCGGCCAGGTGATGCAGACCAAGAACGTCGCCGCGGTGATGGTGACCGCCACCCTGCCGGCCTTTGCCGCGCCGGGCACGCATATCGACGTGTCGGTGTCGGCGATGGGCGACGCCAAGAACCTGCAGGGCGGCACGCTGCTGGTCACGACCCTGTTCGGCGCGGACGGCCAGATCTATGCCCTGGCCCAGGGGCCGGTCGCCGTGGGCGGCTTCTCTGCCCAGGGCGATGCCGCCAGCGTGACGCGCGGCGTGCCCACCGCGGGGCGCATCGCCAACGGCGCCATCGTGGAAAAGGACACCGGCTTCCAGCTTGCGAGCCTCAACACCCTCAAGCTGTCGCTGCACAATCCCGACCTGACCACCGCGACCCGCATCGCCAAGGCGGTCAACGCCTATCTGGGCGGCGGCGCGGCGCAGGCGATCGACCCGGCCAATGTCCAGCTTTCCGTGCCCGCCAGCTATCCGGGCGGGGTGATGGCGCTGCTGACCGACATCGAGCAGGTCAAGGTCGATCCCGACCAGCCCGCCAGGGTGGTGATCGACCAGAACAGCGGCGTGATCGTGATGGGCGCGGATGTGCGCATCTCCACCGTCGCCATCGCGCAGGGCAACCTGACCATCAAGGTCAGCGAGACGCCGCAGGTCAGCCAGCCCTCGCCCTTCTCGCAGACCGGCACCACCCAGGTCGTGCCGCGCACCAACATCCAGATCGACGACGGCCACGGCAACAAGATGGCCGTGATGCAGGACGGCGTTTCGCTGCAGCATCTGGTGGACGGGCTGAACGCACTGGGCGTGGGACCGCGCGACATCATCTCGATCCTGCAGGCGATCAAGGCCGCGGGCGCGCTGCAGGCCGAAATCCAGGTGATCGGCTGATGGACGCCGCGCTTTCCGCCACCATGACGATGGCGCAGGCAAAGCCGCCTGCCGCGGCGCCCGCGCCCACCGCCAACGCCGCCAAGGCGGCCTGGGCGGCCAAGGAATATGAGAGCGTGTTCGTCTCGGAATTCCTGGGCTCGATGTTCTCGGGCATCTCCACCGACGGGATCACCGGTGGCGGCCAGGGCGAGGCGATGTTCCGCTCGCTGCTGATCGACCAGTATGCCAAACAATTCGAGCAGCAGGGCGGCTTCGGCCTGGCGGCGCACATGCAGGCCGAGCTGCTGAAGCATCAGCAGGTGGGGCCATGACGCAAGACCTTCCGCGCGACGAGCCGCGCATCGAGCGGCTGATCGCGATGGCCGAACGGCTGGTCGCGGCGCTGGAAGGCGACATCGCGGCGCTGAAAAGCGGCCAGGCGGCGGCGCTTTCGACATCCGATCCCGAGATCCAGAAGCTTACCGTGATGTACGGCCGCGAGGCGCAGGGCTTCGATCCGCGCATCGCCCAGGCCGCGCCCGCGCCGCTGCGCCAGCGCTTCCTGGCCGTCACCGCAAAATTCCGCGAGGTGCTGCAACTGCATGGCCGCATGATCGCGCGGGTCAAGAACGCCAGCGAAGGCATGATCCAGGCCATCGCGCGCGAGGTGGAGCGCGCCAACGCGCCCTTGCGCACCTATGGCCCAAGGCCCGGCTATGCGCCCAAGCCGCCCGGCGCGATGGTATTCAACAGCGTGGTCTGACGGCCGCCCCGGCGCGCGGACGGTTTGGCCGCGCGTGAAGATGGGCGGGGCGGCCTAGCCGCTTGCGATGATCGCCTGGATATTGGCGACGGCGTTGGAGGGATCGGCGTTCATCAGCGACAGCGCCATGCTGTAGTTGGCGAGCTGGGCCGTGGTCGCGGCCGAGGCCGTGCCGCTGGTGTTGCCGACCTTGGTGGTGCTGGGCGGCGGGGTGTTGGTGGTCTGATAGGTGCTCTGGATGCTGGAGAGCACGCCCAGCAGCGTCGCCCGCGCGAGATCGGCGCCGGTCTTGGTGGAGATGTCCAGCGGGGTGGCCGTGCTGCCGGTCAGGCCCAGGCCATAGGTCGGCAGGACGTCCGAACTGCCGGATGTGGCGGAGGATGTGGTGCTGGCGGTCCCGTCGGCGGGCGCGGTCAGCACGCCCGCGGCGATGCCCAGCCGCGACAGGGCGTCGAGATCCTGCGGCCCCGCCACCAGGTTGATGGTGTTGCCGGCATTGACCTGGATCTTCAGGTTCTCGCCGCTGCCCGAATAGTTCACCGACGCCTTGCCGACGCGACCCAGCTGGGCGTTGATCTTGGTGACCAGCGAATCGAACGTCTCGCCCTGGTCGATGGTGATGGTGGCGGTGCGCGCCCCCACGCCTTGAATCTGGATCTGGAAGCTGTCGCCCGCGCGCAATGTGGTCTGGTTGGTCAGGTCCACCGACTGGTTGAGGTTGATGGTGCCGCGCGGCAGGCCCAGTGCATCCAGCACGCTGGAACCCTGGGTGTCGATGGCGATGCCGGCGCCGGTGGAAACGCCGTCGGCGCCGCCGAACTGCTTGGTCCATTTCACCGTGCCGTCGCTGTTCAGCGCGGCGGCGAAGGCGTTGCTGACATCCTGGGCCGTGCGCTGCGCGCCGGGGAAGCTGCCCATGGTGGTGCCCGACAGATAGACCGTGCCGTCGGCGGCCACGGTCACATCGCCCGCCGTGTCGTTGCCGGAGGTGCCGACATAGCTGACGGTATCGGCGCTGACGCTCGCGCCATTGTCGGTGAAGCCGGCGACGAAGGCGTCGATGCCGCCATTGGCGGCGGCCGCGATGCCGGCCTGGCCGCCCGATGTCAGGTTGGCGTTGCTGGTGGCGCCGCTGACATAGATCTGCCCGCTGCCGGAAACCGCCAGCCCGCCGATCGAGCCGCCCGCCTGCAGGTCGCCCAGGTCCTGCGTCCAGGTCGGCGCCGACGTGATGTCGCCGCCCGCATATTTGGAAAGGATGGCATGGCCGTTCTGCACCGAGGCGACATAGAGGCTGCCGTCGGGGCCGGTGGCGGTGGCGGCGACGGAATCATTGGCGCCGGTGCCGAACTGGCTTTCCGCCAGCACCTTGCCCTTGGAATCGAGCTTGACCAGGAAGGCGTCGCTGCCGCCCTGGTTGGTCTGGCCCGCGCCGATCACCCCGCCAGGCAGTATCTTCTGCTCGCCGTCGATGGTGACGGGGAAGCCGCCCACACTGCCGCCGATATAGATATTGCCGCTGGCATCGACGGTGACGGCGTTGGCCTGGTTGGTGGTCAGGGTCTGGATCTGCTGGATCCAGGTCTGGTTGCCGCTGGCGTCATAGCGGGCCACGAAGCTGTCATTGTTGCCGTCCGCCACCGCGGTCGGCGTCAGGTCGGCGGTGGTGGCGCCGGTGACGACCACGCCGCCCGAAGGGTCCAGCGCCAGGCCGTAACCGTTGGCGCTGCCCGCGCTGCCCAGAAGATTCTGCCACACCACATTGCCCGCGGAATCGTATTTGGTGAGATAGACGTCCTGCGTGCCCTGGTTGAGCTGGTTGCCGAAATTGCCGGTGGCGTTGCCGATCACATAAATGCTGCCGCTGGCGTCCACCACCGACGCCTGGGCCGTGGTGGTGCCGGTGGTGGCCTGCTGGTTGACGCTGAAGGTGGTGGTGGGCGTGCCGTCCAGACCGGACAGCTTGGTCACGCGGCCGGTCTGGTCCGCTGCCGTGGTGGTGGTGGCGTTGGTCACGGTGTTGGTGACGGTGTTGGTTTCGGTCGCAAGGCCGGAATTGCCGACCAGATAGAGCGCGGGCGTGGCGGCGGCGGACAGGCTCACCTGCTCCACCCCGCCCGGCGTGATCTGGATGCCATAGGTGGCGTTGGCGTCCGAGGTGGCGGTGCCGCCGCTTTCGGTCTTCTGGAAGCGGGTGGCGACACCGGCGGCGGAAAGCTGGCTGTTGATGTAGGTGACGATGTTGGTGAGGTTCAGCGTGCCGGAGACCTGGGACAGGTCGATGGGCACGTTGATGGTGCTGCCGTTTTTCTTGATCGCGATATTGAAACTGTCGGACGCCGACACGCCGGGCAGCGCATTGTCGAGATTGGCATTGGTGACGAGCTGCTTGGTGGCATAGGTGTAGTCGCTGAAGGCGATCTGGGCTGTGGAACTGGCCGTGTCCGACGGCTTGGCCGACTGGAGATTGAAATTGTTGAAGCCGGTCGAGGACAGATACTGCTCGACCTGCGCAAGCCCGGTCTGGAAGCGGGTGTTGAGGCCCGCGAGCTGGCCGCTGGTGGCGGTGGGGCTTTGCGCCATCTTGGCCAGATAGGCCAGGGTGTTGACCGCGCTGTAGAGCGAGAAGAGTTTCTGGTTGTCCTGCTCCAGCTTGGAATCACTGGTCGCGCCCGCCGACAGCGGCACGTTCGAGGTATCGAGATAGTTGGTGGTGGAAAGGACCTTGGCGTCCTGTTTCGCGTCGTTGGTGTTGGGCGTGTTCCAGGGCGGATCGTCGTTGGCGGTGGCGCTCGCCTTCTGCGTCTGGGCCAGCAACTGCGCATTCTGGGCGTTGGCCGCGGCGATGGCCGTGGGGCTGGATGTGAGCTGGGCCTGGTAGTAGCCCAGCAGCACCGACGAATCGATGCCGCCATAGCTGGAGCCGATGCTGGACATGCGGCCAGACTCGCATCGCGGGTGTTAAGGCACGGCTAATGAACGCCCCTTCACCGGCCCGTCATATCCGGCAAAACAGGCTTAACGGGGTCTTAAGGCGCGCCGCGCGATGGTCCGGCCATGAGCGCGGCGTACCAGTTGGGCCTGAAGCTGTCGTCGGAAGGCCGCCATGCGGAGGCTATTTCCCAGTATGAAGAGGCGCTGGCGCGCGCGCCCGGCGATGCGCGGGTGCTGTTCGCGCTGGGCAATACCGCCCGGGCGCTGGGCATGGCCGAGGCCGCGGGCCAGTTCTATGGCCGGGTGCTGGAGATCGAGCCGGGCCGGATCGAGGCGCTGGTCAACCTGGCCAACCTGTTGCGGGCGGAAGGCCGCTTCGATGCCGCCATCGCGCTGCTGGAACCGGCGCTGGCGCGCGCGCCCGAAAGCCCCGAACTGCACCTGACCCTGGGATCGGCCCATCGCGAAAAGGGCGAGGCCGCCAAGGCCATCGCCCGGTATCGCGCGGCGCTGGCGATCCGCCCCGATTATGCGCCCGCCTTGTCCAACCTGGCCGACATGCTGTGCGACGCGGGCGCGCGTGAAGAGGCCCTGACGCTGTACGACGCGGCGATCCGGGCCGCGCCGAAGGATGCGCAGGTGCGGCTGAACCGCGCCATCCTGCATCTGCTGAACGGCGAGCTGAAAGCGGGCTGGCGCGACTATGACGCGCGCACCGGCATTGCGGGCAAGGTGCCGCGGACGGACCTGCGGCTGGCGCCATGGACGGGCGGTTCGCTGAAGCGCACGCGCCTTCTGGTGCGGGCCGAGCAGGGCGTGGGCGACCAGATCCTGTTCGCCGGGCTGATTCCCGATCTTGCGGCGCGGGCGAAAGCGGAGGGCGGCAGCATCGTGCTGGAATGCGAGCCGCGCCTTCAGCCGCTGTTCGCGCGGTCTTTTCCCGATGTGACGGTGCGGCCTGCCGCGATCCGCACGGCGGGCGGCGTGCCGGAGGCCGATTACGGCTGGCTCAAGAGCGCGGGCGGGGCGAACGCCGCGATCCTGATGGGAAGCCTGCCGCGGTATCTGCGCGCGGCGCCGGAGGATTTTCCCCACCCGCACGCCTTCCTGGTGCCCGATGCCGCGGAGGCCGCGCGCTGGAGGGATGTTTTCGGCGCGGGCGCCGTGGGCATCTGCTGGCGCAGCGGCAGGATGGGTGGCCATCGCGCGATCCAGTATGCGCCGCCGGAGGCATGGGGGCGGTTCCTGCGCGGCATCGAACGGCCGCTGGTGTGCGTGCAATATGACGCGACGGCCGAAGACGTGGCGGAGCTGGAACGGATCAGCGGGCGCAGGATCATCGTGCCGGACGGCATCGACCAGAAGAACGAACTGGACCGCGCGGCGGCGATGCTGTCGGCGCTGGACGGGGTCGTCAGCGCGCCCACCGCGGTGGCCTGTCTGGCGGCGGCCACGGGCACGCGCACGCTGAAACTGCTGTACGACACAAGCTGGACCGCGCTGGGGCGCGATCACGAGCCTTTCACGCCGGCCTGTGCCTGCGTGTCGCCGGACGCGCCGGGCGACTGGCCGCAGGTGTTCGAAAAGGCGAAGGAACGGCTTACCGCGCGGCCTTGAGCTGCGGCGGCATCCGGGCGGCGATCAGCGCCTGGGCCAGATCGGCGGCGATGCGCGCCGCGCCCTGCCCATCCAGCAGCGAAAGGCCGGTGTTGCGCATCTCGCGCCGCGCCTGGGGCCGGTTCAGCAAGCCCTGGAGCGCGCGCAGGATCTCCTCATCGTCCACCTGATCGGCCACGCCCAGCGAGAGGCCCATCCCCGCATCGGCAAAGGCCGAGGCCGAGAGGGCGTGATCTTCCGTCAGTCCCAGATAGATGGCCGGAACGCCCGAGGCCGCCAGTTCATAGGCGGTGACGCCGAAGGCCGAGACCGCCACATCGGCCCCCGCATAGGCGGGCGCCAGGTCGTCCGCCCCTTCGATGGTCTCATAGTTCGTCTTCATCGCGGCCAGCGCGGCCGCCACCTTTGCGGCATCCTTCATGCCCGGCCCGATCACGAAGCGGACGCGATAGATCGAATCTAGCCCCGCCAGCGCCCGGCCCATGCGCAGCGTCAGGCCTTGCGGATCGCTGCCGCCCATCGCCACCAGCACCGTCGGCCGCGACGCCGCGCGCAGCGGCGGCGCGGCGGGCGTCATGCCCAGCAGCGCCCATTCCCAGCCGATGCGCACGCGGGTGGACGCGCCGCGCCAGTCCAGCGCCAGCGCGCCGGGCACCGGCGGATAATAGGCGATATCGGCGGCCAGCCGCCGGTCGGCGCCGTCATCGACCACCGCCGTCACGGCGATGCCGCGCTTCAGCCGTTCCAGTTCGGCGCGCGCGGGGCCTTCACGCCCGTCCAGCAGCAGCAGGTCGGGATTGCCCGCGTCGATCAGGGTTTCCAGATCGCTTGCCCCGCGCAGCATCGCCACCTGGAATCCGGCGCGGCGGATGGGCTGCGCCGCATCCTCGCTTCCGTTGACCGCAAACGTCGCGCCGATGCCTTCACGGTCGCGCAAGGCGCGCGCCAGCGCCACCATGCGTTTGACGTGGCCATGGCCGAATTTGCCGCCGCCGTCACAGCGGATCAGCGCCAGGCCGCCGCCCGCCACGCCGCCCGCGGCCTGGATGGGCTTCTGGCGTACATGGGCATTGATGCGGTTGAGGGCGGGCTCGCGCTCCAGAAGCAGCAGCAGATCGGCCAGCGAGGCTTCGCCCGCCCTGGCGCCCATGCGGGCATGGACCGCCTCGATGAAGGCCAGGTCGTCGGGCGTGTCGATGGTGAGCCGGCCGCCCTTGCGGGCCAGCGGCGGCCAGGGCTGCGCGCGCACGATCTTCACGAAGCCGGGATGCAGCTTGAAATAGCCGGTGACGTGCTCGCGCGCGGCCGGATCGTGCGCGGCATCCATCATCAGCCGGTCCAGCGCGCGGCGGCTGAAAGGGTCCACGCCCTCATGGGCGCATTCCGCGCCTTCCTGCATCAGGACATAATCGCCGTCCTGCTCGATCAGGGTGGCGACCAGGTGATCGACAAAGCCCGCGTCGATGAACGGCGCGTCTGACGAGACGCGCACGATGATATCGGCATCCAGCTTTTCGGCCGCGGCGGCGAAGCGCGCCAGCACATTGTCTTCGGGACCGCGGATCACCGTGACGCCTGCGCCTTCGCACCATTCCACAATGGCCTCGTCGGCGGGATTGGTGGTGGTGGCGACCGCGATCTCTTCGATCAGGCGGCAGGCCCTGAGGCGGTGGACGCTGTGCCAGAGCAGCGGCTGGCCCGCCACGGGCCGGAGCACCTTGCCCGGCAGGCGGGTTGAGCCCATGCGGGCCTGGATCACCGCGACGACACGGATATGTTCGCGGTCTTCCATATCACATGCACCCGTCGATCGCCCGTCCCAGGCGCAGGCCCGCCTCCCCTTCGCGTGCGGAGCATGCTGGAAGGGGAGGTGGCTTCAGCGATCGAGGACCGCGAAGCGGCCTGAGAGGAAGCTGAAGCCGGAGGGGATAAAACATCACGCCGCTTCGCCTTTGTAGGAAAGCCGCACATGCTTCAGCGGCCGCATTCCGTCGGACGGGTCGGCACGCCATTCACGGTCGGACAGTTCGCTGGGCTGCGGGCCCTTGAAGCCCGCGCCGTCGGCCACCAGCGATTCGCGCACCCGCGCGATCACGGGGGCGATCTCGTGCGGCAGCCAGCAATGGCCCGCCGCATATTCCGCGCCCTGGCCGTCGAGATCGAGATGGAATTCCACGGCGCTGGCGCCCCAGCGGTGCACCGCCCGTTCGATCACCGCGGGGCGGCGGGTATGGTCGGACCAGCCGACCTTCAGTCCGGTCGCCGCGCGGATCGCGGCGATGGCCGACAGGTTGGCCTCGGCCGCGGGCGTGGGATAGGCCGAAACGCAATGCAAAAGGGTGATGTCGGCCGCGCCCGCCTGTTTCAGCGTTGTGGCGGCAGCGGCGATCTCGTCCATCGTGGCCATGCCGGTGGACAGCACCACCGGCTTGCCGGTGGCGGCGCAGGCTTTCAAAAGATCGCCGACCAGCAGTTCATAGGACGCGACCTTGTAGAAATCGACAAAGGGCGCCAGTTCGGCCACCGCTTCCAGGTAGAAGGGCGTGCAGGAAAACCGGATGCCGCGCGCCGAACAGTGTTCGGCCAGCGGCCCCAGGTGCGACAGCGGCAGTTCCCAGTCGGCGCGGGCGCGGTGCTTGGGGCTTTTGCTGAGGATTTCCGGCGCGAACATGCGGTCGATGCGGAACAGCTGGAACTTGACCGCATCGCAGCCCGCATCCGCCGCCGCATCCACAAAGGCGCGGGCGCGATCCAGGTCGCGGCCATGGTTGCTCGATGCTTCGGCAATGAAGACGGGGTTCGCGTCCATTTAACCAAAATTAAGGACCGCATGGCTAAGAAGCGGTTAACGATATGGGCAGAAGCACGATGAATCACGCCGCGCCGGTTTGCGAATTCCTGCAGGACGGCCGGCACAACGGCCCGCGCATCGCCCATGCAAACGGCCACGACATCGTGGACTGTTTCGCCTGCGGCTTCCGCCATGTGCTGCCCCTGCCCGATCCGCATGCGCTGGAGCGCGCCTATCGCGACACCTATTACGCGGACGAAAAGCCCACCTTCCTGCTGCACGCCGCCGAGGACCAGCCCTGGTTCGCGCTGGCGCAGAACGACCGGCTGGAGATGTTCGAGACGCTGCTGGGGCCGTCGCGCCGCCGCCTGCTGGACATCGGCTGCGGCCCCGGCTTCTTCCTGAAGACCGCGATGGCGCGCGGCTGGCAGGCGCACGGCATCGAGCCGTCGCGCCAGGCCGCCGGCCACGCCCGGGGGCTGGGCGCGCACGTCACCGAAGGCTTCTTCAACGCGCAAAGCGCCGCCGCGCTGGGCCGGTTCGACGCCATCACCCTGACCAATGTGCTGGAGCATGTGCCCGATCCGGCGGCGCTGCTGGAACAGGCGCTGGGCATACTGGAGCCGGGCGGGGTGCTGTGCGTGGGCGTGCCCAACGATTTTTCGCCCTTCCAGATCGCGGCGCGCGGCGCGCTGGGCATCGGCGACTGGTGGGTGGCGCCGCCGCATCACCTGAACTATTTCGATTTCGAATCCCTGTCGGGGCTGCTGGCGCGGCTGGGCCTTCAGCCGGTGGAGCGCACCACCATCTTCCCCATCGAGGCCTTCCTGATGATGGGCGACAATTATGTGGGCGACGCAGGCCTTGGCCGCGCCTGCCACAACAGGCGCAAGAAATTCGACATGGCGCTGGAAGCGGCGGGCCTGGGGGAAACGCGCCGCGACCTTTACAGGGCGCTGGCCAGGCTGGGCATCGGCCGCGAGGCGGTCGTGATCGCGGTCAAGCCGTGACGCGGCCCTTCTTCATCGTCTCGTCCGGGCGCAGCGGCACCGCCATGCTGCACAAGGCGCTGTCGGCCAAACCGGATGTGGAGATGCATCACGAATATGCGGTGCAGATCACCCAGCCGCTGGCGGTGAAACGCTATCTGGGGCTGGCGGATGCGGGCCAGACGCGCCGCGTGCTGGAAGAGACCTTCGGCGCCGCGGTGGCGCACAGCGCGAAGGCTTTCTGGGGCGATTCGTCCAACAAGCTGTCCTGGCTGGTGGCCGACCTGGCGGCGCTGTTTCCGGAGGCGCGGTTCGTGCACCTGGTGCGCGACGGGCGCAAGGTCGCCGGCTCCTACTTCCACAAGCTGGGCGATGAGAATTACGACGACCGGTCCAACGCCGCGATGCAGGCCTTTTACGACGGCGCCGGCGCGATGCCCCCGCCCGAAAAGAAATACTGGTGGCCGGTGCCGCGCCGCGGCGATGCGATGGCCGAGGCCTTCCGCGGCTGGGACCAGTTCCAGCGCATCTGCTGGCACTGGGCCGAGGTGAACCGCGTGGCGCTGGAGGCGCTGGCCCCGCTTGGCCCGGACCGAACGCTGTTCGTGCGGCTGGAAGACCTGCGCGAATCCCCGGCGCTGGTGCGCAGCCTGTATGAATTCCTGGGCCTTTCCCATGCGGACGGCGATTTCGCCGTATTTGCCCGGCCGCACAATGTGAACCGGCCCGAAGACCGCCTGCTGGATGCCCGCCAGCGCGCCCAGTTCGAGGCCATCGCGGGGGCGATGCAGGAACGGCTGGGCTATGCCGGGCGGGCCGAGTATGTCGTCCACTATTAGAGCCGGATTTTAGAACCAAATTAACCGGCCGGACCGGAACATGGTTACCGGAATATTTCTGGGTGGATCATGCCAATCCGCGACGGCGTGTGCTGCGACTTCTGCCGCAACGAGACCCTGGCCTTCGCCTATGCGCCCGACGGCTCGACCCGGGGGCTGAAGGTCCATGTCTGCACCCATTGCGGGCTGGTGCAAAGCGCCCCGCGCATCGCCCGCACGAAGGATCGCCATGCCGCCGCCGTGTCGGGTGGTGCGGACTGGGGCAATGTGCGCTATGGCAAGGGGTTCCGCACGCGCAACGCGCTGGATGCCATCGCGCGCCACGCCGACATGGCCGCGCCGCTGGCGGCGCTGGACG
The DNA here is from genome assembly GCA_035547015.1 of Rhizomicrobium sp. Classification (GTDB taxonomy): domain Bacteria; phylum Pseudomonadota; class Alphaproteobacteria; order Micropepsales; family Micropepsaceae; genus Rhizomicrobium. The sequence goes on along the minus strand of DASZVO010000012.1, from coordinate 47,704 downwards.
TGGGTTCCAACCGCGGCAGTTTCGCCCGCGCTTTCCTGGACGCGGCCCCCGCGGCCATGCTGACGGCGGTGGAGCCGGACGAGCGCTTCGCCGATTCCTGCCGCGACCTGCCGCGCACCACGCTGATCGGCGCGCGCATCGAGGACACGGCGCTGGCCGGCGGCGGCTTCGACATCGTTCATTCCTGCCACACCATCGAGCACCTGGCCGCGCCCTTCGCGGCGCTGAAGGACCATGCCCGCGTGCTGAAGCCCGGCGGGCTTCTGGTGCTGGATGCGCCCAACATCGCGCTGATCGGCGGCGAGGACATCGCCGAGGAATGGTTCATCGACAAGCACCTGTTCCATTTTTCGGCCCGTACCCTGTCGCGCATGATCGAGGCGGCGGGCTTTTCCATCATCGCCTGGGAGGACCCGTCAGACCCGGTCAACCTGCTGTTCATCGCCAGGAAGACCGGCGCGGCGCAGGACATGGTGGAGCCCGACGCGGCCGAAGCCGCCGCCGCGATGGAGCTTCTGCTGCGCTATCAGGCGACGCGCACCCGGAACCTGGCCAGCCTGCGCGCCGCCGCGGCGGAGCTGACCGCGCTTGCCCCGCGCAAGATCGCATTGTGGGGCGCGGGACGGTTGTTCGACCTTCTGGTGCGCGAGGGCGGGTTCGATCCGCACCAGCTTTCGCTGCTGATCGACGCGCACCTGAAGCCGCACATGGAACAGCGCCACGGCGTGGCCCTGTCGGGGCCGGAAGCACTAGACGGCCAGGCGGCGGACGTGGTGGTGGTGATGTCGCGCATGTTCGCGGGCGAGATCGCCGATGAGATCCGCCGCCGCGCGCCGCGCGCCGAAATCATCCTGTATGCCGATCTTCTGGGCCGCGCCCGCGCGTCCCAATCCTTCCGCGCCGCCTGAGATTTCCTTGAGCTTCATCCGATGAATCCCCAGCCCAAATTCGCAAGCGACCCCGGCCGCAGCGCCGAAACCCATCTGGCCGAAGCCGCGCGCTTCGTACGGATGCACGCCATCGCCAGCATCTATCACGCGGGCTCGGGCCATCCGGGCGGGGCATTGTCGAGCGCGGACCTGTTCGCCTGTCTTTACGGGGCCGAGATGAACGTGTGGCCGGGCGGCATCCACGATCCCACGCGCGACCGTTTCGTGCTTTCGAAGGGCCATGCCGCGCCGGCGCTGTATGCCGTGGGCGCCTATTACGGTTTCTGCGGGCGCAAGGACTCGCTGGCCTTGCGCAAGCTGGGCAGCCCTTTCCAGGGCCATCCCCATGTGCTGGACCTGCCGTGGGTGGAGACCAGCACGGGCTCGCTGGGCCAGGGCATTTCGGTCGCCATCGGCATGGCGATCGGGCTGCGCATCCAGAACAATCCGGCGCGCGTCTATGCGATGCTGGGCGACGGCGAGTTGCAGGAAGGCGAAGTGTGGGAAGCCGCGATGGCCGCCGCCCATCACCGGCTGGACCGGCTGACCGCGGTGATCGACTATAACAAGCTGCAGAGCGACAATACCAACGGCGCCATCCTGCGGCTGGAGCCGCTGGCCGACAAGTGGCGCGCCTTTGGCTGGCATGTGCAGGAGACGGGCGGCCACGACATCACGGCGATCCTGGCCGCCTTCCGCGAAACGCACGCCGCCCCGCAGCCCTCGGTCATCATCGCCCATACCGTCAAGGGCAAGGGCGTGCCGTTCATGGAAAACATCCCCGCCTGGCACGGCAGCGTGAAGCTGACGCGCGAGCAGGCCGAGGACGCGCTGGCGGCGCTGGGCGCCGGGGCGGCGGAAACAAGGGACTTTCTCGATGTCTGATGCGCCGGCCCTGATTGCATCCAACGGCGACTCCCTGCGCGAGGCCTTCGGCAAGGCGCTGTCGGCGCTGGCCGATGAATTCCCCAAGCTGGTGGTGCTGGACGCCGACATCGCAGGCGGCACCGGCGTGCATCATTTCCGCGCCTCTCACCCGGGCCGCTTCGTGCAGTTCGGCATCGCCGAACAGAACATGATGGCGGCGGCGGGCGGCATGGCGGCGGTGGGGCTGATGCCGGTGGTGACGACCTTCGCCGTCTTCTGCCTGCGCGCCATCGAGCAGGCGCGGCTGTCGCTGTGCTATGCCCGGCGCAATGCCAAGATCGTGGCGTCGCATCCGGGGCTGGACGTGGGACCGGACGGCGGCAGCGCCCAGGCGCTGGAAGACCTGGCGGCTTTCCGCGCCATTCCCGGCATGACCGTGATCTCGCCCGCCGACGCCACCGAAATGGCGCTGGCCACCCGCGCGATCCTGGAATTCGACGGACCCGTCTATATGCGCACCGGCCGCAGCCCCGCGCGGCGGCTGTTCGATGCCGGTCATCCCTTCCAGATCGGAAAAGGCCAGATCATCCGCGACGGCGGCGACGTCACCCTCATCGCCTGTGGCGCGGAAGTGGCGCGCGCGCTGGACGCGGCGAATCTGCTGGCCGCGGACGGCATCGCCGCGCGCGTGGTCAACATGCCCACCATCAAGCCGATCGACGGCGAACTGGCGGCGCGTTGCGCACGCGAGACCGGCGCCATCGTCACGGCGGAGGACCACAATATCCACGGCGGGCTGGGCGGCGCGGTGGCCGAGGCGCTGGCCGCCACCCATCCCTGCCCCGTCGAATTCGTGGGCGTGAAAGACGTATTCGGCGCATCGGGCGAGCCGGAGGAACTGGCGCACCATTACGGGATCGCCGCGCCGCACATCGCCGCCGCCGCGAAACGGGCGATGGCGCGCAAGACGACGGCAGGCAGGGCATGAGCAACCGTTTCTCGCTCATCGGGCGCAACGCCGTGGTCACGGGCGCGAGCCGGGGCCTCGGCGCGGCCATCGCGCTGGGGCTGGCGGAAGCGGGCGCCGATGTGGTGCTGACCTATCGCGAGCGGCACGACGCGGCTGAGGGCGTCGTGAAGACAATCGAGGCGATGGGCCGCAGGGCCCATGCCGTGCCGATGGACGTGACCCACCGCGTGCAGGTGGAACACGCCGCCCAGCAGGCCCTGGCGTTCGGTCCCGTATCGATCCTGGTCAACAATGCCGGGATCAACAAGCCCACCGATTTCGACCAGGTGCGCGACGGGGACTGGGACGCCATACTGGACGCGAATCTGAAAGGGCCTTTCATCGTCTCGCAGGTCTTCCTGCCGCTGCTGAAAGACGCGGGCGGCGGGGCCATCACCCATATCGGTTCGGTCAGCGGGCAGTATGGCGGCCCGCGCACCGCCCATTATGCGGCGTCGAAAGCGGGGCTGATCTCGCTGGCCCAGGTGATCGCGCGTTTCGGCGCGCAATACAATGTTCGTTCCAACACGGTGGCGGCGGGACTGATCGCGTCGGACATGGCGCAGGCGGGGCTGGCCAGCGCCGCCGTTCAGAAGGCCGCCGAGACGATCATCCTGAAACGGCTGGGCACGCCGCAGGAGGTGGCCGACGCGGTGGTGTTCCTGTCGTCGGATGCGGCGCGTTACATCACGGCCCAGACGCTGAACGTGAACGGGGGCCTGTACTTCTGATGAAAAGATATTTCTGATGGCGCGCGCGTGATGGGCAAGACGCTTCTCATCATCTCCGGCGGGATCGAGGCGGTGGATGCCGCGCGCCGCGCGAAGGAGATGGGCCATACCGTCGTCGTCTCCGACCGCGACACCGCAGCGCCGGGCTTCGCCTTTGCCGATTCCTGCCTGATCGCCGATGTCTATGGCGCGACCGAAACCGCCGCGGCGGCGGAACGCTATAGCCGCAAGATCCGCAAGATCGACGGCGTGCTGTGCGTGGCGGCGGATGCGCCGGTGACGGCCGCCACCGTGGCGCAGCGCCTGGGCCTTCCCGGCCTGCCGGTACATGTGGCCGAACTGGCCTGCGACAAGCTGGCGATGAAGACATGCTTCCGCAGCGCGGGCGTGGCCGTGCCCTGGTTCGCGCCGGTGGCGACGCCCCAGGAATTGCAGCGCATCGTGATCGCGCGCGGCCGCGACCTGGTGATCAAGCCGGTGGATTCGCGGGGCAGCCGCGGCGTGCAGCGGCTGGCCCAGGCGGACGACATCAACAAGGCGTTCCTGCTGGCGCGTTCCCATTCGCCCACGGAGCGGGTGATGGTGGAGCAGTATCTGGACGGCCCGCAGGTCTCCACCGAATCGGTGGTGCTGGACGGGGTCTGTCACACGCCGGGCTTTTCCGACCGCAATTACGAATATCTGGAGCGTTATGCGCCCTTCTTCATCGAGAATGGCGGCGACCTGCCCAGCCGCCTTCCCGCCGGCATCCAGGACAAGGTGCGCGCCCTGGTGGGCCGCGCGGCGGCGGCGATGGGCATCGTCAATGGCACGGTCAAGGGCGACATTGTGATCCACAAGGGCGAGCCTTATGTGATCGAGCTGGCGGCGCGGCTTTCGGGCGGCTTCTTCTGCACGCGCGAGATTCCGCTGAACACCGGCGTGGATTTCGTCGGCTCGGCGATCGCCCTTGCGCTGGGCGAGCCGGTGTCGCCGGACGACCTTGCGCCCCGGTACCAGAAACCGGTGGTGCAGCGGTACGCCTTTCCCACGCCCGGCACCGTGGTGTCGGTGAGCGGCGCGGACGAGGCGAAGGCCGTTCCGGGCATCGCCGAGGTGGTGGTGACGGCGCGCCCCGGCGATGTGATCCCGCCTGCGGGCGACAAGCGGCCCAGCGCGGCGATGGTGCTGGCGACGGGCGACAGCCATGAAGCGGCGCTGAAGGCCGCCAATGACGCGCTGGCGCTGATCCGCATCCAGACGCAGTGAGACGCCGCGGGATCAAGCCCGCCGGGATTGTTCGTCCATCCATGCCCGGCCTTCTTCGACGGGCTCAGGATGAGGCCCGGCGAAAGTTGAAACCGCAGGGGCCCTCCAAAACACAAGAGACGGAGCGCCTTCCGGCGATCCGTCCCTTGCACACCCACCAGAAGAAATTCCCTACGCCCCGGGGCGGATGCCGCATTCTTGCGGTCATCCGGCGGCGGCCGGTGCGGGCGGTGCGTTCGCACCGCCCGCAGCCATTGCTTAGCGGAACAGCGACAGGATGGTCTGCGGCGCCTGATTGGCGATCGACAGAGCCTGGATACCCAGCTGCTGCTTGACCTGCAGCGACTGCAACTGGGCGCTTTCCTGCGCCATGTTGGCGTCGACCAGGTTGCCGATGCCCGAGGTCAGGGTATCGGACAGCTTCTGGGCGAAGGTCGCCTGGATCGAGAACTTCGCAGCGCCCGACGACAGCTTGGCAAGTGCCGAGTTGACGCCCGTGAGCGAGGTCTGGATGGTGGCGATCAGCGTCGAGGCCTTGGCCTGGGTCGAGATCGTGGCCGTGGAGGTCAGGGTCACGATCGAGCCCGACAGGCTGAGGTTCTGGGCCGCGGTCGTGATGCGGCGCGTACCGTCGGCCGAAGCCAGGGCGGTCACCTGCGTGGTCGTGCCGTCCACCAGGTTGAAGCCGTTGAACACCGCATTCTTCACGATCGTGGTGATCTGATCGCGCAGGGCGGTGAAGTTGGCGTTCAGCGCCTGACGGCTGGCCGTGTCCAGCGAGGAGTCGGCGGCGGCAAGGGCCTTCTGCTTCATCTGGATCAGCAGGTCCGAAATGGACTGGCCGGCAGACAGAGCGACGTCGATGGCCGACGTGCCGTTGTTGATGGAGTTGAGGACGGACTGATAACCCGCCACCGCACCGCGCTGGTTCTGGGCGATCGCATAGATCGCGCCGTCATCGCGGGCATTGGCGACCTTGAGGCCGGTGTTGATGGCCGACTGGGTCTTGTCCAACGCGCCCTGGGTCGCGTTCAGGTACTGCAGCGCGACATTGGCGCCGTTGTTGGTGTTGATGCTGAAACTTGACATGCGATCTCTCCGTTCTGGCTTGTGTTGTCGGGCGTTTTGCCCGCGTGCGCCGTTTCAAGCGCCGTGCCGGAGGCGATTCAGGGATGGTTAAACATCGATTTTGTGCGGGTGGGGAAAATCCGATCCGGCGGAATTTTCCGGCGGCATGTCCCTGCCCGGCAAATTTTGCCGCCGGGCGGCAATTCCTGCCGGGTGCGGGCGGCAATTTATTCCACTTTTCATAAAAGCGCCGCGCGGAAAGCCGCGCAAATGCTGGAAAAACCTGGTTCACGCCGGCACAGCGGCTGGTGAACAAGGGTAAACGCGGACCGGAAAAAAAGGGGCGGCGCTTTCCGCGCCGCCCCTTCCAAGCCCCTTGGTCTGCCCCTTGTTACTTGAACAGCGACAGGATGGTCTGCGGCGCCTGGTTGGCGATCGACAGCGCCTGCACGCCGAGCTGCTGCTTGACCTGCAGCGACTGGAGCGTGGCGCTTTCCTGCGCCATGTTGGCATCGACCAGGTTGCCGATGCCCGCGGTCAGCGTGTCGGACAGCTTCTGGGCGAAGCCCGCCTGGATCGAGAACTTCGCCGCGCCCGACGACAGCTTGGCGAGCGCCGAGTTGACGTTGGTGAGCGAGGTCTGGATCGTGGCGATCAGCGCCGAGGCCTTGACCTGGGTCGAGATCGTGGCCGTTGAGGTCAGGGTCACGATCGCGCCCGAAAGGCTGAGGTTCTGGGCCTGGGTGGTGATGTGGCGGGAACCGTCGGCCGAAGCCAGCGCCGCCACCTGGTTGGTCGAGCCGTCCACCAGGTTGAAGCCGTTGAACACCGCATTCTTCACGATCGTGGTGATCTGATCGCGCAGGGCGGTGAAGTTGGCGTTCAGCGCCTGCCGGCTGGCCGTGTCCAGCGAGGTATCCGCCGCGGCCAGCGCCTTCTGCTTCATCTGGATCAGCAGGTCCGAGATGGACTGGCCGGCAGACAGAGCCACGTCGATGGCCGACGAGCCGTTGTTGATGGAGTTGATGACCGACTGGTAACCGGCCACAGCGCCGCGCTGGTTCTGGGCAATGGCATAGATGGCGCCATCGTCCTTCGCCGACGCGACCTTGAGACCGCTGTTGATGGCGTTCTGGGTCTTGTCGAGCTGACCCTGGGTCAGGCTCAGATACTGCAGCGCAGTGGCCGCGCCGTTGTTGGTGTTGACACTGAAGGACATGGGTATCTCCATTCTACTGGTGGCGGGCAACGCCTTCTGCGGGCCCTGGGCCAGAAGGCCCGGATGGCGGGCAGCAACCGCCGTGCCAGCGCGTTAACCGGACAAGTGATTGATTCATATGACGGATTTTTCGGCCGCCGGCCGCCGGGATTAGGCATCAATTGCCGGATGGCGTTTTTTTCCGCCCTCTTTTGCCCATGGCGCAAAAGACCCATAGCGCAAAAGACCCTATGCAAGAGAAAAGGCCGGCGCACCTGCGTGGGCCGGCCTTTTCGTATCTTGCGGTGTGACGCAGATCAGCTGGCCTGGAGGCCCTGCATGATGTTGCGGTTGATCTCGATCAGCGGATCCAGCGGCGCCTTCTCGCGGGTCACGCTGCGCGAATATTTCGACACCCACAGCGAGAGCGAGATGATCTTGGCGCGCACGTCCTGGGTCAGCGCATTGCGGTCGTCCATGCAGTCGGCGGCCAGCGTGCGCCACAGGCGGCGGTTCCAGTCCACCGCTTCCACCAGCGGCGTGCCCACGGCGTTGGTTTCCTTGGCGTTGAGCAGCGCGCCGGTCACCTGGCCGAACAGCCGGTATTCGGTGGTGCGGGGATCTTCGGTGGCGGCCTGCGCCGCCTGATAGGCCTTAAGGCTCATAGCTCAGACGCTCCTGTTCAAAGTCGAAAAGCTTTCGGCAGGCGATCAACGCCTTGTAATAATCGCCCTGGGCCACGTCGCGGCTGATGTCCACGCAGGACGCCAGCACCGAGGGCGTGTGGATCGCGCCCATGAATTCGGTCATGCGCAGGGCGAATTCGTTGTAGGGCTCCTCGCTGGTCTGGTCGTCCAGGTACATCACCATGATGGCAAGGTAGATGCGGCGGGCGGGCGTGTTGGCCTCTTCCGGCTGCATGATGTCCTTCTCGCGCAGCACGCAGGCCTTGTTCTGGATCACCAGGCTGGTGCGCTTGTCGCCATTGGCCAGAACCGCGCCATTGAGCACGAATTTCTCGCCCGGCTTTAACGACAATTTCAGCGGCATGCGGCCCCTTCCCCGTGGATCGGGGCCGACGTTACGCCCGGCCTGGTTAACAAAAGCCTGATGCTTTCGCAGCGGCCGTTCACCCGCGATTAAGCATGAACCGCTTTGATGGCCGCGGATTTCCCGAACGGACGACACCCATGGCGATGGCCCAGCCCCTTCCCGGCATCGATGCGCTTTCCGGCGTGGACGCGCGCCTTCAGGCGCTGGACAAGCTGGAGGCGCTGGTGGGCGAGGTGGTGCGCGAAAAGGCCCGCCACCGCTCGAACGTGCTGCTCAAGCGCGGCATCCGCAGGTGGCGCCGGGGCGACATCGTGGCGGCGGGCCAGTGGGCGCTGAAGGCGACGGAAGCCGACGGCGAGAACGCCAAGGCCTTCCATGTGCTGGCGATGGCGCTGGAGCGGATGGGCCATCTGCACAAGGCGCTGGTGACGTATGAGCGGGCCTTCGAACTGGACCCCGCCGATCCGGAGCTGCTGATCAACCTGGGGCTCACCGCCTGGAACCTCAAGCTGACCGAAGGCGCGTCGAAGATGTTCCAGCTTTACATCGCCGCCTGCCCCGATTCGCCGCTGGGCTACAACAACCTGGGCAGCGTGCAATGCGACCTGGGCCGGCCGGACGCCGCGATCGAGATCCTGCGCGCCGCGCTGATGCGCATGCCGCACGAGGCGATCCTGTGGAATTCGCTGGCCACCGTGCTGGCCGAGGAAGGCCGCGCCGACGAAAGCCTGGTCTTCTATAACGAGGCGGTGCGGCTGGATCCGGGCTTCGCGCGGGCCTATCACAATCTGGGCTATGCCTATCAGCACCTGGGCCGGCTGGAAGAGGCGCTGGACAATTACGACCGGGCGCTGGAGCGCGCGGTCGATCCGACCGAGCGCATGGAAACCAGCCATTCGCGCAGCATCTGCCTGATCGGCGCGGGCCGGCTTGCGGAAGGCTTCCGCGCCTACGAGATTCGCAACAACCAGCGTTTCCGCGCCTATCTGCACCACATGATCGACGCGCCCGTGTGGCAGGGCGAAGAGCTGACCGGCCGGAAACTGCTGGTGGTGGGCGAGCAGGGCCTGGGCGACGAGTTCATGTTCGCGGGCATCCTGCCCGACCTGGCGCGCGCCGTGGGCGAAACCGGCAAGCTGCAGATCTGTGTGGACCCGCGCCTGGTGCCGCTGTTCCAGCGGTCTTTCCCGAAGGCCGAGGTGGGGACCTATGACGACCGCACGCTGATGGACGCCGACGGCAACAAGGCGCTGCGGCTGGTGCCCTTCGCCGGCGGCGACAACAAACCCGACCTGTGGGTGCCGATGGGATCGGCGCTGCAATACTATCGCAAGTCGCTGGACGATTTTCCGCGCGAGGCTTTCCTGACGCCCGATCCGGCGCGCGTGGCCGGATTCCGCGCCAGGCTGGCGGCCCTGCCGGGCAGGAAGGTCGGCCTGTGCTGGCGCTCGATGATGCTGGGCGCCAAGCGCGCCAAGTATTTCAGCCCGCTGGATTTCTGGGGTCCCGTGCTTGAAACCCCCGGCATCAGCTTCGTCAACCTTCAGTATGGCGATTGCGGCGCGGAGATCGCGCACGCGGAGGCGAAATTCGGCGTGACCATCCACCAGATGGAGGGGCTGGACCTCCGGAACGATATCGACGGATCGGCGGCGCTGTGCGCGGCGCTGGACCTGGTGCTGTCGGCGCCGACGGCCGCCGCCGCCACCGCGGGCAGCGTGGGCGCCGAGGTGTGGTTCGTGACCGCGGGCCGCACCTGGCCGCAGCTGGGGACCGATGAATATCCCTGGTACGCCCGGACGCGGGTGCTGTCGCCGGAGAAGTTCGGCGACTGGACCACGCTGATGTCCGATGTGGCGGACGAGCTGGAAGTCTTCGCCTGCGGCGCGCAGCGCCGGGCGATAGCTTGATCCGCGCCCGGTCAGGCGAAGCCTAATCGCAGACCAGGGTGAAGGGGCGGCCGCGGGATTTGGGATTCCAGCCCGCCGCGATGGCGGCGCGCACATCGCCGGCGATGCGGTGCGGGTCGATGCCGGGTCGCTCGGTCTTGCCGCCCGGCATTTCGCGGAAGGGATATTCCAGGATCAGTTCGCGGTGGTTTCCGTCGCTGCGCTCCACGGCGATGCGCAGGCCCACATGGTCGCCCGAAGGGCTCCATATCTGTTCGCTTTTCAGCGCCCAGCGCAGCGGGAAGCCGTCCACCTCCAGCGTGCCGCCGAGTTCGCGCTTCTTACGTTTGGTCATGGCAGCTTCATAGCATAGGCGCGCAGTATTTTGTGGCGTGCGCAGGAGCGCGCACGGAGCGTGCTTGCAGCACGTGAGTACGCGCGACGCACGCACGACGCAAAAGACAAGCGTCCATTATTGCTGCTGCTGTTGCTGCTGGTGATAAAGCCTTTCGGGCATCGACGGCGTCGGCGGCGGCGAACTCATGGGCCGCGCCACTTTCAGGAAATCCTCGTGCCGCACCGGCGCATTGGTCGGCTCGATCGAGACGGCGATGGAAAGTTCGGAATCGGCGCCGCCTTTGTAGGTGCCGCGGGTGGGCGGCACATCGGCATAATCGCGCCCCACGGCGGCGCGCACATGGCGGGTCAGGGCCAGGATGTTGTTGGTGGGATCGAAGCCCACCCAGCCCAGGCTGGGCAGGTAGGATTCCACCCAGGCGTGGGTGGCGTCGGCGGCGCTGCGGTCACGGCTGCCCTTGTGATAGAGATAGCCGGAGACATAGCGCGTGGGAATGCCCCAGGCCCGCGCGATGGCCGTCATGATGTGGGCGAAGTCCTGGCAGACGCCGCGGCGCTGTTCCAGCGCCACTTCGATGGGCGAGTTCACTTCCGTCACGCCGCTTTGATATTCGAAGGAATCATAGATTCCGCGCTGCAGCCTGAGCAGCGCGCTGAGCGGATCGCCCACCGGCTTTTCCAGGTCGGCGATGCGCATGAAGCTTTCCAGTTCCGGCGAGGGCCGCGCGAAACGCGACGGACCCAGCATGTCGAAATGATCGTCGTTGAGGTTGAAGCTGTTGTAGCGGCCCCATTCCAGGGGATCGAGCCGTTCGGGCATCGGATGGATGTGGCCGATCTCGACCACCGCCTGGGCTTCGATGCGCAGCTCTTCATGCTCGCGCAGAAGGTTGAAGTGATAGACCGCGTTGCCCAGGTGATCGGTATAGGCATAAAGCTGGGCGCGCGGGTTGGTGGAGATCTGGAAGGAGCGCAGCGTCTGCGGCCCTTCGGAGCGCGGCTGCATGCGAAGCTCCATCACGCTTTCGCGCACGGGCCCGGAGTAGCGGAAGCGCGTCACATGTCTTATCGAATAAAACATTTAACCCCCATCCGTCGCAGCTCGCGTCGGCTCCGCCGACATCTCGCCGCAACACCTTCCCCCTTCCCGGTGCTTCGCACCGAAGGGGGAAGGAAGCTGTCGGATACTGATGGTCGCGCCGCGGTATGCGGCGCTCGCGCTACCTGCATCATTACAGCACCGTTTCCGCACCGTAGGTAATGTAGGAACTGTACAGCGCCTTGTGGATCTGTTCGCACTGGCGGGTGATGTCGGCGATGAAGCCGGCGACGCCGCCCGACATCAGCTCGTCCACCTGGCCGAAATCCACCGCCGCCTTGAGCCGGCCCGCCAGCCGTTCCACCGCCGCGCGGCGGGCGGGCGGCGCGCCGGGCGCCACGCGGGCCAGCGCCTCGGTCACGCGGTCCACCGAGAAGCAGATGGAGTGGGGAAATTCGGAATCGAACAGCAGGAATTCCGCGATCTTCTGCGGCCGGATCGAAGCGGTATATTCCTTGGTATAGGGCTCCCAGGCGCTGCAGAATTTCAGCAGCACCAGCCAGTCGAAATATTTGGGGCCGTTCTCGCCCGCCTGGGCGGCGCTGAAATGCAGGTCGAGCAGGCGCCCCACCAGCTGCACCCGTTCGATATGCCGGCCCAGTTCCAGGAAGTACCAGCCTTCGCCATGGCTGAGGGTGGAATAGATCACGCCCGACAGCGCATGCATCTCCTCCAGCGCCTCGCGGAACAGGCGGGCGGGCGTGTGCACCCAGATGGAATCCATCGTCACCGGGGCCAGGCGCAGATAGAGGCGGTTGAGATTCTCCCACACCTCGTTCGACAGCGCCTCGCGCACCTGGCGGGCATTGTCGCGGGCCAGCGCCAGGCTGGCGATCATCGCGGAATCATTGTCGCGGTCGAAGGCCAGCCGCCGGGTGATCACGAACGCGTCCAGATGCGAGGGCGCGGTCTTTTCGCCGGTCAGGGCCTCGATCACCCGCGCCCAGCTTGCGGCGGCGTCGTCGGGCGTCTGCTCGACCATCGATTCCAGCTTGACCGCGAGCAGACGGGCGGTGTGTTCGGCGCGTTCGGCATAGCGGCTCATCCAGTAGAGGGAGTCTGCGACGCGGCTTAACATTCCCGATACCCTGTCATGGCCGGATGGCGCATCATTGGCTGAGCACCCAGGTATCCTTCGACCCGCCGCCTTGCGAGGAATTCACCACCAGGCTGCCGCGCCGGAGCGCCACGCGCGTCAGCGCGCCGGGCACGATCTTGGTGTCCGCGCCGTTCAGGATGAAAGGACGCAGGTCCACGTGCCGCGCCTCGATGCCGGTGCCGACGAACGTGGGCGCGGTGGAAAGCTGGATGGTGGGCTGGGCGATATAGTTCTCGGGATCGGCCTTGAGCTTTTCGGCGAACGCCTCGCGCTCCTTCTTCGTGGCGTGCGGGCCCACCAGCATGCCATAGCCGCCCGACTCGCCCACCGCCTTGACCACCAGCTTGTCGAGATTGGCCAGCACATGCTGGAGCGACTTCTCTTCCCGGCAGAGAAACGTCTCCACATTCTCCAGGATCGGCTCCTCGGCCAGGTAATAGCGGATCAGGCGCGGCACATAGGCATAGATCGCCTTGTCGTCGGCCACCCCCGTGCCCAGCGCATTGGCGATCATCACATTGCCGGCGCGATAGGCGTTGAACAGGCCGGGCACGCCCAGCGCGGAATCCTCGCGGAAGATCAGGGGATCGATGAAATCGTCGTCGATGCGCCGATAGATCACGTCGATGCGCTTCAGCCCGCTGGTGGTGCGGGCATAGACCATGTTGTCGTTCACCACCAGGTCGCGCCCTTCGACCAGCTCCACGCCCATCTGGCGGGCCAGGAAGGCGTGCTCGAAATAGGCCGAATTGAAGACGCCGGGCGTCAGCACCGCGATCGAGGCTTCCTCCTGGAACGGCACCAGCGAGCGCAGCGTGGCCAGAAGCTCCAGCGGATAATGCTCGATTGGCCGGACGCCCATCGCGCGGAACACGGCCGGAAAGGCGCGCCGCGCCACGTCGCGGTTGGCCAGCATGTAGCTGACGCCCGAAGGCACGCGCAGATTGTCTTCCAGCACCACGAAGCTGCCGGATTCGTTGCGGATCAGGTCGCTGCCGCAGATGTTCACATAGGCGCCGTGCGGCACGGGAAGGCCGCGCATCTCGCGCCGGTAATGCTTGGAGCCGTAGATCATGGCGCGCGGCAGCACGCCGTCCTTCAGCACCCGGCCTTCATTGTAGATGTCGCGCAGGAACAGGTTGAGCGCGATGATACGCTGGGTCAGGCCCGCTTCCAGCCGCGACCATTCCTGGGCGGTGATGATGCGCGGCAGAAGGTCGGTCGGGATGATCCGTTCGGTCGCGCGATTGTCGCTATAGACAGTGAAGGTGATGCCCTGGTGCAGGAAGCTTTGTTCGCAGGCCTGCTGACGGCGGTTCAGCTCTTCCAGCGGCAGCGTGGAGAGCCGCGAATCCAGCGCCGCATAGGGCGCCCGCACCACGGCCTCGCGCGTGAACATCTCGTCATAGGGTTTGCCCAGCTCGTAACTGGCATAGGGCGGATCGACGCCGGGACGGGAGAGGCGGCCGGGACCCGCGACGATATCCGGTCCCCCAAAGTCTTCGGTGTTCGCGAAAACCTCATGCTGCATGCGCGAAGTCTGCACGCGAATCTTGTCTTACCGCAAGCACTGCGTGCGCGATAAACGGCGATACCGTGCTGGTCCGTGTGCGGCGTACTTGCACATGGCGCCCCGACACGCCACCCGGAGGCGATGCAGAAGCAACGGAGCGGGCGGAAGGCGTCGTCTGCCTTGCACCTTCCGCCCGCTCCGTCCAGGGTTCGCCACGCGATGCCGGGGTGGTCGCGCACGAACCGAAGCCTGCGCGCCGGTTACAATTCAAGGTTGTAGTCTTTGCCGGTAAAAAGCAAGTTAATCCTGCGATTTTGGCGGCCTCCGACCGAAAATTATGCAACCAGCGCGAGCATCGCCGCCTGGTTGGGCCGCGCCGCCACTGTGATGCGGGCGAACGCCTTGCCGTCCAGCGCCGCCGCCGTGGCCGGACTGATGCAAAGCGCCACGAGGCCGTCCGTCGGCAGATCGCGCGCAAGATCGCAGAAGACGCGCGCGCTGCGGGGCGAGAAGAACATCGCCGCATCCAGCGCGCCGCTTTTCAGCGCTGCTTCGGCTTCGGCCGGCAGGGCCGCCGCGGCGTCCATCCGGTAAAGAACGGCGCGGCGCACGGCAAAACCGCGCGCCGCCAGGTCTTGCGCCAGGACGCCCGGCGCGTCTTCGCCGCAGACATGCAGCAACGCGCCTTTTTCCGGCACCGCCCAGCGCGCGGCGGCTTCGGCCAGGGCCCGGGCATCGCCATCGGCGCTGCGGACGGCGGTGAATCCGCTCTTTTCAGCCTCCGCCGCCGTCTGTGGGCCGACGGCGAAGAGCGGAATGTCGAACCCCTTTTCGCGCCGCCCCAGACGATGAACCAGTGCGCGCACGCCATTGGCGCTGGTGGCCAGGATCGCCTGCACGCCGTCCAGCGGCAGTTCGGCATCCTCCAGGAAACGGGCGGCAAGCAGCGGCGCCGGCAGCGGCTGGTGGCCCATGCGGACCAGAAGGCCTGCGATTGCCGCGCCGTCTTCCCGGGGGCGGGTGATCAGGATTCGCATGGTTGCTTTTCGCCGGTTTGGGCGTAAAGCAGCCGCCCATGACAGGCAAGCCTTTCACGGTTCTGGGCATCGAGACGAGCTGCGACGAAACCGCGGCGGCGGTGGTGCGCGGGCTGGGGCCCGGAACGGGCGCGATCCTGGCCAATATCGTGTTCAGCCAGATCGACGCCCATGCCCCCTATGGCGGGGTGGTGCCGGAGATCGCCAGCCGCGCCCATCTGGAGATCCTGGACGGCATGATCGCGCGCGCGCTGGACGAGGCGGCGATCACGCTGGCGGATATCGACGCCGTCGCCGCGACCGCCGGGCCGGGGCTGATCGGCGGCGTGATGGTGGGGCTGACCACCGCCAAGGCGCTGGCGCTGGCCGCGGGCAAGCCGCTGGTGGCGGTCAACCATCTGATGGGCCATGCGCTGACCGCGCGCATGACGCACGCGGTGGAATTTCCTTTCCTGTTGCTGCTGGTGTCGGGCGGGCATTGCCAGCTTGTGGGCGTGGGCGGCGTGGACGATTTCCGCCTGTATGGCAACACCATCGACGATGCGGTGGGCGAGGCTTTCGACAAGACGGCCAAGATCCTCGGCCTTGGGTATCCGGGCGGGCCGGCCGTGGAAGCGGCGGCGAAGGGTGGCAATCCGCGCGCCTATGACCTGCCCCGGCCGCTGGTGACGGGGCACAATGCGCGCCGGTCGGCGGACTTTTCCTTTTCGGGACTGAAAACGGCGCTGCGCCTGCTGGCGCAAGGCGATATCGACGTGGCGGACGCCTGCGCGTCCTTCCAGGCGGCGGTGGTGGACATTCTGACCGACCGCACGCGCATCGCGATGCGGATGTTCGGCGCGGACTTTCCGGATGCGGCCCGCACGCTGGTGGTGGCGGGCGGGGTTGCGGCCAATCAGGCCATCGGCGCGGCGCTGGGCGCGCTTGCGGCGCGCGAGGGCTTCGCCATCCGCATTCCACCCCCCAGGCTCTGCACCGACAATGCGGCGATGATTGCCTGGGCGGGGGTGGAACGCCTGTCGGCCGGCGGCGGAGGCGACCCGTTGTCGGTTGCGCCGCGGGCCCGCTGGCCGTTGGCGGCGATCAGATGACGGCGCCGAAGGTCAGGAAACCCAGGACACCGACCAGCGCGATGGTCGCGGCCTGGAAGAGTTCGGCGATGACGTTCGCGGTGGTGTTCTGCGAGCCGGTGTTGGCGTTGATGTTGATCATGATGTGCTCCTCTGAAAGACAACTACCTTGTACAACATACTAGCTGTTTGTGCAAGGTACCTTGCAATATATTTCGTCCCCTCTGGACGGAACTATTTGCTGCGCTGCGATATAGAGGAGCGAGGGTTGCACTTCAATAGGCCGAAAGCGCGCTTTTTACGCATATCTGCGTTGTTTGTGACATACCAAGTGTTTGATATTATTGGTATAACAATGAAATTGCGCGGCAGCGGTCCTTGCTGTGCATGTGCAGCATAAGAGGTATGATCCGTGTTGAAGATCGCCACCTGGAACGTCAATTCGGTCCGTCACCGGATCGCCCTGGTGACCCGCTTCCTGCGCGATGAGCAGCCCGATGTGCTGTGCCTGCAGGAGACGAAAGTCACCGACGAGCTGTTTCCGGCCGAGCCGCTGCGCAAGCTGGGGTATGTGCACCAGGCGCTCCACGGCCAGAAGGCCTATCACGGGGTGGCGGTGCTTTCGAAACTGCCCTTCCGCGAAACGGGCGTGCAGGATTTCTGCCGCGAGGGCCATGCCCGCCACATGGGCGTGACGCTGGCGGGCGGGGTGGAGCTGCACAATTTCTATGTGCCCGCGGGCGGCGACATCCCCGATCCCAGGCTCAACGACAAGTTCGACCACAAGCTGCACTTCCTGCGCGGGATGGAAAAATTCTTCGCCCGCCGCCGGCCTCGCAAAAGCGACCCGGTGATCCTGGTCGGCGACCTGAATGTGGCGCCGCTGGAGAACGATGTGTGGAATCACCGCCAGCTTCTGGACATCGTCAGCCACACGCCGGTCGAGACGCAGCTTCTGGGCGAGACGCAGGCCGCCTTCGAATGGACCGACGCCACGCGTCATTTCATTCCGCCCGACCGGAAGATCTATTCCTGGTGGAGCTATCGTGCCGCCGACTGGGAGGCGTCGGACCGCGGGCGGCGGCTGGACCATGTCTGGCTGAGTCCGGGCCTGAAAGGCGCGATCACCGCACAGAAGATCGTCAAGAAGATGCGCGGCTGGCAGAAGGCGTCAGACCATGTGCCGGTGGTGGTCGAACTGGACGTGTAAGACGCGCCTCGTCCTGAGCGTATGGAAGCCTCATCCTGAGCTTGTCGAAGGATGGGCCGGCCAACCCTACCGCCAGAACGGTTCGGCCTTGCGGAATTTGCGGTAGCGCTTCAGGGCATCCTTGATCGCGCCCGGCGTGCGCGCACCGTACCAGCCCGCCAGCGCGCCGGCGGAAAAGCCCATCGCGGCGTCGCTTTCCTTGCGCCCCTTCTGCGCCAGCACCGTGGCGACCACCGCGCGCACATTGGCGGCATCATTGAGGTCGCCCAGATGGTTCTGCAGATCCCTGAGCTTTTTGAGATAGCGCTTCACGTCGCGCGGCGGATAAAGGGGCGCGAAGAATTCCGCCGTATAGCGCAGCTTCTTGAGGGCGATGCGCAGCCGGTGGACATCGCCTTCCTTGCGGCCGGCGGCGCGCTTGCCGCGCTTCTTCACCCGCCGCACCTGGCGGTCCAGCATGCGGCGCGCGCTTTTGGGCAGGCGGCGGCGGCGCGTCATCGGCAGTTGCGAACCGGCCAGCGCGGCGATGTCGCCGGTGAACAGCGTGAAATCGGGGCTGGCGACACAGTCCGCCGCCTGGTCCCAGGCGGCGTCGCGCGCGATTTCGGCGCGGGCGCGCAGGGCCGCGATGTCGCCGCCCGCCAGCCGGGGCGCGCCCGGCAATATCTTGCTCAGGAATACATCCAGGTCGCGCGCGGGCGACAGCCGCCCCAGCAGGATCTTGGCCCGGCCGCGCAGCTCTTCCAGCCAGTCCTGGCCGAATTCGCGCCCGAAAGCGCCCAGCGCCACCTCGAGCCGCCGCAGCGCCACGCGCAACTGGTGCAGGCCTTCCGCCGAGCGGTGGTGGGGCGGACGATGCTGGGGCGCGCCTTTTTCAGGGTGGACGGGCCGCACCAGCGCGGCATTGGCGGCGATCTGGGCCAGGCAGTCCGACAGCACCGCGCGGAAGGCTTCTTCGGGATGCATCGCGGCGGCGATGGCGGCGGGCGCGGCCTTCACCGGCCGCGACGGCCCCAGGCTGCGGCGGGACAGGCTGTGCACGGAAACAAGGGCGCGCGGATCGTCCATGGATTCAAGGCTAGCCGCAAAACGCGGCCGCCCTCAATGACCCCATCAATGTGAACGAGATCCATCATGTTCCGCGGCGGGACGCACCGGCAACCCGGCCTTTTCCAGCGCCGCCTTGGCTGCGGCGATGCTGACCTCGCCGAAATGGAAGATGGAGGCCGCCAGCACGGCGCTGGCGTGGCCTTTCGTCACGCCCTCCACCAGATCCTGCACATTGCCCACCCCGCCCGAGGCGATCACGGGCACCGCCACCGCATCGGCCACCGCGCGGGTAAGGTCAAGGTCATAGCCGGACTTCACCCCGTCGCGGTCCATCGAGGTCAGCAATATCTCGCCCGCGCCATAGTCCACCAGCTTCCTGGCATGCGCCACCGCGTCGATGCCGGTGGGCTTGCGTCCGCCATGCGTGAAGATCTCGTAGTTGCCCTTTTCGCCCTTCTTGGCGTCGATGGCGGCTACGATGCACTGGCTGCCGAATTTCTCCGCCGCCTCCTTCACGAATTCGGGGCGGGCGACGGCGGCGGTGTTGATCGAGACCTTGTCGGCGCCCGCCAGGAGCAGGGCACGGATGTCGTCCAGCGTGCGCACCCCGCCGCCCACCGTCAGCGGCATGAAGCAGACCTCGGCGGTGCGGCGCACCACATCCAGCAGCGTGCCGCGGTTCTCGTGGCTGGCGGCGATGTCGAGGAAGCAGAGTTCGTCGGCGCCTTCGCGGTCATACAGCACCGCCTGCTCCACCGGATCGCCCGCATCGCGCAGGTCCTCGAAATTCACGCCCTTGACGACGCGCCCGTCCTTCACGTCCAGGCAGGGGATCACGCGGACTTTCAGCATCAGGTCCTGCCTTTCGCCATCGCGGCGATGTTCATCAGCGCGCGGCCGGTGGCGGCCTGGGCGGGCACGCCAGTGGTGCGGGTAAGGCCTTCGGCCTCCAGCAGCATGTCCAGCGCCTCGCCCAGCCGGTCGCTGGTCCAGTGCCGGGCCTGAGCCTTGAAGCCGGCGGCGCGGGAGAAATGCAAGGGAGGCCTGAGCCGCCGGATCGCGCTTTCCACATCCTCGCCGCGCGCGGCGCTTTCGCGCACCTGGAGCAGGCGCTGGAAATGGCCCATGGCGGCGCGCAGCAGTTGGGCGGGCTGGGCGTCCGCGGCCCAGAGCCGCTCCAGCTCGCGGTCGAGCCGGGCGAAGTCGCCCGCCGCGGCGGCGTCGCAGGCGCTTTCGCTGCGCGCCTCGGCCTCGTCGCCCATCACCGCGCGCACGTCTTCCAGCGTCACCTGCTTGTGGCCGTGCATGTAGAGGATCAGCTTCTCCAGCTCGCGCCTTGTCACCCCGCGGTCCGAGCCCAGCCGCGACACCGCGTCTTCCAGCGCGTCGGGCTGGATCGAAAGCCCTTCGGCGCGCAGCGCGTCGCGCACCACATCCGAAAGATCGCGCGCGGAATCGGGATAGCATTGGACCGATACCGCCGTCTTGTGATCGTCGAACACCTTGCGCAAGGCCCCGGTCCTGGCCAGGTCGCCCGCCTCCGCCACCACCAGGGCGTCGCCCTTCGGGTCTGCCAGGAAGGATTCGAACAGGCCGGCCAGGTCGTTGCCCGCGCCGCGCACCCGCACCACCCGCCGCCCGCCCATCATCGAGATGGCGGCGGCCTCGTCGGCCAGCCGCGCCGGATCGGCCAGCAGCGTGTCCGCGCTGAGGTCCGCGACATTGAAGGGATCGGTGAGGTCGGGCACCACGCTTTTCAGCAGCTTTTCGGCGCGTTCCTGCACCAGCCCCGCATCGGGACCATAGACCAGCGCCGCCATCAGCCCCTTGGGCGGGCTGGCGGCATAGCGGTCGGCCTCGTGGCTCTTGACGATCATGACCTAGCGCCGGTGCTGGCGGAACCAGGCGCCCAGCGCCAGGCGGATACGCTCGGCCATGTCCTGGGCGGCGCGCTTGGCGGAATCCTGCTGGGCCGAAAGCGTGGCATAGGGCGACTGCACCACGTTATAGGCCGACAGCTCCGTCTGGGTTCCCTGCGTCATCACATTACCCGCCGCGTCGGTCAGCACATATTTGGCGTCCAGCGTCTGGTTGTAGCGGGTGATGGTGGCGTCGTTCTGCAGCGCGATGCCCTGGCTGGATTCGTTCAGCGTGACGGCGAGGCTGTATTTCTTGCCCGCCTTCACGCCGTCGGACTGGAGCAGGTCGATCAGCGTGTTGCGCAGTTCATAGCCGTCGCGTTCGGCGATGGGCTCGACATAGATGGCGGACATCTCCGGCCCCACAGCGCCGCCATACATGGGATGGAAACCGCAAGCGGCAAGCACCGAACACAGCAGGACGACCCATGCCGACCGCATCACAGGCCCGCCTCCCCCGCGCGGCGCAAACCGCGAGCGGCGCCCGCGGCACCGGTCGGGTGCGAGGGGCGAAGGGGCCAGATCAAGGTCATGCAACGATATTCACGATGCGGTTGGGGACCACAATGATCTTCTTCGGCGTCTTGCCGTCCAGCGCGCGCACCACGCCTTCCTGTTCCAGCGCCAGCTTCTCGACGATCTTCGCATCGGCATCCTTCTGGACACCGAATTCGGCGCGGCGCTTGCCGTTCACCTGGACCGCCAGCACGACCTGGTCGGTTCGTGTCAGCGCCGGATCGTGGCGGGGCCAGGGCGTGCCGGCCACCAGCCTGTCGTGCCCCAGCGCCCGCCAGCAGCTTTCCGCCAGGTGCGGCATCATGGGGGCGGACAGAAGCACCAGCGTCTCCAGCGCCTCGCGCCGGGCGGCGCCGCCGGCCTTGCCGGCCGCGCCGATGGCGTTCGCCAGCGTGTAAAGCTGCGCCACGGCGCGGTTGAAGCGCAGGTTCTCCAGGTCGTCCGTGACGGCGGCGATGGCGCGGTGCGCGGCCTGGCGCAGCGCCATGGACGCCGCGTCATCCGCCACAGGCGCCGTGCCGGGCGCGGGCAGGCCTTCGGCTTCCGAACACAGCCGCCAGATGCGCTGCACGAAGCGGTGGCAGCCTTCCGCGCCCGCATCGGTCCATTCGATGTCGCGTTCGGGCGGAGTGTCCGACAGCATGAACCAGCGGATCGTGTCGGCGCCATATTCGGCGATGATCGCTTCGGGCGCGATCACGTTCTTCTTCGACTTGGACATCTTCTCGGACGGGCCGATGGAGACTTCCGCGCCGCCGTCCAGAAGAAAGGCCTTGCCGTCGCGCTTCTCCACTTCGTCGGGCGAAACCCAGTTGCCGTCCGCGTCCTTGTACGTCTCGTGGCAGACCATGCCCTGCGTGAACAGGCCCGCGAAGGGTTCGGCCACCTTGACCAGCCCCAGCTTCGCCATCGCGCGGGTGAAATAGCGCGCATAGAGCAGGTGCAGGATCGCATGCTCGATGCCGCCGATATACTGGTCCACCGGCAGCCAGTAATCCGCCGCCGCCTTGTCCACCGGCTCCGCCGCTTCGGGATTGGTGAAGCGGGCGAAATACCAGGAGGAATCGGCAAAGGTGTCGAGCGTGTCGGTGTCGCGCGTGGCAGGCCCGCCGCATTTCGGACAGGTGGTGGTCTTCCAGGCCGTGTCGGCATCCAGCGGATTGCCCCGGACCTTGAAATTGATGGTCTCGGGCAGCAGCACGGGCAACTGGTCCTTCGGCACCGGCACCACGCCGCAGGCCGGGCAATGGATCATGGGGATCGGACAGCCCCAGGGCCGCTGGCGCGACACCAGCCAGTCGCGCAGGCGATAGTGCACCGTGCGCCGGCCGATGCCCGCCTTCTCCAGCCGCGATGCGACTTCGGCCTTGGCGGCGTCCACCGTGAGCCCGTCGAGGAATCGCGAATTGGCCAGCCGGCCGGGGCCGGTATAGGCCTCTGTGCCGATGGCGAAGGTCCTGGGATCGGCGTCTTCCGGCACCACCACGGGCGTGACGGTCAGACCATATTTGCGCGCGAAATCCAGGTCGCGCTGGTCGTGGGCGGGACAGCCGAAGATCGCCCCGGTGCCGTAGCCCATCAGCACGAAGTTGGCCACCATCACCGGCAGCTTCCAGTTCCCGTCAAACGGATGCGCGGCGGTCAGGCCGGTGTCGTAGCCCAGCTTCTCGGCCTTCTCGATATCGGCCTCGGCCGTGCCGGTCCTGCGGCATTCGGCGATGAAGGCTTCGAGACCGGCATCCTGCGCGGCCAGGGCCCCGGCCAGCGGATGATCGGGCGACAGCGCCACGAAGGAGGCGCCGAACAGCGTGTCGGGCCGGGTGGTGAAGACGTCGAGCTTTTCGCCGTTCGACAATGTGAACTGGAAGCCCAGGCCTTCGCTGCGGCCGATCCAGTTCCGCTGCATGGTGCGGACCTTTTCCGGCCAGCGGTCCAGCGTGTCGAGGCCGGCGAGCAGTTCATCGGCGAACTGGGTGATGCGGAAGAACCACTGGGAGAGCTTCTTGCGTTCCACCACCGCGCCCGAGCGCCAGCCGCGCCCGTCGATCACCTGCTCGTTGGCGAGCACGGTCATGTCCACCGGATCCCAGTTCACATCGGCTTCGCTGCGATGGACAAAGCCCGCCGCATGGAAGTCGAGGAACAGCTTCTGCTGCTGGTGGTAATAGGCCGGATCGCAGGTCGCGAACTCGCGGCTCCAGTCGATGGAGAGCCCCATCATCTTCAACTGGTCGCGCATATGCGCGATGTTCTCATAGGTCCAGTCGCGCGGGGACACGCCCTTGTCGCGCGCCGCATTCTCGGCCGGAAGGCCGAACGCGTCCCAGCCCATCGGGTGCAGCACCGCATAACCCTGGGCGCGGCGGAAACGGGCGATCACGTCGCCCATCGTGTAGTTGCGCGTGTGGCCCATATGGATGCGCCCCGAAGGATAGGGGAACATCTCCAGCACATAGCATTTGGGCGCGGAGGTGTGCGCCGGGGTGGCGAACAGCTTTTGCCGTTCCCATTCCTGCTGCCAGCGCTTTTCTTCTTCCCTGGCGTTGTAACGCGCCATCGCCGTCTGCCCTCAGCTGCTGCCGAGGCTGGCCAGGCGCAGTTCGCGGGCGCGCGTCAGGATGGAATCCTCGAGCTTGTGCGCCGTGTCGGGGCTGGGCTGGGCATCCTGCCAGACATTGCCGTTCTTGAGCTGGCGGAACACCACCACCTTGAGCCCGTCGGCGCGCAGGGTGCGGTCCATGATGTAGACCGTCACCTTCAGCCGTTCGTCGGGACTGGTGGGCGCGACATACCATTCCGAGATGATCACGCCGCCGAAGGGATCGGCCGAGGCCAGCGGCAGGAAGGACAAGGTATCGAGCGAGGCGTGCCAGAGGAACGAATTCACGCCCAGCGTGAGCCGCGAGGAGCCGCTGGCGATGGAACTGGTGCCCGCATCCATGTCGCGCGCGCCGTCATTCGAGGAGCCGCAGCCGGCCAGACTCGCCGATGTCAGCATCAGCGCAAACAGGGCAGGCAGAACTCGCATGGGTTGTCTTTTCCTTGGGGAGGGCGCTCGGCGCGACCAAGGGCTTATAGCGGCGGGGGGGCCGTGGCGCAACGGCGCGCCGCTTGCGCGGGCGCTGCCGGTTTGGCTTATTCCGGAAGGACTTAGAGGTTCGACCATTGCGCATCGGTAAGAATGACCGGCGGCTGGCCGCGTCCCCGGCAGGTTGTCTGGCGGCTTCGCTGGCAGCGTCTCTGGCGGCGTCTCTGGCGGCGGTTCCGGCGCATGCGGAGGCGCTGGCCGACACGCTGACGCTGGCGCCGCCGGCGCTGCCGCTGGGCGATGCCGAACTCCGGCTGGGGGCGGAGGCGGGCGGCGCGCTGTTCGCGCCCGACCGGGCGGGTCCCGGCCAGTCCCACAGCCGCGGCGCAGAGGCCAGCGGGGTGTTGCGCCTTTTGCCCGAACTGCGCCGCGACTATGACAGCGGCCTGACGCTGGCCCTGTCTGGCGCCTTCGCGGCCGCCGATCCCCTGTCGCGCGGACGCTATGACGGAGACGCCATCGAACGGCTGGCAGGGCAGGCGCGCACCGGGCTGGGCACGCTGGAGGTGGGCATCACCGATGGAGCAGGCTACCGGCTGGCGGTGACGGGCCCCGGCGCCGATCCGGCGGTGGGCCTGGACGATGCCCGCACGTCCTTCTTCCGCGACCCTGCCACGGGCCGCGCCGTCAGCGACATGTTCGCACTGCGCACCGAAGTGGGCGCGTCCAGCAACTATGCGAAATTCGCCTATGCCAGCCCACTGCTGTTCGGCGTGCAGGTGGCGCTTTCCTTCACCCCCGGCGAGGGCAAGCAGCTTCCCTTTCTCAATGCCGGGCCGGATGTGCCGGGGCGGCAGGCCGACATCTGGGAAGCGGCGCTGCGCTATGAGACCGATCTCGACATTCTGGGACGTTCGCTGTCGGTGGCGGCCTATGGCGCGGTGGCGGAGGGACGCGCCGAACACAAATTGCCGGGCCAGGAAGGTGTAAGCGACCTGGGCGCGGGGCTGAGCGCCGACTGGCCGGTGACGGAGGACATCACGGTTTCGCTGGGCGGCGCGTTCCGGCAGAGCAACGCGTATGCCTTTGACGTCAACCAGGCCTGGCAGGGGGCGACCACGCGGGCGCAGCACATCTCAGCCGCGCTCAGCGACGGGGCCTGGACCGGCAGCATCGCATACGGCAACGGCGTCGCGAATGCCGCGGCCGGCCTGCCGCGCCTGGGCCTGAACGGCACGGAAGCCCAGGTGAGCTATCGGCTGAGCCCGTCGGTGCTGGTCAGCGCGGGCTGGCAACGGCAAAATTATTCGCGCGGCAGCGGCCTGTTCTTCAATGGATCGCAGACGCTGAACATGGATGCGGTGTTCCTGCATCTGAATCTGAAGACGGTTTCGGATTAAGGCTTGAACCTCATCCTGCGCTTGCCGGAGCCTTATCCTGAACCCGTCGAAGGATGAGGCGGGCATCCTCGATGGCCCTGGAGCAATCCGCCAATCGCCGCGATGCCGCTGAAGGCGGGCGCGAGGCGCGCGGCGCTCTGCGCGGTGACGCCGCCCAGCGCATAGACCGGCACGGGCGCGCGCGCCGCGATCAGGCCCGCGCGCACCGGCGTCAGCGCGGGCGCGCCCGGATGGCTTTGCGTGGGAAAGACTGGCGAGAGGAACACCGCGTCCAGCCACGCCGCATCCTTCAGCGCGCGCAGCGAATGGGCCGATGCCGTGATGATCCAACGCGGCCGCCGCGCGCGCCAGTGCGGCGCCTGTTTCATCCGCGCTTCGGGCAGGTGAAGGCCCGCGACATGGGGCGCGAGCCGCGCGGCAAGCGCCGGATCGTCCGCGATCAGCAGCCGCGCAAGGCCGCGCAGGCTTTGCGCCAGCGCGGCGCGGCGTTTGGCATCGCGCGCGCGCACCACCACGATGCTGCCGCGCGGCAGGGCGCGCACGGCCCGCGCCCAGTCAGCCGCGCGGTCGTCGGTCATCAGGACGAGCGGCAGGGCGGCGTTGAGGCGGCGTTGCTGTTTGGCTAGCTTCGTGGCCATGACGATTCCGGAAAATCTGACGGACATACTGGCGCGTATCGCCGCCGCGCGGAAGGCGGCCATCGCGCCCGCGCCCGAAACGAAACTGGTCGCGGTGTCCAAGACCGTGCCCGAAGCGGGCATACGCGCGGCGCTGGCCGCGGGCCAGCGGCTGTTCGGTGAAAACCGCGTGCAGGAGGCGGCGGCGAAATTCCCCGCGCTGAAACGGGAATTCCCCGATCTTGAACTGCACCTGATCGGGCCGCTGCAAACCAACAAGGTGAAAGAGGCGGCGGCGCTGTTCGACTGCATCCAGACGCTGGACCGCGAGAAGCTGGCCGATGCGCTGGCGGCGGAGCGGGAGAAGTCGGGCCGCTGTCCGCGCCTGTTCATCCAGGTCAATACCGGCGAGGAGCCGCAGAAGGCCGGCATTGCTCCGCGCGACGCGGCGGGGCTGATCGCCCATGCGCGCGCGCTGGAGCTGCCGCTGGAAGGACTGATGTGCATTCCGCCCGCGCAGGACGACGCCGCGCCGCATTTCGCGCTGCTGCAGAAGCTGGCGCGCGAACACGGGCTTGCCCGTCTCAGCATGGGGATGAGCGGGGATTTCGAGCTGGCGATCCGCTTCGGCGCGACCCATGTGCGGGTGGGCACGGCGATCTTCGGCGCGCGCGCGTGAGACTGGGCCGGGACACCCCTAACCGATCACCACCCTGTCGCCCGGCGCGATCCGTTCCAGCACTGCCAGCGCGTCTTCGTATTTCAGCGCCACGCAGCCTTGCGTGGCGGTGTAGTCGGGCCGGGCAAGGTGCAGAAAAATGGCGCTGCCTTTGCCGGGCACCACGGGGTCGTCGTTATAGCCCAGCACCAGGATCAGGTCGTAGAGATGATCGTCGCGCCACATCCGCTCGGCGCTGGCGGGATAGGGCAGTTTCACCAGCCGGTTGTAGCCGGGATCGTCCGGCGCATCGCACCAGCCGTCATCGGGGGCAAGCGCGCGCAGCGGCAACGCCGTGCGGGGCCTGGCGATGCGGTCGGCGCGATAGAACACCCTGCGCACCGGCCAGGCGCCGCGCGGGGTGATGCCGTCGCCTTCGCCCGTCTTGTGCGCGATGCCGCCGGGGCCGATGGCGGCGCGACGCGGGCCTTCGCCCCAATCGAGCCAGGCCCCCGGCGCATCGCCCGACATATCGGCCGTGACCCTGAAATCCATCCCGCCTTATAGCGTCAATCGGCGCTGGCAAGCACGGGCGCAAGGCCCATGCTGCGGCGATAGGCATAGAGCGCGCGCGTGGCGGTTTCGCCATCCACGCCCTTGGCCGACAGGGCGGCCGTCAGGGCCGTGACGCCGGCCTCGGACGGCAGGGACCCCGGCAGCGCGGGGGTGGCGGCCGACGGCATCAGGCGCGGATCGTTTGCGATGCTGGGCGCGGGCACGGCGGCGGCGGCGGCGGCGACCCGGACCTGTGGCGCGTCATCGCTTTTGAACAGCGCCAGCACCGTGTCCTCGACGCTTTTGCCGGTCAGCGATTCGAAGGCCAGGTCGGCGACGGCGCCGATTCCGCCCCACAGCCCGCCATAGAGCGTGTCGCCCGCCACCTTTTCCACCGCGCCGATATGCTCGCCGGTGATGGCGCGATAGATCGTTCCCACCAGCGGCAGGTGCTGGAGCGGATTGACCACGTCGAGCAGGCGGTGGAAGAAGCCTTCGCCGTCCTGCGACGCTCCTGAGTCCGGCGCGGCGGCCGGCACATGCACCGGCGCATAGCCGGGCATTTTCAGCGCAGGGTTGAAGACATAGGCGGCGGAAGACATCCCCTTTGCCAAAGCAATTCGCGCGCCACGAATTTTCCGCGCAATTGCTGGAATTTCATGGTCTTAGGGGAAAATTCCGGCAGGCAGGATTTGCCGCCCCGCACCTGCCCGGGCTAAAGTCGGGGCCGGCACGCAACCAGAACACGAACAGGTCATGCCCAATCCCGCAAGGATCCTTCTGGCCGAAAGCGACGACATGCTGCGCGCAAGCCTGGCCGAGCAGCTTCAGCACGAAGGCTATGAGGTCGTGGCCGTGCGCGCGGCCGAGGATGCGAAATTCGCGCTGAAGGATTGCTTCGCCTTCGCCGTCATCGGGCTTGGCGCGGGCCTGGCGGCCGAGCTGCGCGCGGCAGGACTGTCCGCGCCCATGCTGCTGCTGCTTTCGGATGGCGAAGAGGCCCCCGCCGCGCCCGCGCAGGAATGCCTGACCAGGCCGTTCCGCTTTGCCGCCCTGCTGGCGCGGCTGCACGCCATGTCCAACCATCACGCGCCCGACGGCGATGCCGAGGTGCGGATCGGCCCCTATACCTTCCATCCCAGCGCCAAGCTGCTGCGCGCGGGCACGCGCAAGGTGCGGCTGACGGAGAAGGAAACCAACATCCTCAAGTTCCTGCACGCCAGCGCGGGCACGGTGCCGCGCGACATCCTTTTGCATGAAGTGTGGGGCTATGGCCCGGCGGTGGCGACCCATACGCTGGAGACCCACATCTACCGCCTGCGCAAGAAGATCGAGCAGGATCCCGGCCGGGCCCAGATCCTGTTGACCGAGGGCGGCGGCTATCGGCTGAGTGCGTGAACACGCCTCATGCCGCAGCCGCCCTTGAGGCGGCCATCCATGCCGCAAGCGGCGCGGTGTGGCTGGGTCATCCTTCGGCAGGCTCAGGATAAGGTCCGTGAAAGGGGACGCGGGATGGGGAGAATGTTTAACGCCCGTTAACCAATAGCGGCCCAGAAAAGCGGGATGGGAAAGAAACCGTCAGGTCCCTCGCGCGCACACCCGCCACGCACCGCGCGCGTCGAACTGGGCTATGTCCCGGCGGAGCAGGCCCCGCCGCCCCCGAAGCCCCGCAGGCCGCGCGCCACCTGGCCCTAT
Source organism: Rhizomicrobium sp. (assembly GCA_035547015.1). Classification (GTDB taxonomy): domain Bacteria; phylum Pseudomonadota; class Alphaproteobacteria; order Micropepsales; family Micropepsaceae; genus Rhizomicrobium. Next base: position 18,889 of record DASZVO010000012.1, on the reverse strand, counting down.
GTGCTGGTGATGCTGGCGGCCTGGGGCCTGGTCTTCGGGCTGCTGTTCTTCTCGCGCTTCCTGTCGAACCTGCCCGATGTCAGCAACCTGATGATCGCAGGCCCCTCGCAGGACATCACCATCCTGGACGACCGCGGCCGCCAGATCGCGCGGCGCGGCCTGACCCAGGGCCGGATGGTGCGGGTGGAGGACCTGCCCGATTATGTCCCCAACGCCTTCATCGCGATAGAAGACCGGCGCTTCCGGTCGCACTGGGGCGTCGATCCCATCGGCACCGCGCGTGCCGCCGTCCAGAACATGATGACGGGCCGCGTGGTGCAGGGCGGTTCGACCCTGACCCAGCAGCTGGCCAAGAATCTGTTCCTGAGCCCCAGCCGCACCTTCGACCGCAAGGTGCAGGAGGCGATGCTGGCGCTGTATCTGGAGACGCGCTATTCCAAGAACCAGATCCTCACGCTTTATCTTAACCGCGTCTATTTCGGCGCGGGCGTCTATGGCATCGAGGCGGCGGCCGAGAAATTCTTCGGCAAGCGCGCTTCCGAACTCAGCCTGACCGAAGCGGCGATGATCGCGGGCAGCGTGAAGGCGCCCGCGCGCTACAATCCCCTGTCGGACAGCGACGCCAGCCTTCAGCGCGCGGATCTTGTGCTGGCCGCCATGCAGGACTGCGGCTTCATCGATGCGAACACCCGCGCGCTGGCAAGGGCCACGCGCCCGCGCGTGGTGCGCGCCACCGGCACGCCCGGATCGGGCTGGTTCGCGGACTGGATCGTGTCGCGGCTGGGCAATTACATCGGTACGTCCTCCGAGCCGATCGTGGTGGAGACCAGCTTCGACCTTCAGGCCCAGGCGATGGCCGAGCGCGCGGTCGCGCAGGGCCTGGCCGCCGATGGCGAAAAGCTGCGGGCGGGGCAGGCGGCACTGGTCGCCATGACGCCCGACGGCGCGGTGCGCGCGATGGTGGGCGGGCGCGCCTATACCGATTCGGCCTTCAACCGCGCCACCGACGCGCTGCGCCAGCCGGGCAGCGCCTTCAAGCCTTTTGTCTATCTGGCGGCGCTGGAGCATGGCCATGCGCCGGACGACATCGTCAATGACGGGCCGGTGGACATCCACGGCTGGAAGCCGCAGGACTTCGAAGGCCATTTCAAGGGCCGCATTCCCCTGATCCAGGCTTTCGCCGAATCCTCCAACGCGGTCGCGGCCCAGCTGACCGATGAAGTGGGGCCCGCGGAGGTGGCGCGCACGGCGCGACGGTTGGGCATTGCTTCGCCCCTGGCGGAGGTCGCGTCGCTGGCGCTGGGCACATCGGGCGTGACGCCGCTGGAACTGACGGGCGCCTATGCGGCCTTTGCCAACGGCGGCAACGCGGTGCAGCCTTTCGGCGTGCTGAGCATCCGCACCCGCTCGGGCCGTGTGCTCTATCGGCGCGCGGTGCCGGCTTCCGGCGGGGTGATGAGCGCGAACGACAATATGCAGATGACGCGGCTGATGATGGAGACGGTGGCGACCGGCACCGGCAAGGCCGCGCGGCTGGACGAACGACCCAGCGCAGGCAAGACCGGCACGACGCAGGACTTTCACGATGCCTGGTTCGTGGGCTTCACCGCCGACCTGGTCTGCGGCGTGTGGATCGGCAACGACAACAATGCACCGATGGCCAAGGCGACCGGCGGGGGCCTTCCCGCGCGCATCTTCCATGCCTTCATGGAGGAGGCCGAACAGGGCCTGCCGCTGCGCCCGCTGACGGGCATGACGGTCATGGCGGCCGCCGCGCCACAGGATGCCGCGCCGCAGCCCGCAGAGCCCCAGCCCGCAGAGTCCCAGCCCCATGTCGCGGCACAGACCGACGAGAAGGACAAGGACCCGATCGGCAAGCTGCTGAGCAGCCTGTTCGGCGGGACCTGATTTACCCCCCGCCCCGCCGCGCGCCACCGTCTGCGGCATGGATGGCCAGGAATGACATCCGGGCGCGAACCGGCCTAGTTCTTCCCCGCCGTGTAGCGCTGCAGTTCGCGGCCGTTGCGACGCAGCCAGTCCTGCGCCGTGTCGAGATCGGGCATCAGGCTTTTCACATGCGCCCAGAAGCGGGGGCTGTGGTTCATCTCGCGCAGGTGCGCCACTTCATGCGCCACCACATAGTCCAGCACGAAATCCGGCGCCAGGATCAGCCGCCAGGAGAAGGACAGGCTGCGGCCCGAGGAGCAGGAGCCCCAGCGGCTGGCGGTGTCGCGCACGGTGATGCGCGACGGCTTGACGCCCAGCAGCGGCGCATATTCCAGCACCTTCGCCTCGAACGCCTTCTTCGCCTCGCGCTTGAGGAAATCCAGCACCCGGCGCGGCGCATGGGCGCTTTCGCCGCGCACCCAGATCGCTCCGTCCGCGTGCCACACCGGCGCCAGGCCCTGGGCCGCGGCGCGGATCTCGTGCGGCCTGCCGCGCAGCGGCACAACCGCGCCCGGTCCCAGCGTGACCGGCCCCGGCGCCCTGGCAAGCTGACCGGCGATCCATTCCCGTTCGCCGCGCGCGAAATCCAGTGCGTGGGCGAGTCCCCTTTGCGAGGGCGCGGTGACGACGACCTCGCCGGTCGCGGGATTGACCTTCACGATCAGGCGCCGCGCGCGCGGATTGAGCCTGAGGCGCACCTCCAGCATGCGGCCGTCTATCTTCAGCAGTTCGTGGCGGATGGAGTCCTGCTTTCCGCCGTCTCGCTTTTTGCGCGGGCCGGTCTTAAGTTTTCCGCGGGGTTTGCCGCGAGACAGGAAGGAAGGCATGTCAGAACGTCCGCGTTTTCATCTGGCGTTTCCCGTGCGCGACCTGGGCGAAGCGCGCGCCTTTTACGGCGGGCTGCTCGGCTGTCCCGAAGGACGTTCGAGCGATGAATGGGTGGACTTCGATTTCTTCGGCCATCAGATCGTCGCGCATTTAAGCCCGAACGAGTCGGGATACAAAGGACATAATAGTGACGTGGATGGCGAAGCGGTTCCGGTGCGCCATTTCGGGGCAATTCTTCCAATGGAATTGTGGCGGAAACTTGCGGCGCGACTCGGCGCGCATGGAGTCGATTTCCTTCTCGCGCCGGCGATTCGTTTTGAAGGCCAGCCCGGCGAACAGGCGGCCTTCATCTTCCGCGATCCGTCCGGCAACGCGATCGAGTTCAAGGCTTTCCATGACGAATCCGCGATCTTCGCGCGCTGAAACGACCGCGCAGCTGATGGGCCTTGCGGGCCTTGCGCTGGTTCTGGGCGCGCTGGGCTTCCAGTATATCGGCCATCTGCCGCCGTGCGAGATGTGCCACTGGCAACGATGGCCGCATATCGCCGCGGCGATCCTGGGCCTTGCCGTCATAAAGCTGTGGAAAAACGAAGCGCGCCTGCTGGCGATGCTGACCATCCTGCTGGTCGCGGCGTCCGGCCTGATCGGCCTGTACCAGACCGGCATGCAGTATCACCTGCTGCCGGGGCCGCAGGCCTGCACCGGCGCGCGCTATGTGGTGGGCAGCAACGCGCCCGCGGCGGAGGTCCGCTGCGACATTCCCACCTGGTTCCTGTTCGGGCTGGCGCTTCCGGCCTATAATGCGATCTTCTCGCTGGGCGCGGCGGCGCTGGGAACGTTCCTGCTGGTGAAGAAATGACCTCGAAACCCAAAGCGCGAAAACAAAGACCCGCTGCGCCGGGCCCGGATTCGACGGCTGCTGCCGATGTGCAATCCATGATCCGCGTGGATCATGCGGGCGAGTTCGGCGCGGTGCGCATCTATGAAGGCCAGCTTGCCGTGCTGAAACGCCACGGCGGCAGCCGGCACAGCATCGAAACCATCACGCACATGGCCGAGCAGGAACAGCAGCACCTGAAGGCCTTCGAGGCGCTGGTGAATGCGCGGCGCGTGCGGCCGACCGCGCTGGAGCCGGTGTGGCGCGTCGCGGGTTTCGCGCTGGGGGCCGCGACGGCGGCGCTGGGCGAGAAGGCGGCCTTTGCCTGCACCGCCGCGGTGGAGGAAGCGATCGACGCGCATTATGCGGCGCAGATCGCGGCGCTGGAGGGCGGCGGGGAAGCCGCGCTGAAGCAGCAGATCGCGGACTTCCGCGCCGACGAGGCCGCGCACCGCGACACCGCGCTGAAGGCGGGCGCCGAGCAGGCGCCGGGCTACAAACTCCTCAGCGAAACGATCAAGGCGGGATGCCGGCTGGCGATCAAGTTGTCGGAGCGGATCTGACTTGCCGTCATTGTCACGCACGTAAGCACGCGCGCTGCACCCGGGAGCCGGAAAGACCCGCGCCCGATTCCGTCACGGTTCCAGTTCGCTGTCCCAGTACAGATAGTCTGCCCAGCTTTCATGCAGATAGTTGGGCGGAAACTTGCGGCCATGCTCGCGCAGTTCGATCACCGTGGGCTGGTGCGGGCGGGTGCGCGGATGCATCCGGGCCTGGGCGGGCATGCGCCCGCCCTTGACCAGGTTGCAGGGCGAGCAGGCGGTGACGACATTCTCCCAGGTGGTGCGCCCGCCTCTGCTGCGCGGGATCACATGATCGAAGGTCAGGTCCTTGCCGTCGCCGCAATACTGGCATTCGAAGCGGTCGCGCAGGAACACATTGAAGCGGGTGAAGGCGGGCTTGCGCGCGGGCCGGATATAGGTCTTGAGCGAGACCACCGAGGGCAGCCGCATTTCGAACCGGGCCGAGCGCACGACGCGGTCATATTCTTCCAGGATGGTCACGCGTTCCAGGAACACGGCCTTGATGGTGTCCTGCCAGGACCACAGCGACAGCGGGTAATAGCTGAGTGGGCGGTGATCGGCGTTGAGCACCAGCGCCGGGCAATTGCTGGCGGAGACGCTTGCGGCTAGCACGGAAGAAATCCTGTGAAGGCGATCTCCCTTGGAAAGCTCAAACTCTAGAGCCAAGCACCCGAAAACCACAAGAGCTTGACCGGGCGCAGACTAACCGATTCGTCATGACGGTTTGTAGACGGAGCATATCCCGCCTGCGTTTTTCAGCAGGCCCCGGCCGGCAAGCCCAAGGAACTCGCCCGCCATCGCCAGGCCGTCGGGATCGATGCCATGGCCCATGCCGCGCGCCAGATGCCATTGCACGGCCGCACCCGCGCGCGCCAGTTCGCCCGCCGCCAGAAACATGGCCTGCGGCGGGATCACCGTGTCGCTGTCGCCATGCGCAAGGAAGATGGGCGGAAAAATCGTCCCTTCCGGCAGCGGCCCCGCCAGCAGGCCCGAGAATCCCACAATGGCGGCGGGCTTCACCGCGCGGCGCAGGCCCACATGCAGCGACAGCATGGTGCCCTGGCTGAAGCCCACCAGCATGAGCCGTTCCGGGGAAAGGCCGTGCCGCGCGAGTTCATCGTCCAGGAAGGCATCCAGCGCCGGGCCGGCGGCTTCGACGCCCAGGCGCATTTCGTGCGGATCGATGCGCGAGATCGGAAACCACTGATAGCCGGGCGAGCCCGGAAGGCGCTGGGGCGCGTTGGGCGCGACAAAGGCCGCGCCGGGCAGTGCGCCCCGCCAGTGCGAGGCCAGTTCGATCAGGTCGTTGCCGTCGGCGCCATAGCCGTGCACCAGCACCACCAGATGGGTGGCGGGGCCGCGCGCGGGCGGCATGGAGGGGCCGGCCAGGCCGGAGTCGGTCAGTGTCATCGCGAAAATCAATGCTCTACTATCGCGGCGATGATTGTTACCCGCTTCGCGCCGTCGCCGACAGGGCTGCTGCACCTGGGCCATGCCTATGCCGCCATCATCGCCTGCGAGAGCGGCGACGACTTCGTGCTGCGGATCGAGGATATCGACCGCGCGCGCAGCCGCGACCGCTTCACCCAGGCGATCTTCCACGACCTGAAATGGCTGGGCCTGTCGTGGGACGAGCCGGCACTGCGCCAGTCGGCGCGCATGGACGCCTATGCCCGGGCGCTGGCCACGCTGACGGACATGGACCTTGTCTATCCCTGCTTCTGCACCCGCGCCGAGATCGCGCGCGAGATCGCCCGCGCGGGCGAGGCCCAGCATCTTTCGGGCGCGGGGCCGGACGGGCCGCTTTATCCGGGCACCTGCCGCGCCCTGCCGCAGGAGGACCGCGCGCGGCGCATCGCCGCCGGTGACAGCTTCGCGCTGCGGCTGGATGTGGCGAAGGCCGCCGGACTGGTGGGGCCGCTGACCTTCCTGGAGCATGGCCGGCGCCATGCTTGCGATCCGTTGCGCTTCGGCGACATCGTGATCGCGCGCAAGGACATGCCCACATCCTATCACCTCGCGGTGGTGGTGGATGACGCCTTCCAGCAGGTGACGCTGGTGACGCGCGGGGCCGACCTGCTGCCGGCGGTGCATATCCAGCGGCTGCTGCAGGCACTGCTGAAACTGCCGGAGCCGGCCTATGCCCATCATCCGCTGGTGCTGGACGAGAAAGGGCGCAAATTCTCCAAGCGCGACGGCGCGGTGACGCTGGAGGCGCTGCGCGAGGCCGGCGCCACGCCCGCCGACATAAGGGCGAAAATCGGGCTTTAGCGGCGTGTCATGGCCAGGCGCCGCGAAGGCCGAGGCTGGCGCGCCTCGCGCGCATCGAAAGATGAAGATCCATGTCGAAAGATGAAGATTCGTGAGGCAGGAGAGTCTTTTTCCCCCTGGATGGCCCGCCTTCATCCAGGCCGGCATCTGGCCGATGCCGCCCGCGCCATGCTAGGAGCGGGTCATGTCCGACGCCCTCGACCGCCTGTTCGCCACCATCGCCGCCCGCAAGTCCGCCGATCCGGGCCAGTCCTACACCGCGCAGCTATTGGCGGCGGGCGTGGAGAAATGCGCCAGGAAATTCGGCGAGGAAGCGGTGGAAGCGGTGATCGCCGCCGTCGGGCACGACAAGGACGCGCTGACGAAGGAATCCGCCGATGTCCTTTATCACCTGCTGGTGCTGTGGGCGGCGAGCGGCATCAGGCCCGAAGACGTCTATGCGGTGCTGACCGCGCGCGAAGGCCGGTCGGGCCTGGAAGAAAAAGCTTCGCGGCCCAAAGCCTGACTAGCCGGTCTGCTCTTCTTCCTCGGCCAGACTCTTGACCAGGTCGAGCACGCGCTTCCTGACCTTGGCGTCCTTGATCTTCATGAAGGCCAGGCTGAGCTGCAGCCCTTCGCCGCTGGAGACGAACTCCATCACCGGCGGCGCGCCTTCCGGCTCGCTCATCCCCGGCTGGGCCGAAAGCTGGCTGTCCAGGCCTTCGTAAAAGAAGTCCACCGGTACATTGAGGATGCGCGCCACCTCGAACAGCCGGCCGGCGCCGATGCGGTTCACGCCCTTCTCGTATTTCTGTACCTGCTGAAAGGTCAGTCCCAGCAGATCCCCCAGCCGTTCCTGGCTCATGCCGATCAGCATGCGGCGGATGCGCACGCGGTTTCCGACCTGAACATCAATGGGATTGGCTTGCTTCTTGGGCACGCGTCACTCAACTCGATTTTGTCGGGCGGGAACTTAGCCGCATCTATCATCGAACTGAAAGAAATAATTCTCCGTCGGTGCAGTCAGCGCCGCCGCAGGGCGGGAACAAAAACCGCCAAAAAACCCGAGATTAAAAAACCCCAAAAAACAAGGTCGCCAAACCGTGCATAAGGCGTGGGCGCAAGGGCCGCGGGAAGCGGGGAATCCACAACCCCCATGCGGTTCAATTGCAGCGCCGCCCGTACACGTCCCACCGGGTCGATCACCGCGCTGATACCGGTATTTGCTGCCCTGGCGATGGGCAGGCCTTCCTCAATCGCGCGAACCTGAGCAATCAGGAAATGTTGCCTGGGACCGGCCCAGGGGCCGAACCAGGAATCGTCGGTGATGTTCACCAACCAGCCGGGGCGCGGTGCGTCCGGATCGGTCACATCGTGCGGAAAGATCACTTCATAGCAGATCAGCGGCGTCAGCGGCGGCGCGCCGGGCGCGTTCAGCACATGCGGATGATCGCCGGGAATGAAGCCGCCGCCCGTCGTCAGCTTCGTAATGCCAATGTGCGCCATTGTTTCCGCGAACGGCACATATTCGCCGAACGGCACCAGATGAAACTTGTCGTAGACCAGCGGCCGCGCGCCGTGCGGCGGAAACAGATAGAGGCTGTTGAAGAAGGACAGCCCGCCGGGGCCCCGTTCGATGCGGTCCGAGCCGGTGATCAGCGTGCTGCCGCGCGCGGTGAGCAGCGCGATCTGGTCCAGCGCCTCGGGCGAGCGGGCAACCGGGAAGCCTGTGGCCGCCTCGGGCCATACGATGTGGGTCGGCCTGCCGGGCCGCAGACTCAGTTCCATCAGCCGCCCCCAGTTCCGCGGCATCAGGGCCGGAACATACTTTTCCGTTTGCGGAATATCGGGTTGCACCAGGCGCAGCGACACACCTGCAACATCCTTAACGGGTGTAGATGCGGTGCGATACACGCCATAGGCCCAGAGCGCGACAAACAGCAGCACCATTGCCGCGGGCGTACGCCAGCGGCCATGGCACAGTTCGGCCAGCGATGCACCCAGCAGAATCGTCAGGACCGAAAGGCCATAGGCCCCCATCAGGCTTGCGGACTGAAGGATGGCAAGCGACGCGCCCCAGCCATAGGCCGCCAGATTCCAGGGAAAGCCGGTGAACAGATGGCCGCGCAGCCATTCGCACGCGCCCATCGTCACGGCCAGCACGAACAGGCGCGCCGGGCCCGTCTGCCAGAAACGCGCCGCCACACCCGCCGCCAGCGCGCCGTACAGCGCCATGCCCGCGGGCAACGAGACGATCGCGAAGGGAAGCTGCCAGAGATGATCGGCGGGATCGACCAGGAAGGCATAGCCGATCCAGTGCCAGCCGGCGAGGAACTGGCCGAAGCAGAAGGCCCAGCCCGCAAGCGCCGCGTGGCGCACGGGCCGCGGCCCCGCAACGGCCCCATCCACCAGCAGCACCAGCACGCCATAGCCCGCAAGCAGGGCGGGAAAGAATTCCAGCGGCGGAAAGGCCGCCGCCGACACGCCCCCCGCGACGAAAGCAAATACCAGGCGCCGCCAGCCCGACAGCCCGCGCACCCAGGCGCCGGCGCGTGCCGCCATCGCGGGCATGCCTGCTGCGGCAATTTTCATTCCCGGTGCATTCATTCTGCGGTCGGCGCCGCCTGTCCGGCGCGCGCGGCTGTGGGCAGGGTGATGCGCAGCCTGCGCACCCGGCGCGGGTCGGCATCCAGCACCAGGAATTCATAGCCGGCGGGATGGGTGACGATCTCGCCCCGCTGCGGCACCCGCCCCAGCAGCGAGGTCACCAGCCCGCCCAGGCTGTCGATATCCTGCTCGCCGTCCTCGACCAGAAGATCGTGGCCGGTCTGCGCCTTGAAATCGTCCAGCTCCATGCGCGCGTCCGCGATGAAGCCGTCGCCGTCCGGCTTGAGGCTGGCGGGCTCCTCGTCATGCTCGTCGGCGATGTCGCCCACAATCTCCTCGATGATGTCCTCGATGGAGACCAGCCCGTCGGTGCCGCCATATTCGTCGATCACCAGCGCCAGATGCGTGTGCGTCGCCTGCATCTTGAGCAGCAGGTCGAGCGCGCGCATCGAGGGCGGCGCGAACAGGATCGGCCGGCGCAGCGCCGCGATCCCCGCCACGGGCGACAGGCAATAGACGCCGTCGGCGCCCGCCTCCAGAAGCCCCAGCACGTCCTTGACGTGGATCAGCCCGGTGGGATCGTCCAGCGTCTCGCGATACACGGGCATGCGCGAATGCTGCGCCTCGCGGAACAGCGCGAGCAATTCCGCAAGCCCCGCATTCTCGTCCGCCGCCACGATCTCGGCGCGGGGCACCATCACGTCGCGCACCTTCATGTCGCCGAAGCGCAGCAGGTTGCCCAGCATCACCCGTTCCTGCGCCGACAGGGCGGCGGATTCGCGCTCGCTTTCCTCGATCACCTCTTCGAGGCTCTCGCGGATCGCCGCGGCCTCGTCATGGCCGCCGGTGAGCCTGAGGATCAGGCGCCGGAGAAGGGACGGCTCGTTCATCGGGACGCCGCGCCATAGGGATCGGCGATGCCCAGCCGCCCCAGGATCTTTACTTCCAGCGGCTCCATCACCTTTGCGTCCCCGGGGCGTTCATGGTCATAGCCTGCCAGGTGCAGCACACCATGCACCACCAGATGGGCGGCGTGATCGGCGAAGCGCTTGCCCGCCGCCAGGGCTTCGGCCGCCGTCACGCCATGCGCGATGGCGATGTCGCCCGCATAGCCGTCGCGGCCGGGAAAGGACAGCACATTGGTCGGCTTGTCCTTGCCGCGGAAATCGCGGTTGAGGTCCTTCAGCCGGTCGTCGCCGGCCAGCAGGATGGTGAAGGCGCCCTTCATCCGTGCGGCACGCCGCGCCGCTTCGGCGGCATCCTTCAGGCGCGCCTGGATGCCGCGATGTGACCGCCAGGCCGGATCTTCGACCACCAGCGTGATCCCGCTCATGTCTTGCCCCGCGCATTATAGGCGGCGACGATGCGGGCGACGAGGGGATGGCGGACCACGTCCTTTTCGGCGAAACGCGCCACGCCCACCCCATCCACCCCTTCCAGGATGGACAGCGCCTCGTCCAGGCCCTCGGCGCGGCCGCCCGGCAGGTCGCTCTGCGACGGATCGCCCGTCACCACCATGTGGCTGTCCTCGCCCAGCCGGGTCAGCGCCATCTTCATCTGGGCGTGGGTGGTGTTCTGCGCCTCGTCCAGGATCACGAAGGCGCGGTTGAGCGTGCGCCCGCGCATGAAAGCCAGCGGCGCCACCTCGATCACGCCCTGCTCCATCAACCGGCCCGCCGCATCGCCCAGCACGTCGAACAGCGCGTCATAGAGCGGGCGCAGATAGGGGTCGATCTTCTCCTTGAGGTCGCCCGGCAGGAAGCCCAGCCGCTCGCCCGCCTCCAGCGCGGGCCGCGACAGGATCAGCCGGTCCACGCGCTTTTCGTGCAGCATGTGGGCGGCGAAGGCGGCGGCCAGATAGGTCTTGCCGGTGCCCGCGGGCCCGATGGCGAAGACCAGCGGATTGTCGCGCATCATTTCCAGATAGGCGGACTGGGCGGGACTGCGCGGCCGGACCGCGCGCGAGGCGGCGGTCTTGATCGCGCCCGGCGCATTGACGCGGCCTTCGTCGGTGAAGCGCAGCTCGGCATCCACCTCGGCCAGGGTGATGCTTTCGCCCGCTTCCAGCCGCGTATAGAGCGCGCGCAGGATCGCCCCTGCCCGCTCGCGCGCCGCGCCCTCGATCGCAACCAGGTTGCCGCGCGTGTCGATGCCGACATCGAGCTTCTGTTCCAGCCGGGCGAAGTGGCGGGCATGCGGACCGCCCAAAGCCGCCAGCAGCTTGTTGTCGGAGAATTCCAGGATGATGGCCGGCGGCTTTTTGCTTCTGGCGCTCAAGCCAGGACCCCATGCAGGCTGTTGGCGGTGCGCCGCTCGATCCGCACATCGGCCAGCCGGCCCGCGAGCGGGAAGGCGCTGCGCACATGCACCGGCTGGAGATAGGGCGAGCGGCCCATGGCCTGGCCCGCGTCGCGGCCTTCCTTTTCGAACAGCACCGGCAGCACCTTTCCGATCTGCGCGTCGTCGAAGGCGTGCTGCTGGGCCTGAAGCAGTTTCTGCAGCGCCTCCAGCCGCGCGGTCTTCACGTCCTCAGGCACCTGCTTGCGCATGGTGGAGGCGGGCGTGCCGGGCCGCCTGGAGTATTTGAAGGAGAAGGCGGTGGCATAGCCGATGTCGCGCACCAGCTTCAGCGTGGCTTCGAAATCGGCGTCGCTTTCGCCCGGAAAGCCCACGATGAAGTCCGAAGTCAGCGCGATGTCGCGGCGGCTTTCGCGGATGCGGTCCACCAGGCGGCGGTAATCGTCGGCGGTATGGCGGCGGTTCATCGCGTCCAGCACGGCGTCGGACCCCGACTGTACCGGCAGGTGCAGATAGGGCATCAGCTTGGGATTGCCGCCATGCGCCGCGATCAGGTCGGCCGCCATGTCGCGCGGATGGCTGGTGGTGTAGCGGATGCGCGCCAGGCCTTCGACCCCGGCCAGCGCATCGCAAAGCCTTGCCAGGCTCCATCCTTCCGCATCATAGGCGTTGACATTCTGGCCCAGCAGCACGATCTCGCGCGCGCCTTTTTCCACCAGCTGCCGCGCTTCGGCCAGAATCGCCCGGGGCGGGCGCGACTGTTCGGCGCCGCGCGTGTAAGGCACCACGCAGAACGTGCAGAACTTGTCGCAGCCTTCCTGCACGGTGAGGAAGGCGCTGACGCCGGCCTTGCCGGGCGCGGGCAGGGAATCGAACTTCTCCAGCGCGGGAAAATCGGTTTCCAGCACATGCCCGCTCTCGCGCGCGGCCTTTGCGATCATTTCGGGCAGGCGGTGATAGGATTGCGGGCCGACCACCAGATCGACGGCCGGCGCGCGCGCCACGATCTCTTCCCCTTCGGCCTGGGCCACGCAGCCCGCCACCGCAAGCCACATCCGCCCGCCCGCCTTCGCCTTTTCGGCCTTTAGCGCGCGCAGGCGCCCCAGTTCGGAATAGACCTTCTCGGCCGCCTTCTCGCGGATGTGGCAGGTGTTGAGGATCACCATGTCCGCGCCTTCGGGCGCGTCCGTGCGGACATAGCCCAGCGGCGCCAGCAGATCCGCCATCCGGTCGGAGTCATAAGCGTTCATCTGGCAGCCATAGGTCTTGACGAACAGCGTCTTCATGTCTTTCCGGCGTGCGGGGCGGGCGGCTTCATCGAGGGCACGTTATCGGGGCGGGGGGCCCGGCGCGCAAGCGGCATCAGGCACGGCCGGCCAGGGCCTGGGCCTGGCCGGTGCGGACCACTTCCTCGGCCCGGCGGGCCAGTTCCTTGCGGTCCATCACGTCCAGGCTTTGGGGTTCGTGGAACTGGACCACCACATCCAGCGGCCCCGCCAGCAGTGCCTCCCACAGGTGGGGCATCATCTCCATATCGCCATACCAGGCAAACAGGGGCCGGTTCTCGCGGCCCATCGGCAGGCCGTGCAGGCCGGTGAAGGCGGTGGAGACGGGCTGGACCTTCACATGGTGGCCGTTCAGTTCTGCCTCGGCCGCGCCCAGGAGCGCGCTCTTGAAGGGCAGCACCGTGTTGCCGTCGTGGCTGGTGCCTTCCGGAAACAGGATCAGCGCGTCGCCCGCCAGCAGCCGCTCGCGGATCTCGTCGCGCTTCTCGGCCGTGCTGCTGCGCCGGGCGCGCTCGACGAAAACCGTGCGCTGCAGCCGCGCCAGCGTGCCGAAGAGGGGCCAGCGCGCGACTTCGGCCTTGGAGACGAAGGAGACCGGCAGCACCGCCGAGAAGATCACGATGTCGGCCCAGCCGGTATGGTTGGCGACCAGCAGCACGCCTTCGCCGGTGACCGGCTTTCCCACCACCGTGATGTGGATGCCGAACAGGGCCGCCACCAGGCGGTGATAGCGGTGGGGAAAGGTGCGCGCGGCGGGGCTTTTCAGCTTCAGCAGCAGCCATTGCACCGGCATGCCCAGAAGGGTGACGACAAGGAACGCCACAAGGATGAAGACGGCGCGCAGGCGGTCCGCCAGGCCCGGACCTTCGGAAGCAGACATCAGTCTTGCGGCCCCAGCCCCTTCACGGCTGCCCTCGCGGCGATGGTCACGACTGGGGCTTGCGCCCTTTGGGCACGCCATACAATTCCAGCCGATGATCGATCAGCTCGAAGCCCAGCTCCTCGGCCACGCGGCGCTGCAGCTTCTCGATATCCTCGTTGCGGAATTCGATCACGCTGCCGGTCGCCACGTCGATCAGATGGTCGTGATGGGATTCGGGCACTTCCTCGTAGCGCGAACGGCCGTCGCGGAAATCGTGCCGTTCGAGAATGCCCGCATCCTCGAACAGCTTGACGGTGCGATAGACGGTGGCGATGGAGATATGCGGATCGATGGCCGAGGCGCGGCGGTAAAGCTCTTCGGCATCGGGATGGTCGGCGGCGTCCGACAGGACGCGCGCGATCACGCGGCGCTGGTCGGTCATGCGCAGGCCTTTGTCGACGCAGAGCTTTTCGATTCTCGTCACGAATGCTTCCCGTTTGCCGCCGCGAGGTTAGGCGAATTTCCCGTCCAGCGGAAGCCTGAGAACCAGCGCGTCGCGGCCGTCATAATAGCCTTTGCGGCCGCCCACCTTCACAAATCCCAGACCCGCATAAAGCGCAAGCGCCGCCGGATTGTCGGCGCCGACTTCCAGAAACATGCTTTCGGCGCCCAGTTCCCGCGCCCGGACGATGGCGGCCTTGAGCAGCGCGCGGCCGAGCCCCTTCCCGCGCGCCTGCGGCGCCACGGCCAGGGTCAGGATCTCGGCCTCGCCGCCCGCCGCCCGCGCCAGCACGAAGCCGTCGCGGCTGTGGAAGGCGAAGGCGTCCGCGGCAAACAGATCGCGGATGGCCTTCACATCCCAGGCATCGGGAAAGCAGAGCGCATGCAGCGCCGCCAGCGGCGCGGGATCGTCGGCGGGATCGAAAACCGTGACCGTCATGCTGCGTGCCGGGTCATGTGTGCCGGATCATGCGCGTACGTGGCCGCCGGGCAACCTGGCGTCCGGCGCGCGCAGGTAAAGCGGCGCCGGCACGTCGGCGGGGGCGGGACGCGCGGCCGCCAGCCGTGCCACCCACAGCGCATCGGGCTGGCGCACGGACGACAGGGGAAAGTCCGCGCCCAAAGCCTCGCGCGCCGCCAGCGCGCCGGTGCCGGCCAGCGCGCAGGGCCCGAAATGACGGATGCGTTCGACCGCATCGCGCAGGGACAGCACGATGGGCGCCTGTTCGGTGCGCCCGCCATCGTGCAGCGAAAGATAGGCCTCGCCGCGGCGCGCATCATGGATCGCCGCCGCCCTGGGCGCGCGCGTCTCATCCATCGCGGCGGCGGCCATCGCCTCCAGCGTGGTCACGCCCGTCAGCGGCACATGCAGCGCAAGCCTGAGCCCGCGCATGAAGGCCAGGCCCACGCGCTGGCCGGTGAAGGTGCCGGGGCCGGTGGTCACGGCCAGGCGGTCGAGCTGCGAGAACAGGACGCCCGCGCCGCCCATCGCCGCGTCCACCATCGGCGCGAGCCGTTCGGCATGGCCGCGCTCCATCACCTCGAAGGCGTGCGCGAGAGTCCTGCCGTCTTCCAGCAGCGCCACGGAGCAGGCGCCCAGGGCTGTGTCGACTGCCAGCAGCTTCACGGCGCAGTCTTCATCAGATGATCTTGCAGGCTTCGTCGAAGGACAGGCGTTCGTTGCGCGGCCGCGCGCCCCCTTCCGCGCCATAGCCCAGGTTGCAGAGGAAGTTCGACCGGACCTGCGTGCCGGCAAAGAATTCCCCGTCCACGCCCGCGGCATCGAACCCGCCCATCGGCCCGCAATCGAGGCCCAGCGCCCGCGCCGCCAGGATGAAATAGCCGCCCTGGAGGCTTGCGTTGCGCAGCGCGATCGTCACGTTGGCGCCGGCATCGGCGAACCAGCTTTGCGCGTCGGGACTGTCGCGATAGAGCCGCGGCAGGTGGCGGGCGAAATCCAGGTCGTATCCCAGGATGGCGGTGACGGGCGCCTCCATCGTCTGGCGCACATTGCCCGCGCTGAGATGCGGCTTCAGCCGCGCCTTGGCTTCGGGCGACACGGCAAAGACGATGCGCGCGGGCGAGATGTTGGCCGTGGTGGGGCCCCAGCGCATCAGGTCGTAGATCGCCATCAGCAGAGTGGGCGAAACGAGACGGGCCTGCCAGCGGCGCATGGTGTGCGCCTTGCGGAACAGCGTGTCGAGCGCCGCATCGCCCAGGGCATGATGCGGTTCGGGGGAAGGAATGTCGGACGGCATCAGACCGCTTCGACCGCGGTCACTTCGGGCACGTAATGGCGCAGCATGTTCTCGATGCCGTTCTTGAGCGTCATGGTCGAGGAGGGACAGCCCGCGCAGCTTCCCTGCAGGTGCAGCGAGACCACGCCGCTGGCCCCGTCATAGCCGCGGAAGATGATGTCGCCGCCGTCCTGCGCCACGGCGGGGCGCACGCGCGTCTCGATCAGTTCCTTGATCTGTTCGACCACCTCGGCATCGTCTTCGCTGTAGCTTTCCGGGGCCGCGTCATTTTCCACGGCCGCGCCTTCGATCAGCGGATGGCCTTGCGTGAAATGCTCCATCACCGCGCCCAGGATCACCGGCTTGAGATGCTTCCAGTCGCCGTCGCGCTTGGTGACGGAGATGAAGTCCGAGCCGAAGAAGACGCGGCTGACTTCGGGAATGGCGAACAGGGCGCGGGCCAGCGGCGAGCGGGCCGCGGCCTCGGCGCCGGGGAAATCGGCCACCGCGCCTTCGCCCATCACCGCGCGCCCCGGCAGGAACTTCAGGGTGGCGGGATTGGGAGTGGATTCGGTCTGGATGAACATGGCGTGCGCCCGTGGATGCCCACCTTACATGAACCCTGGCGACGGCGGCATCAAGGGCCCGGCAGCGGATAATTTTATCCGGGTATATTGATATATCTATTTTATCCGGGTATATGATGGCGATGCGCTATGCCGCCTTTTCCGGTTTCGACCAGATCGCATCGGGCACCCTGGCCGAGGTCTTCGCCGCCAGCCAGGCGCGGAACGGCGCCCTGATCTTCGACCTGGAGACCGGCCGGGTGGTGGATGTGGATCCGCGCTTTCCGCCCGGAAGCGCGCCGCGGCCTGGCCGCCCGAAGCTGGGCGTGGTGGCGCGCGAGGTCACGCTTCTGCCCCGGCACTGGGACTGGCTGGCCAGCCAGCCGGGCGGGGCATCGGTGGCGCTGCGCAAGCTGGTCGAGGAAGCCAGCCGGGACCCGAAGGCGCGCCGGCGGGCGGCGCGGGACGCCGCCTATCGCTTCGCCACCGCGCTGGTGGGGGACGCGCCGGGCTATGAGGAGGCCATTCGCGCCCTTTATGCGGGCCAGGGCGAGGAATTCGCCGCCCATATCGAGAACTGGCCCGCGGATGTACGTGCCCAGCTTGCGGCGATGACGGCAGGCGCGTTCGCCCCCGATGCGCCCGCGGGTGCGCCTTAGAAGTCCGAGACGATGCCCTTGCGTTCCCAGTCGCCATAGCGCGTGGGTTCGGGGCCTTTGGGTCCGCCCAATTCCGGCGGCATGGGGGTGGCCGTCTCGCCTGCCCGCCGCGCCGCGGCTTCCGCGTTGGCGCGCCGGGCGGCGTCCGCGATGCGGGCGGCGATCTCTTCGGCTGTCGGCTCTGTGGGTGTCGGCTCTGTGGATGTCGGCTCTGTCGCCTGGGGGGATGTCGCCTGGGGCGTTGCTTGACCGGCCATGCGCCGACATTACATCAGGTATCAGGAGAGAAAAACGATGAACACGCTGCGTACCGGCATCCTGATGGCGGCCCTGACCGGGCTGTTCCTGGCCGTGGGCGCGCTGGTGGGCGGCAGCACCGGCATGGCGATCGCCTTTGCCTTCGCGCTGGCGACCAACCTGTTCGCCTATTGGAACTCGGACAAGGTGCTGCTGTCGATGTATGGCGCGCGCCAGGTGGACGCGGCGGGCGCGCCCGCCCTTTACGGGCTGGTGCAGAAGCTGGCCGCCGAGGCGCAGCTTCCCATGCCCAAGGTCTTCATCACCGAAAACCCCCAGCCCAACGCCTTTGCGACCGGGCGCGATCCCGACCATGCGGCGGTTTGCGTGACCACAGGCCTTCTGGGCCAGGTGAGCCAGGAGGAACTGGCGGGCGTGCTGGCGCATGAGCTGGGCCATGTGAAGCATCGCGACACGCTGACCATGACCATCACCGCGGTCATGGCGGGCGCGATCTCGATGCTGGCCAACATGGCCTTCTTCATGGGCGGCGGGCGCGACCGCGAGAATCCGCTGGGCCTTGCCGGCATGCTGCTGGTCACGCTGCTGGCCCCCATCGCGGCGGTGCTGGTGCAGGCCGCGATCTCGCGCTCGCGCGAGTTCGAGGCCGACCGCGCGGGCGCCGAGATCACCGGCAGGCCCCTGTGGCTGGCCAGCGCCCTTGGCCGCATCGAGCAGGCGGCCCAGCGCATCGAGAATTATCCCGCCGACGCCAATCCGGCGACCGCCCACATGTTCATCATCAATCCGCTGCACGGCGGCATTTCCGGGCTGTTCGCGACCCACCCCAGCACCGAGGAACGCATCGCGCGCCTGCGCGCGATGGCCGGTGCCGCCGCGCCCGCGGCTCCCCGTGGGCCATGGGGGTGAGGCGCGACCGGCCGAAGGCCGGGCAAATCGATCCGGTGGATCGATTTGAGCGCCGAACGCCGCGAGCACAGGCGAGCGGCCGGGCAGACCACCGCCCAGCAACCTACGGACTGCGCGAATAACTCTTCGCCCGCATCGTCACCAACTCCTCGGCGGCGGTGGGATGCAGGGCGATGGTGCGGTCGAAATCGGCCTTGGTGGCGCCCATGCGCAGCGCCACGGCGACGACCTGGATGATCTCGGCGGCATGGTCGCCGAAGATGTGGCAGCCCAGCACCCGGCCGGTGGCCGCATCGACGATCAGCTTCATCAGGGTGCGGACATCGCGCCCGCCCAGCGTATGCAGCAGCGGCCGGAACGTGGATTTGTAGACGTCGATGGGATGGCCCAGGCCCAGCGCCGCCTCTTCGGTGAGGCCCACCGCCGCCAGTTCGGGCGTGGTGAAGACGGCGCTGGGGACATGCGCGTGATCCGCCCTGGTGGGATTGTCCTTGAAGGCGGTCTCGACGAAGCACATCGCCTCATGGATCGCCACCGGCGTCAGTTGCAGCCGGTCGGTGACATCGCCCACCGCGAAGATGTGCGGCGCGCTGGTGCGGGACCAGGCATCGACCTTGACCTCGCCTTTCCTGCCCAACTCCACTCCGGCCTTCTCCACATGCAGCGCCATGGTGTTGGGCATGCGCCCGATCGCCAGCAGGATCTGGTCGCACTCGATCAC
>DASZVO010000011.1:0-31611 GCA_035547015.1 Rhizomicrobium sp. | reverse complement strand
CAAAAGTCTCTGGCGCAAAAACCTGCCAAAAAATTGAGCACGCCAAGGGCAGAGAACTAAGTTACTTCGCGGCTGTGCGGGTTGTGGTCAGTGCTGCGATCTGGGGCTGGTCGTTGCTGGTTATCAGTACATGACCGTTATAACTAACCGCCGCGGCGCCTATCACCACGAGGCGGCCGTCACTGGCGGCGCGGAAGGAAAGCGCATTCGGCTTCCCGTCCTGATCGGTCTGGACCCGCTCCACAGTGCCCAGAACATGGCCGTTCTGGTCCAGTACCTGCGCCGAGGAGAGCTTGGCAGGCACCGAAGTGAAGCTGTTCAGCGCGGCCGGCGCGATTTCATCGGCTTGTGCCAGGGCGGGAGCGAAAGCCAAAGCAGCGGAAAACATCACCAATTTGAGAGACATGGCGGAATCCCTCTCTGGACGGCAAACAGAAAACGCCGGAAGGGGCCCTGCGGTTTCGCCTATTCCGCGGCTTCGGGCAGGGCATCGGGCCGGCCCAGCAGCGAAAGCGGAATCGCCACCAGGTTCTGGATCGCCCGCGTCAGCCGTACCCGGACCATGTCAAAGGACGGCCGCTTGGCGATGCGGTCCTCGTCCAGATACAGCGCGCGATTGATTTCGATCTGCAGCGCGTGACAGCCCGAAGCGACACGGCCATGCAGCACGGTGCTGTGGCCGCCGGCATAAGGGGTGTTGCGCGCCACCGAGAAACCTTCGCGCTGGAAGGCGGCCTCGGTATGGGCGGTGAGCGGGGGCGCGGCGGAAGCGCCATAACGATCACCGAGCACGATGTCGGGCACCGACAGGGCCGACGGCATGGAATGGCAGTCTATCAGCACCGCCACGCCGAAACGCGCCCGCGTCTCTTCCAGAAGTTGCGCCAGGGCCTGATGATAAGGCCGGTAGAGGCGCGAGATGCGCGCATCGGCCTCGGTGCTCTTCAGCTTGCCGCGATAGATCTCCGCGCCGTCGCGCACGATGCGCGGGATCACGCCCAGTCCAGCGGCCACGCGCGGGCTGGGCACATCCACCGGAACGCCCAGCGGGGCGTCGAACATCGCGGCGTCCAGTTCGGCCACGCCGCGATTGACGTCCAGGAAAGCGCGCGGAAACTGGGCGCAAAGCAACGGCGCGCCCAGCCCGGCCACCTCCGCGAACAGTTCGTCCACGAACGCGTCTTCGGACCGGCGCAGCGTCAGCGCGTCCAGCCGGGTCCGCGCCAGAAGGCTTGCCGGATAGCTGCGCCCGGAATGGGGCGAGGCGAACACGAACGGCACGTTCTGGCGCAGCGGCCGTTCCAGCCGGAAGGGCTCGGCCCATTCGGCATCGTCGGTCGGCGCTGGGGGAGGATGTGCCATGCCCAAGGGACTCGCGTGCGGGACAAAGGGAAGCACCAGGAACCGGGACTGGCAAGCCGCCAGGACGAAAGTTCCGCCCGGGACGGTTTACAGATTTGCCCTGTATGGGCTTTTATAGCACCGCAGGCGGGGCGGTCATGGCACAAATCCTTCTGGCTGAAGACGACGAATCCTTACGCAAATTCCTTGTGGCGGCGCTGGTCAAGGCTGGCCATGCCGTGACCGATTTCGGTGACGGAGGCCAGGCCTGGGAATGCATCCAGGGCCTCAACTTTGATCTGCTCCTGACCGACATCGTGATGCCGGGCATGGACGGGATCGAGCTGGCCAAGCGGGCGGCCGAACGCCATGCGGCCCTCAAGATCATGTTCATCACGGGCTTCGCCGCCGTGGCGCTGCACCCGGCCTCGGGCGCGCCCAAACAGGCCAAGGTCCTGTCCAAACCCTTCCATCTGCGCGAAATCGTGGCCGAAGTGGACCGGATGCTGGCCGCCGCCTAAGCCCGCCCGCGATATTTGGGGCGGCTTGCCCCCGCGCCACCCCGACGCTATAGAAGCCGACCCGGCTTGACGGCTGGCGGTCGGCCCGGCGGGTATCGCGCGCCGGGTCAGGTTCCGGCCCCTCAGATCGGGACCGATAGCAGGAGTGTCATGCTCCTGCCGTGTGGGCGGTTAGTTCAGCGGGAGAATGTCTCCTTGACATGGAGAAGGTCAGAGGTTCGATCCCTCTACCGCCCACCATTTCCCCCTCCTGTTTCCGTGCCGATATGAGCCGCGGCTTGCCGGACGGGCGCGCCCGCGTCTGACCGTTGCCCTCCATTTCCGTCGTGCGCAGAAGTGCGCGCAGCGGGCATCTCTCAATAAGCGAGAGCGGCCGTACCGGTCGGACGGGGCGTTGAGCGGTTCGCGTTTGATGAATATGCCGGATGACCGGAAGATGTGATTCCAGATGCGGTCATTTGCTTGCCTGTTGCTGTTGATTGCGGGGCTGGGCCTGGCTTTGCCGGGTCTCTATCTGACGATCCTGGGAGGTTCGCCCTATTACGCGGCGGCCGGAAGCGCGCTTGCCGTTTCGGCGGCGCTTCTGTGGCGAGGCCGCGCGGCAGGCGGCTATCTGCTCCTGCTGGTCTTTCTGGGGACGGTCATCTGGTCCGTGTGGGAAGTGGGCCTGGATGGATGGGCATTGATGCCGCGGCTGGTATTCCTGGGTGTGGCCTCCATCTGCCTGCTGCCCTTCCTGCCGTCGCGCAAGATCGCATGGGCCGGTCTTGCGGCGCTGGCGATCGTCCTTGTGGGTGTCGGAGTTCTGATGTGGGACAGCCGTGCGCCCGTACAGTCTGCCGTCATGCCGCCTGTCGCGGCGCCGGCCGCCGCAAACGGGGAATGGGCCAGCTATGGCAACACGCTGCATGGCACGCGCTATTCGCCGTTGGCCCAGATCACGCAGGCCAATGCCGGCAAGCTGACGCAGGCGTGGCTCTATCACATGGCCGGCGCCGCCGGCCGCCGACCGGTCGGCGGACTCGAGGTCACGCCGCTGATGGTGGACGGCCTTCTTTACGGGTGCACCGGCTTCAGCGATGTCTTCGCCCTGGATCCGATCACCGGCCGCCAGGTATGGCGCGCGAATGCCCGCATCGACCGCACGCGCGTGGGGCGCGCGGTGTGCCGGGGCGTGTCCTATTTCCGCGCGCCCTCCGGCGTGACGGACTGCCCGGCCAGGATCCTGCTGGGCACCGCGGACAACCGGCTGATCGCGTTGGATGCCAGGGACGGTCATCCCTGCCGTTCGTTCGGCCATCAGGGCGCGGTCGATCTGGCCGAAGGACTGGGCAAGCCGCCCGCCGGCTGGGCAAGCCCGACATCTCCGCCCGTCATCGTGCGTGGAACGGCCGTGATCGGAAGCTTCATCGTGGACAACCAGTCCACGAATGTCCCATCGGGAGTCGTCCGCGGCTATGACGCCGTGACGGGCCGGCTGAAATGGGCGTTCGATCCCGCCCGTCCCGGCCAGCCGGCCGTGCCCGGGGAAAATTATGCGCGGGCGACCCCCAACAGCTGGAGCGTGGCCAGCGCCGATCCCGATCTCGGCCTTGTCTATCTGCCCATGGGCAACGGCAGCCCGGATTTCTATGGCGTATTGCGTTCACCGCAGACGGAGCGCTTCTCCAGCGCCGTGGTCGCGCTGGATGTTGAAACCGGCGCGGTCCGCTGGGTATTCCAGGCCATTCACCACGATCTTTGGGATTATGACCTTGCCGCCCAGCCGGTCGTGGCCGATTTCCCGATGCGGCCGGGCCCGGTGCCCGGCCTGATCGTACCGACCAAGACGGGACAGATATTCGTGCTGGACCGCCGGTCGGGCCGTCCGCTCGCCGGTGTGGAGGAACGGCCGGTGCCCGCCTCGACGATGCCCGGCGAGCGGTGGTCGCACACCCAGCCCTTTTCGACGGGCATGCCGGATTTCGCCGGGCCCAGACTCCGCGAAGCCGACATGTGGGGCATCACACCGTTCGACCAGCTCTATTGCCGCATCCGGTATCGCCAGGCCCGTTATGCCGGCATGTTCACGCCGCCCGGCCTGGGCTACTCCATCCGGTTTCCGGGCGAGCTGGGCGGCATCGACTGGGGCAGCGTCTCGGTCGATGAAGCCCGCGGCGTCATGATCGTCAACAGCAACCGGATGGCGGACTGGGATCGTCTCATCACCCGGGCCGAGGCGGACCGGGAACATCTCCGTGTTCGTGACGGCTCCCGGCAGAACCATCCGTTCCATGGAGCGCCCGGCGCGGCGATGGAAGGAACGCCCTATGCCGTTCACTGGCAGGCTTTCGTCACGAGCCTTGGCATTCCCTGCCAGAGGCCGCCCTATGGATTGATCGCCGCCGTGGACCTGAAGACGCGCAAGGTCCTGTGGCAGCGCAGGCTGGGCGATGCGTCGAACAGCGGTCCCTTCGGCCTGGCGCTGCATCTGCCTTTCACGCTGGGCGCCCCCAATATCGGCGGATCCCTCGTCACCGCCGGCGGCGTGGTGTTCATAGCCGCAAGCCAGGACAAGGGCTTCCGCGCCCTTTCGGAATCGGACGGCAGCACCTTGTGGCAGGTGCGGCTGCCGGCCGGCGGTCATGCCACCCCCATGACCTATCGGGCGCGCGACGGGCGGCAGTATGTGGTGATCGCGGCGGGCGGAAACGGGTCTTTCGGGACAGGTGCGGGGGACAGCCTCATCGCCTATCGGCTGGGCCGCTGACGACATAGAACGCCGCTTCGTAAGGCTTGAAGTCGAGCGCGATGCGGCCCGCATCTCCCGCCACCGGGCTCACATTGCCGGTTTCGGGGTCCCAGCGTTCCACATGGCCGCCGGCGGAACGCAGCACGAGCGTGTTGCGGACCGCATGATCGCTTTCGTTGAACAGCATGAAGACCGTTGCATCCTCGAGCCGGCGCCGCATGAGGCGAATGGCCGTATCCGGTGAGGCCAGCGCCGCGTCGCGGTCCGCTACGGCGGCATCGAGCGCCGCCGTCACCGGGGCGGGCGGGGCGAGCGGGCCCGGTGCGCTGGCGGGCGGGAAGGCGGGCGGTGTCGGCACGGGCGGCAGCGGTTCGTTGACAATGGCGGCCCAGCCGAAGTCCGACGGTTTGGCATCGGTCATGTCGAGATAGGTGTTGCGGGCGATGTGACCGGGAGGGCCGGTGATGAACAGCACATGGCCGCCGCCTGCGGCAAACGCTTTGAGTCTGTCGATGGTCGCCTGGGACAGTACGGAGGCGTTCGGGACGATCACGGTCCGATACCGGTTGCCGCTCGCCGTTTCCAGCGTGCCAGGGCCGGGCTTCAGCGTTTCGTTGATGGCGTCTTCCGTCACGGCATCGAAATCCACCTGGTGTTCGGACAGGAGGCGCTCGCTTGAGACGAAAGTGTCGTCGGCGGCGGCATCCTGCATCCACATCGCGGCGGTGGGCAGCAGCAATGCCACATGCGCGTCGGGCCTGCCCATCGCCATCAGATAGGATGCGCGGCGGGTATAGGCCATCAGGCCTGGCCAGCCGGGATCCTTCATGAAGGCAAGCGGTCCGCCGTTGGGCGTGGCGCTGGCGGAATAGTGCATGGTCTCGACAAGGTTGATGCCGCGCACCAGCTGCTCGTTGATGATGTAGCGCGCCATGGCGATGTCCGGCATCGGGCGATAGGCCGCGAAGCTTTCGGTGAAGGCGCGCGGGTGGCCATAGACATGGCTGACGGAAGACGCCAGGCGCGGGAAGTCCGATACCGTATCGGTCCAGATCTGGTGCCAGATTGCGTCGATCCCGGGCACCTGCACGTAACGCATGGCGCGGAAGAAGTCCCCCTCGCTCTGCACCAGATGGAGCTGCTGCTCCTCATGGTTGATGTGCACCTGATATTCCATGTGGTTCTGCGCGCACCAGACGGCCTGGGGCTTGAAGAATCCGTCCTCGAACATCCTGGCGAACACGTCATAGAAATCGGCCTTGGCGCCCAGCTGCCTGGGGGACAGGCGGGTTTCGGGCCCCTTGGGCTGCAGAAAGACCGCCAGGTACGGGCGGATATCATAGCCCTTCATCTTCTGGAACGTGTCGAAGAACCTGGGCGTCCAGGGCAGGCCCGCGATGGTGTAATCCGGCTCGTCCCCGCGGAAGCCCATGACCGTTTTGCCGAATTCGTCGCCGATCACCTTGCGGTAGGCGTTGTGCGTGAAGTCCAGATATTGCCGGGTTGCTGCCGGATCCAGGTAATCCTCCAGCGACTGGGTTTCGTCCTTGGCATGGGTGGGATTGGTCGCGGAGCGCGTCGGCGATGTGCGGAAGGTGTGGGCCACGAACACCACGGTCCAGCTTCCGGCGGGCGCCGTCCATTTCAGCCGGCTGCCTGTCATGGGCAGGCTGATGGCGTCACCCGACAGGCTCGGAATGGCGCTGATGGCGACGGTGCCTGTGGGGATTGCCTCATCGATCGACTGCCGGCCTTCGACGGTGACGGTCCTGGCCGCCATCAGGATCTGCATGCGCAGTTCCGGGTGCTCGCTGGTGAACTTTCCGCCCGCGAAACCCGATGGATAGCCTGCGTCGTCCACGATCCAGACTTTCATGCCGCGCTTCCTGGCTTCCAGCACGAAGGCGCGGAACAGATTCAGATATTGCGGCGACATGTAGTCGAAACCGCCGCCGGCGCCATATTGCACCGTCACCGCGCGCCAGCCTGAAGCGAGCATATTGTCGAGGTCGCGGCGTATCACGTCGATGGTGACGGGACCATTCAGGCTGTAATAGGGCTCCGGTCCATATTCCGAAGGCACGTTCTTCCATGCCGCCGCCACGCCGGCGGCGGTGGGCATCTGAAGCACCTGCCAGGGTTGCCCTCTGGTTTGCGACAAGGCTTGCGCCGAGCCGATCCCCGTCATGACAAGGGCGATGAGGCCGGTCCTGATGCGCATGGTCGCTGCCCTGTTCGTTTGCCTGTCCGTTCCCGTTTTCCGGGTTCCGGAGCAGGTCCTTCTGCCCATGGACGCCGGACAGGAGCGTGCCCGTCCTGTCGCGTCAAGCGCCGAAGCGTCCGGCCGGACAATCCGCCGTCAACACGTGTGAGATGGTCTCTCACTTATTGAGAGTCTTCCCTTTGGTGGCCAGACGGTTGTTCGCCATACTCCCGCAAAAAATTTCGCAGGGATGATGGCAATGGACAGATGTGTTTCGAAGCCGCGCAAATATGGCGTTTCCGCAGCCGCGCTCATGGCCATGTGCGTTCTGACAGGAAGGGCCGCGTCGGCCCAGACGGCGGATGCGCCGGGCGGGAAGGCGGCGGACGCGGTCGAAGCCGTCACCGTGACCGGCACGCTTTTGAAGGACACGGCCCCCATCGGAACCCATCTCGTCGGTTTCTCGACGGAGGAGATCAAGGCCACCGGCGCCGTGACGACCAACCAGGTTCTGTCCAACATCCCGCAGGTAAACAGCCTGTTCAACACCGCGCCCGTCACGGCCACGGGCGGCGTGGGCCACGATACCCAGCCCAAGCCCATCCTGCGCAATCTCAACAGCGCCGGCGGCGCCGCCACCCTGGTGATGGTGGACAGCCACAATCTAGTGGGCGATGGCGTGCTGCAGACGACGCCGGATCCGACGTCCATCCCCGCGATGGTGCTGGAACGTGTCGATGTGATGCTGGACGGCGGCTCGGCGATCTATGGTTCCAACGCCATCGCCGGCATCATCAATCTGATCACCCGCAAGGATTTCGAAGGCGTCCAGGCGCAGGTCCAGGGCGGCACCACCACGGCGGGGGACTATGACAGCCTGGAACTGGGCGCGATGGCCGGCCACAACTGGGGTTCGGGCGGCGCCTATATCGCCTATGAATATCGCTACAATTCCTATCAATATGCCGCCGACCGTTCCTATCCGCGGCAGAACCTGATTCCGCTGGGCGGCACGACGGACCAGCGTTCGACCTTCTGCGATCTTCCCAACATCACGGTGGGATCGAGCACCTATCACCAGACCACGACCGCGGTGGCCAATACGCCGGGCGCGCTTCAGGCGGCCATCGCGCCCGGCGTCAACAAGTGCGATACCACCTTTCTGGGCAGCACGCCCTTCCCGGAGGATTCCCAGCATTCCGTTTTCGCGTCATTTCATCAGGACATCACCGACAACATCACATTCTCGCTGACTGCGAATTATTCACTTCACAATACCTCCGGCCTTATCTATGCGCTGGGCGGTTCGGGCACCATCACCAGGGCCAATCCCTATTTCCAGCCGATCGGAACCGAAACCTCCCAGACCGTCGCGCTCAGCCTGGAGCCGGTATTCGGCCGTCATGTCGCCAACACCGACCAGCTGGAGAAATATTATGTGGCGCCAGCCCTGAACATCAGGCTGGGCGGCGACTGGGATGTGGACCTGCTGGGCAACTATGGCCGTTCCAGGGTCTATCAGCTCTCGCCGTCCCTGAACGGCGTGCAGCTCAATGCCGACCTGCAGACCTCCGATTCCAACTTCGCCATCGATCCCTACAATCTGGCGCTCAGCAATCAGGGGGCGTTGCAGCAGCTGCAGGATTTCGGGTCCACCGATACCGCAGTACAGCAGTTGGCGCAGGCCCGCGTCATCGCCAATGGTTCGCTTTTCAGCCTGCCGGGCGGCGCGGTGAAGCTGGGGGTCGGCGCGCAATACGACTATGAAAGCCTGGCCGCCTCCAACGTCAATGGTCCGTTGGGACAGCGCGGCGGCACGGCGGTGCCTGGCGGCCTGGTGGTGCAGGCCGATGTCAGCCGCCGCGTCGAATCCGTGTTCGGAGAGGTGAACATTCCGATCATCGGAAGCGCCAACGAGCTTGCCTTTGTCCATTCGCTCACGCTGGACCTTTCCGGCCGCTACGATCACTACAGCGATGTGGGTGAGACGGCCAATCCCAAGATCGGCCTGACATACGAACCGATCGCGGGGCTGAAGATCCGCGGCAACATGGGAACGTCGTTCAACGCGCCGTCGATGGCCGACAAACAGGGCGCAACCGACACGCGCGTGCTGTTGCAGTCGCCGCCGGGCAATCCCGCACCGGGGGTTCCAGTTCCCCCGGGGAATGTGGGCTTCCTGATCGCCGGCGGCAGCCCCGACCTTACAAGCCAGAGGGCCCACACTTGGTCCTATGGCTTCGACTATGCGCCCACCATCTGGGGCCTGGACGGCCTGGACATCAGCATGACCCACTGGCACGTCTCGATCTTCGACCTGATCGCGCAGGCCCCTTACCGCACCACCCAGCTTTTCACCATTCCGGCCTATTCGGCCTATTACATCCTGCATCCGACGCTGCAACAGTTGAACGCCGCCACGGCCGGCATCGTGCAGGCGGGATTTCCGGGCTATCCGGGTTACTATGACGGCACATTGGCGACCGGCGTGTATTCGCTGATCGACGCGCGCCGCCACAATCTGGGCAGCGTCTTCGACGAAGGCCTGGATTTCGGCGTGACCTATGCCTGGTCGACCGACTGGGGCAGCGCCGAATTCGGCGTGAACGGCTCCGATTACACCCGCAGCGACACCCAGCCCTACGCCAACGGGCCGATCACCGATCAACTGTCCGCCAACACCAGTCCCTACAATTTCTCCGCCCATGTCGGCGGAACGGCGGGGCCATGGACGGCGCGCATCACATGGAATTACAGCGCGGGCTTCACATCCACCACCACCGGCGCGCAGACCCGGATCGGCGCCTTCGATCCGGTCAACCTGTTCGTGAGCTATGACCTTTCCGACGTGTGGAAATATTTCGGCGGCGCCACGATCGGCGTGAATATCGACAATCTTTTCAACATCGATCCGCCGTTCGCCAACAACACGACGGGCGGAACCGCCAATGGATCGACGCTGGGCCGGTTTCTGCAGGTCAGCCTGGTCAAGAAGTTCTAGGATGGACCGAGGGGACATGGCGCAGGATCGGCGGAACATTCTTCTGGGTGCGGCCGGCCTTCTGGGCTTTGGCGGCCTGCCTGCCGCCGCCCGGCCGGGGCCGCTGGCCATCGCGGCCGGCGTCAATGTGCGCGACCATGGCGCCAGGGGCGACGGCGTTACCATCGACACCGCCGCCATCGAGCGGGCCGTGGATGCCGCGGCAGCCAATGGCGGTGGGCTGGTCTATTTCCCGCCCGGTACCTATGCGTCTTATACCATCCACCTCAAAAGCCGGATCGTGCTCTATCTCGAGATGGGGGCCACGCTGCTGGCGGCGAGCGTGCCCCTGCAAGGCGTCACCAGCGGCGGATATGACCAGGCCGAGCCGCAGGATCCCGGCATCAACAGCTACCAGGACTATGGCCACAATCACTGGCGCAACAGCCTGATTTACGGCGAAGGCCTGCACGATATCGCCATCCTGGGCGAGGGATTGATCTGGGGCAGGGGCCTCAGCCGCGGCCATCCCGAAGATGTGGACCTGCCGCGCGCGGAACTGCCGGGCGTGGGCAACAAGGCCATAGCCCTCAAGAATTGCGTCAATGTCCAGCTGCGCGACTTCAAGGTCCGCAAGGGCGGGCATTTCGCGCTGCTGGCCACGGGGGTCGACAATCTCGTCATCGACAACCTTACCGTCGATACCGACCGTGACGGTTTCGACATCGACTGCTGCCGGAACGTGCGTGTTTCCAACTGCACGGTGAACTCGCCCTATGACGACGGCATCTGCCCCAAAAGCTCCTTTGCGCTGGGCTATGCGAGAGCCACCGAGAACGTCACCATCTCGGACTGTTACGTCACGGGCATCTATGAAGTCGGTTCGGTGATCGACGGCACGTGGAAGCGGCTGGCCCGCGGCACGTCGCCCACCACGGGGCGCATCAAGTGCGGCACCGAATCCAACGGCGGATTCAAGAACATCACCATCACGAATTGCGTGTTCGACAACTGCAAGGGACTGGCGCTGGAGAGCGTCGATGGCGCGCTGCTGGAAGACGTGACCATCTCCAACATCGCCATGCGCGGCGTCACCACCGGCCCCCTGTTCCTCCGCCTCGGCCGCCGCATGCGCGGACCGGCGGGCGTTCCCATCGGCACGCTCAAGCGGGTGATGATATCCAATATCACCTCTTCCGGGGCCGCCCGCCTGCCGTCGATCATCGCGGGGGTGGACGGGCATCCTGTCGAGGACATCCATCTCAGCGATCTTTACCTGCAACAGGTGGGCGGCGGCGATGCCGGGATGGCCGCGATCCAGCCTCCGCAGAACGAGACGGCCTACCCGGAGCCGACCATGTTCGGCGCCCTGCCGGCGACGGGCTTCTTCGTCCGCAATGCGAAAGGACTGGTCATGCGCAACATCGAGATCGCGACCATTGCCGCCGATCCCCGCCCGGCCTTCTGGATGCAGAATGTGGACGATGTCGACAGTTTCGGTCTGCGCGCTGTCCAGGGGCCTTTCTTCGCGTTGGATCATGTGGGCCATTTCCGCAATTTCGGAAGCCTCACCGCGCCGGATCGCCAGTTCGTCCAGCCCGCCAGCATGACGCTTTAGAAAGCCGGCGTTTCGCCTGGCCGCATCCTGTTCAGGGCGCGCAGGTGGCGCGCGATTTCTCCGCGCCAGAGATTTCGCGCGTGGCGAAGCTTTGCATCTCCCGGCCCTGCCACATCATGTCATCCATGCCGGGGCAGGCTGCGAGCGCCTCTGTGGCGCGGCGTTCAAGCTGAGCGGCGCTGGAAAGCATCATGTCCAGCGCCTTTGTCCGGGCCGGGGAACAGGTGCCGCCAACCGCGGAAAAAGCGGCGCTGGCGCGCAGATGCGCCTGACGGGCCGCTTCCAGCATCATGGTGGCGCCGTCGCAATTGCCCACAGGGGCGCGGTATTCGGCAGCCATCGCGGAATTCGCGCCAAGGGCGATGCCAAGGATCAGGACGGCGCGGCGCATGGACATCGCTCTTTCGGAATGCGGGCAAACAGACCATATGTCCCGCGGCGGTGACAAGGCGACTTGCTTGTCGCACTTTGTATGCGCCGGGATTTCTCCGCGCCGGGCGACCCAAGGCCGCTCTCTCACACAGTGAGGCACGTCTTTGCGGACGGCATGCGGGCATGCGACGCTCGTTGTAAGAACCGCTCGCATCAGGGTTCAACGGAGATCTTCATGCAACATGCGCCTTCCCGCCGCGAGATGCTGACATCCCAGGCCGGGCTCGCAATCGGTGCCGGCCTTGCCGCGCTGGCAGACCCCGGCGCCGCCGCGGCCCAGGCTGCCGGCGTCAAGCCCGGCGACCTGCCGGACCTCACCGTCCGCGAGGTCAAGGTCTATGTGACGGACATCCATGATTATAAAAGTCTCAACGGCGAGCGCGGCGAACTCGTCTCGGTGACGGCAGGCAACGGCGTCGAAGGGCTGTATACGCTCGGCAACCGGAATGCGACTGCCGGCTGGCTCGATTGGGCGAAGGAGGCGCTGGTCGGCAGGAATGTGCTCGACCTGCTGGCGACGCTCGGGTCCACTTCGGGATTGAAGGCGACCTATGGCTTCAACGGCGACATGTCGGGAGAACGCGGTGGCCAGCCGCGCTATACCGGCGCCAGTTCCTATCATCGCACGCCGAAGCCCGGCTTCGGATCGGCGTTCGATGTGCCTGGGGTTGCCGGTTCGGGACTGGTGACGCGCGGCGCGGGCGCGTGGCCCAACTACTACGCCGCGGCCGCCGACGTCTGTCTCTGGGATATCCTGGGCAAGACGGTGGACCGGCCGATCTACCGGATACTTCCGGGCGGCACGGGCGGCGCCAAGGACCGGCTGATGGCCTATGCCAGTTCCACCCATCATGCCACGCTGGAAGCCTATGCCCCCGAAGCGGCCAAGGCCAAGGCCGAGAATTTCAAGGCATACAAGATCCACCCCGGCGTCGGCGCGCATGCCAAGGGGCCGGCGATTCCCGCCTATATCGGCCACATGGAGGAAATCCGGCAGGTTCGAGCCGCAGTGGGCGACGAGTTCATCCTCTCGCACGATCCCGTCGAGATGTACAACCGTTATGAAGCGATGATGGTCGGCCGGCTGCTCGATGAACTGGATTATGCCTGGTTCGAGGATCCCATCCGCACCGACGATGTGGAAGGGCTGATAGAGCTGTGCCGCGCGCTCTCGCTGCCGATCCATGTCGGCGAATTCCTCTATTCGATCTCCGACTTCGCGGAATTCATCAGGCGCGGCGCGCTCGATGTCGTGCGCCTGATTGCGGACAATACCGGCGGGATCAGCGGATCGATGCGCGTCGGATTGCTGGCCGATGCCTTCGGGCTGGAATGCACGCCGCACAACTGGGGCAATCCCACGGACCTCGCGGTCCACTTCCATCTCGAACTGGCATTGCCGAACGCCTCCTGGTTCGAGGTGCCCTATCCGCCCGAGATCGCCGATCATCCCTACATGGCGATCAAGTACCGGCCGGACAGGGACGGCTTCATTCATGCGCCCACTCTGCCGGGCCTGGGCATCCCCATCGACCGGGCCGAACTCGACCGCCGCACCAGGCGGATTGACCGTTAGACGGCGGCTAAAGCCGCAGTTCCGTGACGGCGCGATAGTCGCCCAGCGTGCCTTTCACGAAGGTGTTGAACGCGATGGAGTGACGGGGCTGGTCCGACGTGTTCGTCTCCACCATGTGTGTCAGCCGCGACGAGAAGAGAAAGACGTCGTCCCGGCGCGGCATCACACGGTTGATGGGGGAGTTGTAGAGGTTGCGCTTGGCGGGATCGGGAGGAAGCTCGATCTGCTGAAAGCTGGTATGCCGCGTGAAGACCATGCTGGACGGCGGCGAAGGCAGGTCACAATAATAGAGTGAGCCCGACAGGATGGAATTGGAGTGGGAGTGGCCGTGCATCCCGATGCCGGGCATGCAGACCAGCGCCCAGGACTGGGTGACGTAAAGCTTCTGGGGAATGCACATGACGTCGCGGGCATAGAGGTCGAGCACCTCCTGCACCGCGTCCCTGATGCTTTTCAATTCCGGCTCCTCGAAGATGTAGAGATTCTCGGAGATCAGGTTTTCCGTATTCCGGACCATCTTCAGGTTCCTGATGAAGTCGATCTGCTGGGGCGTGATGGAGCCGGCGATATTGGCCCGGAAATAGGGCTCGGCAAACAGGGGATGAACTTCGTGTGAAACAACCGGCATCTTGTTTCGATCCTCCGGGACTGCGGCCCGCGAAACGGCGTTCCTGCGTTCTGAGAGACTAGGATCGGCGCGCGACCTTGAAGGCGTGGGGATTGTCGTCGCTCCTGAGATTGTAGCTCCACAGGGCGCCGGGTGTGATCGTCACCCGGGACCCGACCCGCAATCCCGCTTTCGGTGCCGTCTCGGCATCCAGCTGACGCCAGATCTGGCCATTCTGCAGCGTAATGATGAAGGCGCCCTGTGTGTCGTAGCGAATGGCGGCGACGGCGGAGACGGCCACGGGCGACGCGGTGCCGCCGAGGATGTCGAAGAAACCGCTCCGGCGCGGCGCCGGTGCCGACACGGCGGTGCGGCCGGCCGGTGCTGGGGCGGCCATCGATGAAACAGCCGGCGCAGGCAGGGATGAAACGGTCGGCGCGGGCGGCACCAGGCGCTGCTGATAGTCGGGCGCGGGCGGCAGGCCCAGCCTGGCGCGCATGAGCTGCTGCGCGCCATAGGTGCATTCCAGCCAGGTCTTGTCGTCCTGAAACACGGCGCAGCGTTGCATGGCGGCCAACACGTCCTCGCGCGTGCCCGCCGACGCCGGCTGGGTCGCAAGCGCGCAGGCTGCCACGAGGAGGAAGCGCTTTTTCACGATCGGAAACCGTCCCGCCGCCAGTAGGTCATGGGCGCGGAAATTCGTCCAGCCTTTTATACGCCGCCGCCGACACCGCATCCGTTGCCGCACGGCGTTCTCAGTATCTGAGAGAGGTTCGCGCCGCGGTCGATTGACAGATCGGAGGCCGGTGCAAAGTGTGCGGCATGGATCGCAGGAAATTCCTTGCCGGCGTGGGCGGCGTCGCGGCGCTGGCCTCCGCCCCCGCGTCTGCCGCGCGCCTGTCCGACATTCCCATCATCGACTGCCACATCCATCTGTTCGACGCGGGCCGTCCGCAAGGTGCACCCTACAAGGGCGGGCGCGCCTTTTCCGGCGGCGTGGCGTCTCCTTCCATGTATGCCGCCATCGCGAAGCCGCTGGGCATCGTGGGCGTGATCGCGGTGGATGCGAGCCCCTGGGTGGAAGACAATCTCTGGGTTCTGGAAACCATCCAGCCCGCACCGCTCATGGTCGGCACCGTGGGCAACCTGCGGCCGGAAAAGCCCGAGTTCGGGGAATATCTGGAGCGGTATGCGAAAAATCCGCTCTATCGCGGCATTCGCTACGGCAATCTCTGGGGCTATGACCTGCCGGCGCAGGTGGACAATCCGGTTTTCATCCAGGGCCTGAAGCTTCTGGCCCAGCACGATCTGGTGCTGGAGACGGCGAACCAGACCGTCGCGCTGCTCGAGGCGGCGGTGCGGGTGAACGACAAGGTGCCGGACCTGCGGATCGTGCTGGATCACCTGCCGGCGCTGGATCCCGCGCCCGGCGAACGGGCCGCCTATGAGGCCGTGCTCCGGGAATTGGCGCCGCGCAAGACCATATGGACGAAACTCTCGGAGATCGTTCATCCGGTCCGCGCGCCTGTTGCACCGGACGCTTCCGCGCCCCGGCCGCCGCCCACAATCGAGCATGGCCTTGCCCCGCATCGGGCGCGGCTGGACATGCTGATGGACTGTTTCGGCGAGGATCGCGTCGTCTTCGGCAGCGACTGGCCCAACGCCGTCGGCGTCTCCGAAGTGCCGGATACGGTGGCTTTGGTGCGGGAATATTTCTCCGCGAAGAGCCGGGCGGCCGCCGAGAAGGTCTTCTGGAGGAATTCGCTCGCGGCCTACAAATGGATCAGGCGGTCGCCGGACCAGCCGGGCCCGGCCTGAGCCGCATCGGGAGTGGGGAGTTCCGTGAAGCGATTGATCTTTGCCCTGGCGATGGCGGGCGCCGCCGCGCTGGCGGTTTTCGGGGGCCATGCGCAGGAGGCGCTCAATCCCGAAGACACCGCCCAGGCGATGCGCGATTTCAACACCACCTGCGCGGGCTGCCATGGCGAGAATGCCGGCGGAGGGGACCGGGCGCCCGCTCTGGTGGACAATCCGCACCTGCGCACCCTGGATGCCGCCGGTATCGAAAACATCATTCGCACCGGCCAGCGCGCGATGCCGCCCTTTCCGGCCTTGCCGCAGGCACAGCGGGCCCGCCTGGCCGCATGGCTTCATTCCCTGAACCTGTCCGGCGTGCGCGCGGCGCCGCCGGAACAGGTGGCGGCGGGAGAGGCGTATTTCTTCGGCGCGGGCGGATGTGGGGGCTGCCACATGGTGCGCGGGCGCGGCGCGTCCTCCGGGCCCGATCTTTCCGCGATCGCGGCCCGATCCACGCGGGCGGAGATGGAACGCTGGCTGGACGATCCCACTGCGATGACGGGCACGAAGTCGTTGAGCATCTGTCCGGGCTGGGCATTCTGTCCCGATTTCCAGTGGGCATTGCAGGCGGTGGTGCTGAAGTCCGGCGAGAAGCTGCGCGGCTTCGCCAGGCGCCAGACGGAACACGAAGTGGCGCTGCAGACCCTTGACGGAAAATTCCGCATGCTGCCGCGGGAGGAGATCGCCTCTATCGTCCAGCAGAAGACCTCCTATATGCCGGTCTTCCATGGCGGCGCCGCGGAGCGCCGGGATCTGCTGGCCTATCTCGGCACGTTGGGCGGCATCAACGCCGGGCCCCTGGAACATGCGGTCGCGCCCATCGCCCCTGCCGAGATCGAGGCCGCGATGCATCCCAGGCCCGGCGACTGGGCCACCTATAACGGACGGCGCGACGGCAATCACCACAGCCCGCTGACGCAGATCAATGCGGGCAATGTCAGGCGGCTCCAGCCGCAATGGGCCTTCGTGCCCGGCGGCGTCGGCCTGGAAGGCGAGCCCCTTGTGGTGGACGGGATGATGTATGTCACGGGCGGGCCGCAGGTCTGTGCCCTGGATGCCGGGACCGGCCTTGCGATCTGGTGCACGCCGCGCACCAACGGCCTGGGCGTGCAGCGCGCCGCTTCGGGCCGCCCCGCCGGCCAGAGCCCCGCGGCGGCAGGTCCCAATCGCGGCGTCGGGATATTGGGCGACCGGCTGTTCTACACATCGGACGACGCCTATCTGGTGTGCCTCAACCGGCTCACCGGCGCGGTGATGTGGAGCCAGCCGCTGGCCGAAGCTTCGGAGAAAGGCAAGATCTACACCTCGGCCTCGGTGATGATCGTGAACGACCTGGTGATCGCCGGCATTGCCGGCGGCGACAGTCCGATGCGCGGCTTCATCGTCGCCTTCCACGCCGACAGCGGGCGCGAGGCCTGGCGTTTCTACACCATTCCCAAGCCCGGCGAGCCTTTGTCGGAAACCTGGACCGGCCGCGCCCTGGCGACGGGCGGCGGCGCGACGTGGGAGACCGGCTCCTATGACGCCGAAACCGGCACGCTCTATTGGGCGGTGGGCAATCCCTATCCGGACACCGATCCGTCCGAGCGCGGCGGCACCAATCTCTATACCAATTCGGTGGTGGCGCTGGATGCCGCGACCGGCCGGCTCAAGTGGCATTACCAGTTCACGCCTTATGACACCCACGACTGGGACGCCACCGAGCCGATGGTATTGGTCGATGCGGTATGGAAGGGAAAGCCGCGCAAGCTGCTGCTCTCGGCCCAGCGCAGCGGCGTCTTCTATGTGCTGGACCGCACCACCGGCGCATTTCTTCTGGCCAGGCCCTTCGTGAAGAAACTCACCTGGGCCGACGGCTTCGATCCGAAGACCGGTGCGGCGCATCCGGTCGCGGGCAATCTGCCCACCGAAGCCGGTGCCAAGACCTGTCCGGGCGTGCGGGGCGCCACCAACTGGTATCCCGCAGCCTTCAACCCGAAGACGAAACTGTTCTATGTCATGGCGGCGGAGGATTGCGGCATCTACCGCAGCAAGGGCCGCATCTTCGGCAACAATCCCGATCCTTCCGATCCCGGACTGCGGCTGTTGCGGGCGCTGAACATCGAGACCGGCGATATCGTCTGGGAAAAGCCGATGCCAGGCCCGCAGGAGACCGACTACAGCGGCGTCTTGAGCACCGGCGGCGGCCTTGTGTTCCATGGCGAGGTGGGCGGCGATTTCGCCGCCGTCGATGCCCGGACGGGACGCACGCTTTACCGTTTCCACACCAACGACAGCTGGCGGGCGACGCCGATGACCTACATGGTGGATGGCCGGCAGTACGTCGCCGGCATGGACGGCCAGGTGCTGTGGGCGTTCGCGCTGGGCAGACGCTGACCCGGCGCTGACCTGGCGCGAAGCCGTCGCCAGAAATCCCGGCAGGCCGCAAGGCACGCTCCAAATCAAATCATAAGCCGTCGCATGCGCGCGCCGCGCGGAAAGGCCAGGAAAATAGCGCCTGCAAGCGACTTTCACATTGTGAGAGAGAGTTTCATCTGTTGCTTGACAGTTTTTGGGCCCCTCGGCACCGTGATCGAACCACGGCGCCGCGTTTCGCGAGCGGCGCTGAAAAATCATCAGCGAAAGGGGGACGCAAATGTCTGTCATGCCGGGAGGCGGAAAGCCGATCGTCAAGCAACTTTTGTGCGGCGCATCAATCGGCGCGCTCGCCGCGGCGCTGGCCGCGCCCGCCCATGCGCAGGACGTGCAGACCGAAGCGGTCACCGTGACCGCCACCGGCACCAGCATCAAGGGCATCAATCCGGTGGGATCGAGCCTGGTGACGGTGAATGCCGGCGCCATCAAGGCCTCCGGCGCGATCACCACCGATGAGGTGCTGAGCCAGATTCCCCAGATCGCCAACACGTTCAACAGCCAGGTGGTGGAGCCCACCGCCATCAACATCGGCGGCGTGCGCCCTTCGATCCGCTACAATCCCGCCCAGAACATCGTGGGCGGCGCGGCGACCCTGATCCTGCTGGACGGGATGAACATGGTCGGCATCAGCGGCCTGGCCACGGCGCCGGATGCGGGCTTCATCC
The DNA here is from genome assembly GCA_035547015.1 of Rhizomicrobium sp. Classification (GTDB taxonomy): domain Bacteria; phylum Pseudomonadota; class Alphaproteobacteria; order Micropepsales; family Micropepsaceae; genus Rhizomicrobium. The sequence continues at coordinate 12,665 of DASZVO010000011.1, read as the reverse complement.
CCACCGTGGTGCTGCGGCGCGTGGACGTGATGCCGGACGGCGCGTCCTCGATCTATGGCGCCAACGCCATAACCGGCGTCATCAATTTCGTGACGCAGGATACCTATCAGGGCTTCCAGGCCAATGCGGCGGTCGGCGTGGCCGACGGCTATACCTCCTTCAACACCAGCGCGATGGCCGGCACCGACTGGGGAGACGGCGGCGCCTATCTGGCGTTCGAGCACAAGGCCAATACCTATCTTCTGGCGAAGGATCGCTCCTATACGCAGATGGACCTGCGCCCGATCGGCGGCCGCGACTCGCGCGGCACCCAGTGCAATCTTGCGAACATCAGCATATCGGGCGGCCGGAACTATGCGCTGACCAGCAACGCCGTGCCCAATACGCCCGGCGCGCTCGCCGCGAACGTCACAGGGCCCTTCGGCGCTCTCGATCCGGTCAGCAACGGCGGCCAGTTCAACCGCTGCGACACCAATTCCTTCGGCTCGCTGTTCCCCAAGCAGGAGCAGAACACCGTCTTCGGACAGTTCCACCAGCACATCATCGACGGCGTCGAATTCTCGACCAAAGTCATGTGGTCCACGCGCCTGGACACCCAGTTGCGGCCGGCGTTGAGCGCCCAGTCGACGATCAACAACACCAACCCCTATTTCCAGTCGCTGGCGGGCGAAACCTCGCAGACGGTGCAATTCGACTTCAGCCCCTATCTCGGGTCCGAATCGTACAACGACTGGAACGACGCCACCGTGTTCCAGGTCGTGCCCAGGCTCGCGATCGACCTGCCTTTCGGGGACTGGCAGGCCAACCTGGTCGGCAATTACGGCCGCAGCGCCACGATCGGCATGCAGCGGCAGGTCAATACCGCCCTGCTGAACATGTCGATGGCGCAGGGCGTCATAGGCGGCGTGCTGTCGCCACCGCTGGTCGCCAGCACCGGCCTCGCCGGCAACGCGGTGGACCCCTACAACCTCAACCTCACCAATCCGCTGCTGCTCAACAACATCCTCAACACCGCGCAATATGCAAAGGCGATCCAGCACCAGGTCCAGTGGCAGCTCTCGGCAAACGGAACGGTCTTCGATCTGCCCGGCGGGCCGGTCAAGGCGGCCATCGGCTATCAGCACAGCTGGGATGACTATGTCGCCATCTGGAACCAGAACTGGCCGATCGGCCAGTTGTCGGGCGCGCCGACACCCGGCTCCCAGATGGCCGTCGCCAGGCCACATCGCATCACGGAATCCGGCTTTGCCGAAATCAACGTTCCGGTCGTGGGCCCGGGCAACGAATTCCCCCTGGTGCATTCGCTCACCTTCAATGCCTCGGGCCGCATAGACAGCTACAGCGACTTCGGCGAAACCGACAATTACAAGCTCAGCTTCGCCTATGAGCCGTTCCCGGCCCTGACCATCCGCGGCACGCGGGGCACCTCCTTCGATGCCCCCAGCCTGGCGGATACGTCGGCGCCGGATACCCGCTTCATTTATACGCCTCAGCGCACCTCGGCGAACACGAACGTACCGCCGGGTACGTCCGCCGCCGATGCGCTACGGCCTTCCATCAGTTCTCCGGGCGGCAATCCGCTGCTGGCGCCGGAACTGGGCAGCACATGGTCCATCGGCGGCGATCTTCATCCCACCAGCGAACTGGGTCTGGACCTGACCGGCCTCGACATCAGCGTCACCGCCTGGCACATCAAGTTCGAGCATCAGATCGGCGTGCTGATCAACAACCCGCAGGTGCTGTTCACGCCGACCTTCTCGAACCTCTACATCATCAATCCCACCCTGGCGCAGATCCAGGCCCGCTATGCCACCAATGGCGTCGCGGCCGTCGGTTTCCCCGGACCGGATCTCGCCTCGGCCTTCAACACGCCCGGCGTGAGCCCGCCCTATATCTTCTATGACCTGCGCCGCAACAATCTCGGCAATGCCTTGCTGGAGGGCGTGGATTTCAAGCTGGACTATGTCAGGGAGATCGAGGATTTCGGCACGCTTTCGGCCGGGATTTCGACGACCGTCAACACGACGAATGAAACGCAGGCATCGGCGGGGGCGGCCAGCGTCAATATCGTGAAGTATGGCGTTCCGCTCTCCGCCACCACCGCCTATCTGCAGGCCAACGTCGGCCCGGTCTCCGGCCGGTTGTGGGTCCAGTACAGTCCCGGCTTCAACACCCAGCCCACCTCCCAGTCCTACCTGCTTTATAATCAGAAGCGCGTCGGGTCCTTCCACCCGGTCAATCTCTACCTCGCCTATGACATGAGCGGGCTGGCGGGGTGGCTGCGCGATTCCGAGTTGAGCGTGACGATCAACAACATCGGCGACGAGGATCCGCCCGTGCTGCTGCAGGGCGGTACCTCGCAGCCCGGCAACGGCGCCGTCGGCATCACCGCCGCCGGTTCGACCCTGGGCCGGTACACGGTGTTCGCCCTTCGCAAGCAGTTCTGATCGTCATCCGGCGCGCCGCGCAAGCGGCGGGCCGTTCGTCCCATGAGTATTCCTGTGCAGCGCGCCATGTCTGAAATGCCCTTGAAGAAGTCCGTCACCTTTCCCGGCCGTTTCTCCGGACGAACGGCGGTCATCACCGGCGGCGCCTCCGGCCTTGGATTTGAAACCGCCCGGAGGATCATCGCCGAGGGTGGGCGTGTCGCGCTGTGGGACTTCAATCCCGAAACCGTGGACAGGGCGAGCGCGGCGCTGGGCAATGTCCGTGCCGTCAGCGTCGATGTCGGCAACCATGCGGAAGTCCGGGAAGCCGCGCGCCAGAGCCGGGAGGCGCTGGGCCGCATCGACATCCTGGTCAACTGCGCAGGCATCACCGGTGCGACGGCGCCGGTCCAGGAGTTCCCCATCGAAAGCTGGCTCCAGGTCCTGAACGTCAATCTCAACGGCACTTTCTATTGCTGCCGCGAGATCGTGCCGGTGATGCTGCAGGAAGGCTATGGCCGTATCGTCAACATCGCGTCCGTGGCCGGCAAGGAAGGCAACCCCAACGCCTCGGCCTATTCCGCCTCCAAGGCCGGGGTGCTGGGTTTCACCAAATCGCTCGGCAAGGAACTCGCCACGCGCGGCATCCTGGTTAACGCTATCACGCCCGCCACATTCGAAAGCCCGATCCTGGAGCAGCTTCCGCAAAGCCAGATCGACTATATGCGCTCGCGCATTCCCATGGGCCGGCTGGGGCAGGCCGTGGAATGCGCCGCCCTGGTCTGCTGGCTGGCAAGCGAGGAATGTTCCTTCTCCACCGCCGCCGCCTTCGACATTTCCGGCGGCCGCTCTACCTACTGATTGCTGTTGCGTTGCACCATGGCGCTCCGGAAACCCGTGCGCGTGTTGCGGAATCTCATATGTGCTGCTAACATTTTATATAATGAGATGAAGATCGGACCAGCCCGGACATGGGCGGTCTGACGCCGGGTCGGGAAAGCAAACCGGGAGGAACGGGGATGGCTACTCCCAAAAACTTGTCCGTACAGAAGGCGTTCCTGTTGCTGCGGTCCTTCCGCAGCCCGGAAGAATGGGTGACGAACGCCGAACTCAGCCGGCGCACCGGTCTGTCGGAGGCCTGCGCGCATCGCCTGATGAAGACGCTGGAGGAAATCGGCGTGACGGTGCGCGACAGGCGCGGTTGCTATCGCCCCGGCATGTTGCTGGCCACCCTGTCCAGGAATGTCGCGATCGGCGACCTGATCCGCGCGACCTCTGAAGACCTGCTGGCGGCGTTGGCCAGGCGGCTCAAAGGCGTGGTGCATGTCGGTGTGCTCGGCAACAGCATGGTCACCTATGCAGCCAAGTTCGGTGAATCCGCCAGCGTGGCCGTCCCCAGCCGGGTCGGGGCCCAGCAGGAAGCCTATTGCAGCGCCCTGGGCAAGATCCTGCTGGCGGGGCTTCCGGTGCCCCAGTTCGAGGATTTTCTGTACGAAGACGATCTGGTGGCCCTGACGCCCCAGACCATAACCTCCGTCGGAAGCCTCAGGCTGGAAATCGGCGCGGTGCGGGACCGCGGATATGCCGTGGACAACCGGGAAGCCTATCAGACCATCTGCTGCATCGGCGTTCCGATCCGCGATCCCGAGGGCAATATCAGCGCGGCGATTTCCTTCGCCGACGCCGCGGGCAATCTCTGCCGCACATGGGAAGAGGAAGTCTCCGGGCAGCTGGCCGCGGCGGCGGGTGAGATCAGCCGCAAGATCTTTCCGGTCTATGAGCGGAAAACGCATTGAGCCGCATGCCGTCACTTATTGAGAGAGGCGCATCCGGCCGGTTTCACAGGGGCCTTGGTTTCATGGTTAGTGTTGGTGAAAATCGCTGGCGGGAGACATGAGATGGCGTTGAATTCCTCCTTTGCGAAGGACCGCCGCACCTTCCTTCAGGGCGCCGCGGCTCTTGGCGTCCTCGCGGCGGGCGGCACATCCGTGCTGGCTGCGCCCGGCGGGACGATTGCCAGGTCCCCCAACGGGCGGCCGCTGGCGGGCGTGTTCCCGATCGGCTGGACGCCCTGCAAGCCGGACAACAGCCTGGATCTCGATGCGATGGTCCGCCAGCAGCAATTCCTCAATCGCGGGAAGGTGGCGGGAATGGCCTGGCCGCAGAACGCCAGCGGCTGGCAAAGCCTGTCGTCCCAGGAATGGCATGCCGGGGCCGAAGCGCTCGCCTCCGTCAAGGGCAATACCGCGCTGGTGCTGGGCGTCCAGACAACGGGCTTCAACACCACCGATTCACAGGCCTATGCCCGCAAGGCCAAAAGCCTGAGCGCCGATGCCATCATATCGCTGGTGCCGCCGTCGGCGGGCGACGCCGATGTCATCGCCTATTTCAAGGCGCTTTCGGATGCGAGTGGATTGCCGATCATGGTCCAGGCGGTAGGCAATGTCAGCGTGGACCAGCTCGTGACTCTCGCCAAGGCGATCCCCGCGATCGTGGCGGTGAAGGACGAAGCCGGCGATCCGCTGGAACGGGCGCCGGACCTGCTGCAGAAGACGGGCGGAAAGCTCGAGGATTTTTCCGGCGGCGGCGGCATGACCTTCTTCGCCGAGATGGAATTGGGCTTCCTGGGCACCTGTCCCTATACGGGCCTGGCGGATGTGTTGCAGGTCTGTTTCAACGCCTATCAGGCCGGGCGCAAGCAGGAAGCCTATGACACGTTTGGCCGGTTCCTGGCGTTCAACTCGCTTCCACATGCGAACGAATATGTGATGAAGGCGCGCGGCGTCTTCGCCGAGGATGCCGTCATGCGCAGCAATCCCGGCGCTTCGCCGGGCGGCGGGCGCCGGCATGGTGCGATCACCGAAGCCCACAAGGCCCAGATCAGGTCGGCGCTGAATACCTATCTCAAGCCGTTCCTGGTTGCCTGACAGCCAGCAAACCTGACACGGGGACGTGATGAAAAACCTGTTGTGCAAGCTTTCGATCGCTTTGTTGATGGGCGTATCCACAGGCGCAATGGCCCAGAGCGGCGGTCCCGGCGCGGCGCCCCAGCAGATGAACGCGGGCCCGCTTCCGGCCAATGCCAATGCGGTCGGCAGCGGGCCGATCGTCCAGCCGCCGCAGCCGCGTCCCGCCAATTCGAACCGGCCGCGCGGCGATTTCATGATCCATACCCGTCATCTGCTCTATGTGACGTTGCCGGGCTCGCTGGAACGGCCGATCTATCCCAACGGCGACGGCATCGTGGTGCTGGATGCCGACAACAATTATGCTTTCGTCAAACGCATCCATGTCTGGGACTATGCGGCCAGCATGAGTCCGGAAGACATTTCCGGCGTGGCGGCCAGCCCGGCCACCAACATGCTGTATCTGGCGGCGCGCGGGCGGCTGGGCGCGATAGACCTCGCCACCGACAGGATGGTCTGGACCACCACGCTCGACGGAAAATGCTGCGAGCGGCCCCAGGTCTCGTCCGACGGCAAGACCCTGGTGGTCGGCTCCAACCTGCAGGACTATTGGTACAAGCTGGACGCCAGGACCGGAAAACTGCTGGCCATCCTGCATGCGCCGGGCAGCATGGGCGCGCACAACCTCAATCTCAGCGCGGACGGCAAGCGGGCCTTCATGTCGCCCAACGGAAAGCTGTTGCAGATCGCCGACATCGAAACGGCGAAGGTCATCCGCACCATCGAATTCCCGGATAATGTCCGTGTCCAGGTGGTGAACAAGGATTCGTCGAAGATCTATGTCAACCAGAACAATTTCCTGGGGTACATGGTCGCCGACACCAACACCGGCAAGATCCTGCAGACCGTGGAAGTGACCAGCGTGGACTGGCGTTCGGCCTGGAACAAGTCGCCGCGTCCGCGCATTCCGCACGGCTGTCCCAGCCACGGGATCGCTCTTACGCCCGACGGCAAGGAGGTCTGGCTGGCGGACGGCATCTTCAAGAAGATCCATATCTTCAGCAACGACGCCCATCCCAGGGAAATCGCCACCATCGACACGCCTGACGGCGTCTATTGGATGACCTTCGGGCTCGACGGCAAGCTGGTCTATGCCTCATCGGGCGATATCATCGATGTCGCGACCAGGAAGGTGGTCGGCCAGATGAAAAGCGAGTGGGGCACCAAGATGTTCAGCGAGAAGCTGCTGGACATGACGTTCCTGGACGGCCATCTGCAGCGCGTTTCCAATCAGTTCGGCAACGAGTATGGGGATTTCGTGACCGCCGAGAAGCTGGGCGTGGGACCGCACATGCCGGTTCTGGCCGGCAAGGCGGCGGTGCTGGCGACTGCGACGGGAACCGATCCCAACGAGAGCATGAAGCAGGCTGCGCAGTAGGGGCCCGTTCATGCCGCGCATCCCCGCTGTTCTCCCGGCCAATGCGGCAGTGATCTTTGCGGTGCTGGCGTTTGCGGCGCATGGCGCGCAGGCGCAGGATGGCGGTGAAGCCACCACACCGCTGGGGGCAGCCACCAAGGTCTGCTCGGGCTGCCACACGATGCAGATCGTGATGGATACGCCCAAGGACTATGACGCCTGGCATGACACCGTGCAGGCCATGATCGACCGCGGCGCCCGGGGCACGCCGGGAGAGCTCGATCTGGTGATGCAGTTCCTGTTCGAGAACATGACCACGGTGGACGTGAACCATGCCGACGCCGAATCCCTGATGACCGTACTGCACGCGCCTCAAAGCGCGGCGGACGCCATCATCGCGCGCCGGGCCACCCGTCCGTTCAAGGATCTCGCCGACCTGGAATCGGCCGTGCCGGGGCTCGACGCCAGGCTGCTGGCCACGAAGAAAAGAATGATTTTCTTCCAGTGACTCCGGCCCGCGCCACCGGTGGCCTTCCGGGCGCGGCGCCGCGCCGCGGGGAGGAATCCGGTCGCGGGGTCTTCTCATATATGAAAGACCTCTGCCGCATATTGACACGGCCCGCGCCGTCCGCCGATCTGAAAGTAACTGTAACGCATATCAAATGTTGAGATCGTGAACGGAAACTGATAGGGGAGTCCCATGCTGTCATCCGCGGCCAAAATGCCATGAAAGCGCTTCGCCGCGCCTTGAGAAAAGTCCATCATGGCTAGCAAGTCCCGCCCGGCGGCCCCCCGAACCAGGCGCAAGAAGGCCGCCGCCGGCAAGCGCTGGCTGGGCAGCCAGACGTTGGTCCGCGGGCTTGAGGTCCTGGAAGCCGTTGCGGCGGGCGTAAATAACCTGGCCGATCTTGCGGCCGCCGTAAGGCTGAACCGCAGCACGGCGCATCGGCTGGCCTCCACCCTGGTGGAACGGCGCTATCTGTCCTTCATGCCGCGTTATGGGTATGGGCTCGGCCCCAAGGCGCTGGAAATCGGCTATCAGGCGCGCATGCAGCTGAATATCCCGCGCATCGCGCGCGAGCATCTGGAAAAGCTGGCGGCCCAGACCGGCGACACGGTGCATCTGGGTGTGCGGGACGGCAACCGGGCGCTGTATCTCGACAAGATACCGGGGCGCCGCCGGATCGAGATCAGCTCGCGGGTGGGCGAGTTGCAGCCGTTGCGCTCGACCGGCCTCGGCAAGGCGCTGGTCCTGGACGAAAGCGAAACCCGCCTGCGCGAACTCTATCGGTGCGAGAGCGGTCAGCGCTACAGCGTCCCCGAGACCGCATGGCTGCGGCGCATGCGGGAATATGCCAGGAACGGCTATGCGTTCGACTTGGAGGAGAATGAAGACCGCATCCGGTGCGTCGCCGCGCCGATACGCGATGCGACCGGCAGCATCAAGGCGGCCGTCAGCGTGTCCAGTGCCGCTCAGTATATGAGCGATGAACGGATGCGGGCATTGATCGAGGATGTGCGGAAGACGGCGATGCAGATCAGCAGGGAGCTGGGCTGGGAGGCGCGGCCCAAGACACCGAAGACGGCAAGGAAGCGCGATTCCCTGGCGGCCTGATCGATCCGCGCGCGACTGGCAATGCGCCGGGCCTGTGTTAGCTTGCGGCCATGTTCCAGCACGATCCCGGCGTCGCCGGTTTGACGGATGAAGCGGCGGCGCATCTGCGGGCCGGGCAATTCGCGGCGGCGGAACGGTTGCTGCGTCAGGCTCTGCTCAGCCAGGCCTCCAATCCCGACATCCTCTATGCCCTGGGCACTGCGCTGGCCGGGCAGGGCAGGCTGGCCGAGGCCTTGCCGCATCTGGAGACGGCGGTCCTCGCGGCGCCCGGAAATTCCGGCCATTGGAAGATCGCGCTGGATGTCGCGCAGGCACTGGGCGACCGGAAGGCGCAGGCACGGCTCTATCGCGCGCTTGCCGGGCTGCAACCGGGAAATGCCATCGCCCATCACAAGCTGGGCAATGTGCTCCGGGAACTGGATTGCCTTGCCGAGGCGGAAGAGGCCTGGCGCGCCGCCGTGGCCGCAAATCCCGGCTTCGCGCCGGCGCATACCAATCTGGGAGTCGCTGCCAAGCTGCGCGGCGATTTTCGCGCTGCGGAGCAGTCGTTTCGCGCGGCCCTGAAGATCGCGCCTGGCTCGGCGGCGGTGCGGCGCAATCTCGGTTCGGTTCTGGAGCAGGCAGGCGACCTCGCAGGGGCTGAGCAGCAATATCGCCATGCTTTGGCGAATGCGCCCGACGATCCCCACACCCGCAAATACCTGGGTGGTGTGCTGCTGGAGCAGGGGCGCCTGGATGATGCTTTCGCGGTTTTCATGGAGCATGCGCAAAGACATCATGGCGCGGGCGCGTCGCCCGCCGGCCCGGTGGCGGAACACAAGCGGATGCATGATCGCGAGCAGCAGGCCTGGCTGGGCGATCCGGGAAGGGATCCGGGCAGGCTCTTCATCATGGGCGGCGAACGCCTGGCCGGCGCCGCGATCAATCGCCAGCCGGACGCGGCGGACCGCTGGAACCGCGCCCGTCCGCCTGTGGTGGTGATCGACGATTTCCTGACCACCGCCGCGCTTGACGCGCTGCGCCGCTTCTGCCTGGGGTCCACCATCTGGCGCGCAACCTTCCCCGGCGGTTATCTGGGCGCGCTGCCGGAGCATGGTTTTGCCGTGCCGCTGCTGGCGCAGCTGGGCGAAGAACTGGCCGCCGGCTATCCCGAGATTTTCGCGGGCCATCCGTTGCTGCAGCTTTGGGCCTTCAAATACGGCCGGACGCCGACGGGTATTCGCATGCATGCCGACTTTGCCGCGGTCAACGTCAATTTCTGGATCACGCCCGATGCGGCCAATCGCGATCCCGATCGCGGCGGCCTGGTCATATGGGACAAACCGGCGCCGCCGGACTGGGACTTCGAGACGTACAACAACGACCGGCAGGCCATGCTGTCGTTCCTGGCGCAGTCGGGGGCGAAGGCGACAACCGTGCCCTATCGCGCCAACCGCGCGGTCATCTTCGATTCCGACCTGTTTCATGAGACGGACAGGATCGATTTCGCGGAAGGTTACGAAAACCGCCGGATCAACATCACGTTCCTTTATGGCTGGCGTGGCGGCATGAAGCGAACGGATTGAGGCGATTGCATCGCGCGCGACCTGCGTTAAGCTTCATCGGTAAAACGCATAAGGCCGGTCGAACCGGTTTCGGGGACGCGATGCTGGAATTCGATGACGTCATTGCGCCGCTGGCGCGGGAACGCTTCCTCGCCGACTACTGGACCAGGTCGTTCCTGGCGGCGAAGGGCAAGCCGGGCCGCTTTGCCGGCCTGCTGGGTTGGGACGAACTCAACGCCATCCTGGAACAGCATCGCCTCGGCCCGCCGCGCTTGCGCCTGAGCGACGGCGGAAAGGCGCTTGAGCCGTCCCGCTACATGTCGCCGGGCGCCGGAGGCGTCGCGCAACTGAATCCCGGCAAGCTCGCCGCATGTCTTTCGGGCGGCGCGACCCTGATCCTGGATTGCGTGGAAGAGATCGCGCCCCGGGTGCGAAAGCTGGCGGCATCGTTCCGCGATGCGCTGCACGCCGGCAATTATGTCAATCTGTATGCCGGATGGCACGGCCAGAACGGCCTGGATCTGCATTGGGACAGCCAGGAGATCATGGTGCTGCAGGTCGCGGGACGGAAACGCTGGCAGCTCTTCGCGCCCACGCGCCGCAATCCTTTGCCCGACGACAGCGAAGCGCCGGCCAGGCCGGCCGGTCCGCCGGTCTGGGATGCGATGCTGGAAGACGGCGACATGCTCTATATCCCGCGCGGCTGGTGGCATGTGGCCTTTCCGGTCGGCGAGCCCAGCCTGCATCTGACGGTGGCGACGGTGCCGCCGCATGGCATGGACCTTCTGCAATGGCTGATCGGCCGCCTGCGCCGGCACGAGGCGGTGCGCGCCGATCTTCCGCAGATCGATGATCCGGATGGCCAGAAGGCCTGTCTGGACGCCTTGCGCCTCCTGCTGGCCGAGGCGCTGTCGGATACCGCCATTGCCGAATTCCGCCACGAATGGGAAGGCGCCCTGCGGCCGTTCCCGTATGTCTCCCTGCCCGGCATGCCTTATGCCCAGGCCGAGACGCTGGGCGACAGCCACCGCATCCGGCTGGCGGCGGCGCATCATCTGCATTTCGCGAAGAATGGCGACACCATGGAGTTCAAGGCCCATGACGTGCTGTGGAGCGGGCTTCCGCCCAACCTGGTGCCAGCGCTGGAAATGCTTGGCGATACCCATGCCGTGACCTTCGGCGAACTCTGTGCCCGGCTGGATGGCGATGCAGCCGTCGCGCATCTGCGGCACACGCTGGCCGCGCTGGCGCGCGCCGGCGTGGTGCAAATCGAAAGATCCTGAAACGCGGCGCCGCCGCGCATCGCCTGTCGGGTCAGGTCCATTTGACCCGGCAGATCCAGCCCTTGTCGTCGCAGAAGTACATGTAACCCGCCTGGGGACCGTCCAGGAACAGCTTGGCGCCGTGCACCACGGCATAGGGATCGTCCTGCAACTGGACCTTCTCCACGATCCGCCCCGTGGCGGTCTCGAATTTGTAAAAGGCGTTTAGGTTGGAATCCGCGTTCCAGAAGTGCGTCTTCCGCCTGTCGGCCCAGGTGATGCCGTGCGGCCGGTTGCCCGGCGTGGGGAACACCGACTGCACTTCCCATTTCTTCTTGTCGATGGTGAAGATGGCGCGCGAGGGCGGGCTGACATACATCAGCGTGTTGCCGTCCACTTCCAGCAGGCCGTGGGCGCCGGTACGGCCATCAGGGTCGTCTTCGGCGTTCATCGCCAGATGGCCATATCCCAACACGAAGCCCTGGCCCTGCACTGCGCCGCCCACATCGCGCGGCTTCGGATATGCGACCGGCAGCCGGGAGTCGCGCCGCCCCGGATCGCCCTTCTTCTGATAGACGCGGCCCGAACCGGGACAGAAATATTTGGCGATGGTTTTGCCGGTATTGGCGTCGACGGCGACCATCAGCGTGTTGTGGGTGGAGGCGATCCACATCACATTGTCCTTGTCGATCACAAGGCCGCTGGGGCCCACCACATCGGTCCGGAATTCGCGGATGACCGAGCCGTCCCTGACGTTGGTCAGGGTCATCCAGCCGCCTTTGCCCTGGTCCAGGACCCACAGTTCGTTGGGGTTTGCGGTCAGCGCCAGGCCGTTGGGCTGGCCGTGGGTGGTCTTGTAGAGCACCTCGGTTCTGGGCGCGGTGCGGGTCCTGATCGTGGTCCAGTCCGTCGGCAGGCAGCCATTGATGCCGGCGCGCTGCGCCGTCAGGCTGGAATCCGGATTGTCGGCCGGCATGAACTGCGCCGCCGCCTGCCTGGGCAGGACCGCGGCGGCAGCCGGCGCGAGCGCGGCAAGCCCAAAGAAATTCCGGCGCTTGAGCATGAAATTCCTCCCGGGAAATCGTCTGTTCTGATTGTCCGTCCGGCACCGTGGACGGTCCCTGTTCGAAGACGATGGAGGAAGGGGCGATCCTCAGCGCGGGAAGAAAATTTGGCGGCCTCTCAGTACCGCAGCCGGAATCCCGCCGAGACGATCCGGCCCAGCGGATTGGCTTCGAAGGCGTCATAGCCATTGGTGTTGTTCAGGAAAGGCGGTGCTTGGTCGAAGACATTGTTGATGTCGATATAGACCTGGCTGTCGCCCAGAAGGCCTTTATGGGAAAAATTCCACGAGGCATGCAGGTCGACGGTGGTCCAGGAATGGACATAGTCGCCGCCGCCCGAGACGTTGCCGTTGGCGTCCAGCACCAGGGGGGTGATCGTGCCGCCGCCCCAGTTCCTGTAGCCGCCGACATTGTTCACATAGATCTCGAGC
>DASZVO010000010.1:0-6231 GCA_035547015.1 Rhizomicrobium sp. | reverse complement strand
GCCAGGGCGAAGGACGCCCTGTCGGGCCTGCCCGCCTTCGCCGGCTGGGCGCGCCCGCAGGCGAAATAAATCGACAACAATGGGAGGACGTCATGGAGGAGAACCCGGTCATGGAGCATGCGCCGGGGCGGCGCGATATGTTCGCCGCCCTGATGGCCTTTGCGGGGCTTGCGGCGGCCGCGGGGGCGGCGCGCGCGGAAGGCACGGCGCAAGCGCCGACGCCCCCGATGAACACCACCGCCGAGCTGTCGCGCTCGCGCGTGATCAAGTACAGCACCCTCAAGCCCATCGCGCTGCCCAACGGCGGCACCCAGCGCCGGGTGATGTCAGGCACGCTGCCGACGGGCGAATATATCGAGGTGCATGAAAGCGTGCTGCCGCCGGGCAAGATGCCCCACCCGCCGCACAGGCATCACAACAGCGAATGGCTGTTCATCCAGTCGGGCACGCTGGAATATCTGGACAACGGCAAGCCGGTGCCGGCGGGCGCGGGCGACATCGTGTTCAGCGCGTCGAACATCACCCACGGCCTGCGCAATGTGGGCACGACGCCCGCGGCCTATATCGTCTTTTCGGTCAGCAGGCAGGACGTGCCGCTGTAACGCCCGGACCGCCCGGCCATCCTTCGGCAGGCGCGGGATGGCCGTGAGGGCCGGACTTTAGAGCAGTTCTGCGATCTGGACGGCGTTCAGCGCTGCGCCCTTGAGCAGCTGGTCGGCGGCCACGAACAGGCTGATGGACCGGCCCGACGGGTCCGACAGGTCGCGGCGGATGCGGCCCGCCAGCACATCGCCCTGGCCCGAAGCTTCGATGGGCATGGGGAAATGATTGGCCGTCCGGTCGTCCACGATCCTGACGCCCGGCGCCGCGGCCAGAAGGGCGCGGACCTCATCCTCGGTGATGGGATTTTCGCATTCGAAGGTGATGGCTTCGCTGTGGGCGCGCAATACCGGCACCCTGACGCAGGTCACGCCCACCCGGATATCGTCATCCTCGAAGATCTTGCGGGTTTCCGTGATGACCTTGCTTTCCTCGCCGTTATAGCCGGTGGCCGGATCGATCGCGGAATTGTGGCTGAAGACGTTGAAGGCATAGGGATGCGGCATCACCTTGGGCGTGAAGGGCTTGCCGTCCAGGAAGGCGCGCGTGGCGTCGAGCAGTTCCTGCATCGCCGCCGCGCCCGCGCCGCTGGCGGCCTGATAGGTGGCGATGTTCACCCGCCGGATGCGGTTTCTCTGGTGGATGGGCCAGAGCGGCACCAGCGCGGTGATGGTCGAGCAGTTGGGATTGGCGATGATGCCCTTGTGCCCGGCGATGCGGCGGGCGTTGATTTCCGGCACCACCAGCGGCACGTCCGCATCGGCGCGGAAGGCCGAGCTGTTGTCCACCACCACCGCGCCCGCGCGGACCGCGATGGGGGCATATTGTTTTGAAATCCCGCTGCCCGCGCTGAACAGCGCGATGTCCACGCCGCGGAAGGAGTCCGGCGTCAGTTCCTGAATCACCAGGTCTTCGCCGCGAAAGCGCTGGGTGCTGCCCGCCGACCGGGCCGAGGCCAGCAGCCGGAGCGAGGCCAGCGGCAGCCCCCGGCTTTCGATGCAGCCCACGAATTCGCGGCCGACGGCGCCGGTGGCGCCCACGATGGCGACATGCTTGTTCTTCAAAGCTTTTCTCCAAATGAAAAAGCCCCGTCCGGTGGGGAGCGGGGCCTGGCGTTTCGGTCTTTCGCTTTCGTCCTAAGCGCGCGCGAACTCCCAGATCCCGAACTCCAAGGCCCCGGAGGGCTTGGCGGTGGCGGTCTTGCGCTTGAGCACGGTGTTCATGGCGGGCGAACCTATGGATCGGTCACGGCTTCGTCAACGGCCTTAAGCGGGTCACATGGCCCATCTTGCGGCCGGGCCGGCTTTCCCGCTTGCCATAAAGATGCAGCGCCCCGCTGCGGCTTAAGGATTCCCAAGCGTCGGCCTCGGCCCCGATGATGTTCTCCATCACCGCATCGGCATGGCGGGCGGGATCGCCCAGCGGCCAGCCCGCCACCGCGCGGATATGCTGTTCGAACTGGGAGCACTGGCAGGCTTCGATGGTCCAGTGGCCGGTATTGTGGACGCGCGGCGCGATCTCGTTGACCAGCAGCGCGCCGTCCCGGCCCACGAACAGTTCCACCGCCAGTACGCCCACATAGTCCAGCGCCTCGGCGATGCGCCGCGCCATCCCCTTGGCCTCGTCCGCCTGGGCCGCCGTCAGGCGCGAGGGCACGATGGAGCGGCGCAGGATGTGGTTTTCGTGGACATTTTCGGGCGGGTCATAGGCCGCGAAGCTGCCGTCCGCCCCCCGCGCCGCCACCACCGACGCCTCGAAGGCGAAATCGACAAAGCCTTCCAGAATGCAGGGGGCGCCCTTGAAGCTGTCGAAGGCCCGGGCGGCGTCATCGGCGCCGGCGACCTTGACCTGGCCCTTGCCGTCATAGCCGAAGCGGCGGGTCTTGAGGATCGCCGGCCCCCCGCCGATGGCGGCATGGGCGGCCTGCGCCTCTTCGGCCGAAGCGGCGCCCGCGAAGGGCGCGGTCTTGAGTCCCAACCCCTGAACAAGGGTCTTTTCGGTCAGCCGGTCCTGGGTCATGGCCAGCGCATGGGCGCCGGGGCGCACCGGCACCAGCCCCGCCAGATGCGCGATGGCATGGGCGGGCAGGTTCTCGAACTCGAAGGTCACGGCGTCGCAGGTCTGGGCGAAACGGGTCAGCGCCTCCAGGTCGTCATAGGGCGCGGCCACCCCATAGGGCGTGACCTGGAAGGCGGGCGCGTCGGCCGTGTCGTTGTAGATGCGCGCCCGAAGGCCCAGCCGGGCCGCCGCAAGCGCCAGCATCCGGCCCAACTGGCCGCCGCCGACGATTCCTATGGTGCCGCCGGGCAGGATGGGCCCGGGAACGGACGTCTGCACGCTGCTCATTTCGGCGTTCTGGCCACCGACCGGGTCTGACGGGCGCGCCAGGCGTCCAGCCGCTTTTTCAGCGCCGCGTCCGAAAGCGCCAGGATGGCGGCGGCATGGAGGGCGGCATTCCGGGCCCCCGCCTCGCCCACCGCAAAGGTCGCCACCGGCACCCCGCCCGGCATCTGGGCAATGGACAGCAGCGAATCCAGCCCCTTAAGGGCGCGGCTTTCCACCGGAACCCCCATCACCGGCAGGGTGGTATGGCTGGCCACCATGCCCGGCAGATGCGCGGCCCCGCCCGCGCCCGCGATGATCGCCTGAAGCCCGCGGCCCGCCGCCTCCTTGGCATAGGCGGCCATGCGGTCGGGCGTGCGATGGGCCGAGACGATGCGCGTTTCATAGGCCACGCCCAGCGTGTCCAGCAGGGCGGCGGCGGCCTGCATGGTGGGCCAGTCGGACTGGCTGCCCATGATCAGGCCGATGGACGGCTTTTTGGGGGACCTGCTTCGAATCGCCATGAAAACGCCCTGTAGCGCGAAGCGGCGCAGTATAGGGAGCAAAAAATGCAAGAAAAGCGTAAGTTTAGGGCTCGTTAACCATTCGCTGGGATTCTAAATATAGTCTTAAAGTGGGGTCGCTGAATCTTAAGGCCGCGAAGGGGGCCTTTCCGCGATGAAAGTCGAACGCAATTTGCCGGGCAGGGCTGCCCGCTCGGTGGCACGCACGGCCTATGCACGCCGCGTCTCGGCGGCGGAAGCGTTGAGCGCGGCCGAGATCGCCCAGCCCGCCGCCAGCGTGCTGGGCATTCCCGAAGACGAATTCACGCCGCGCGTGCGCGACGCGATCATGGGCCTGATGAGCGAGGTCAACGCGCTGCGCCGCGAACTCAACCAGACCAGGTCGCGGCTGGATGAGATGGAAAAGGCCGCCGACCAGGACGGGATGCTGCCGCTGCTGAACCGCCGCGCCTTCGTGCGCGAGCTGACGCGCCACATCGCCGCCGCCGACCGCTATCGCACGCCGGCCTCGCTGGTCTATTTCGATCTCAACCATCTCAAGCGCACCAACGACACCTATGGCCATGCCGCGGGCGATGCGGTGCTGGCGCATTTCGCCGACGTGCTGCTGACCCATGTGCGCGAGAGCGATTGCGTGGGCCGGCTGGGGGGCGACGAGTTCGGCGTTCTGCTGTCCCATGCGGATCAGGACCGGGCGCTGAAGAAGGCCGATGCGCTGGCCCAGGCGCTGAAGGCCTCGCCCACGCAATGGAACGGCCATTCCATTCCGGTCAGCTTTGCCTATGGCGCTTTCGAACTGAAGCCCGGCGACACGCCCGCCACCGCGATGGCCCGCGCCGACCAGGCGATGTATGCGCAGAAGAAGGCGCAGAAGTCGGCGGCGGAGTGAGAGCCGCGCGCCTGGGCGCGCGGCCGAGGGCATTGCCCGGCGATAGAGAGTTTAAACGGAAAGGCCGGGCGTCCTGTTTCAACCTCACGCCGCAAAGGACCGCGCGCCCCCTCAAGCCATGGCTTTTTTCAGGTTCTCGTCCACCTTGTCCAGGAAGCCTTCGGTCGTGAGCCATTTTTGATCCGGCCCGACGAGCAGCGCCAGATCCTTGGTCATGAAGCCCGATTCCACCGTGGCGACCGTCACCTCTTCCAGCTTGTGCGCGAATTGCGCCAGCTTGTCGTTGCCGTCCAGCTTGGCGCGATGGGCAAGCCCCCGCGTCCAGGCATAGATCGAGGCGATGGAGTTGGTCGAAGTCGAATGGCCCTTCTGGTATTCGCGGTAGTGGCGCGTGACCGTGCCGTGCGCGGCCTCGGCCTCCACCGTCTTGCCGTCGGGCGTGAACAGCACGGATGTCATCAGGCCCAGGCTGCCGAAGCCCTGCGCCACCGTGTCGGACTGCACATCGCCGTCGTAATTCTTGCAGGCCCAGACATAGCCGCCGCTCCATTTGAGCGAGGAGGCCACCATGTCGTCGATCAGGCGGTGTTCATAGACAAGGCCCAGCGCGGTGAACTGCGCCTTGAATTCGGTGTCATAGACCTCCTGGAAGATGTCCTTGAAGCGGCCGTCATAGGCTTTCAGGATCGTGTTCTTGGTCGACAGATACACCGGATATTTGCGCATCAAGCCGTAATTCAGGCTGGCGCGGGCGAATTCGCGGATGGATTCGTCAAGATTGTACATCGCCATCGCCACGCCTGCGCCGGGCGACTTGAACACTTCGTGCTCGATCACCTTGCCGTCCTCGCCCACGAACTTGATGGTGAGCGTGCCCTTGCCGGGGAACAGGAAATCGGTGGCGCGGTACTGGTCGCCGAAGGCATGGCGGCCCACCACGATGGGCTGGGTCCAGCCCGGCACCAGGCGCGGGACGTTCTTGCAGATGATCGGCTCGCGGAAGATCACCCCGCCCAGGATGTTGCGGATGGTGCCGTTGGGCGACTTCCACATCTTCTTGAGGCCGAATTCCTTCACCCGCGCCTCGTCCGGGGTGATGGTGGCGCACTTCACGCCCACGCCGTATTTCTTGATCGCCTCGGCCGCCTCGACCGTCACCTTGTCTTCGGTGGCGTCGCGATTCTGGATCGACAGGTCGTAATAGAGCAGGTTCACGTCCAGATAGGGCAGGACCAGCTTCTTCTTGATGAGGTCCCAGATGATGCGGGTCATCTCGTCGCCGTCGAGTTCGACGACCGGACCGGCAACCTTGATCTTGTCCATGACTTTTCCTCGAAAAAAGGGGCGGGAGAGGCTATAGCGTGGCCCCGTTTAGCCCGGCAGGAACCGGCCCGTCAAAGCGCAAATGACCCCACTGGAATTTTCCCCGGCCGTCATACTTTCCCATACCCAGATGGGCGAGAATGCCGGCGCCGCCGCCCGGGCGATGAAGAATTTCGGGCTGTCGGAACTGATCCTGGCCGCGCCCCGCATGGCCTGGCCCAACGAGCGGGCCGAGATGCTGGCCTCGGGCGCGGGCGACATCGTCGCGGCCGCGCGGGTCTGCGCGAGCACCGCCGAAGCCGTGGCTCCCTTCAACCTGGTGCTGGCCAGCACGGCCCGGGGGCGCGACGTGCTGAAGGAAATCCACACGCCCGAAGCCGGCGCGCGGCGGCTGCGGGCGGCGGCGGCCGAGGGCCTGAAGACCGCCATCCTGTTCGGCAACGAGCGGGCGGGCCTGGACAATGACGAATTGAGCCTGGCCGATGCGGTGATCACCATTCCCACCGCCGGGTTCCCGTCGCTGAATCTGGGCCAGGCGGTATTGCTGATCGCCTATGAATGGCTGAAGTCGGC
>DASZVO010000009.1:0-11358 GCA_035547015.1 Rhizomicrobium sp. | reverse complement strand
GCAGTTGTTCCGAACCAATAGGTATATTCCCACGCGTTACGCACCCGTCCGCCGGTGATGCATTGCTGCACCCCCTAGACTTGCATGTTTGAGGCCTGCCGCCAGCGTTCGTTCTGAGCCAGGATCAAACTCTCATGTTTTGATCCTTTGGCAGACGACGCTGAACGCTCTTGATTTGCGTAGTTCGCAAAACTGATTGACTAGGGTTGATCGCCTTTCGGCGACCGAACACTTTGTACAAGTAAGTTTTGCAAGAAGAACGCGAGCATTCGCGTCGTTGCTCGATAGTTTGCATCCAGACCGAAGTCTGGACGCGAGTGGCTGACCGAGCCGCCGCCCACGTTCCCCTTCCTGAAATCACAATGTCAAACAGCCCGCCGAACCGACGATTTTCACGTCACTTTTCAACGATAACGCCGTTTCGCGAACTCGAGCCGCGAAGCAGCGTGGGCGCGGGTTATAGGTGCGAGGTTCTGGCAAGTCAAACGCAAAAATGGCGGAAAAAACGATTTTTTTCATGGGCCTGTGGACGAACCTCGGGCGGCCCGGCGCATCTATATATAGACGCGGGCTCCGGCTTCGCCACATCCCACAGGAGCCCTGTTTCAGCCCGCAAAATCAGGCCTTTCGGTCTTCCGTCCCGCCCCTGCCGGCTGCCAGGTGAATCCCTGACAGATTCCGCGCGGGGCACCCGATCTTTGCCCAACACCTTGAAAAGAAAGGATTTTCCCCGAAATTGGGCCGGTTCCCCTTTTCCAGGCCCGCCGGGCCGCGCGGGCGGCGAGGCGCAACGGCCCGGACGCTCCGAAGTTATTCCGTGTACGGACTATCCTAGAGCCGCTCGTCGGCCATGCGGCGCAGATCCGCGCCTTCCAGGTTGGTCATCACGATGCCGTCGGCGCGGTTGTAGCGGGCGTCTTCGCTGTCGATCCAGACCATCTTGTCATTGTCGAGCCGCACCAGCAGCGCTTCGACGCCGCCGCCCTTCGAACGCGCGGTGTCGACGACATGGCCGACATTGCGCCCGCTGACGAGTTGCACCGGCGCGCCGATCAGCCGGGCATCGCGCGTTTCGACCGCCCAGCGGGCATAATGTCCGGGCCAGATGCGGCGGCGATAAGCGGCGCGTTCGGCGGCATAGCGGTCGCGCAGACTCTCATAGGCCGCGGTACGGTCCTGATACTGCTGCTGCAGCGCATCGTGCTGGCGCATCTGCTCCTGATACTGCTGCTGCTGGGCCTGGTACTGGGCCTGGTCGGCGGCCGCCTTCGCATCGGCTGCGTTATTGGATTGCGAGATCTGGCTGTTGAGCTTGGCCGTTTCGGCCTTTTCCTGGGGCGTCGACTCGTTGCGGGGCAGGCCCTTCGCATCGGGCGTCTGTGCCGATAGGGGCGCGGCCAGCACGCAGAATGCGAAGCCGCAGGCCGCGGCGGCAATACCGTGTTTGAGGGATTTCGTCATGATTGTCATGGCGCCAGCTCCTTTCAAAGCTTGCGCCGATAAAACGTCCCGCGCCCGGCCGGGTTCCCGGCCGGATAGGGCCTTTCCGCGGCTATATCGCGGCGGAAATATAGTCGCGCAGCGCGGCGGCTTCGCTGACCGTTTCGGCAATGCGCGTCTTGACCACATCGCCGATGGAGACCATGCCGCAAAGCTGATCGCTTTCATCGATCACCGGCAGGTGGCGGAAGCGCCCGCGGGTCATCGCTTCCATCACGCTTTCCACCGTGTCGCATTCGGTGCAGGTTTCCGGCCCGTGGGTCATGTGCCGCTCCACCGACTCGGAAAGCCCGTCGGCGCCCAGGGCGGCAACAGCGCGCACCAGATCGCGCTCGGAGATGATGCCCGCAAGGCCGCCGGCCTTGTCCTTGACGACCAGCGCGCCGATCCTCTTCTCGGAGAGCACACGCGCAGCCTCGAGCAGGCTGGCGTGGCAGGAAATCGCGACAATGTCCCGGCCCTTGTCGCGCAAGATGTGCCTGACTTGCATGACGACGCTCCTCATTCCGTTCCGGCCGGGCTGTCCCCGGTCTGTGAGCGAAATCCTGCGCCCGCGGGCGGCGGGCTGCAAGGCGGCGGCACGGGTTTCTTCATGCCGCGGCGCAGCAGACCCTTTGCGGCCCAGGGCGAAAACCCGCCCGAACCTGCCCTTTTTGCCCGCTTGAGCCGGGGGACGATCTGGGGCAAAAGGGCGGCCTTCCCGCCATGCCGGCAGCCGGGCCGAACGGCCGCCCGCCCGCATGGCGTTTCTGGATGGTGCTGTGGCCGAGAGGCTGAAGGCGGCGGTTTGCTAAACCGTTATACGGTTGAAAAGCCGTATCGAGGGTTCGAATCCCTCCGGCACCGCCATCCCCTGCTGATGCAGGGCGAAATCTTTCCACAGCCACAAGACAGCAGGGGATGGCGGTGTCGGATCGGCATCCGGAAGCCTTGTTCGACAAAATCGGCGCCCGCCGATTTTGGGCGCGAGCAAAGCGAGCGATCCGAGCGTGAGCGAGGACGAGGAACATGCCTTGAGCATGTTCCGAGCAATCCCTCCGGCACCGCCATTGCCTGTTTCTGAAAAAGTCACCCTGGTGGGATCCCGGCGCCTCGCTCAGCGCGGCGCGTTCGCCGGGCACCTGCGCCGATGACGCAGATAGTGCTCGTGCACAATCATCAGTCGAACTTGACCAGGTCCTTGAAGATCAGGTGGCCCCAACTATTTCCGCGCGCGTGCACAAGCAGTCCACCTTCCGAAAGCCTGCCCAGTTGGATCGGCGCGAAACCGAGATTTTCCGCAAGCGCGCCAATCTCCGCTGCAGCAGTTTCGTCGTCACTCGCCAGGAACACGACTCTCCTGCCACCGTGTATGGCGGGGTCCTGGTCGAGGACGGCAGCGACCAGATGGTTGAAGCCTTTCACCAGCCTAGCTCCGGTGAACGCCTTCGCGACGACGGCAGAAGACGGGAGACCGCCCAGTTCCTCAAGCGGGGCTCTCGTGTTCATCGCGTCGATGATGGTCTTTCCCTTCCAGTCGGGCAGCGCCTTTGCGACCTCCGGGTGCTGTTCGAAACGAACAGCCAGAAAAATGACGTCTGCCTTGACGGCATCCGCCAGGGTTGTGGGAATGATCCCGGGTCCGATCGCGGCCGCATCGGACGCAAAGCTTTCCGGATCGCGCGTGGTTGCAACGGACACTGCAATGCCGTTGCGGGCAAACGCCCTGGCAAGAGCGTGACCGATCTTGCCGAAGCCGATGATTGCGTAGCGCATGGACGTCTCTCCTTTGGTTTAGCGTCAGATTTGCGCCAGGCCGCCGTCGACGGCGACCTCGCTGGCGGTCATGAAGCTGCTGTCCGATGACGCGAGGAATGCGGCCACCGCTCCGATCTCCGCCGGATCGGCCATGCGCTGGAGCGGATTCATCGCGGCAAAGACCTTCTGGCCTTCCTCGCCCAGCGCTGCCTTGGCGAGTTCGGTCGCCGTCGGCCCGGGCGACAGCACGTTCACCCGGATGCCGGTGCCCTTCAGATCCTGTGCCCAGGTCCGCGCGAGGTTGCGCACAGCCGCCTTGCTCGCGCTGTAGGCGCTGAATCCCGGAGCGCCCGTGGTGCCCGCGCTCGATCCGGTCAGGATGATCGAACCGCCCTGGCCCATCAGCGGCAGCGCCTTCTGGACCGTGTAGATCGTACCCTTCACATTGGTGTCGAAGGTTTCGTCAATGTGCTCGGGGGTGATCTCGCCGAGCAGAAGCGGGCTTCCCGCCCCGGCATTGGCGAAGACGATGTCGAGGGTGCCGCGCTCGGCCTTCACCGCCGCGTAGAGCCGGTCGAGGTCGGCCGGATCGGAGACCGAGCCCTTCACCGCGCGGGCATGAGGCCCGAGGCTGGCTACAGCGGCGTCGAGCGCTTCCTGCCGGCGGCCGAAGAGGAAGACAAAGGCGCCCTCCTCGATGAAGCGTTTTGCCGCGCCGAGGCCGATACCGGTAGCCCCGCCCGTGATGACGGCAACCTTGCCCGCAAGCTTTCCCATGACTTTTCCTTTCGTCGTGCCGGGCAGCGCCTGTTGCCATTTGCGAACGCGCGGCCTACTTAGTGGATCAACGATCCATTTATATGGATCACTGATCCACTTATCAAGGCGGTCCATGCGCGCCGACGCGGAAAAAAATCGCAGCCAGATTCTCGCG
Organism: Rhizomicrobium sp.; assembly: GCA_035547015.1. Classification (GTDB taxonomy): domain Bacteria; phylum Pseudomonadota; class Alphaproteobacteria; order Micropepsales; family Micropepsaceae; genus Rhizomicrobium. The sequence continues at coordinate 7,187 of DASZVO010000009.1, read as the reverse complement.
GTCGCGCGTGACGTCGTCGCCGAGCATGGTGCCGACATATCGATGCGCGATATTGCCCGCCGGGCCGGCGTCGGGCTGGCCACGCTCCTTCGTCATTTCCCGACGCGGGAAGCCCTATTTGAAGCCCTGCTGTGCACCCATCTGGACGCCCTGACGCGGCAGGCAGCCGAACGCGAAGCATCGACTTCGGCCGGCGAGGCCCTGCTCACCTGGTTTCAGGATTTGGTGGCATTCACCCAAAGATACCGGGGCGTCGTCGCCATGATGGCGGCGGCCCACACCAACCCGGACTCTGCTCTTTATGCTTCGTGCGCAGCGGTGCACGCGGCAGGCGCGCGACTGCTGCTCCGGGCTCAGGGCGAGGGAACGGCGCGCGCCGATATGAATGGGGACGACCTGTTCGCCTTGATCACGGCCCTCGGCTGGGCGGTCGATCAACCCTCATTCGCGCCGCGGGCGGATCATCTCGTTCACCTTGTTACGAGCACTATCCTGAGAAATCGGCCCGGTAACGATGCAGAGAAGGCAACGCCCTGAATCAGACGACACCGGATGGCAGCCTGTTTCTGAAAAAATTCACTCTGGCGGGATGCCCGGGCGCGGCTACCGGTCCTGCGGCAGGGACACCTGCCAGGCCATGACGAGCGTATCCACGTCGGCGCCGGAAGCGTCCTTGTAGGGGCGGCCGGCCATGTGGCCATCCTGGGTGATAAAGTCGTTATCGCTGCCCACCAGCAGGATGTACCGCCCCTTCGGTCCGGCCGGCGCCAGCGCCAGGCTTTCCCATTTCTCGTAAAGATCGTGACTGTCGGCGGGCGCGCCGTTGTGCAGGCCGAAGCGGTTCAGCTGGGCATTGTCGTTCAGATCGAGGAAATCCGACCAGGCCGCCGGGGCGATATCCGACCGCAACTCGCCGTTCGGCGCGATGGAATCCGCCGGGCCGTCATAGCGGCCGGCGAGATCGGTGGCGCCGCGCGTGTTCACCAGCACGATCCTGCGATAGAGCGACTCCGGCCGCTTGCTGGCGAAGCCGCCGCCGCTGTCGCGGCACAGCAGCAGGAAGCGGTGATCGTCGATCGCCGCAAGCTCGCTCTGCGCGGCGACATTGACCTGCCCGCCATCGCGGTAGGTCGGCAGTTGAAGCGCATATTCATGGACAAGCCGCGGCGCGCCGGCGATATCGTAAACCAGCACCCGGACATTGCGGCGCGTGGCCTTCACCCGCGACGGATCCAGGTCCTGGCGCAGCGCGCTCTGGTTCACCACGAACAGGGTGCGGCCATCGGGCGCCACGCCCATGCCCTCGAACCCCTGATTGTTCTGCCGCCCCGAAACCGGGTCGCCGCTGTCATAGTGCGCGCCCACGGGCGGATTATTCGAGGAGAAATCCTGCCTGCCGCCGCGGCGGGGAATGAAGGCTTCGGGCGGGCGGATGGCGGCGATCATCCGGCCATGCGCGTCATAGCGATAGACATAGGGCCCATATTCGTCGCTGACCCAGAATCCCTTTTTGCCGTCCGGCGCCACGGCTTCGTTGTCGAGGCTGACGTGGCCGTTTCCGGCAACCGGAAGATCGGGAAAAACGCCCTGCCCGGCGCGCACGCCGGTTGGATCGAGCCCGGTGGTGGGCTCTTTCGCGGGACCGGTCAGCAGCAAGGTGCCTTTGAACGACAGGCGCAGTTGCCCTTCCCGGCCGGGATTGCCCGTATCGGGCGTGAGCGCCAGGTCGAACGTCTGCAGGCGGGCGCGATAATCGGTGGTGCCCGCCGTGTTCCAGCCCCTGTCCGGCAGCATGAACAGCCGGGCGCGATAGCCGGTTTTCGTGTGCTTCCAACTGCCGGGCGCCAGCATCATGCCCGAGCCGAAGCCGCCCAGCGTTTCGCCCTGCGCATCCACCGCATTGGCCGGCACGCGCGCCACGCCGACCAGCGTGGCGGGCTCTTCCCCGCCGGCGAAGGCGGGGAAGGCCGGGAGAAGACACAAAAGGATCAGCGCAGCGCGCATCCGCCTACAACGAAGCGCCGAACGTGACAAAGAACTGCCGCGGCGCCGAGGAGTGGAACACCAGGATGCTGCCGGTGGGATCGCTGGGCGCGAACACGCTGTTGTCGAAGTTCGACGCATAGCGCCGGTCGGTCAGGTTGGTGACGTTCAGCGCCAGTTTCGCGCCGCTGAGCCCGCCAAAGGCGCCGAAGTCGTAACCGATGCCGGCGTCGAAGGTGGTGTAGGCGCCAAAGCCCTGGTCGTTGGTATAGGTGTAATAGCGCCGGCCGGTGAACTTGCCCTGCAGCGAGGCCCAGAAGCCGTCCTGCCGGACAGTCAGCACGCTGGAATACAGCTGCTTGGGCGTATCCACCTGCTGCTTGCCGGCCGTGGCATAGACCACGCAGGTGGTCGTGCACCAGTTGAGGTCCTGGTCATAGGTGGTCTCGTTGTACGAGGCCGCGTTGTACCAGGTCAGCCAGGCCAGCGGCTGCCATTGCACGCCCAGTTCCGCGCCGTTGCTGGTGACGCTGCCGGCATTGTGGAAGGAGTTGCCGCAGCCCGGATTCTGTTGCTGGTTGGTGGGACAGGGATTGTACTGCAGCAGGCGGTTGTCGAAATTCACATGATAGCCGGCCAGCGAAAGCTGCAGGTCGTCGGCCACGAAGCGGTAGCCGAAGTCGAGGCTCCGCGACGTCTCGGGCACCAGCGTCTTTCCCTGCACGTCCCACACGGCCTGCGAAACCGACTGCGGGCCGAGTTTGAAGCCGCCCTGGAACATCGCCATGTTCTCGGCATAGCTCACATACACTTCCTGGCCGGGCGCCAGCTTCCAGCGTGCGCCGGCCTCGGGCAGGAAATAGTCCCTGGCCACCAGCGTGCCGCTCGCGAACTGGCTGGACGCCGGCGGCGGCGTCACCGAGATGCCGGGCAGCGCCTGGGCCTGCGACTTCGCGTTGGTGCCCTTGAAACCGAAATCTATGCTCAGCGCGTCATCGAGCAGCGAGACCGTGTCCTGCACATAGAACTGCTGGGTGTTCCATCTGGTCCGCTGCACCCATTGGGCGGTGCTGGGCTGGCCCTTCAGGAATTGCCCCAAGTCGAAGGGACCGGTGACATTGGTCCAGATATAGCGCGCGGCGCTGCTGGTGTTTTCCTCCAGCCAGAAGCCCGCCTGGATGTGGTTGAAAAAGATGTCATAAGCCAGGCTTCCCAGCACGCCGTCGCGGTTGATGGTGTAGCGCGTGTCGCGGATCTGGACCGGCAGATCGTCGGCGGTGGACGCCGTGCCCTGGCTGGACAGGCCGGTGATGAAGTTGTTGCCGGCGCCCTTGTCGGTGTGGCGATACACCTGCAGATGCGCGTTGAGGGAATCGGTGAGGGCGTAATCCCCGGCCAGGTAGAACAGGTCGTCGTTGCGCAGGATCTGGCCGTTGGTGAAGGTGACGTCGGCCAGCGTTTCCGGCGGCGTCGACTTCACGCACTTGGCCGCCAGCGAAGGCACGCCGCAGGCCGCGCGGCTGACATAGTCCTGCCAGTCGGGCGCATAACCGCCCCAGTCCCAGCCGAGGCGCGAGAGCATGTCCTTCGACAGATAGGGATCGTCGGCCTGGTTGGTGCGCGAAAGGTCCATGAACGCCGTCAGCGTGCCGCGGTCGAACTTGTATTGGGCCTTGCCGTTGAGCTGCTTGCCGTAGGACGTCTTATAGGCGTTCTGGTGCACGAACAGGTCCTGTTCGCTGTACTGGCCGGAGAGATAGGCCGAGAAGCCGTTGTAATCGCCGGTGTCGAAGCGAACGAAACTGCGCCTGCCGTCGCTGGTGCCGAAGGTCTGGGTGCCCACGATCCCCATCTCCTCTTTCGGGGCGCTGGACGTATAGATCACCGCGCCGCCGAGGTTGCTGGTCGAGGCGATGCCCAGGCCCGCGATGCCGGTCGCCAGATCGGCGCGGCCGAGATTCTCGGAGATCAGCGCGCGGCTGATGGTGAGGCCGTTGTAGTTGTTGTAGGCGCCGTCGCCCAGCGGCATGCCGTCGAGTGTATAGCCAAGGTGCGTGGTGCTGAAGCCGCGCACCTGCAGGGTCATGGACTGCTCGTTGACGCCCAGCGCATCGATCGACTGCGCGCTCACGCCCGGCAGGATGTTGAGCAGCTTCTGCACGCTGGCGCCGGGCGGCTGCACGGTGAGGTTCGACGGCAGCAGGGTCGAAACCGAACGGGTCTGGCCGCTGCCGATGACGACGACCTGCTCGACATCGCCGCCGTCCGCCGCCGCGGACTGCGCATCTGCGGCACTTGTCTGTGCGGCGAGCGTAAAACAGGCGGTAACCGCAAACGCGGCCGCGGACTTCTGCAACATTTTGCCCCTCTTTTGCACAAAGCGCCGCAAGGACTTGCGTCCGCGGCGCTGTCAGGAGACGAGCCATGCCACAGGTTGATTGCAGTTTTGCAACGGCCGTCGGCTGCGGCGCGGCAGCCGCTGTGCGCGGGACAGTCTGCCGCATGTGGGCGCGCTGGACGGCGGCGCCGTCCTTCCTGCCGCCGTCAAGCGGGCGCGAGCCGGGACTGGTCCTTCGGGAAAGGCCTGAACGTCAGCGCGGTCAGGAAAGCCCCGATGCCGAGGGCCCAGGCACCGGCATAGAGCCAGGTATAGCTGCCGAAGCCGTCATAGATCAGGCCGCCCGCCAGCGGGCCGATCGCCATGCCCAGGCTCCCGGCCATGGCCGTGCCGCCGACGACCGTGCCCATCATCCGCAGCGGGAAATTCTCGCGCGCAAGCACGGGATAGAGGGGCATCACGCCCGCATAGATGAAGCCGAAGAACACGGCCACCGCATAGAAGCCTGCAAGATGGCGCACAAAGGCGTAACCCAGCGCGCCGAAGGCCTGAAGCAGCAGCCCCGAAACCAGAACGCGCCTGGCGCCAAGCCGGTCGCCCAGGATGCCGAACACGATGCGCCCGCCCATGCCAGCCAGCCCTTCCATGCTGTAGATGGAAACGGCCGCCATCATCGGAATGCCGCAGGTCACGGCATAACTCACGGTGTGGAAGATCGGGCCGGAATGGGTGGCGCAGCAGAAGAAATTCGTCAGCAACAGGGTGACGAACTGGGGCGACCGCAGCGCCTGTGACAAGGACATGCCGGAATGGGGCGCCGCCTCCGCGTCCGGCGGAGCGGCGGCTTGCGCGTTCAGGGCAGGCGGGCGGCGGACAAGGAGCGCCGCCGGAATCATCAGCGCCGCAACGATCGCGGCGATGATCTGGAGCGAGGTCCTCCAGTCATGGACCGCGATCAGCCATGCCGCCAGCGGAGACATGGTCATCGGCGCCATCCCCATGCCCGCGGAAACAAGCGAAACCGCAAGGCTGCGATGGGTGTCGAACCAGCCCGTCACGCACGCCATCATCGGCGCGAAGATCGCGGCGGCGGCGCTGCCGACGGCCAGGCCGAAGATGAGCTGGAATGCGACCAGCGATGTCATCAGGCTGGCCAGCACCAGGCTGACCGCCAGCAGGACCGATCCGCAGATCACTACCAGCCGGGGACCGATGCGGTCCGACAACCCGCCCCAGGCCATGCTGGCCATCGCCATGGCGAGAAAACCGATGGTCATGGCGCTGGATATGCCGGTCACCGACCATCCGGTGTCCCGCGAGATGGGCAGGAGAAAGACCGGCAGCGAGAACATGGCGCCTATCGCGACGCAGCCCATCAGGCCTCCGGCTGCGACAATCACCCAGCGGTAGTGGGATTCGACCATCTTCTTCTCCGTTCCGGCACCAGGCTAGCGCATCGCCGGCACGGCCCGCGATGCCTCCGTTTCGAGGACGCACAGGACGCCCCCTGGCCGACACCGGCGGAGGCACTTTTTGGCTCCCCCGGGGGAGGACCCGGCGGGCCCTTTCGCAATTGCCCTCTGCCTGCCGGGGCGGCAAGCTTCCCGAAAACAGAAGCCGAGGGAGGGGGAGCATGCGGCATCTTCTGCTCTGCGCGGGGGCGCTGGCGCTTGGGCTGGGGGCCGCCGCCGCCCAGGAACGCGCCGCCGAAATGCCCGCACCGGCGCCGGTCACCATCCTGACAAAGGCCGTCACCGCCAATGTCGCCGTCACCGATGCGGCCCTGCTGAACGCGGACGCGGACCGGGACAACTGGCTGCTCCACGGCCGCACCTATGACAATCGGCGTTTTTCGCCGCTGGCCGCGATCGACAGGAACACGGTCAGGAAGCTTGCGCCGGTCGCGCTGATCCATACCGGCTTCGTCAACAGTTTCGAGGCGACGCCCCTGGTGGTGAACGGGGTGATGTATGTGTCCGCGCCCGGGGACCATGTGCAGGCCTATGACGCGGCCAGCGGCGAGCTGCTCTGGTCCTACAATCCCGTGCTGGAATATACCGACCTGTGCTGCGGGCCCCAGTCGCGCGGCGTGGCGGCGGCCTATGGCAAGGTGTTCGTCGCCCAGCTGGACGGCCATGTGGTGGCGCTGGACGCGAAAACCGGCGCGGTGGCATGGAAAAGCGTGCTGGCCGACACCATTCCCGCGCCCACGCACTATTATTCCTTCACCATGGCGCCGCAGGTGGTGGGCGGCATGGTGCTGGTGGGCAATTCCGGCGCGGAATATCCCACCCGCGGCTTTGTCGAGGCGCTGGATGCGAATACCGGCAAGCTGGTCTGGCGCTTCTATACCACCGCCGCGCCCGGCCAGCCGGGCGGCGATTCCTGGAGCGGCAACAGTTGGAAATACGGCGGCGGCTCGGTCTGGAACACACCGGCCGTGGACCCCGAAAACCATCTGGTGCTGTTCGCCACCGGCAATCCCAATCCCGATTATTGGGGCGAGAACCGCAAGGGTGACAATCTCTACACCAACTCCATCATCGGGGTGCATGCCAAGACCGGCAAGATCGCCTGGTGGTACCAGCAAGTGCCGCATGATCTGTGGGACTATGACGCCACCGCGCCGGCCGCTTTGTTCGACGCCAAGGACGCCAGCGGCAAGATCGTTCCCGCCGCCGCCGAAGCCGGCAAGGTGGGCAATGTCTTTATCGTCAACCGCCTGACCGGGGCCCTGCTGCACAAATCCGAACCCTTTGTGATGCAAAGCGCCAACATGTTCGACATTCCGGGCGAAACCCCCATCACCCGCTATCCCGGCATCAATGGCGGCAGCCTGTGGTCGATTCCCTCGGTTTCGCCCCTG
>DASZVO010000008.1:0-105954 GCA_035547015.1 Rhizomicrobium sp. | reverse complement strand
GCTGGGCACGTCCAGCCCGCGGGCGGCGACGTCGGACGCCACCAGTATCTTCAGCGCGCCCGCGCGGAACCGCTCCAGCGTCTTCATGCGCAGCGACTGGTCGAGATCGCCATGAATCGGGGCGGCGTCGAAGCCGTGCTTGGCCAGCGACTTGGCCACGACATCGACGTCGCGCTTGCGGTTGCAGAACACGATGGCGTTCTGCAGCGTCGGCTCGGCCTCACGGATCAGGCGGCGCAACGCCTCCCGCTTGGCCCAGTCATTGGCAGGAATCTCCACCAGCTCCTGGGCGATGTTGCTGGCGGTGGTGGCGGGACGCGCCACTTCGATCTTGGCCGGATTGTGCAGGAACTGGTCGGTGAGGCGCTGGATCTCCGGCGGCATGGTGGCCGAGAAGAACAGGGTCTGGCGGGTGAAGGGCAAGAGCTTGCAGATGCGCTCGACGTCGGGGATGAAGCCCATGTCCAGCATGCGGTCGGCTTCGTCGATCACCAGGATGTTGACCTGCGACAACAGCAGGCGGCCCCGGTTGAAATGGTCCAGCAGGCGGCCCGGCGTGGCGATCAGCACGTCCACGCCGCGATCCAGTTTCTTGACCTGATCGTCCATCGACACGCCGCCGATCAGCAGCGCGTGGGACAGCTTGGAATATTTGCTGTACTTGTCGAAACTTTCCGACACCTGGTCGGCCAGTTCGCGCGTCGGTTCCAGCACCAGCGCTCGCGGCATCCGTGCCTTGGAACGGCCGCGGCTCAGCATCTCGATCATCGGCAGGGTGAAGCTGGCGGTCTTGCCGGTGCCCGTCTGGGCAATGCCGATCACGTCGCGCCGCTTGAGCACCACGGGAATGGCCTGGGCCTGGATCGGCGTCGGCGTCGTATAGCCGCTGTCGGCCACCGCCTTGAGGATGTCGGGGGAGAGGCCGAGATCGTCAAAGCCACCGCCCTGCGCAGGCGCATCGGGCACGGCCTCTGAGGATTTGGCCTCCGAGGCATGGGTTTCTGTAGGGGAAGACGCAGTATTTTCAATAACTTCGTCTGATCCGGCGTCCGTGCCGGAGGTCGTCACACTGGTCGTAGCACGCTCCTGAAAAGGGGGCGCGACGTGTGGCGCCCATCATCGGCGGCCCGTATGGCGGCCGACTCCTGTCGTGTGAGAAAATAGGGATGTCGGTCGAAAAATCAAGATGGCCCCAAGTTTTAAGGGCAAAATGCATCCGGGAGGCGGGCCTGGAGGTGAAATGATCCGGATCTGGGGACTGGCTTTGCTGGTCGTGGGCGCGTGGCTTGCCACGATCTATGGACAGTACCGCCCTCAGCCGCTGGGGCTGGATGCACCGGCCGTACAATTCTCCGCCGCGCGCGCCGATGCGGCATTGGGCCGCCTGCTGGGGGACCAGCGCCCGCACCCGGCGGGTTCCGCCGAGGCCGCGGCCTTCCGCGCAAGACTGTTGAAGGAACTGGACCAGCTTGGCGTGCACGCCCGCACGGTCACGCAGATGAGCTGTTTCAGCGAAAAGCGGTGGAACAATCTGCCTTGCGGTACCGTCACGAACATCATCGCCGAGGTCACGCCCGGCCGTGCGCCCGACATCGTGCTGATGGCGCACACCGATTCCGTCGCGGCCGGCCCCGGCGCCGCCGATGACGCTTCGGGCGTCGCCACCGTCCTGGAAACCATCCGCGCGCTCAAGGCGCGCAGCGGCGCCAGGCGCGTTCGCCCGATTGTTGCGCTGTTCACCGATGGCGAAGAAACCGCGCTGCTGGGTGCAGCCGCCTATCTGCGCGAGCCGGGCATGCGCATGCGGACGGGCGCCGTCATCAATGTGGAAGCGCGCGGCAACCAGGGCCCCAGCTTCCTGTTCCAGACCAGTTCCGGCAATGCCCCCCTGATCGACATTTATGCCCAGGCCGTGCCGCATCTGGCGTCCTCGTCCCTCGATGCCGAGATCTACAAGTACCTGCCCAACGACACCGACCTCACGCCGATGCTGGGTGCGGGACTGATCGGGCTCAATTTCGCCTTCATCGGCGATGTCGCGCAGTATCACACGCCGCTGGACCGGCGCGAGAACATCGACCCTGCAAGCCTGCAGCAGCATGGCGAGAACATGCTGGAGATGGCGGACGCGTTGTCCCAGACCGATCTTTCCGCCGTGCGCGGCGAGAATGCGGTTTATCTCGATGTGCTGGGCCGCGTCCTGCCGCGGATGCCGGAATCCTTTGCGTTGCCGCTCGCGGTCGCGGCGTTGCTGCTGATCCTGCTGGCGGGCAGGCTGTCGCGGCGTCAGGGCCTGGGTCAGGGACCGAATCCCGTGCTGGCCCTGGCGATGCCGGGACTGCTCCTGGCGGGCGCGATCGGTGCGGGTTTCGGCCTGACCTATACCGCGGCGCGGATCTCCGGCCATGCCGATCCATCCTTCGCCCATCCCCTTTACCTGCGCGTGGCGCTGGCATTCGGAGTCTGGTTCGTGGCGCTTCTGGTATCGCGCTGGTCGGGCGCCGTGGCCAGCTGGGCGTGGCTGGCCGCGCCCGCGGTCGCCGCTGCGCTGCTCGCACCGGGCCTTTCGCCTTATTTCCTGTTTCCGAGCCTGATCGCCGCGCCCCTGCTGCTGATCACGGCATGGGGCGGGCGCGGACCGGCATTGTTCATTGCCGCGCTTCCGGCACTGGTGATCTGGATCGGGCTCGCGGCCGCGAGCGAAGCGATCATGGGCCTCAGCCTTCACATGCTGTTCACCGCGACGGTCGCCATCGGACTGATCGCGCTGCTGCCGCTGCTGGGCACAGCGTCGCGTCCCGCCTGGATCGGATCGATGCTTGTGTCCCTTGTCGCCGCGATCGGCATGGCCGTGCTGGCCGGCAGGCAGCCGGCTTTCAGTGAGAGCGCGCCCCAACGGTTGAACCTGCGCTATGTCGAGCAGGACGGCAGGGCCTATTGGCAGGCCGATCCGGTGGCGCAGCTGCCGCCCGCGCTGCGCGCCGCCGCGGCGTTCGGCAACCGGCCGCAGCGCCTGCTGGATTGGGGCTATGTTGCGCCGGCCGGGCCTGCGCGGCTCGCGCCGCCGTCCGCCCTGGCGTCGCGCAAGGGTGATGACGTGACGCTTGATCTCAATGCCCCGGGGCCGGGTGTCATCGTCGAAGTGCCGGCGCAAGCAAAGCTGCGGTCGCTGACAATCGGCGGGCTCACCACGCCGGCGCCGGAAGGGCGGGTCTCAATCGTGTGCGGCACGCCCGACTGCGGCAGTACGCGCATGGTGCTGCACCTGGGATCGCCGGGACCGGCAGAACTGGTACTGGCGTCGTGGCGTTACGGCCTGCCGCCGGAGGGAGAAAAGCTGCTGAAGGCGCGGCCGCTTGAGGCCATGCCGTCCGGACGCGGTGACGAGACCCTGCTGACCGCGAAGATCGCGGTGCCGGGACGCTGAGCGGTCAGATATCGATCGCCTCGGCCGCGAACGCTGCATTTTCCTGGATGAACTGGAAACGCAGTTCCGGCTTCTTGCCCATCAGCCGCTCGAACAGGCTCTCGGTTTCCTTCGCCGCATCCTCGGCGATGTCCACCCGCACCAGGGTGCGATGGCCGGGCCGCATGGTGGTCTCCTTGAGCTGCGCGGGCATCATCTCGCCCAGGCCCTTGAAGCGCGATACTTCCACTTTGGCCCCGGCGCGGAATTCCGTTTTGAGCAGCCGCTCGCGGTCCGCGTCGTCGCGCGCATAGACCGTCTTGCCGCCCTGGGTCAGGCGATAGAGCGGCGGCATGGCCAGGAACAGCCTGCCGTCGGCAATCAGGCCCGGCATTTCGCGGTAGAAGAAGGTGAGCAACAGCGAGGCGATATGCGCGCCGTCCACGTCGGCGTCGGTCATGATGATGATGCGGCCGTAGCGCAGGTCCTCCTTGCGGTATTTCGCGCCCGTGCCGCAACCCAGCGCCTGCGCCAGGTCCGACAGTTCCTGGTTCTGTTGCAGCTTGCCCGCCGCCGCGCTGGCCACGTTCAGGATCTTGCCGCGCAGGGGCAGGATGGCTTGCGTGGCGCGGTCGCGCGCCTGTTTGGCGCTGCCGCCCGCGCTGTCGCCTTCCACCAGGAATATCTCCGTGCCTTCCGCCGCGTCGCGGGTGCAGTCGGCCAGCTTGCCGGGCAGGCGCAGCTTGCGCGTGGCCGCCTTGCGCGAGACTTCCTTTTCCTGCCGCTTGCGCAGCCGGTCTTCGGCGCAGTCGATCACAAAGCCCAGCAGCCTGTCGGCCTCCGCCGGGCTTTCCGCCAGCCAGTGATCGAAGTGATCGCGCACCACGCTCTCCACCAGCCGCTGGGCATCGGGCGACGAAAGCTTGTCCTTGGTCTGGCCCTGGAATTCCGGTTCGCGGATGAAGACCGACAGCACGGCGCAGGCCGCATCCATCACGTCATCGGCGGTGATCATCTGGGTCTTGCGGTTGCTGGTGCGTTCGCCGTGCGCGCGCAGGGCCTTGGTCAGCGCATTGCGCAGGCCCTGTTCGTGGGTTCCGCCCATGGGCGTGGGAATGGTGTTGCAGTAGGACCGGACGAAGGCGTCGCGCGACGGCGCCCAGGTGATCGCCCATTCCACGGTGCCGCCCTTGCCCTTCTCGATCCGGCCCTCACGGTTTTCCGTGCGCCCGGAGAATTCGCGCGTGGTGACGGTCTGGGTGCTGCCGATTTCGCTGCGCAGAAAATCGACCAGGCCGCCGGGGAATTTCAGCGTGTCCTCGGCGGGCGTATCATCCCCGATCAGCGAGGGATCGCATGTCCAGCGTATCTCCACCCCGCGGAAGAGATAGGCCTTGGACTTGGCCGCGCGGTGCAGCCGGGCAGGGGAGAAATGCGCTTCCCCGAATATCTTAGGATCGGGCTTGAAGGTGGTGACGGTGCCGCGCCGGTTGACGGGGCCGAGGTCCTTCAGCTTGCCGATCGGCAAGCCGCGCTCGAAGCGCATCTTCCAGGCGTGCCTGTCGCGCGCCACTTCCACTTCCATCCATTCCGACAGCGCGTTGACCACCGACGCGCCCACGCCGTGCAAGCCGCCGGAAGTCTCATAGGCCTTGCCGTCGAACTTCCCGCCTGCATGCAGCGTGGTCATGATGACTTCCAGCGCCGACTTGTTCTTGAATTTGGGATGCGGGTCGACCGGAATGCCGCGGCCATTGTCGCGCACCACCAGGATGTTGCCGGGCCTGAGTTCCAGCTCGATGCGGGTGGCATGGCCAGCCACCGCCTCGTCCATCGAATTGTCGATGATCTCGGCCGCCAGGTGATGCAACGCGTTGCTGTCGGTGCCGCCGATATACATGCCGGGGCGGCGGCGCACCGGTTCCAGTCCTTCCAGGACCTCGATGTCCCTGGCGGTATAGCCCTTGGAGGAGGATGCGGGTCCGTCAAACAGGTCGGGATTGTTCTTGGCCATTATCGGTTGGATCGGGATTTGCGGTGTCATCATCGGCGGTGCGCGCGAATCGCGCCCGGCCGGCACTATTTTTACGGTCCATCAACCATCAAAAGCGAGACAAAAGGCGCGCGCGCCGGAAGCGCGGGGCTTAGCAAATGTTAAGCGCAGGAACAGATAATTTTCCGCGGTCGTTTACGATTCTGGCGGGGCAGTTTGGCCTTTTTTGGTCGATCGGGGGAAGGCGGGGACAGCGAACCGCGCGTCCTGCGCGCGCAGCTTGCGCTCGCGGCCAGGTCCATTCGCGTCACCCGGGTAACATCGCCGGCCTGGGCGCTGGTGATCGCGGCGCTCTGTTCCGTGGGCGTCTTCGGCCATGTTCCCCTGACCTACACCATGTTCCTGCCGCTGGCCGTCACGCTCTCCTATGTCATGAGCTCGTTCGTGGCGTCGGCCTATGAGGATCATTGCGAGGAGCGCGATCCGCAGGACTGGTTCCTCGGCCTTGCCTGCGTGCAGCTGTCGATCAGCGCCGCCTGGGGCCTGATGCCCTGGCTGTGCTGGGAAGTGGGAAACGCGCTCAACCACATGTTCCTGGCGGCCAGCGTGATGGCCGTGGTGGCCGGCATGGTGGTCGGCCGCGGCAGCAACATGGCGCTCTATGTCGCGGGGCTGGCGCCCATCTCGCTGATGACCTCGGCGCGGTTCCTGTCGGGCGGCTCGCCCGCCGACATGGCCATCGGCGTGCTGTCGCCCTTCATCGCGCTGCAGCTCTGGCGCACCGGCAGGCCGCTGGTGCTGCGGATGGACGAGGATTCGCGCCTGCGCTTCAAGGTCGAGAACCTGGCGCATGCCCTTGCCGAGGCGCGCGACGAAGCCTTGAAGAAGCGGTTCGAGGCGGAGGCCGCCAATGCCTCGAAGACCGCCTTCCTGGCCAATATGAGCCACGAACTGCGCACGCCGCTCAACGCCATCCTGGGCTTCTCCGAGATCATCGCCCAGGAATGTTTCGGCCCCGTGGGTTCCGAGCGGTACCGCGACTATGCCGGCGACATCCATTCCTCGGGCGCGCACCTGCTGTCGCTGATCAACGACCTGCTGGACGTGGCCAAGATCGAGGCCGGCCGCATGGAGATCGCGCCCCATCCGCTGGATGCGGCCCGCGTCTTCAATGGCGCACTCAAGCTCGTGGGGATGAAGGCGCGCGAGAAGGACCAGGCGCTCGACATCCTGGTCGAGGAGACGGCGCCGCCGCTCTACGCCGACGAACGCGCGCTGAAACAGATACTCATCAATCTGGTGTCCAACGCCGTGAAGTTCACGCCGGAAGGCGGTCGGATCGCGGTGGTCGCCGGCCGTGCCTCGGGCGGCGAGTTCCAGATCATGGTCCGCGACAACGGTCCCGGCGTTCCGGCCGAAAAGCTGGACAAGATCTTCACGCCCTTCAGCCAGGTGGACAACCGTTTCGACCGGCAGCGGGGCGGCACGGGCCTGGGCCTGGCGCTGGTGCGCGGACTTGCCGAACTTCACGGCGGACGCGCATGGATGGAAAGCGAACTGGGCCACGGCTGCACGGCATTCGTGATCCTGCCGGTGAAGCAGCCGGGCCGGAAACCGAAGCCGTCCGCCGCGGCATAGATTTCACGCCGCCGGAAAAAAGAAAGGCCGGGCGAAAGCCCGGCCTTTCTGTACATCAGACTTGTCATGGCCATGCGGCAAGGCCCGAAGGGCCGCCGCAGGGCCCGGCCATCAGACCGAATAGTACATCTTGAACTCGACCGGATGCGGCGTGTGCTCGAAGGCGTACACTTCCTCGTACTTCAGTTCGATATAGCTCTCGATGAAGTCCTTGGTGAACACGCCGCCCTTGGTCAGGAAGTCGTGGTCGGCCTTGAGGTTGTCCAGCGCGTCGCGCAGGCTTCCGCAGACCTGCGGCACCTTCGCCAGTTCTTCCGGCGGCAGGGCGTAAAGGTCCTTGTCCATCGGGCCGCCGGGATGGATCTTGTTCTCGATGCCGTCCAGGCCCGCCATCAGCATCGCGGCATAGGCGAGATAGGGGTTCGCGCCCGGATCGGGGAAGCGGACCTCGACGCGCTTGCCCTTGGGCGACGGCGAGAAGGGGATGCGGCACGAGGCCGAGCGGTTGCGCGAGGAATAGGCCAGCAGCACCGGTGCCTCGAAGCCGGGGATCAGGCGCTTGTAGCTGTTGGTCAGCGGGTTGGTGAAGGCGTTCAGCGCCTTGGCATGCTTGATGATGCCGCCGATGTAGTACAGGCACGTGTCCGACAGGTCGGCATAGCCCGAACCGGCGAACAGCGGCTTGCCGTCCTTCCAGATCGACTGGTGGACATGCATGCCCGAACCATTGTCGCCATAGACCGGCTTGGGCATGAAGGTCGCGGATTTGCCATAGGCCTGGGCGACCTGGTGGATCACATACTTGTAGATCTGCATATAGTCGCCGCACTTGGTCAGCGTGTTGAACTTGAAGCCAAGTTCGTGCTGGGCGCTGGCGACTTCATGGTGATGCTTTTCCGGGTCGATGCCCATGTCGCGCATCACCGCCAGCATCTCGCCGCGCATGTCCTGCTCGGAGTCGATCGGCGGGACGGGGAAATATCCGCCCTTCACCTTGGGGCGGTGGCCCAGGTTGCCTTCCGGATATTCGGTGCCGATGTTGTAGGAGCCCTCTTTGGAGTCGAGGTAATAGAAGCCCTTGTTCATCGCGACGTCGAAGCGGACGTCGTCGAAGATGAAGAACTCGGCTTCCGGGCCGAAATAGGTGGTGTCGCCGATGCCCGAAGACGCCAGATAAGCCTCCGCCGCCTTGGCGATGGAACGCGGATCGCGGCTGTAGCTCTGGCCCGTGGTGGGTTCCAGCACGTCGCAGATCAGGATCAGCGTGGTCTGGGCGAAGAAGGGATCGATCACCGCGGTGTCGAGATCCGGCTTCAGCAGCATGTCGGATTCATTGATGGCCTTCCATCCCGCGATCGACGAGCCGTCGAACATGGTGCCTTCGTTCAGGAAGTCCTCGTCGACCATCGACAGGTCGAAGGTCACGTGCTGCCACTTCCCGCGCGGGTCGGTGAAGCGCACGTCGACGTATTTCACTTCCTTTTCCTTGATCAGCTTCAGGATGTCCGAAGCAGTCGCTTTCTTGTCGGCCATTAGTCAGTCTTCCCTTCAACGTTGATATCGCGACCGCCCCACCCCGGAGCGGGTCAATTCTGGCTGCAGTCCGGGATGCCGGAACGTGCTAGATCGCGTCCGCGCCGGTTTCGCCGGTACGGATGCGAATGGCTTCCTCGACATTGAGGACGAAAATCTTGCCGTCGCCGATGCGGCCCGTGCGCGCAGCCTTCTGTATGGCGTCTATCGCGGCCTCCTGGCGGTCCTGGTTGATGACGATCTCGATCTTCACCTTGGGCAGGAAATCCACCACATACTCTGCGCCGCGGTAGAGCTCGGTATGTCCCTTCTGCCGGCCGAAGCCCTTGGCTTCCGTCACCGTGATGCCCTGGACCCCCACTTCCTGAAGGGCCTCTTTCACTTCGTCGAGTTTGAACGGTTTGATGATGGCTTCGATTTTTTTCATGCTGCTCCTCTCGCGCGCCTGCCGGCGGCGACCTCCGTTAACGTGTTAGCAGGACTTGTGCCGTTTTCTGCCTGAAAAAAGCGCAGTATTCACAGGGTGTTAGTCAGGGGCGGAATTTCCAGGGCAGAGATAGGCCCAAATTACATTCAATATGCCTAATATCTAGGCTGTTTTTACCGTCCTTGCTCGCCCCGGTTCCGCCTGTAAGGTGCCGTCCGCACCCGCTTCCGGCCCGCCGCCATGTTCCGGTTCAATCCCGTCTTCGCCAGCCTGCCCACCAGCATCTTCCAGCACATGACCGGCCTGGCGGTGCAGTACGACGCCATCAACCTGGGGCAGGGCTTTCCCGATCAGGACGGGCCGCTGGCGCTCCGCGAGGTGGCGGCAAAGGCGCTGATCGATGGCCCCAACCAGTACCCGCCGTCGAAAGGGCTGGCTGTCTTGCGCGAGGCGGTCAGCGCCCATGCCCGGCAATTCTATGGCCTGGACTATGACCCGGAGGACGAGGTGGTGGTCACCTCCGGCGGGACCGAGGCACTGGGCGCGGCGATCCTGGCCATGGCGGTGCCGGGCGAGGAGTTCGTGTTGATCGAGCCGACCTACGATTCCTACCGGCCCATCGTCGAGGCGACCGGGGCGGTCGTGAAGACGGTGAAACTGGCCGCGCCCGGCTGGCGGCTGACCGAAGAGGCGTTGCGCGCGGCCATCGGCCCCCGCACGCGCGCGGTGCTGATCAATTCGCCGCACAATCCGGCCGGCCGGGTCTTCAGCCGCGCTGAGATGGAGACGCTGGCGAAGGTCGTGTCCGGAACCGGCGCCGTGGTGATCTGCGACGAGGTCTATGAGCATCTGGTGTTCGATGGCTTGGCGCATATCCCGCTCGCCACACTGCCGGGCATGCGCGAGCGATGCCTGCGCATCGGTTCGGCGGGGAAGATCTTCTCCTTCACCGGCTGGAAGGTCGGCTGGGTGATGGGCCCGCGCGCGCTTGCCGCGGCGGCGTTCCGTGCGCATCAGTTCATCACCTTCACCACGCCGCCCGCGCTGCAGCTTGGCGTGGCGCACGGCCTGGGGCATGCGATGGATTTTCCGCTGGCGCTGGCTGCGCGGCTCCAGAAGAACCGTGACGCGCTGGCCGACGGGCTCGCGCGCATGGGCTTCGCGGTGCAGCCCTGCGAGGGCACCTATTTTCTCACCGCCGGCATTTCCGGGCTGACCGGCGAAAGGGATTTCGACTTCTGCGAGCGGCTGATCCGCGAGGCCGGGGTGGCGCTGATCCCGCTGTCGTCCTTCTTCAAGGGCGGCACGCCCGATACTTTCGTGCGGTTTGCCTTCTGCAAGCAGCAGGATGTCATCGAGCAGTCGTTGGAGCGGCTGTCGTGGTATCTCGGGCAGGGTTCATGAGCGGCGAGATCCTCACCACCGCGGAAATGAGCAAGGCCGATGCCTATGCGGTCGCGCATGGCACGCCCTCGCTCACGTTGATGGAGAATGCGGGCCGCGCCGTGGCCGAAGCGGTGGCCGGGCGCTTCAGGCCCTGCGCGGTCACGGTTCTGTGCGGCCCCGGCAATAATGGCGGCGACGGCTTCGTTGTGGCGCGGCTGCTGGACGAGGAAGGCTTCACCGTGCGCGTGGCCCATGATGCCGAGCCGCGCGGCGATGCCGGGAGAATGTCCGAGCGGTGGAAGGGCGCCCGCGTCGCGCTGACGCCCGACGCGCTGGACGGCGCGAAGCTGGTGGTGGACGGGCTGTTCGGCGCGGGCCTGTCCCGGCCGCTGGAAGGGCCCTATGCCCAGGTGGTCGAGGCGCTGAACGACCTGCCGGTGGTGGCTATAGACGTGCCCAGCGGTCTTTCGGGCGACACGGGCGAGCCTTTGGGCGGCGTCTGTGTGAAAGCCGTGCTGACGGTGACCTTCTTCCGCAAGAAACCCGGCCATTTGCTGATGCCGGGCCGCTCGCTGTGCGGCGAGACGGTGCTGGCCGATATCGGCATTCCGGCCGAGGCCGCGCAGGCCAGACTGTTCGAGAATGCCCCGGCGCTCTGGACCTATCCTTGGCCCCGGGCGGAAGGCCACAAATATGACCGCGGCCATTGCGTGATCGTCAGCGGCAGCGCGGCGCACACCGGTGCAGCGCGGCTAGCGGCGCGCGGCGCGCTGCGGGTGGGGGCAGGCCTTGTCAGTGTGGCCTCGCAGCCGGATGCGGTGGCGGTCAACGCGGCGCATCTGACCGCCATCATGCTCAAGCCGTTCGACGGCCCGGCGGGGCTTGCCGGACTGCTGGCGGACAAGCGGCTGAATGCCGTGGCGCTGGGGCCGGGGCTTGGCGTCGGCGGGGCGACACGGACGCTGGTGGAGGTCGTCCTGAAAAGCGGTGCCGCCGCCGTATTGGATGCCGATGCGCTGACGTCATTCCGCGACGATCCCGCCGCGCTGTTCGCCATGCTGCATGACCGGACTGTGCTGACGCCGCATGCGGGCGAGTTCGAGCGCATCTTTCCCGGACTGCTGGACAGGTCCGCCGGCAAGGTCGAAGCCGCGCGCGCCGCCGCCGCCAGGGCCGGATGCGCCGTGCTGCTGAAGGGCAACGACACGGTGATCAGCGATCCCGCCGGCAAGGCCGTCATCAACGCCAACGCCCCGGCCTGGCTGGCCACGGCGGGGGCGGGGGACGTGCTGGCCGGATTCATTGCGGGGCTGCTGGCCCAGGGAATGACCGCCTTCGAGGCCGCCAGCGCCGCTGCCTGGCTGCATGGCGATGCCGCCACCCGTTTCGGACCCGGCCTGATCGCCGAGGATCTGCCGGAAATGCTGCCGGAAGTGCTTGAAGGGATCCTGCATAATCCACTATAGTAGACGAATGGATACTATAGTGGACAAAACGGAAGCCGACATCGCCCACCGCATCCGCATGGAGCGCGACGCGCGGGGCTGGTCGATGGCCGATCTGGCTGCGAAATCCGGCGTCGCCAGGGCTACCATCAGCAAGATCGAGCGGGGGGAGATGAGCCCCTCCGCCGGCATCCTGGTCCGGCTCGCGACTGCCTTCGACCTTACACTTGCGGTGCTCCTGCTGCGGGCGGAAGACAACAGGAGCCGCCTGACCCGCGCCGCCGACCAGCCGCTCTGGCGCGACCCCGCCACCGGTTATGTCCGCCGCCAGATATTCGGCCGCCCCGATCATCCGCTGGAGCTGGTGCGCGTGGAGCTTCCGCCGGGGAAGAAGGTCTCGTTTCCCGCCTGGTCCTATGTGCATACCCGCCATGCCGTGTGGGTGCAGACAGGCGAACTGGTCCTGACCGACGGCGGTGTGCGCAATGTGCTGGTCGCGGGCGACAGCCTGGGCTTCGGGCCGCCCGCCGAAGTCACCTACGCCAATGAAAGCGACGCGCCCTGCACTTATGTCGTCGCGCTGGTGCGCACATGAGCGCGATCACGATCCGTCCGGTGGAGCAGGGTGATCTCGAAGCCCTGACGGCGATCTACAATCACTATATCCACGAGACGCCGGTCACTTTCGACCTGGAGCCGAAGACCCTGAGCCAGCGGCAATCCTGGCTGGACGGGTTCGCGGCGGCGGGCCGCTATCGCTGTTTCGTGGCGGTGAAGGACGGCCGGGCGATCGGCTGGGCGAGTTCTCATCGCTACAACGAGCGCGCCGCCTATGACGTCACCATCGCCAGCAGCATCTATCTGGCGCCGGATGCGTGCGGGCAGGGGCTGGGGCGGCGACTCTACGCCACCCTGTTCGATGCCTTGAAGGACGAAGACATCCACAGCGTCTTCGGCGGCATCACGCTGCCCAACGAAGCGTCCGTGCGGCTGCACCGCGCGTTCGGCTTCGAGCCGGTGGGCGTATACCGCGAAGTGGGACGGAAATTCGGGCGCTACTGGGACGTGGCGGCTTACGTCAAACCTTTTCCCTGAACTACGCCCGCAACTGGGACGGCGCCGTCTCCACCGCGGCTGCCGCCTTTTCCCGGAATTGCTTGAGCTCCGCCAGCGTCATGGGTGTCGCAAAGTGGAAGCCCTGCATCAGGTCGCAGTTCAGCAGCTGCAGCAGCCGCGCCTGCCAGTCGCTCTCCACGCCTTCCGCCACCACGCGCAGGTTCAGGCTGTGGCCGAGATCGATGACGGAACGCATGATCTGCGTCGCCTGGTTGCGCTCGCCGATGTCGCGCAGGAAGGATTTGTCGATCTTCATGCCGTCGAACTGAAGCTGGTGCAGGTAACTCAGGCTGGAATAGCCGGTGCCGAAATCGTCCAGGAAGACCTTGACGCCCATTTCCCGCAGCTGCTCGATGGTGCGCCGCGCCGTATCCATGTGCGCGATCAGCACGCTCTCGGTGATCTCTATATAGATCTGATCGGGTGTCACGCCCCAGTCCAGCATCTTGTCGGCGAGCGCGGCGGCAAATCCGTTATGGCGGAAATGGAGCGGGGAGATGTTGATGCCGACCGGCAGGTCGTCCAGGTCCCGCGCCGCCGCCGCCGCCGTTTCGATGACCCAGTTGGACAGTTCGACGATGTGGCCGCTTTCTTCCGCGATCTTGACCACAAAGTCGGGCGGGATGTTGCCCATGATGGGGGATTTCCAGCGCAGCAGCGCCTCCACGCATTTCAGCTTTCCGCTGCGCGAATCGACGATCGGCTGGAAATAGAGAGACAATTCGCCGTTGGTCATGGCCTCCCTGAGATTGGCGCAGATATTGACCTTCAGGGAAAGGTCCGTTGCCATCCCGTCGTCGAAGACGCGGTAGCCGCTGACGCCGGACTTCTTGGCCTCGTACATCGCCAGGTCGGCATGCTTCAGCAGGTCTTCATCCCGGGACGAGGCCAGGTCGCCGAACGCGATGCCGGCGGAAATGCCGCTTTGCACCAGATGGCCTTCCAGCAGCTTGGGGCTGCGGAATTCCTCTGCGATATCCAGCACGCATTCCTCGGGCGACCGCGGTCCGCCGACCGGCAGGATGGCGGCGAACTCGTCGCCGCCCATGCGCGCGACGGCCAGGGCGTGGCCCAGATGGGTTTTCAGCGTCTGGGCGACCTCGATCAGAAGCAGGTCGCCGATGCGGTGGCCCAGCGTGTCGTTGATGGGCTTGAAACGGTTCAGGTCGAAGAAGACCAGCGCCACTTCGCCGCGCATTTTCGACCGCCGCGTTTCCTCCAGGGCGTTGCGGAACGCCATGCGGTTCATCAAGCCCGTCAGCGGATCGCTGTGCGCCTTGCGGTCGAGCGTGAAGCCCTCATGCGACAGGCGGTCGTTCTCGCCGATCAGGCGGACATGATCGGCGGCAAGGAAAAGCATCGCGCCAAGGACCGGGACCAGCAGGAAAAGGGTGACGGCTGCCTCCAGCGGCGGGGCGACGACAATGATGACCAGCGCCGACAAGGCCGCGCCATAGCTGGCGATCGCCGTGAGGACCTTGCGCGCGGAGGGGCGGCCTTTCGATGCGCGGATGTCGTGCATTTTCGGCAGCATGTCAGGGCCTCGGCTGCCGGATCTGGTCGAACAGATACTTGGTGCGCTTGGCCAAAGTGCTTTCCAGGTCGGTATTCTGCTGGCGGAGGAGTTCGACCACGTCCTTGCGGGCGAGCTGGGCTTTCAGCCGCGCGATCAGGATCGGGAAGTTGATCGGCTTGGTGACATAGTCGTTCGCGCCCGCCATAATGGCGTCCACTACATGCTGTTCCTCGTCCAGCGCCGTGCACATGATGACGGGCAGGTCGTTCTCATCATACCGGTCGCGCAAGGCCCTCAGCGTGTCCAGGCCCGACAGGCCGGGCATCATCCAGTCCAGTATCACGACATCCGGGCGCCACGCGTCGGTCACGTTCAGGGCGGACACGCCGTCGGCGCACTGTTCGGTGGCGAAGCCCGCGCGGCGCAGGCGCCGTTCCAGCATGTCGCGATTGTCGAGGATGTCGTCGACAATCAGGATGCCGCGCTGGGAACGTGCCGTCTGCAATGTCATCGGTGCGCTACTAGGGTCTTGAGGTTTGCAACAATCTCGGACGGCGAGGTCTTCCATTTAGCGTGGAAATGGTGGCCGGCCGAATTTATCTTCATGTGCTGTTCCGGGCTGATGTCGAACTGCGACAGGATCATCACCGGCACGTCGCGCAGACCGTCGTCCTTGGCCAGCGCCTCGATCATGGTGAAGCCGTCGGCCTCGGGAAAGCAGAGGTCCAGCACGATCGCGTCGGGCCGGTCGGCGCGCGCCGCCTGCAATCCCTGCTGGATGCTGGTGGTGACGCGCACATTCATGCCCGCCAGATGGCCGTAGCGGCGCACCAGTTCGCCGGAATCGGCTTCATCGTCGACCACCAGGATGTTGCCGCCGCTGGGTTCGCTGAGGGCCTTTATCACCTCGGCAAGGCGGCCGCGCGCCAGCGGCTTGACCAGTACTTCCGCGGCCCCGGCCTGCAGGCCGATGGTGCGGTTGTCGTCGCTGGAAGCCATGATGACGGGGATGGATTTGAGCGCGGGGTCGGCGCGCAGGTCCTTCAGCACATCATAGCCGGACTTGCCCGGCATGAAGACGTCCAGAATGATGAAGTCGGGTCTGTGGGCCTGGGCCAGGGCCAGGCCTTCGCTGCCGGTGGGGGCGGACAGGACGCGATAGCCCTTGGCCGAGAGCCAGCGATTCATCAGTTCGACCGTATCGGCATCGTCATCGATCACCAGCACGGTGCGGGCGCCGTCGGCGCGATGTTGACGCATCGGCAGCAGCGGGCGGTCGGTGGCCGCGATGCCAGCCTCGTTGACGCCGCCGTTGCGGGGCATGCTCAGTGCGGCCCGGATGTCGTTCTCATTGCCGGTGACGGCGATTTCGCCGTCCAGCAGGGCGGCCAAGCGGCGCACGACCGACGCGGCCAGTGTCGCGGTGGTCACGGTCGTCGGCGCGGCCGGTTTCTCTTCGCTCAGCGCGCCGCGCAGTGCCGTGCCCGACAGGCCGGCGCCGGAAAAGGTGAAGCGGATGCGGCTGTCGTCTGCCGGGTCGCCGTCCACCGTCAGGCGGACATCGCGGCTGTTGCTGGTGGTGACGGCGCCCAGCATGCAGGTCAATATCTGCCGCAGCTTGGCTTCGTCGCCAATCATCAGCGCGGCGGAAGGCGATACGGAAATCTCCAGAGGGCAGGTGTCGAGCCCGGCTTCCGTGGCCACCAGGGATACCGCCGCCCGCACGTCGAGAGCGGAACGTTCCACGACGATCGTACCGTTGTCCAGGCGCGAGAAATCCAGGATGTTGTTGATGAGGCGCAGCAGGCGGCGGCTGGCGACCAGGATGCGGTCCATGTCGCGCACCATGTTGTCCTCGCCGCGGCCGGCCATGTCTTCGGACAGCAGCATGGCATAGCCGATGATGGCGTTCAGCGGCGTGCGCAGTTCATGGCCGACGCCGGAAATGAAGTCCGACCGCGAGGCGCTTTCGGCATATGCCGCATCGCGCGCGCGCTGAAGTTCATTCAGCCGGTTCTGCCGTTCCTGCATGGCGCGCAGGGCGGCTTCCCCCAGCATGTGAAGGCATGTGCCGAACGCTTCGGCCGGCTGCGCAGGCGCCGCCGTTTCCTCCTTGGGCTGGCCGATCGCGGCCAGGGTTTGCGCGGCGCCCGACAGCATGTCGGCCAGGGCCGGCGTCGTGACGGCGACCAGCAAGGCGACCCCGGTGCACAGGCAAAGGGCCGCGGCGATCAGGCCGATGGCTTTCGTGCCCAGGACCGCCGTGACGACGAGGGCGGCCAGGCCCGGCAAGAGGCTGGCGGCCATCCGCAAAGCCACGAAGCGACGGGCTTCGGCGCGAAAACCCGCGCGCGGGTGAGCGTTGGATGTGCGGGGGGTGAGCATGGTTATGCCGCGGATTTCGTGTCTTCCGCCCGGACTTCGTAGCAGGGGATGTCGATGACGAAGCTGGAGCCTTCGCCGCGCTGCGAGGTGACGGAGATATTGCCGCCCATCAGGTTGCAGAAGCGCTTGGTCAGCGCCAGGCCCAGGCCCGTGCCGCCGAACCGCTTGGCGGTATCGCCTTCGGCCTGGCTGAACGCCTTGAACAGGTTCTCCTGGCCCTCCTGGGTGATGCCGATGCCGGTGTCGCGGACTTCGATGACCAGGCGGGTGCCATTATTCTGCTTGTGCTTCATCACGATCAGGCTGATCCTGCCGCGCGAGGTGAACTTCGCGGCATTGGACAGAAGATTGAGGATGGACTGGCGCAGCTTCAGGCCGTCGGCGCGGATGAGGCCGATATTCGCGGGCATCTTCAGCGTCAGGGTGTTTTCCTTCTTGGACACCAGCGGCGTCGCGGTGGCGACCACGTCACGCACCAGTTCGTCGAAGTCGATGACGTCCTCGGTCAGCTCCTGGCGGTTGGCTTCGATGCTGGACAGGTCCAGCACGTCGGTGACCAGGGCCAGAAGGTGGCGGCCGGCGGCGTTGATGCGCCGCAGATCCTCCGCCCGGCTGCCGTTCGACGGCTTGCCTTCCAGATTCTCACTCAGCATCTCGCTGTAGCCGATCACCGCATTCAGCGGCGTGCGCAATTCATGGCTCATCTTGGCCAGGAAGACCGATTTCTGCTTGCTGGCGACTTCCGCCAGTTGCATGGCCTCGCGCAGGCTCTGGGTCTGGGTGCGGTGGCGCAGCGTCGCTTCTTCGAGGCCCGCGCTTATGCGCATCACGGCCTCGTAATACATCGACAGCATCGTGATGTAGACCAGGGCGGCCAGGATGGATATCAGGTTGACGTAGCGCAGGCTGTCGAGCGGCAGCAGCAGCGGGAAATTGCCCATGATGATGCGCGCGCCGATGAAGGCGGTAAGCTGCACCGCAACGCCTGCCAGCACGACGATGGTGTCGTTGGACAGGAAGAAGAAGCCCAGCAGCAGCGCGATCAGGAACCAGGGCAGGAACGGCGAACTGATGCCGCCATAGTAGAACGACCCCAACAGGCTGATGAAGACCAGGACCTGGACCGACACGAAGGCCGGCACCAGCAGCGATTTCGTGTTGCGTACGACGATGGGGACGGCCCAGAAGGAGGTGACGGCGATTTCCAGAAGCCAGAACTGCCAGCCGACTTTGTGGGAGGCGCGATAGAGGAACATGATGACCGACTGGCCCATCGCGGGACCCATCAGGTGCAGGAAGACGAAGGTACGCACCTTCATCCTGGCGGCGGAGTCCGACAGCACGCTGGCGGGAATGAAGTAGTCGACCGCCTTGCTGATGGTCCTGAGCATCTGGCTTCCCCACGAGATTGCGAAATTCCTAACGGCAATTCGCTAAATCCCGGTTAATTGAAGCCGCTGGATACAGCCCTTGGTGGCAGGCGGCACGCCGCCGCCGGCGCCGGTGAAGAGCATGCCTTTATATAATTTATTTCTTTTTATCCGATTTTAAGAAAGCGCATGCACGGTGAAGGGCGCGAGCTGGGCGCCTCTTGGGAATGTAATCGTGCAAGCCGTGAAATCCGAACGCAAAGTCAGCCTGAGTTCGCTGCTGGATTATTTCATCCCGCGCGATATCCAGGTGCAGCCCGACACGCACCGCCGTGCCCGCATGTTCATGCTCAGCCATGTCTGCGGACCGTTCCTGGGCAACGTTATCCCGATCTACCTGTATTTCGTCGAGAAGGTGCCGGCGGATTACCGTCTGTGGGGCTTCTTCATATCCGTCTCGATCTTCTGGCTCTATCCCTTCGCGTTGCGCTACACCAAGATGTACCGCACGCTCGCCTTCATCTCGATCCAGAACCTCAATTTCTGTATCCTGTGGGCATGCTTCTCCTATGGCGGGATCTATTCGCCGTTCCTGCCCTGGGTGATCGTGATCCCTGTCCTGTCCTTCCTGTACCTGCCGGCGACGGGGATGACGCGCACCATCATTCTTGCCCAGATGATCTCCAGCGTCGGGATATTCAGCGGGCTGGTGATCAGCGGCTATTCCTTCCCGCCCGTGAATCTCATGCAGTTCCAGATCATCGGGCTGATCTCCATCATCAGCGCCTCAATCTACGTCATCATCATGGCCTTCTATTTCGCCAATGTGTTCCGCGAACAGAGCGAGTTCGAGGGCGAATTGAGCGGCCTGATGGTGGCCGCGGACAATCTGCGCAATCTGACCGAAGCGGCCCGCATGGCCACGGCCGCCAAGGCCGATTTCGTGGCGTCCATGAGCCATGAGCTGCGCACGCCGCTGAATGCGGTGATCGGCTACAGCCAATTGATGCTGGAGGACGCGCAGGACAGCAACGATCCCGAAGACGTGGACTTCGTCGCGGACGTGCGAAAGATACATTCCGCCGGCACAAATCTTCTGGCACTGGTCGACGACATACTGGATTTTTCCAAGATCGAGGCGAACAAGATGGTGTCGCGCCCCAGCGTGGACAATATCTCCCGCGCCATCGGCGTTACGGTCGCCAATCTCGAGGCGAAGGTGGGCGCGCGCCGCTATTCCGTCAAATGCGCGCTGCCGAAGGATGATGTCGCCTTGCGCCTGGACTGGGATTCGCTGATCAAATCGATCGGCCATGTCATCATCGGCATCACCGCTGCGGGCGACGGCGGCGTGATCAACATGGCGGTGCGCTATGAACAGGGACGCGATCTGGAGATCCAGATCGTCGATCCTGTGATCCACGGCAGGGATGCCGCCGTCGAGAATCTGTTCGACATTTTCGCCGACACATCGGACGCCAGCAGCACCAAATATGGCGATGTCGGCATCAGCCTGGCGCTGGGACAGAAATTCGCCGAACTGTGCGGCGGCAATCTTGCGGCGAAATCCGACATGGCAGGACGCCGCACCTTCTCCATGAAGATTCCGACCCTGGCGGCAGCCTGATTTCCAGGAGAAATTTGGAGGCACCTCCCATGACCACGATCCTGCTCGTCGAGGACAATGAGATGAACCGGGACATGCTGACCCGGCGCCTCGAACGCAAAGGCTATACCGTCATCGCCGCCATCGACGGTCCCAGCGGCATCGAGATGGCGCGGACCTCCCTGCCGGACATAATCCTGATGGATGTGGCGCTGGGCGACATGGACGGCTGGGAGGCCACGGCCATCCTGCGCGCCGACGAGCGCACGGGACACATTCCGGTCATCGCGCTGACGGCGCATGCGCTGGAGACGGACCGCCGGCGCAGCATCGAAGTCGGCTGCATCGATTTCGAAACCAAGCCGGTTTCGCTGGCGGACCTGGTGGAAAAGATCGAGAAGCACGCGCTTCACCGCGCGGCTTAACGCCATCTTAGGTATCACTGCGTACAATTCTCCGAAAAGGGACAGAGCCCTCTTAAAAAGTTCTGTTGGAGCGGTGGTATGACGGATTCCAAGGACAAGGCCTTCGGGGCCCTGGATGGAAGCATGCGCGATTTCCGGTTCATAGCCGGCGCCAACCTTCTCGATCGCGTTTCCGCCTTCTATGACTGGCAACAGGCGCGCCGCAAGGCCGGCGTCTGGCCGCTCGGCCGCTCCACGGAAGCGGGACCGCACAGCATCTGCCTGGCCCGCACCGACGAAGGCGAGCTTTTCGAAGGCGTGAATTTCGCCTCCCAGGATTATCTCTCCCTTTCCTCGCATCCCGATGTGCGCGACGTCGCGATCGAAACGATGAAGGAATTCGGCGTCCACAGCGCCGGCTCGCCTGCGCTGGTGGGCAACACCTCGCTTTCGCTGGCGCTGGAGCGCAAGATCGCGGAATTCATCCAGACCGAGCATGTCGCGTTGTTTCCCACCGGGTGGGCCGCGGGGTTCGGCGTCATCAAGGGGCTGGTGCGTCCCAGCGATCATATCGTGATGGACATGCTGTCACATGCCTGCCTGCAGGAAGGCGCGCAGGCGGCGACGCGCAACATCCATCTGTTCCGCCACAACAACCTGGAAATGGCGCGCGAGAAGCTCGCCAAGATCCGCGAAAGCGATACCGAGAACGGCATCCTGGTCGTGACCGAAGGCCTGTTCTCGATGGATTCGGACACGCCCGACATCCGGGCCTTGCAGGAACTGGCGCATGAATACAACGCCGTCCTGGTGGTCGATGTCGCGCACGACCTGGGCAATCTGGGCGAGGACGGCCGCGGCCATATCGGCATGCAGGGCATGCTGGGCAAGGTCGATGTCGTCATGGGCAGCTTCTCCAAGACCTTCGCCTCGAATGGCGGCTTCGTCGCCTGCCGCCACCGCGCGGTGAAGGAGTATCTGCGCTATTACAGCTCGCCCAACACCTTCTCCAACGCCCTGTCGCCGGCCCAGGCCGCCATTGTCGGCAAGTGTTTCGACATCGTGACGTCGGAAGAGGGCGCCCGGCTGCGCGGGAAGCTGATGTCCAACATCACGATGCTGCGCGATCTGCTGCATGGCTGCAATCTGGAGACCTATGGCGATCCTTCCGCCATCGTCTGCGTGAAGATGGGCCATGAAAGCCTGGCGCGCCTGACCAGCCGCCGCCTGCCTGCGATCGGTCTTCTGGCCAACCTGGTGGAATATCCGGCCGTGCCCAAGGGCCGCGCGCGCTTCCGCCTGCAGGTGATGGCGAACCACACCGCCCGCGACATCATCGATGCGGTGCATCGCCTGACCACCGCCACCGCGGCGGCCAGCATCGAGGACGAGGCGATCCGCGCCGGCAAGCTCGGCATCGACGACCTCCCGGCCCAACCGCTGGCGATCCGTCAGCCTGCGGGCGATGTCGCGGCCCTGACTCGTGCGGGTGCATCGCGGGCGAGCGCCGATCCGGAAGACCGGCTTCCGCGCGCGGCCATGCGTTGATGATATATCGCCCGATAACCTTGGTTTTACTTCAAATTAATAGGTCATTGGGCATCTTCCGGTGAATTGCTGTTGGGGGATATCCTGATGTTCGGAGCACACAAAGCCACCATCGTGGCGCTGATG
The DNA here is from genome assembly GCA_035547015.1 of Rhizomicrobium sp. Classification (GTDB taxonomy): domain Bacteria; phylum Pseudomonadota; class Alphaproteobacteria; order Micropepsales; family Micropepsaceae; genus Rhizomicrobium. The sequence goes on along the minus strand of DASZVO010000008.1, from coordinate 84,055 downwards.
GCGATTGCCGTCAGTTCCTCGGCCCGGGCGGCCGACGATGGCTATGTGAAGCTCGGCGTGACGCTGACCAGCCTGGCCGACCAGGGCGTGACCTATGGCGATGGCGCGGTGGTTCCCGGCTCCGATTACCTGACGCCCAGCGTGACTCATGCCACGCTGACGGGCGGCTATTTCTTCCTCGACAATTTCGCCGTCGAAGCCTCGATAAATTCGCCTGCCACCACTTCGAATGTTCCGGCCGGTACGCTGGCCGGAATGCCGAATTTCGGCGACGACACTTTCATCACCACCGACCTGACCGTCACCTATCATCCTGAACGCGGCCAGCTCTTCTCGCCCTATTTCGGCCTGGGCGTGCGTCATCACTTCACGATCAAGGGCACCGATGGTCCGGTTGTGACCAACTTCCATATCGGCCCGGGCACCGGCCTGGTCCTGCAAGGCGGCATGGACTACAACTTCAGCGACGACTTCGCCGCCTTTGTCGACGTCAAGAAGGCCTTCTACAATACGCTGGGCAGCGGCATGCTTGGGCCCGAAGCCATCGTTGCCCATGCCAAGCTGGATCCCGTGTCCGTCACCTTTGGCGTCGCCTACCGGTTCGGCGGCAGCGATTATGTCGCCACCCAGGAGGATGCGCCGTCGGGCAAATGGTTCATCAAGGCCGGCGCGACCATGCTGGCCTTGCAGGATCACCTGAATCTGTCGGTTGGCGGCGCGCCTTATCCCGGCGCCAAGCTCAACACCGACAATCATTTTACGCCGTCGATCCAGATCGGATGGAATTTCTACGACCATCTCGCGGCGGTTCTCACCGCGGGCCTGCCGCCCACCATCGACGCCAGCGGCGGCGGCACGGCGGCGGTGCTCGGCAAGCTTTCGCAGGTCACCTATGGCCCGACGGCCCTGACCATCCAATATCGTCCGTTCGAGGAAGGCTGGTTCCGTCCCTATGTGGGCGCCGGCGGCAGCTACATGATCATGTTCCATTCTTCGGATGCGGGCGTTCTCCTCAACACCCATCTGACCAACGACCTGGCGCCGGTGGTGGAAGCCGGCGCGGACTTCATGGTCAGCGATCGCTACGGCTTCTACGCCGAGGTCAAGAAGGCTTGGCTCGAAACCCGCGCCACCGGCACCCTGTTCGGCGCGCCGGTCGTGGGCGAGGCGCCCATCCATCCGCTGGTCGTGAGCGTCGGCACCATCTTCAGGTTCTGACGCGCCGCGCCTACGCTTTCGCAGGTGGCCTCGATGCGGCATGAATGCGGGCGGGGAATGCGATGGCGATTCCGAAATCCTTCGAAGGCACCGGCATTCGCGAATATGCCCGCACGGTGCTGCGTCTCCTCGACATGGCGGCCGAGCTTGAGAGCGGTTGCCGCCGCGCCGAAGGCCTGATCGACGGTCAGTGGATCGACGTGTCGCTGGCGCAGGCGGACGAGTTGCGCCGATCCGCCGATTGCCTGGCGGAGGTTCTCAACAAGCTTCTGTCCTATAGTGCCGCCTAGGCGTCAGCCCAGGATCATCGCGCCAAAGCGCCAGCCCAGCACCCAGCGTACTTCCGCGCGCACGGGGCCGCGGCCCGGTATGTCCACATCGACCACGGCGCCCTTGCGGATCTTCTCCTCGCATTCGGCCATGAAGCCGCCTTCGGAGATGTTGGCCAGCCGTCCGGCGATGGCGCGGTCGCAATCGTCCCTGATCATGACCCCCATGTCGCAGTCCCAGCGTTCGGGGCGCGCAACATAAGCGGCGGCGGTATCAGCGGTGGCCATTGCGGTCCCTTCCGGTCTTTGAGGAAGGCTAACGCGCCCACGCTTGCGAAGATGTTAACCGCAAAGATGGATTTTGCGCGATCTGGGGCTCCGGACATCTGCCCGCGCAATGCCGGCCGGCCGTCAGATCCCGCGCAGTTCGCGCAGCGCGATCTGCAGCATCGCCCGGCAGTGACCGATGTTATAGGCCCAGGCCGCGGTGGGATTGGTGCCCTTGGGCAACAGCTTGTCGATGTCGAGGTCGCGCGGATGCTCTGGGAAGATCAGCCGCTTGTAGTTGTTCTTCACCAGCAGCTTCATGACCTCGTACATGTCGTTGTCGCCATTGTCCGGAAAGACCTCGGTATAATCCTCGCGCGGCTTGTGCATGTTGACGTTGCGGAAATGCACCTGGCCGATGCGGTTGCGGCTGGCCAGCCAGTTGCCCACCACGACCGGATCCTCGCCCAGCTCGCGGGTAACGCCGCAATCCCATGTCATGGTGTTGGAAGGTGAATTCACCGTCTCCACCAGCCGCTTCCAGTCCGAGAAACTGTTCAGCACCTGGGCCGAGCCGCGGCTCAGCGGCGCGGGCGGATCGTTGGGATGCACCGACAGCACGACGTTGCTCTTTTCCGCCACCGGCACCACCTCCTTTAGGAAGTAGCCGATGTTCTTCCAGGTGTCCTCATAGGTCTGGGGCGGCTCTTCCGGCAGAGGCGGCAGGTCTTTCATCCGTTCGTACTTGAAGGCGGTCATGCCGGCGCCGCCGCGGCCCGGCGTCTGCCGGTAGCCGTCGACCGCGCGATGGTTGTAGAAGTTCCACTCCACCACGGGGATGCCCAGCTTGCCGCAATTGGCGATGGTCTGCTTGATCTTGGCGATCTCCTCGTCGCGGCCGGGCAGCCCGCGCACGATCTTGTTCATGTTGGGATCCATGCCGTCCCTGTAGGACCACCGGATCATCATGATGCCGATACGCATACTGTGCGTCTTCAGCGCATCGACGCGCGGCTGCAGATAGCCGAGGCCCCAGGGCTGCTCCGGCACCGCCTGGACGTCGACCCAGTCGATGCCCAGCTGCTTGATTCGAATAGCCTCCTGATCGCTCAGCGGATCGTCCATATAGGTGGTCAGTTTGGGCGTATCCGGGCCTTCCTGGGGCTGGCCGATGCGTTTGGCCGGCGTCGGGTTATAGGGCGCGTTCGGTCCCTGCTGCGCCAGGGCGGGCAGGGCGGCTCCCGCCAAAAGAGCGCCGGATACGGTCCGAAGCATGCGACGGCGGGACGGCCGGCTGGCCGCGGCGTTGGTCATGGCATTTCCCCCTTTGGCTGCGCGGTCATGCTGCCGCCCGTTGCCCGATGACTTTAATAGTCCCTCTGAATAATCCCATGGCGGCAACAGCAAGGTCCATGTGTTCGCCGGGCCCGTGACTCGTATCCACAGGGCGCCCGATCTTGATACGCCACAAGAGCTCCTCCGTATAACTGCCTGATATAAAAAGATAAATATAAGAACCCGAAACTGTGGGGCATGGCCGCGCCGGATATTCCATCGTCCAGGCCCACAGCCCGGTTTACTAGAGACCGTCTAACCCATAGAAGAGCCGCCAATTGTAAAACTGCGGACATGGCGGAACTGGTAGACGCGCTGGATTTAGGTTCCAGTGACGAAAGTCGTGGGGGTTCAAGTCCCTCTGCCCGCACCATTTCATGGTGCGCCAGGGGCGTGCCGGCCAGGGGCACGCGCGCGACACCGTCTTGGCGTGCCCGCGGCAGAGGAAAACACAGGCCAAGCGGCCATTAAGCAAGGACGTTCGACATGCAGATCAGCGAGACCCTTTCCCAGGACCTGCACAGGCAGTTCACGGTCACCGTTCCGGCCGCCGATCTGGAAAGCCGCGTCACCCAGCGCCTGGAAGAGATGAAGCCGCGCGTGAACCTCAAGGGCTTCCGCCCCGGCAAAGCGCCGGTCTCGTTCCTCAAGAAGCAGTTCGGCAAGTCCATCATGGGCGAGGTGGTCGAGCAGGCCGTCAACGAGGGCAGCCAGAAGGCCATCGCCGACAACAAGCTCAAGCCCGCCCTGCAGCCGCGCGTCGAGCCGGTGGGCAGCGTGGAGGACGTGGTGGACGGCAAGGCCGACCTCACCTTCAAGGTGATCGTGGACCTGATGCCCGATTTCGAGATCGCGGACGTCTCCAAGCTCACGGTCGAGAAGCTGGTGGCCGACATCACCGACGCCGACGTGGACGAGGCGCTGGAGCGGCTGGCGCAGAATGTCCGCAACTATGTCACCAAGGACGGCGCGGCGGAAAAAGACGACGTGGTCGTGATCGACTATGCCGGCAGCACCGACGGCGTCGAATTTCCGGGCGGGAAGGGCGAGGACTTCAACCTCACGCTGGGCTCCGGCACCTTCATTCCGGGCTTCGAGGACGGGCTGATCGGCGCGAAGGCTGGCGAGCAGCGCGAGGTGAAAGTCACCTTCCCGGCCGAATATCACGCCCCCGAGATGGCCGGGAAGGACGCGGTCTTCGCCGTCACGGTGAAGGAAGTAAAGGCCCCGGAAGAGATGAAGATCGACGACGAGCTGGCGAAGAAGCTGGGCCTCGACGACCTGGCCACCCTGAAGGAGCGCGTGCGCGAACAGTTGGCAGGCGACTACAAGGCCGCCTCGCGCCTGCATCTCAAGCGCCGGGTGCTGGATGCGCTGGACAATACGCACAGCTTCCCACTGCCGCCCGCGATGGTGGAGCATGAATTCACCAACATCTGGGCCCAGGTACAGGACGAACTGAAGCGCGAGGGCAAGACCGCCGCCGACGAGGGCAAGACCGAGGACGAGCTGAAGGCCGAGTACCGCAAGATCGCCGAACGGCGCGTCCGCCTGGGCCTGGTGCTGGGCAAGCTGGGTGAGCAGAACGGAATCACGATCGCCAATGACGAGGTCCAGCGCGCGATCATGGCGCGCGCGCGCCAGTTCCCGGGCCAGGAACAGCAGGTGTTCCGCTTCTACGCCAACAATCCACAGGCCCAGGCCGAGATCCGCGCGCCGCTGTTCGAAGACAAGGTGGTGGATTTCATCGCCGAGCTGGCCACGGTGACCGAACGCAAGGTGGACAGGGAAACCCTGTTCGCCGACCCGGAGGACGAACCGGCGACGGCCTGATCGTCCCGGGCCCGGCGAGGCCAGGGTCGCAATCCCCGGAAGGCACGCTATATTTAAGTCCCGGCCGGGGATTTTCCGGCTACTGTCTGCCGCCGATTCGGGCAGGTGAACTGAAGCAGAGGCGCGCGAAATGGCCGATCCCGTCGAATTCTACAACAATACCCTGGTTCCGATGGTGGTCGAGCAGACCGCCCGCGGCGAGCGCGCCTTCGACATCTATTCCCGCCTGCTCAAGGAACGGCTGATCTTCATCACCGGGCCTGTCGAGGATTACGGCGCCAGCCTGCTTACCGCCCAGCTTCTCTTCCTGGAGGCCGAGAACCCCAAGAAGGAAATCCACATGTACATCAACTCGCCGGGCGGGCTGGTCACGGCGGGCATGGCGATCTACGACACCATGCAGTACGTGCGGCCCCAGATTCACACCTATTGCATTGGCCAGGCGGCCTCGATGGGCTCGCTGCTGCTGTGCGCCGGCAAGAAGGGCGAGCGGTATGCGCTGCCCAACGCCCGGGTGATGGTCCACCAGCCCAGCGCCTCCTTTTACGGCCAGGCGGCGGACATCGCCCGCCACGCCCAGGAGATCGTCAAGCTCAAGCGGCGGTTGAACGAGATCTATGCCCGCCACACCGGCCAGACGGTGGAAGCCATTGAAAAGATGCTGGACCGCGATACCTACATGACCGGCGAGGAGGCCAAGGCCTTCGGGCTGCTCGATCACGTGATGGAGCGCCGCCCGGAGCCGGAGGCCGCGCCCCAATAGGGGCGATTTCCGGGCTAAAGTTCCGGGATTCCAGGCGAATCCGGTGTTCCGCCGGATTAAAGAAATCTTGATCCCGGCGGCCCTAGCATGGTCGAATGTGGGGATGCGGGCGTGCTTCGGCATTATTCCTGCATTGTGCAAAGCAGCGTATGCCGTCTAGGCTGAAGGCTGTCAGTCTGTAAAAGGACGTTTTGGGCGAAAGGGCCCGGTGGAAAGACGATGAGCAAGGCCAGCGGCGGCGAGTCCAAGAACACCCTTTATTGTTCCTTCTGCGGCAAGAGCCAGCATGAAGTCCGCAAGCTCATCGCGGGCCCGACCGTGTTCATCTGCGACGAATGCGTCGAACTCTGCATGGAGATCATCCGGGAGGAGAACAAGACCTCCTTCATGAAGTCCAAGGAGGGTGTCCCCACCCCCCAGGAGATCTTCAAGGTGCTGGACGACTATGTGGTCGGCCAGGCCCATGCCAAGAAGGTGCTGTCGGTCGCGGTCCACAATCATTACAAGCGCATCAATTCGGCCGGCAAGAACGGCGATGTGGAACTCGCCAAGTCCAACATCCTGCTGATCGGCCCCACCGGCTGCGGCAAGACGCTGCTGGCCCAGACGCTGGCGCGCATCCTGGACGTGCCCTTCACGATGGCCGACGCCACCACCCTGACCGAGGCCGGCTATGTCGGCGAGGACGTGGAGAACATCATCCTCAAGCTGCTGCAGGCCGCCGATTACAATGTCGAACGCGCCCAGCGCGGCATCGTTTATATCGACGAGGTCGACAAGATCAGCCGCAAGTCCGACAACCCGTCCATCACCCGTGACGTGTCGGGCGAAGGCGTGCAGCAGGCGCTGCTCAAGATCATGGAAGGAACCGTGGCGTCGGTTCCCCCTCAGGGCGGCCGCAAGCATCCCCAGCAGGAGTTCCTGCAGGTGGACACGACCAACATCCTGTTCATCTGCGGCGGCGCCTTTGCGGGTCTCGACCGCATCATCGCCCAGCGCACCCAGGGCTCGTCGATGGGCTTCGGCGCCAATCCCAAGGGGCCGGACGAGCGCGGCACGGGCGAACTGCTGCGCGAGATCGAGCCGGAAGACCTGCTCAAGTTCGGCCTGATCCCGGAATTCATCGGCCGCCTGCCGGTGCTGGCGACGCTGGGCGACCTGACCGAACCGGCGCTGATCGAAATCCTCACCCGGCCCAAGAACGCGCTGGCCAAGCAGTATATGCGCATGTTCGAGATGGAAGGCGTCAAGCTGCGCTTCCAGGAAGAGGCGCTGCACGCCATCGCCCGCAAGGCGATCCAGCGCAAGACCGGCGCGCGCGGCCTGCGCTCGATCCTCGAAGGCATCCTGCTGGAGACCATGTTCGAACTGCCGACCCTGTCGGGCGTGCAGGAAGTGGTCATCACCAGCGACGTGGTCGAGGGCAAGGCGCGCCCGCTCTATACCTATTCCGACAAGGTCGAGGCGAGGGAGAAGTCCGCTTCCTGAGCCGGCGCCGGCTGCGGTTCGCGCCGGCCGGATCTGCCGCGCAGCACGCTGCGCAGCAGCCGCGTGCCCGGCTGCTCCAGCACCAGATAGCAGAGATGGCCCGCCATCAGGCCGGCGGCGATCACCGCCGGCACATAGGCCCAGATCGCGTGCGGCCCGAAGATCCCCCGCCACATCACGCCCATCGCCAGCAGGGTGAGGTTGTGCGACAGGTAGAGGCTGTAGGAACTGTCGCCCAGCCGCACCATGGTCCGCCGCACGATGTCCCGGGGCGCGGTGTTCCAGGTCAGCACGCAAAGCCCGACGGTGACGAGCCCGACGCCGGCATTGACCCACATGGATGCGTGCCTGCCGACGAAAAGGACATGGATCATGACGATCGCGGCGATCAGCAGCGTGACGCCCGGAATCCGCGGCAGCGTTCTGCCGGAGGCCAGCCACGCGCTGCGGACGGCCGCCAGATAGAAGCCCATCAGGAATTCGAAGATGATGGGCGATGACCAGACGCGCAGCAGCGCATTCTGGGAATGCAGCAGGGTGCCCGCCAGCCAGACCAGGAAGAAACTCGCCGTTATCGCCGCGATGCCCCAGGCGCGGCGCAGGAACAGGCTTGCGGCCACCACGACGTAGAAGGCCATCTCATAGTTCAGCGTCCAGCCCTGTCCCAGGATCGGCCGGTGCTTTCCCTCCACGTTGAAGTAGGGGATGAAGAACAGGCTCTTGAACAGTTCGCCCAGGTTCAGCCGCCCCATGTCGAAATGGCCGCCCAGGCGGGAACTCGCCAGGAATATGACGCACTGGAGCAGGGTGAGGGCCCAATAGAGCGGGATGATCTTGCTTATCCGGTCGGCGGCGAAATTGCGCGGCGCATCCTTGCGGCCGAACTTGTCCAGCGCGACATATCCCATCACGAAGCCGCTGATGACGAAGAAGATGTCCACGCCCAACTGCCCGTCCAGGCCCAGGCGCGGAACTGTCATGTGGTATTTCTGCTCCCAATTGTCGTAGCGATCCTCGACATGGGAGAAGAAGACCATGAAGGCCGCCAGGAAGCGCAGCATCTGCAGCGCGTACAGCTTTTCCCGGCCCGTGACGGCCATGCGCGGGACACCTGGTTTCGAAATGATCGGCGCTGCAATCTGGTTCATCCCGAAGTCCGGTACGCTCCCTGAAAGGCACGCTATGACGTAAGCGGCAGGGAACACGGGACATTTTTGTGATATCGGGGAGATCCGCGCCGCGGCGCGGACGTCACGGCATGGTCAGCAGACCGCACCAGAACTGCGTTCCCGCGCTTGTGTCCACATCGTGTTTGCGCAGGAAGGCAAGCTTCCCGTCGGTTCCTATGCGGAACAGCGACAGTCCCGCACTGACGTCCTCAACGCGGTTCCCTGTGTGCACGGGCAGGGCAAGTTGGCTGGCGGCGATCAGCAAGGTGCCGCCCGGATCGATGGCGAAGGTGCGAATCTCGAAGCCGTGGCTGTCGATGTTCTGGATGCGGGTGGGCTCTCCGGTCTGGGGATTCAGCGACCAGACCGCGATGTCGTTCTCGCCGCCGTTCCAGACTTTCCGGCCCTGATAGTCCACGGTCCCCGATCCGCGGTTGGTCTGATAGACGAAACGGCCGTTGGGATGGACGTGGACCGGTCCTGCGGTCTGTCCCGGATATTTCGCCTTCGCGCCGGGATCGGCCAGTGCGTTCCTGATGAACAGCGGTTCGGCGCCGAAAGTGCCATCGGTCTTGAGGTCATAGATGCAAAGCGCATTCTCGCGTTCCAGCGAAACGGCGACATGGTGTGGCGCGAAGTCCAGGTGACGGGGGCCAAAGCCGATGCCGTTGCCGTGCGGCGCCAGCGGCTGGAGATTGGAAAGCTGGCCGTCTTCGAATGCGAATACCTTGATCGCGCCCGGGTCCTCGGGATGACCGGGACGGGGATCGTTGCCGCGCGTCACCAGCGCCGCCGTCCGGTTGCCCGGCGTCACGCGCACCTGATGGGCATAGATGCCGGTATCCAGCGCGTGCTTCTGCACTACCGGCTCGCCGATCGTGCCGTCGGCGTTCAGCCGGTGGACGGTGATGCTGCTGGGCAGGTTGTAGGCGATCAGGAGAAAGCGGCCGGTGTGGTCCACGGTGGCGTGGATCGGCCGGTGCGCGAGCGTCACCGCGCGGCCATGCGCGCTCAGCGCGCCGTCGGCGCCGATGCGGAAAGCCTGCGCGCAATGGCCTCCGGCATCGGGGCCCAGTCCGCCCGGTTTTGTGTTGCTTGCCACCACATAGAGGAACCGGCGCGCGGGATCGGGCCAGGCATACTGGACATTCGCCGGCAGCGTCACCGCGCCCCTGGGCGTCAGTGTCGCCGCCGCGACGTCCAGTGCGTAAAGCGACAGCCGCGGACCCACGCTGGCGTAAAAGGGCAGGGTGCGGTCTTGCGCGAAAGCGGAGGGGGCAAAAGCCGCCGGCGGCAGGGCCCCCAGCATGGCGATGACGGCGCGCCTGTCCAGCATCCTTTTCCCCCTTTATCTTATCGTTACCGCCACGATAGACGCGGGCCGCCATGACAGGCAATTGCTCCGCATACGGGCGGCAATTCTGCCATGGCGGCTCAAAAAAATGCGGTTCCCGGCGATTTCCACTGCGAAAACGGGAACTTGCCGCGATAAGCCCTTGGCTGCCTTGAAACACTCCATTAGGGAGGCCACTTTACCGTATCCGGAGTCGGCCGGATGGGCGGCTCCCTATTCCAGGCTTCGCCCAGTCGGGGAAGCCGATCCAAGCGCCGGCAGACCCGGCAGGAGCAAGCACATGGCGGATGACGCCACCAAGACTGCAGAGACCCGCGACAACCCGGCGAGCGCGCCGGTTCTGCCGCTGCGCGACATCGTCGTATTCCCTCACATGATCGTTCCCCTGTTCGTGGGCCGCGAGAAGTCCGTGCGCGCGCTCGAAGAGGTGATGAACGACGAGAAGCAGATCCTGCTTCTGACCCAGAAGAACGCCGCGGAAGACGATCCGTCGGCCGATGGACTGCATTCCATCGGCACGCTCGCGACCGTGCTGCAGCTGCTGAAGCTGCCCGACCAGACCGTGCGCGTGCTGGTCGAAGGCAAGGCGCGGGCTCGCGTGACCGGTTTCAGCCCCCGCACCGACTTCTTCCAGGCCACGGTCGAGAAGGTGGTGGAGGATTCCCCGCCCGCCCAGGAATCCGAGGCGCTGATGCGCACGGTGAAGGCCAATTTCGAGCAGTACATAAAGCTCAACAAGAAGATCCCGTCCGAAACGCTGGCGGCGGTGGCTCAGATCGACGATGCGGCCAAGCTGGCCGATACCGTCGCCTCCCACCTGTCGGTGAAGATCGGCGACCGCCAGGCGCTTCTGGAGACGTTCGGCACCACCGAGCGGCTGGAGAAGATCCTTTCGCTGATCGAGGCGGAGATCGGCGTGCTGCAGGTCGAGCGGAAGATCCGCAGCCGCGTCAAGCGCCAGATGGAGAAGACGCAGCGCGAATATTACCTGAACGAGCAGCTCAAGGCGATCCAGAAGGAACTCGGCGAAGGCGAAGAAGGCCGCGACGAGATGAACGAGCTGGAAGAGCGCATCCGCAAGACCAAGCTGTCGAAGGAAGCGCGCGAGAAAGCGCAGGCCGAGGTCAAGAAGCTGCGCTCCATGTCGCCCATGTCGGCCGAAGCCACGGTGGTGCGCAACTATCTGGACTGGCTGCTTTCGCTGCCCTGGGGCAAGAAGAGCAAGGTCAAGCGCGACATCGTTGCCGCCGAGAAAGTGCTGAACGACGACCATTTCGGCCTGGAGAAGGTCAAGGAGCGCATCCTTGAATACCTGGCCGTGCAGCAGCGCGTCGGCAAGCTGAAGGGACCGATCCTGTGCCTGGTCGGGCCTCCGGGCGTGGGCAAGACCTCGCTGGCCAAGTCCATCGCCAAGGCCACCGGCCGCGAATATGTCCGCATGTCGCTGGGCGGCATGCGCGACGAGGCCGAGATACGCGGTCACCGGCGCACTTATATCGGCTCGATGCCCGGCAAGATCATCCAGTCGATGAAGAAGGCGAAGACCTCGAACCCGCTGTTCCTGCTGGACGAGATCGACAAGCTGGGCGCGGACTATCGCGGCGATCCGTCGTCGGCGCTGCTGGAGGTGCTGGACCCCGAGCAGAACGCCACCTTCAACGATCATTACCTGGAGGTCGATTTCGATCTCTCGGACGTGATGTTCGTCACCACGGCCAACAGCCTGCACATGCCGCAGCCGCTGATGGACCGCATGGAGATCATCCGCATCCCCGGCTACACCGAGGACGAGAAGGTCGAGATCGCCAAGCGTCACCTGATCCCGGAAGAGGTCAAGGCGCATGGCCTCAAGCCCACGGAATGGACGATCACCGATGACGCCATCCGCGATCTGATCCGCTACTACAGCCGCGAGGCTGGCGTGCGCAATCTGAAGCGCGAGATCGCCAACCTGGCGCGCAAGGCGGTGAAGGAGATCCTGTCCAAGAAGGTCAAGCAGGTGGAGGTCACCGCCGGCAATCTCGGCAGCTTCGCCGGCGTGCGCCGTCACCGGTTCGGCGAGATCGAAGGCGAGGATCAGGTCGGCGTCGTCACGGGGCTGGCCTGGACCGAGGTCGGCGGCGAGACGCTTACCATCGAGTCCGTCATGCTGCCCGGCAAGGGCCGTTTCCAGGCGACGGGCAAGCTGGGCGACGTGATGAAGGAGTCGATCGACGCGGCCAGGTCCTATGTCCGCTCCAAGGCGACCAGCTTCGGCATCAAGCCGCCGCTGTTCGACAAGATCGACATCCATGTGCACGTGCCGGAAGGGGCGACCCCGAAGGACGGTCCTTCGGCCGGACTGGCGATGGCCACCTCCATCATTTCGGTGATCACCGGCATTCCGGTGCGCCGCGATGTGGCGATGACCGGCGAGGTGACGTTGCGTGGCCGGGCGCTGCCCATCGGGGGCCTGAAGGAAAAGCTCCTGGCGGCTCTCAGGGCAGGGATCACCACGGTGATCATCCCCAAGGAGAACGAGAAGGATCTTGCCGAGGTACCCGACAATGTGAAGACCGGCATGAAGATCGTGCCTGTGTCGTCGATGGGCGAGGTGCTGCAGGTGGCGTTGACCCGCCAGCCGGAGGCGATCGACTGGGTTGAACCGGAGGTCGGGACCCGGCTTCCCCTGGCCGATGAAGATATCGACCAGATGGTCACCCACTAGGACTAAATACCTGAAGACAGGGCCCGGAGCCGTGGTTCCGGGCCCTTTTTCTTTGCCGGCGCAAGGCAGAAATCCCCCGATTCCGCGTGTTTTCGGCTTTACGGGCCGCTCTGGCCCCCCCTACAGTTCTGCCCCGCCATGCTGGCAGCGCCAAAATGGCGGGGGAGGAAGCACCTGCGCGAGCGGAGCGACCACTGCAAGGAGCGTCGGCGGGAGCCGGAGCGACCACTGTAAGGAGCGTCGGCGAGAGCCGGAGCGACACTTAAAAAAGGAGCCATCCGTGAACAAGAACGATCTCATCCAGAAGCTTTCGGACACGACGGGTCTTGCCAAGAACGACGCCGCGAAGGCCGTGGATGGGGTTTTCGATCTCATCGCCGCCACGCTCAAGACGGGCGAGGAAGTGCGCCTGACCGGCTTCGGTGTGTTTGTGGTGGCAACACGTGCGGGCGGCAAGGGGCGCAACCCGCAGACCGGTGAAGAGATCACCATCAAGCCGTCGCGCCAGCCGCGGTTCCGTCCCGGCAAGCAACTCAAGGATTCGCTGAATTGAGCGGGCAGGCGCGGTCCATCCTGATGCCGCTGGTCCTGGTCTGGCTGGCGGTCCATGCGGCCGTGCTGGCGGCGATCCTCGGCCTCAAGTTCCTCACGGCCAAGGCCGTCGTGCTGATGCTGCTGCTGGGCGGCGCGCTGTGGCTGGTTCTTGGCAGGCCGCGGCGAACGGCATTGCCGCAGCCGCACGGCATGGTATGAGGCGGCGTCCGGGCGGTTAGCTCAGCTGGTAGAGCATATCGTTTACACCGATAGGGTCGGCGGTTCGAACCCGTCACCGCCCACCATGTCCTTTGGCCCGGAAGGAGCGGTGCGGGGCTCTCGCACATGTCCAACCCGTCATTGGTCATCCCGCTGCGCCGCCGCTAACTTGCTGCAAAAGGAATCCTGCTTGCGCCTGCCGATCCTGCTTGCCGTTTCCGCTCTTCTGCTTGCCGCCTGCGGCGGGCGGCAGCAGCCCCCTCCCTGGATGCGCCCGGCCGAAAAGCCGCGGGACGAAAATTATCATGGCGGCTCCTCCGCCATGCTCCTGAAATACGACGCCAATCATGACGGCACGCTGACCCGGACGGAACTGATCGCGGGCCTCCGGGCGGAATTCGCGGCGCACGATACGCACCACAATGCGTGCCTGGATGCGGAGCAGGTGGGCGAGATCAATCAGGCGCGTGTGGATGCCGACCAGTCCACCGCAACGCCGCTGATGGATTGGAACCAGGATGGCTGCATCGACTACACCGAATTTTCCGCCGTGCCTTATTCGCTGTTCGATCAGCTCGACCGCAACCATGATGGGAAACTGACGCCGCAGGAACTGGGTCCGGCGGGCGCGGGCCCCGGCAAGCCGGCGCAGCCCGATGGAGAGCATGTGCGCCGGGGCCGCAGGCCGGGCGGCGCGCCACCGGATCAGCAGGCCCCGGAGCAGGATCAATGACGGTCATTTGCGGTCCGGGATCTTCGCGGACTGGCGCTTGACTTGGGTTGGGGGCTCCCCTACATCGGCCCCCTTCGCGCGCGGTCCGGCTTGCCGGACGCAGCTTCGCGGGGGCGTAGCTCAGTTGGTTAGAGTGTCGGCCTGTCACGCCGAAGGTCGCGGGTTCGAGCCCCGTCGCTCCCGCCACTTTCTCAGTAAAATTGAGGAAGTGGTTCGTTTGCCGAACCCGCTCGCGGGTTCATCTCGCCGGGGCATGACGCTGGCGCTAGCCCCGGCTCGATCCCGTCGCTCCCGCCATTTCTCTGGAAACGGCCCGTTCCGCAGTGTTGCCGGAGGCCGCGGACTCTCGCTTCCTAAGAATGGTTCGCAATTAAGCGCGCGGTTGCCATTGCCATCGTCGCACCCCCGTTCCCGCGCTGATTTTCCTGTTTTTCTGCCGCGAATCTTCCTTTAAACCCCGCGTTGCGCGCGGGCAGGGCCTGCCTATACTGCGCGCGCGAAATGACACCGGTCCGGCCAGTTGGGGGCGCAAGTGCGCTTGGGGCATGGGCCATGGGATACGCGTATGGAAAAGCTGCTGCTGGAGTATCTGCCGATCCTGATCTTCATCGGGCTGGCGGCCGTTCTCGGCGGAGCGCTGATCCTGGTGCCGCTGGTCGTGGCGCCCAGCAAGCCCGATCCCGAAAAGCTTTCGGCTTATGAATGCGGTTTTCCCGCCTTCGGCGACGCGCGCATGAAGTTCGATGTGCGTTTCTATCTGGTTTCCATCCTGTTCATCATCTTCGACCTGGAAGTGGCGTTCCTGTTCCCCTGGGCCATCACGCTGGGCGCGACGGGCGTCTTCGCCTTCTGGTCCATGATGGTGTTCCTGGGCGTGCTGACGGTCGGTTTCATCTATGAATGGAAGAAGGGCGCGCTCGAATGGGAGTGATTCCTGCAGGCAAGGCAGGCCGCGCCGGAGTCGAAGGCGCCAACCCCGCCATCGGCGACAACGATCCCTATTTCAAGGCGCTGCAGGCCGAGATGGCCGACAAGGGCTTCCTAGTCACCAGTTCCGAGGCGCTGGTGAACTGGGCGCGCACCGGCTCGCTGATGTGGATGACCTTCGGGCTGGCCTGCTGCGCGGTGGAGATGATGCAGGCGTCGATGCCGCGCTACGACCTGGAGCGGTTCGGCATCGCGCCGCGCGCCAGCCCGCGGCAGAGCGACGTAATGATCGTCGCCGGCACGCTGACCAACAAGATGGCGCCCGCGCTGCGCAAGGTCTACGACCAGATGCCCGAGCCGCGCTATGTGATCTCGATGGGATCGTGCGCCAATGGCGGCGGTTACTACCACTACAGCTATGCGGTGGTGCGCGGCTGCGACCGCATCGTGCCGGTGGACATCTATGTTCCCGGCTGTCCGCCCACGGCCGAGGCGCTGGTGTACGGAATCCTCCTGCTGCAGCGGAAGATACGCCGCACCGGAACGATCGAGCGCTGATATGACCGATCTGGAGTCCTTGAGCGAAAGCATCACCTCGGCGCTGGGCGCCGCCGTGACCGGCACGGTGCTGGCGCGCGGCGAGCTTACCCTCGAAGTCGTGCCGGCCGATATCCCCGCAGTGATGGCCCATCTGCGCGATGCGCAGGACTTCAAGATCCTGGTGGACATCTGCGGCAATGACTGGCCGCAGCGCCCAAAGCGCTTCGATGTCGTCTATCATCTGCTGTCGCTGACGAAGAACGCGCGCATCCGCGTCAAGGCACAGGCGGGGGAGGGGGAAAGCGTGCCCTCCATCGTCTCCATATACCCCGCGGCCGGCTGGTTCGAGCGCGAGACGTTCGACATGTATGGCGTGCCCTTCGACGGGCATCCGGACCTGCGGCGCATCCTCACCGATTACGGTTTCTCCGGCTATCCGTTGCGCAAGGACTTTCCGCTCACCGGTTATGTCGAATTGCGCTATGACGACGAACTCAAGCGCGTGGTCTATCAGCCGGTGCAGCTGGTCCAGGAATTCCGCGACTTCGATTTCATGAGCCCGTGGGAAGGCGCGCCGCATATCCTGCCGGGCGACGAAAAGGCCGCGATGGCGCCGGGCGTTGCCTCCGGCGATCCCGGGAAGAAGCCATGACCACCGTCACGCTGGACAGCAAGCTCGGCAACGTGACCGACGAGCCGCAGCTCACCATCAATTTCGGGCCGCAGCATCCGGCGGCGCACGGCGTGCTGCGCCTGATCCTCGACCTGGACGGCGAGATCGTCACCCGCGTCGATCCGCACATCGGCCTGCTCCATCGCGGCACCGAGAAGCTGATCGAGCACAAGACCTATCTCCAGGCGATCCCCTATTTCGACCGGCTCGACTATGTCGCGCCGATGAACCAGGAACATGCCTTCTGCCTGGCGATCGAAAAGCTGCTGGGCCTGGAAGTGCCCAGGCGCGGCCAGTATATCCGCGTGCTCTATTCCGAGATCGGCCGCCTGCTGAACCACCTGCTGAACGTCACGACCCAGGCGATGGACGTCGGCGCGCTCACCCCGCCGCTGTGGGGATTTGAAGAGCGCGAGAAGCTGATGGTGTTCTATGAGCGCATCAGCGGCAGCCGCATGCATGCGGCCTTCTTCCGCGCGGGCGGCGTGCATCAGGACATGCCGCCGGGCCTGGCAGAGGACATCCTGAAATTCTGCGATCATTTCCCCAAGGTGCTGGACGACATCGAAGGCCTGCTGACCGAGAACCGCATCTTCAAGCAGCGCAACGTGGACATCGGCGTGATCACCCGCGCCGAGGCCGAGATGTGGGGCATGTCCGGCGTGATGCTGCGTTCGACCGGCGTGAAATGGGACCTGCGCCGCAGCCAGCCCTATGAGTGCTACAACGAACTCGACTTCAAGATTCCGGTTGGCAAGAACGGCGACAATTACGACCGCTACGTGATGCGCATGGAAGAGATGCGCGAAGCGACCAAGATCATGCGCCAGTGCATCGAGAAGATGCCGCCGGGCCCGGTCGTCTCCACCGACAACAAGGTGGTGCCGCCTCGCCGCGGCGAGATGAAGACCTCGATGGAGGCGCTGATCCATCACTTCAAGCTCTATACCGAAGGCTTCCATGTGCCGGCAGGCGAGGCCTATGCGGCGGTCGAGGCGCCCAAGGGCGAGTTCGGCGTCTATCTGGTAGCCGACGGCACCAACAAACCGCAGCGCTGCAAGATCCGCGCGCCCAGCTATGTGCACCTTCAGGCGATGGATTACATGTGCAAGGGCCACATGCTGGCCGACGTGTCCGCCGTGCTGGGCTCGCTCGACATCGTGTTCGGAGAGGTGGACCGGTGAGCGTGCACGTCAATCCCAACATCGCCATCGCGCAGAAGCAGCTCGACGCCTACAACGCGCAGGACCTCGACACCTATGTGTCCTTCTTCGCGGAGGACTGCGTGGTGTCGGGCCTGAACGGGACGCCGAGCGAAACCTCGCGCGACGCGATCAGGGCGCGCTATGCCAAGGCGTTCGGCCAGTTTCCGCAGAACAAGGCGGTTCTGAAGAACCGCATCGCGGTCGGCAACACCGTGGTGGATCACGAGCTGGTGATCCGCGCGCCCGGCGGCGAGGAATTCGAGATCATTGCCATCTATACCTTCAAGGACGGGCTGATCAGCCGCGTCGATTTCGCAAAGTAAGCGCCCCAAGGGAAACATGTCGCTCCGCCGCCTTGCCCCGCCGGAAGTCCAGCCCGCCAGCTTCGCGTTCACCGCGGAGAATGCGCAGTGGGCTGAGGCGACCATCGCGAAATATCCGCCGGGCCGCCAGGCCAGCGCCGTGATCTCGCTGCTCTGGCGCGGGCAGGAGCAGGAAGGCTGGGTGACGCATCCCATGATCGAAGCGGTCGCCAGGATGCTCGACATGCCCTTCATCCGGGTGCTGGAGGTGGCGACCTTCTACACCATGTTCAACCTGGAGCCGGTGGGCGATCATCTGGTCCAGGTCTGCACCACTACGCCCTGCTGGCTTCGTGGTTCGGATGCCGTGGTCGAGGCCTGCAGGAAGCACATCCATCCCCATCCGCACACCATCTCTGAAGACGGAAAATTCAGCTGGATGGAAGTCGAATGCCTGGGCGCCTGTGTGAATGCGCCGATGCTGCAGATCGGCAAGGACTTCTACGAAGACCTGGATGGTCCCGCGACCGAACGGCTGATCGCCTCGTTCCGCGCCGGCAATCCGCTCAAGCCCGGCCCACAGAACGGCCGCGTCTCCTCCGAGCCCGAGGGCGGCGCGCTGACCCTGACCGATCCTTCGCTCTATGACGGCTCGGTGATCGGCAAGTACCACAATCAGGTGCCCCAGCCCGCCGTGACCGACACCGAGGCCAAGAAACCGACCGAGGGCGCATCCGACCGCGAAGCGCCCGTCCAGAAACCGCCGGGAGCAGCCACCTGATGCTTGCCGACAAGGACCGCATCTTCACCAATCTTTACGGCTTCCAGAGCCCGGGCCTCGAGGCCGCGAAGATGCGCGGCCAGTGGGACAACACCAAGGCCATCCTGGCGCTGGGCCCCGAAGCCATCGTGGACATCATGAAGAAATCCGGCCTGCGCGGGCGCGGCGGCGCGGGCTTTCCCACCGGCCTCAAATGGTCCTTCATGCCCAAGGAGGTCAAGGAACGGCCACACTATCTGGTCGTCAACGCCGACGAGTCCGAGCCGGGCACTTGCAAGGACCGCGACATCATGCGCAACGATCCGCACACGCTGGTCGAAGGGTGCCTGGTGGCCTCGTTCGCGATGCGCGCGCATGCCTGCTACATCTATGTGCGCGGCGAATTCATCCGCGAGCGCGAGGCGCTGCAGCGCGCCGTGGACGAAGCCTACGCCGCCCGGCTGATCGGCAAGAACAACATCCACGGCTGGGATTTCGATCTCTACGTCCATCACGGCGCGGGCGCCTACATCTGCGGCGAGGAGACGGCGCTGCTGGAAAGCCTCGAAGGCAAGAAGGGCCAGCCGCGCCTCAAGCCGCCGTTCCCCGCCAATGTGGGTCTTTATGGCTGCCCCACCACCGTCAACAATGTCGAAAGCATCGCGGTGGCGCCCACCATCATCCGCCGCGGCGCGGACTGGTTCGCAGGACTGGGCCGGCCCAACAACACCGGCACCAAGGTCTTCTGCATCTCGGGCCATGTGAACAAGCCCTGCAACGTGGAAGAGGAGATGGGCATCCCGCTGCGCGAGCTGATCGAGAAACATTGCGGCGGCGTGCGCGGCGGCTGGGACAATCTCCTGGCGGTGATCCCGGGCGGTGCGTCGGTGCCGCTCCTGCCCAAATCGATCTGCGACGATGTGCTGATGGATTTCGACTCGCTCAAGAATGTGCAGTCGGGCCTGGGCACGGCGGCCGTGATCGTGATGGACAAGTCCACCGACGTCGTCAAGGCGATCCAGCGGCTGGCCTATTTCTACAAGCATGAAAGCTGCGGCCAGTGCACGCCCTGCCGCGAAGGCACGGGCTGGATGTGGCGCGTGCTGACGCGCATGGTGCGCGGCGACGCCCGGGTGAACGAGATCGACCTGCTGCAGGAAGTGACCAAGCAGGTCGAAGGCCATACCATCTGCGCGCTGGGCGACGCGGCGGCCTGGCCGATCCAGGGGCTGATCCGTCATTTCCGCCCGGAGATCGAAAAACGTATCGCCGAATTCTCAAAGTTGGCCGCGGAGTAACTCATGGCCACGCGCAAGCTCATCGTCGACGGCAAGGAAATCGAGGCGGAGGAGACGATCACGCTGCTCCAGGCCTGCGAGCAGGCGGGCGCGGAGATACCGCGCTTCTGCTATCACGAGCGCCTTTCCGTGGCGGGCAACTGCCGCATGTGCCTGGTGGAGTGGGTGGGCGCGCCCAAGCCGCAGGCCAGTTGCGCGCTGCAGGTCAAGGACATCTTCCCCAACAAGGACGGCACGCCAGCCAGGATCAACACCAAGAGCCCTTACGCCCGCAAGGCGCGCGAGGGGGTGATGGAATTCCTGCTGATCAACCATCCGCTGGACTGCCCGATCTGCGACCAGGGCGGGGAGTGCGACCTGCAGGACCAGGCGATGGGCTATGGCCGCGCCGCCTTCCACCGCTTCAACGAGAACAAGCGCGCGGTCGAAGACAAGTATATGGGGCCGCTGGTCAAGACGATCATGACCCGCTGCATCGCCTGCACCCGCTGCGTGCGCTTCGCCACCGAAGTGGCCGGCGTGCCCGACCTGGGCGCAACGGGCCGCGGCGAGGATGTGGAGATCACCACCTATCTGGAAAAGGCCTTCGCCAGCGAGCTGTCGGGCAATGTGGTGGATCTGTGCCCGGTCGGCGCGCTGACCAGCAAGCCCTATGCCTTCAACGCGCGGCCCTGGGAGTTGCGCAAGACCGAAAGCGTGGACGTGATGGACGCGCAAGGCTGCAACATCCGCGTGGACGCGCGCGGGCCCCAGGTGATGCGCGTGCTGCCGCGCCTGAACGAAGAAGTGAACGAGGAATGGATTTCCGACAAGGCGCGCCATGCCTGTGACGGGCTGGTGCGCCAGCGCCTCGACCGGCCCTATGTGCGGGTGAACGGCAAGCTCAGGCCGGCGACATGGGCGGAAGCCTTCGCCGCCATTGCCGCGCGCGTGAAGGAGACCAGGCCGGAACGGATGGCCGCCGTGGTGGGCGATCTGGCCGCCGCGGAAGAGATCAAGGCGCTGAAGGACCTGATGACCGCGCTGGGCGTGGCCAATCTCGACTGCCGCCAGGATGGCGCAAAGGTCGGAGGCGGCTCGCGCCAGACCTATCTGTTCAACACCACCATCGCGGGCGTAGAAGCCGCCGACGCGATCCTGCTGGTGGGCGCCCATCCGCGCTGGGATGCGCCGGTGCTGAATGCCCGCATCCGCAAGGCGTGGCTGGCCGGCGGCGTGAAGGTGGCCAATATCGGCCCCGCCGTGGACCTGACCTACCCCGTGGAACAGCTGGGCACCGACATCGCGGTGCTGGAGCAGATCGCGAACGGCAGTCATCCTTTCGCAAAGGTGCTGACCGATGCGAAGCGCCCGATGATTGTGCTGGGCATGGGCGCGCTGACCCGCAAAGACGGCGCGGCGATCCTCAAGCTGGCGGCGAAGATCGCGGCCGACACCGGCATGATCGGCCCGGCCGGCACCCATGCCGAAGGCGGCTGGAACGGCTTCAACATCCTGCACACCGCCGCCAGCCGCGTGGCTGCGCTCGACCTCGGTTTCCTGCCGGGGCCCGGCGGGCGCGATGTGGCCGGCATCGTGGACGGCGCCCAGAAGGGCGAGATCGATTTCATCTATCTGCTGGGCGCGGACGAGTTTGATGTGGCGCATCTGGGCCGCGCCTTCGTGGTCTATCAGGGCAGCCATGGCGATGCCGGCGCGCATCACGCCGACGTGATCCTGCCGGGGGCCGCCTATACCGAGAAAGACGGTCTCTATGTGAATTTCGAGGGCCGGGTGCAGCTTGGCCGCCGCGCCGCCTTCCCGCCGGGCGAGGCCAGGGAGGACTGGGCGATCCTGCGCGCCCTGTCCGACGTGCTGGGCAAGCGCCTGCCGTATGACGATCGCGCCACATTGCTGGCCGCGCTGGAACGGGATGTGACCCATTTCACCACGCTGAACGCCGCGCCGGTCCATGCCGATGCCTCGGCGGCGACATGGGGGGCGGTTGGCGAGAGCGGGGTGCTGGACGGCGCGCCACTGACCCATGCGATCGCGGACTATTACCTCACCAACCCGATCGCGCGGGCCAGCGTGACCATGGCCCAGTGCTCACGCGAATTCGTCACCGGGGCAACGAAGATGGCGGCGGAATAATGCTGTTCACCAATCTCTTCGCCCAACTCGGCCTGAACCATTCCTTCGCCTGGTTCCTCAGCCAGTTCCTGTCGATCCTGATCTTCGACGTGGTGCTGCTGGTGATGATCGCCTACCTGCTGCTGGCCGACCGCAAGGTGTGGGCGGCGGTGCAGATGCGCAGGGGGCCGAACGTGGTGGGCGCCTTCGGCCTGCTCCAGACCTTCGCCGACCTGTTCAAGTTCCTGTTCAAGGAAGTGGTGATCCCCGCGGGCGCCAACAAGGTGATCTTCATGATCGCCCCGCTGATCACGGTCACGCTGGCTTTCGCGGGCTGGGCCGTGGTCCCGCTGGACAACCACTGGGTGATCGCCGACATCAATGTGGGCATACTCTATCTCTTCGCCATGTCGTCGCTGGGCGTCTATGGCATCATCATGGCGGGCTGGGCATCGAACTCGAAATATCCGTTCCTGTCCGCCCTGCGCGCGGCGGCCCAGATGGTGTCGTATGAAGTCTCCATCGGCTTCGTGATCATCACCGTGCTGCTGTTCGCCGGCTCGCTGAACCTGTCCGACATCGTGCGGGCGCAGGAACACGGCTGGTTCGTCTTCTCGATCCTGTTTCCCATGCTGCCCATCTTCTTCGTTTCGGCGCTGGCGGAAACCAACCGCCCGCCCTTCGACCTGGTCGAGGCGGAGAGCGAGCTGGTGGCGGGCTTCTTCGTGGAATATTCCTCCACACCCTTCCTGCTGTTCTTCCTGGGCGAATATCTTTCCATCGTGCTGATGTGCGCGATGTGTTCCATCCTGTTCCTGGGCGGCTGGCTGCCGCCGCTGAATGTCGCACCCTTCACCTGGATTCCGGGCATCATCTGGCTGCTGATCAAGATCTGCTTCTTCTTCTTCCTGTTCGCGATGGTGAAGGCCATGGTGCCGCGTTATCGCTACGACCAGCTGATGCGGCTGGGCTGGAAGGTATTCCTGCCGACGTCGCTTCTTTGGGTGGTGGTGACGGCGGCCTGGGTGCTTGTCTTCCACCATCACGCGTGAGGGTAACATGAGCTTCGACCGTACCGCGCGACAGATCTTCTTCTGGGAGTTCATCCAGAGCTTCCTGCTTTCCATGCGCTATTTCTTCGCGCCCAAGGCCACGCTGAACTATCCCTTCGAGAAGGGTCCGCTTTCGCCCCGCTTCCGGGGCGAGCACGCGCTGCGCCGCTATCCCAACGGCGAGGAGCGCTGCATCGCCTGCAAGCTGTGCGAGGCGATCTGCCCCGCCCAGGCGATCACGATCGAGGCCGAGCCGCGCGAAGACGGATCGCGCCGCACCACCCGCTACGACATCGACATGGTCAAGTGCATCTATTGCGGCTTCTGCCAGGAAGCCTGCCCGGTGGACGCGATCGTGGAGGGGCCGAATTTCGAATTCTCGACCGAGACGCGCGAGGAACTCTATTACGACAAGGCCCGGCTGCTCGCCAACGGCGACCGCTGGGAACGCGAAATCGCCCGCAGCCTGGAACTGGACGCGCCATACCGATAGGAACGCTTCCCGCGCCCGGCGGGAACAAAGCTTCGTGCCGCGGCCGGACCGGCAAGGGCATGAGGGGGACAGAACGAAAGAATGTTTGAGGCCATAGCCTTCTATTTCTTCTCGGCGATCCTGATCGCCAGCGCGGTGATGGTGATCGCCGCGCGCAACCCGGTGCATTCGGTCCTGTTCCT
The DNA here is from genome assembly GCA_035547015.1 of Rhizomicrobium sp. GTDB lineage: Bacteria > Pseudomonadota > Alphaproteobacteria > Micropepsales > Micropepsaceae > Rhizomicrobium. Next base: position 60,622 of record DASZVO010000008.1, on the reverse strand, counting down.
GATCCTGGCCTTCTTCAACGCGGCGGGCCTGTTCGTGCTGGCCGGGGCGGAATTCCTGGGAATGATCCTGATCGTCGTCTATGTCGGCGCTGTCGCGGTCCTGTTCCTGTTCGTGGTGATGATGCTGGACATCGACTTCGCCGAGCTCAAGCGCGGGGCGCTGCAATATCTGCCGTTCGGCCTTCTGATCGGTCTTGTGCTGGTGGCCGAGCTGGTGATGGCGGGCGGCGTGTGGGTCCTGAAGCCGGCCCAGAAATCGGCCATCGCCAGCGCCACGCCCCCGGGCCTCACCAATACCGCGGCGCTCGGACATATCCTCTATACGGACTATGTCTATTACTTCCAGATCGCGGGATTGGTGCTGCTGGTCGCCATGATCGGCGCGATCGTGCTGACGCTGCGCCACCGTCCGGGCGTGCGCCGCCAGGTGATCGCGGTGCAGAATGCCCGCACCGCCGCCATGGCTGTGGACATGGTCGAGATCAAGCCGGGCGAGGGGGCGTGAAGATGGCGATCGGGCTGACCCAGTATCTCACCGTCGCGGCGATCCTGTTCACCATCGGGGTGCTGGGCATTTTCCTGAACCGCCGCAACATCATCATCATCCTGATGTCGGTGGAGTTGATCCTTCTGGCGGTGAACATCAACTTCGTCGCCTTCTCCGCCTATCTGGGCGACCTGGTGGGTCAGGTGTTCGCGCTGTTCGTGCTGACCGTGGCGGCGGCCGAGGCCGCCATCGGCCTTGCGATCCTGGTGGTCTATTTCCGCAACCGCGGCACCATCGCGGTTGAAGACGTCAACATGATGAAGGGCTGACCGGAATGTATGCCGCCATCGTCCTGCTTCCACTCCTGGGCTCGGCCATTGCGGGGCTGTTCGGCCGCGTGATCGGCGCGCGCCCGTCGGAGCTGGTCACCACCGGCCTGCTGTTCGTCTCGGCCGCGCTGTCGGTCGCGGCTTTCGCGGGTGTCGCGCTGGGCGGGGGCGCCACCCAGATCGTGCCGATGCTGCCGTGGATCCATTCCGGCGATTTCACGGTGGACTGGACCGTGCGGGTGGACACGATCACGGCGGTGATGCTGGTGGTGGTGACGGGAGTCTCCAGCCTGGTGCACCTCTACTCCATCGGCTACATGCACGAGGACCCGCACCGCCCGCGTTTCTTCAGCTATCTGTCGCTGTTCACCTTCGCCATGCTGATGCTGGTGACGTCGAACAACTTCCTGCAGCTGTTCTTCGGCTGGGAAGGCGTGGGCCTGGCGTCATACCTGCTGATCGGCTTCTGGTACACGCGCCCTTCGGCCAACGCCGCCGCGATCAAGGCCTTCATCGTCAACCGCGTGGGCGACTTCGGCTTCGCCCTGGGCATCTTCGGGGTCTGGGCGGTGTTCCACACGCTGGACTTCGACGCAGTGTTCAAGGCCGCCCCCGCGCTGGCCGGAAAACACTTCATCTTTGCCGGTCATTCGGTGGACATCCTGACCACGCTCTGCCTGCTGCTGTTCGTGGGCGCGATGGGCAAGTCGGCCCAGCTTGGTCTGCACACCTGGTTGCCCGACGCGATGGAAGGCCCTACGCCGGTGTCGGCCCTGATCCATGCCGCCACCATGGTGACGGCGGGCGTATTCCTGGTCTGCCGCTGCTCGCCGCTCTACCAGCTCGCGCCCGCCGCGCTGGCGGTGGTCACGGTGATCGGCGCCACCACGGCTTTCTTCGCCGCTTCGGTGGGCCTGTTCCAGAACGACATCAAGCGGGTGATCGCCTATTCGACCTGCTCGCAGCTGGGCTACATGTTCGCCGCCGCGGGCGTGTCGGCCTACAACGCCGCCATGTTCCATCTCTTCACTCACGCCTTCTTCAAGGCGCTGCTGTTCCTGTCGGCGGGCGCGGTGATCCATTCGATGCATCACGAGCAGGACATGCGCAAGATGGGCGGCCTGGCCAGGGCCATTCCCTTCACCTGGGCGATGATGCTGATCGGAAACCTGGCGCTGACCGGCGTGGGCATTCCCTATCTGGGCGCGGGCCTGGCCGGTTTCTATTCCAAGGACGCCATCATCAACGCCACATTCGTGGCGGGCAGCGGCGTGGGAACCTATGCCTTCACGCTGCTGGTGGTGGCGGCGGGCATGACCAGCTTCTATTCCTGGCGCCAGTTCCTGATGACCTTCCATGGCCGCTATCGCGGGCTGGACCGCCAGCATCTGGAATATGCCGACGAGCATGCTCATGACGAACCGATGGACGGCGATGCGCATGGCCACCATGCCCCCAAGCTGGACGAGGTGCATGAATCGCCGTTGGTGATGCTGGTGCCGCTGGCGGTGCTGGCGCTGGGCGCGGTGTTCGCCGGACTCGGCTTCACCCATTTCTTCATCGGCGAAGGGGCGCATGAATTCTGGCGCGCTTCGGTCTTCGTCGGCCGCGGCGAGGAAGGCGCGCTTCCCGTGTGGGTCGAGCTGGCGCCGCTGACCGTCACGATCATCGGCTTCCTGATCGCCTATTACTATTACATCCTGCACCCCGATCTGCCGAAGAAGCTGGCCGACCGCAGGGGCATGCTCTACCTGTTCCTGTATCACAAATGGTATTTCGACGAGCTGTATGACGTCCTGTTCGTGCGGCCCGCGATGCGATTGGGGCGCTTCCTGTGGAAGCGCGGTGATGGAACGATCATCGACGGACTGGGGCCGGACGGCATCTCGGCGCGGGTGCTGGATGCGGCGCGCGGCGCGGTCCGGCTTCAGACCGGCTATGTCTATCACTATGCGCTGGCGATGCTGCTGGGGGTGGTGGCGCTGGCGACTTGGTTCATGGCTTCAGGAGGCGCGCTGTGAGCCTGCCCATTCTTTCGCTGACCACATTCGTTCCGCTGCTGGGGGCGCTCGCCATCCTGGTGGTGCCCCGGCCCGCCAATGCCCGCTGGATCGCGCTGACCACCACCATCGTTACCTTTGCCCTTTCGCTGGTGATGTGGGCCGGGTTCGATCCCGCCAATCCCGGCTTCCAGCTGGTGGAGAAGTCCGACTGGCTGGGCGGCGGCATCTCCTACCACATGGGTGTGGACGGCATTTCCATGCTGTTCGTGGTGCTGACCGCGGGACTGATGCCCTTCTGCATCGCGGCGTCCTGGGAATCGGTCGAGAACCGCGTCGCCGAATACATGGCGCTGTTCCTGGTGCTGGAAACCATGATGATCGGCGTGTTCTGCGCGCTCGACCTGGTGCTGTTCTATGTGCTGTTCGAGGGCGGCCTGATCCCGATGTTCCTGATCATCGGCATCTGGGGCGGCAAGCGGCGCGTCTATGCCAGCTTCAAGTTCTTTCTTTACACCTTCGTCGGCTCGGTGCTGATGCTGCTGGCGATCATGAGCATGTACTGGTACGCCGGCACCACCGACATCGTGGCGTTGCTCTCCGGCGTGCATTTCCCGGTGGCGATGCAGACCTGGCTGTGGCTGGCCTTCTTCGCCAGCTTCGCGGTCAAAATGCCGATGTGGCCGGTCCACACCTGGCTGCCCGACGCGCATGTGGAGGCGCCCACCGCCGGCTCGGTGATCCTGGCGGGCATCCTGCTCAAGATGGGCGGCTACGGGTTCCTGCGCTTCTCGCTGCCCATGTTCCCCTCGGCCAGCGAGATGTTCGCGCCGCTGGTCTTCACGCTCTCCATCGTCGCCATCATCTACACCTCGCTGGTGGCGCTGGCGCAGGAGGACATGAAGAAGCTGATCGCCTATTCCTCGGTGGCGCATATGGGTTTCGTCACCATGGGCATCTTCACGCTCACCCATCAGGGCGTGGAAGGCGGCATCTTCCAGATGCTGTCGCACGGCGTGGTGTCAGGCGCGCTGTTCCTCTGCGTGGGCGTGGTTTATGACCGCATGCACACCCGCGAGATCGCGGCCTATGGCGGGCTGGTGAACCGCATGCCCGTCTATGCCGCCTGCTTCATGGTGTTCACCCTGGCCAATGTGGGCCTTCCGGGCACCAGCGGCTTCATCGGCGAGTTCCTTACCATGCTGGGCGCGTTCCTGCACAATAGCTGGATCGCGATCTTCGCGGCGACCGGGGTGATCCTGTCGGCGGCCTATGCGCTCTATCTCTACCGCCGCATCATCTTCGGCGCGCTGGTCAAGCCGAGCCTGGCGGCCATACAGGACCTGTCGGCGCGCGAGGTGGCGGTGCTGGCGCCGCTGGTGGTGATCACCGTGCTGATGGGCGTCTATCCCAGGCCGGTGTTCGACGTGACCACGCCTTCGGTCGCCAAGCTGATCCATGATAACAGGACCGCGCTGGCCATCGATCGTGCCGGCAAGGTCGCGATGGCGCAGAAGGAACAAGCACGGTGAGCCTCCAGACCGACCTGATGGTTCTTCTGCCCGAGTTGATCCTGGCGGTGGGTGCGATGGCGCTGCTGCTGACCGGGGCGATGGGCACAGGCGGCAACCAGGCAAGCGGCGAAAGAACGGCCCCCCTGATCAGCTGGGGCGCGATCGTGCTGCTGGCGGTGTCGGGTGTGGCTGTCGTGATGGGGCCGGACCATGCCACCGCCTTTCATGGCGCCTTCGTGGCCGATGGATTCTCCCGCTTCGCCAAGGTCCTGATCCTGGCCGGCGCGGCGCTGTCGATCCTGCTGGCGGACGAATTCTTCTCTACCGCAAAGCTTTCGCGTTTCGAGCTTCCGGTGCTGATGCTGATCGCCACCCTGGGCATGATGCTGATGGTGTCGTCGGCCAGTTTCCTGTCGCTCTATATGGGGCTCGAGCTTCAGTCGCTGGCGCTCTATGTCCTGGCCGCCTTCAACCGCGACCATCTGCGCTCGACCGAGGCGGGGCTCAAATATTTCGTCCTGGGCGCGCTGTCTTCGGGCATGATGCTTTACGGCATCTCGCTGATCTATGGGTTCACCGGCGCCACCGGCTTCTCGGCCATCGCCGCCGTCACCCATGCGGGCGGCGGCATCGGCGTGATCTTCGGCATCGTGTTCCTGGTGGCGGGCCTGGCCTTCAAGGTTTCGGCCGTGCCCTTCCACATGTGGACGCCCGATGTCTATGAAGGCGCGCCCACGCCGGTCACGGCCTATTTCGCGACCGCCGCCAAGGTGGCGGCGCTGTGCCTGTTCTTGCGCGCGATCCTGACGCCGTTCCCCGACCTGCTGCACCAGTGGCGGCAGATCATCGTCTTCATCTCGGTCCTCAGCATGGCGCTGGGCGCCATCGCCGCCATCGGGCAAAGGAACATCAAGCGCCTGATGGCCTATTCCTCCATCGGCCACATGGGGTATGCGCTGCTGGGCCTTGCGGCGGGCACGGCGCTGGGCGCGCGCGGCGTGCTGATCTATCTGGCCATCTACGCCTTCACCAACCTGGGCGTCTTCGCCGCCATCCAGGCGATGCAGCGGCAGGGCAGGGCGGTGGAGGAGATCGCCGACCTTGCGGGCCTGGCGCGCACCCGCCCCATGCTGGCGCTGGTCTTCGCCACACTGTTCCTCAGCCTTGCCGGCCTGCCGCCGCTGGCGGGCTTTTTCGCCAAGTTCTACGTCTTCCTGGCCGCCATCCAGGCCGGGTTGATATGGCCCTCGGTGCTGGGCGTGCTGGCCAGCGCCATAGGCCTGGTCTATTACCTGCGGGTCGTGAAGATCATCTATTTCGACGAACCTGCGCCGGCATTCGATCCGCTGACGGGCATGGGGTCCAAGGCGATCCTGGTCCTGTCCACCGCGGTGGCGCTGCTGTTCATCGTGGCGGCATCGCCGGTGATCACGGCGGCCGACGCCGCCGCCAGGGCGCTGCTGCCTTGACCGCCTGGCCGCAGGGCTATGCGCTGATCCTGCACGCCGAGATCGATTCCACCAGCAACGAGGCGCGCCGCCTGGCAGAGGTGGGCACGGCGGGCCCGGTCTGGATCATGGCCGGGCGCCAGACGGCCGGATACGGCCGGCGAGGCCGCGCCTGGCACACGCTGCCCGGCAACCTGGCCGCCACGTTGTTGCTGCGCCCGCAATCCCCCCATGCCGGGCAACTTTCGTTTGCCGCCGCGCTGGCCGTCTCGGACATGGCGGCGCAGTTGGCGCCCGATGCAGCCGTCACCGTCAAATGGCCCAACGACGTGCTGGCGGATGGCTGTAAGCTGGCGGGCATCCTGCTGGAAGCCGGCGACGGCTGGCTTACCGTCGGCATCGGCGTGAACCTGGCCGCGGCGCCGGAAGGCACCGAATTTCCCGCCACCGCCCTGGCGGCACTGGGCATCGCGCCGCCGCCGCCGGATGCGGCGCTGACGGTAATCGCGGCCCGTTTCGCCCGGTGGTACGAAACCTGGACCAGGGAAGGCTTCGCGCCGCTGCGCGCCGCCTGGCTGGCGCGGGCCGGAGGCCTGGGCGGGCCGATCCGCGCCCGCCTGCCGCACGAGGAGCGCCACGGCCTGTTCGAAGGCATCGACGCCACCGGCGCGCTGCTGCTCAACGAACAGGGGCGCACGCGCGCCATCGCCGCGGGGGAGGTCTTCTTCTGATGCTGCTCGCCATCGACGCCGGCAACACGAACATCGTCTTCGCGCTCTATCAGGGCGAGACGATGCGCACCCAATGGCGCGCCGTGACCCAGGTCAGCCGCACCGCCGACGAATATGCGGTCTGGCTCAGCCAGCTCCTCGCGCTCGAAGGCCTCTCGTTCAAGGACCTGACGCACGCGATCATCGCCACCGTGGTTCCCGCCGTGCTGTTCGACCTGCGCGCCATGTGCCGCACCTATCTCAGGTGCGAGCCGCTGATCGTGGGCGATCCCTCGCTGGACCTGGGAATCCGGGCGAATGTGGACCGGCCCCAGTCGGTGGGCGCGGACCGCCTCTGCAACACCGTGGCCGCGCACGACCGCTACAAGGGCGCTGTGATCGTGGTCGATTTCGGCACCGCCACCAATTTCGACATCGTGGCCGAGAATGGCGATTTCGACGGCAGCGTGATCGCGCCGGGCGCCAACCTGTCGATCGAGGCGCTGCACCAGGCGGCGGCCCTGCTGCCGCGCGTCGCCATACACCGCTCGGCCACCGTGATCGGCCGCGACACGGTGCCTGCCATGCAGTCCGGCGTCTATTGGGGCTATGTCGGGCTGATCGACGGGCTGATCGCGCGGATCAAAAAGGAATACGGCAGGCCCATGACCGTGGTGGCCACAGGCGGCCTCGCCCATCTGTTCGAGCCCGACATCCCGGCCATCGAGCATGTCGATCCTGACCTCACCATGCGCGGACTGATGCTGATCCACGCCCGCAACGCCCGCAGATGACGGCATCCTTGGACCGGTTTGCGGCGCGGGACGAGCTGGTGTTCCTTCCCCTGGGAGGGTCGGGCGAGATCGGCATGAACTTCAACGCCTATGGTTTCGGTCCGCCCGATGACCGGCAATGGATCATCGTGGACTGCGGCGTGCTGTTCGGGCGCGAGACCGACGCGCCGGGCGTGGATGTGCTGGTGCCGGACGTGCGCTATCTGGCGGAACGGCGCGAGAATATCCTGGGCATCGTCGCCACCCATGCGCACGAGGACCATATCGGCGCCATCGCCCATCTCTGGCCGGTGTTGCGCTGTCCGGTCTATGCCACGCCCTTCACCGCCCGGCTGATCGCGGGCAAGCTCGAAGAGGCGGGGCTGTCCCATGTGCGGGTGGACGAGGTGCCGGTGGGCGGCAAGCTCACTCTGGGGCCTTTCGCGCTGGATTTCATCTCCATCACCCATTCGATCCTGGAGCCCAACCTGCTGGCGATCCGCACGCCGCTGGGCGTCGTCGCCCACACCGGCGACTGGAAGATCGACCCCGATCCGCTGCTGGGCGAGGAGACCGACGCGGCGGCGCTGGAAAAGCTGGGCGACGAAGGCGTGCTGGCGCTGGTGTGCGATTCCACCAATGCGCTGGTGCCGGGCGCATCGGGATCGGAAGCGGCCGTGCGCGAAAGCCTGACCCGGCTGATCGGCACGCTCACCGGCCGGGTGGCGGTGACGGGCTTTGCGTCCAACATCGCCCGGCTGGACAGCATCGCGCACGCCGCCCGGGCCGCGGGCCGCCGCATCGCGCTGGTGGGCCGCTCGATGCAGAAGATGGTCCAGGCTGCGCGCGATACCGGCTATCTCAAGGACTTTCCGCCGGTGCTGGACGAGACCGAGGCGGCCGATCTGCCGCCGCACAAGGTCCTGTATCTCTGCACGGGAAGCCAGGGCGAGCCGCGCGCCGCGCTGGCCCGCATCGCCGACGACAGCCATCCCAATGTCCATCTGGGCGAGGGCGATACGGTGGTCTTCTCCAGCCGCGTGATCCCCGGCAACGAGCTTGCCATCTTTGCGGTGCAGAACAAGCTTGCGGCGCGCGGCGTGTCGCTGCTGACGGCGGAGGACCATTTCGTCCATGTCTCCGGCCATCCCTGCCGCGACGAGCTGACCCAGATGTACCGCTGGATCCGGCCGCGACTGGCCGTGCCGGTGCATGGCGAGATGCGCCACCAGGTCGCCCATGCCCGTCTCGCGCGCGAACTTCAGGTGCCGCAGGCCATCGTGCCGGAGAACGGCCAGCTTTTCCGCCTGGCGCCGGGCCGGCCCGAACTGATCGACGAGGTGCCTTCGGGACGCGTGCATCTGGACGGTTTCGTGCTCGTGTCGGAGGGCGAAGGCCTGGCGAAGGAACGCCGCGCCATGGGGTATTCGGGGTTGCTGGTGATTTCGCTGGTGCTGGATGGAAAGGGCCGCGTCGCCGCTGCGCCTTCGGTCCTGGGTGAAGGCATGCCCGAACCGGTGCAGGATGCGGTGCTGCGTGCGGTCGAGGAGACGATCCGGCAGAACGGCGGCGGGAAGAAAAGGCGGGCCGATCCGGACGAACTGGCCGAGACTGTCCGCCGCGCCGCGCGCCGCGCCGCTGCGGAAGCGTGGGGCAAGAAGCCGCCCACGCGCGTGCTGGTGACGGAGCTTTAGGATGACTGCGAACGACGCCGCGATCTCGTCGGGCCTGCACTATGTGGTGCTGTTCAGCGCCTATGCGGTGCTGTGGTTTCTCTGCCTGTTCTGCCTGCTGCCCGTGGGCCTGGGCGCCGAGCGCGATCCGGAGTCGGGCGCGCCGCTGAAGCCCATGCTGGGTCGCAAGGCGCTGATCGCTGCGGTCATCGCCGCGGTGCTGTGGGGCGTGTTCTACGCAGCGGTCGGTTTCGGCTGGCTGGAGCTTTAGACACACAAAAGGCCGGAGGACCTCCGGCCTTTTGTCCGCTTTTGGCGGTATTCATCCCCGAACTTGGCCGCTCTGCGGTCTCAATTTTTTCTTATGGGTTGGCTTGATACTGTGTTTCGCGGCGCAAGTCACGAAATATTTGGCTTTATTGCGATGCAGCATCAGCAATTTAATTTCGCCGGATGGGGAACCAAACTGCTGGTTGCGGCATTTGCGTCCCTCGCGGCAAGTCCCGTCGTCGCGGGCCCGATCACGCATGCGGGCACCCCCGATCCCCTGCTGAATGGCGGACCAGCCAGTCCGTGTGCGGAAAGAGCCGACTATGTGGCGGGCGTCGATGTCGGCGGAAATCCGGTCGTCCCGGCCGATGCCGGCGCCGCGCCCATACCGATGCCGGACGCCGTCGCCGTGCCGTTTGGCCGGCAGCATGGCGGCCGTGGCGGCGAGCCTTATGCGGTCCTGGACGGACACAAGCTTGCGCCCCTGGTCAATCCGCCGCCCTGTCCGGCCCCGCGCCATCGTTAATCGAGGCGGGAACTTTTCCGTCTTTCGCTTAATGGGACGGTAATGCGCCTGCCCCTAGCATCCGGTCAGACGAGGGGCAGAAAGCCATGTTCCAGGACGGTTGGAGTCTTTACGAGGCGCCTTATCCCAAACGGTGGATGTTCCGGCCGCGCAGACGCCCGGTGATGGTGCCTGTGTTCAAGTTCGTGGCCTCGCTGCTGCTGGCCTTCGCGCTGGTGGAATTCGTCCGCTTCTAGGCAACATCGACACGCACCACATCCTCTCCCTCAAGGGCGGAGGACACCAGGTCGGCTCATGCCGAAAATCGTCGTTTCAGCCGGGCCGCCCACCAGACCTCTTTTCAGTAGGCCCTTCCGATCAGGATCTCCTCCACGCCCGCTTCCCCGGTGAACAGACAGGGCGCGAAGGTGTCCGGCTGGGCCAGCGGCGCATTGCGGATGGTGAGCTTGAGCGCCTTGAGCCGGGCCTCCACCGCGTCCAGCGCCGCGCCCGTGGGCCGCGACCAGCTCACCCGCAGCCAGCCCTTGAACGCGTCCTCGTCGCCCGAGAAATAATCCTCCACGCCCGCCCAGTCCGCCACACCGTCCTTGACGCTGGCGTCCAGCCGCACCTTGGCCTCTGCATACAGCGCGGCCTGGATGCGGGTCAGAAGCTGTTCGGCCTCGGCGGCGAATGCCGCGCGGGCAACGGCCACCGACTTCACCTTGTCGCCGTCGCGCAGGGAATCGCGGCGCATGTAAGTGACCATGCCGCCGGCCGCGTCGCGCGGGCCGATCTCCACGATCACCGGCGCGCCCCGGCGCACCCAGTTCCAGCGCTTCTCGGCGGACTTGATCTTCTTGGTGTCGAGGAAGGCGCGCAGCGGCTGGCCGAAGACGCTCTTGCCCGACAGTTCGGCCACCAGGCTTTCGCAATAGGCCAGCACGTCGGCGTCTTCCGGCTTGTCGCGCAGCATCGGCACCACCACGACCTGGCGGGGCGCGATGGCGGGTGGCAGGCGCAAGCCGTCATCGTCGCCGTGGGTCATGATCACTCCGCCGATCAGGCGGGTGGAGACGCCCCAGCTTGTGGTGTTGCAGAAGACCATGCCGCCCGCATCGTCCTGGAAGCGGATGTTCTGGGCCTCGGCGAAATGGGTGCCCAGGAAGTGCGAGGTGCCGGCCTGCAGCGCCTTGCCGTCCTGCATCATGGCCTCGATGGAATAGGTGTTCACCGCGCCGGGAAAGCGTTCATTCTCGGGCTTCTCGCCTGCGATCACCGGCATGGCCAGCCAGTCTTCCGCGAAGCTGCGATAGACCTCCAGCATGCGGCGCGTCTCGGCGATGGCCTCTTCGGCGCTGGCATGGGCGGTGTGGCCTTCCTGCCAAAGGAATTCGGTGGTGCGCAGGAACAGGCGCGGGCGCATCTCCCAGCGCACCACATTGGCCCACTGGTTGATCAGAAGCGGCAGGTCGCGGTGCGAGCGCACCCAGCGGGCAAAGGCGTCGCCGATGATGGTTTCCGAGGTGGGGCGCACCACCAGCGGCTCTTCCAGCCGGGCCTCGGGATCGGGCTGCAGCTTTCCGTCGATGTTCTTCAGCCGGTGATGGGTGACGACCGCCATCTCCTTGGCGAAGCCTTCCACATGCTCGGCTTCCTTGGCGATGAAGGAGAGGGGGATGAACATGGGGAAATAGCAGTTCTCGTGCCCCGTGGCCTTGATGCGGCGGTCGAGTTCCTGCTGGATCTGCTCCCACACCCCATAGCCCCAGGGCTTGATCACCATCGCGCCGCGCACCGGGCTGGTTTCGGCCATGTCCGCGTCGCGCACCACCGCCTGGTACCAGTCGGCGAACCGGCTGCGGTCAACGGGAAGGGCGCGCTGCATCTGTGGTGCTCCGGATGGGAATGGCGTGTTTAGCGTGAGGCGGGCGGCCTGAACAGCAGATAGGTGACAAGGCCCGAAAGCCCGAATCCGCACATCAGCGCGGTCATCGGCACGGGCGTGCGAGCTTCCAGCGCGCCCATCGCCAGGGAGGCGATGGCGCCCCCGCCATAAAGGAATATCCCGATCAGGGCTGAGGCCATGCCCGCCGCGTGACCGAAATGGTGCATGGTCAGCCCCGCCGAGGTGGGATTGATCGAGCCCATCAGCGAGCAATAGAGGAACATCCAGGGGATCAGCCCCAGGATGCCGCCCCAGCCCGTGACGGCGAACAGCAGCGCCAGCGATCCGATAGCCGCATTGGCCACGATGCCGGCGAACAGCAGCGGCTCGCCCGGATGGCGGCGCAGCCAGCGGGCGGTGGCCTGGCTGAACACGATCAGGCCCACGCCGTTCATGATGAAGGTGAAGCCGAAATACTGGGGCGCGACCCGGTACATGTCGATCACCACATGCGGCCAGCCGGTCAGGAACACGTAAAGCCCCGCGCCCGACAGGATGGCGGGCACGATATAGCCATAGAAATGCCGGTCGGCGGCGATGACCCAGTAGTCCCTCGCCACGTGCAGCGGATGCAGCCGCCGGTCCGAGCCCGGATGGCTTTCGGGCAGTTGCAGCCACACCAGCGCCAGCGTCAGCAGCGCCGTGGCGCTCTGCAGCCAGAACAGGCTGCGCCAGCCCGTCAGCGGCAGCAGCCAGCCGCCCACAAAAGGCGCGAACAGCGGCGACACCGACAGGATCAGCAGCATCTGGGCGAAGATCCGGCCCGCTTCGTGCGGCGGGAACAGGTCGCGCACACAGGCCCGCGCCAGCACCGTCCCGGCGCAGCCCCCCAGCGCCTGGACGAAGCGGGCGGCGTCCAGCGTCAGCGGCCCCTGGGCCAGCGCGCAGCCGTTCGCGCCCAGCACATACAGCGCCAGCCCCGCGATGATCGGCCAGCGCCGCCCGTACCGGTCCGAAATGGGACCTATGGCCGCCTGGCCGATGGCGATGCCCAGGAAATAGGTCGCCAGCGAATGTTCGATGGCGGCGATGGGCGTGCCGAATTCCCGCGCGATGGTCGGCAGCGCGGGCAGGTACATGTCGATGGCGATGGGGGTGAAGACGGTCAACAGGCCGAACAGGGCGATCAGCTCGATCCGCCGCGCGCGGCTGAAGGATTCGCTGGGCGCGGCGGGCGGACTGGGATGGAGCTGATTCATCGCGGGCAGGGGTATGGGGCGGGAAAGTTGCCAGTGCAAGGCGGCAAAAGGCCTTTGCCGGCGGACGGGGAGGCAGGGTCATGGCCTGGGTCATGGACTGGGGTCATGGACTGGCCCGGTTTGCCCCCTTACGGTGCCCCCATGCCAGACTCCTTTCCCCCGCCTCCGCCGTCTTCTGCATTGTCCCGTCCAACCCCTTCCCGGACCGGGATTTTCGCGCCCTTCGAATGGATGATCGCGGCCCGCTATCTGCGCGCCCGGCGGCAGGAGAGCTTCATCTCGGTGATCTCGCTCTTCTCGCTGATCGGCATCGCGCTGGGGGTGGCCACCCTGATCATCGTGATGAGCGTGATGAACGGCTTCCGGGTGGAGTTGCTGCGCTCGATCCTCGGCCTGACCGGCCATGTCACCATCCAGTCCCAGGCGGGCAACCTGGCCGGCTATGACGATATGGCCCGGCGGATCGGCGCGGTGCCGGGGGTGGTGCGCGCCGCCCCCATCGTGGACGGTCAGGTGATGGCCAGCGTCGGCAACGACAATGCCGGGGTGATCGTGCGGGGCATCCGCCGCGAGGACCTGGCCAAGCTGACCGTGGTGACCGAAAAGCTGCGCCCCGGCGCGCTCGCCGCGTTCGACGGCCCCGATGTGGTGATCGTGGGTTCGGGCCTTGCCGCCAAGCTGGGGATCGAGACGGGCGGCCAGATCACCCTGATCGCGCCCAGGGGCAACATTACGCCCTTCGGCGTCACGCCCCGGGTCAAGACCTATCGCGTGATCAGCACCTTCCGCATCGGCAACACGCTTTACGACAACAACTATCTCTTCATGCCGCTGGCCGAGGCGCAGCTCTATTTCAACTATGGCAACACGGTGAGCGGGATCGAGACCATGATCGCCGATCCCGAGGCCGACATGGCGATGCTGCCCGCGCTGCTGAAGGCCGCGGGCCCCATGACCCGCGCCGTGCCCTGGCAGGATCTCAACAGCGCCTTCTTCGAGGCGATCCAGGTCGAAAGCAACGTGATGTTCCTGATCCTGTCGCTGATCGTGCTGGTGGCGGCGCTCAACATCATTTCGGGCCTGATCATGCTGGTGAAGGACAAGGCGCCCGACATCGCCATCCTGCGCACCATGGGAGCGACGCGGGGCGCGGTGATGCGGGTTTTCTTCATCGCGGGCGCCAGCATCGGCGTGGTGGGCACGGTCGCGGGCTTCGCCATCGGCGTGCTGTTCTGCGCCTATATCGAGAATATCCGCCAGTTCCTGTCGCGGCTGACCGGCACGCCGCTGTTCGACCCCACCGTCTATTTCCTGTCGCGCATGCCCGCGCAGATGGACCCCGGACAGGTGACGGCGGTGGTGGCGATGGCGCTGGTGCTGACCTTCCTGGCCACGCTTTATCCTTCGTGGCGCGCCGCCGCGCTCGATCCGGTCGAGGCGCTGCGCTATGAGTGACGTGTTGTGGCTGGAAGACATCACCCGCCGCTACAAGGAGGGTGAGGGGCAGCTCGAGGTGTTCAGCGGCGTGTCGCTGCGGCTCGCGCCCGGCGAGATCGTGGCGCTGGTGGGCCAGTCGGGCGCGGGCAAATCCTCTTTGCTGCACATCGCGGGTCTTCTGGAAGCGCCCACCGGCGGGGAGATCCATATCGAGGGCGTGGCCGCGTCCAGGCTGCCTGACCAGGAACGCACCCGCATCCGCCGCGACACCATCGGCTTCGTCTATCAGGCCCATCATCTGCTGCCCGAGTTCGACGCGCGCGAGAATGTGATCCTGCCCCAGATGATCGCGGGGAAATCGCGCGCGGACGCCGCGAAGGAGGCCGAGCGGCTGCTGACGCTTCTGGGACTGGCGGGGCGCATGACCCACCGCCCGGCGAAACTGTCGGGCGGCGAGCAGCAGCGCGTGGCCATCGCGCGCGCGCTGGCCAACCGGCCGCGCATCCTCCTGGCCGACGAGCCGACCGGCAATCTCGATCCGCGCACGGCGGGCGGGGTGTTCGACGCGCTGATCGCCGTCACCCGCAGCGAAGGGCTGGCGGCGCTGATCGCCACCCACAATTTCGAACTGGCGGCCCGCATGGACCGCACCCTGCACCTGCATCAGGGCAGGCTGGTCGAAGGCGCGCCGCCCGCCCACTGAGGCGGCGCGGCCTGCAGACCCCTCAGCGCGCCAGCCGGGCCGTCAGGCGGTCGAAGCTGTTGCTCCAGCCTTCATTGTGACGGTCGCGCATATCGGCGCCGGTGAAGCCTTCATGGGTCAGGGTGAGCTCGGTGCCCGCGCCGCGGGGCCGGAACGTCAGGGTCACCAGGGTCTCGCCGCCGGTGAAGCAGCCGTTCCAGGTGAAGACCAGGCGGAAGGGCCGCTCTATCGCCCGGTATGTGCCGCCGACGCTTTTCTCGCTGCCGTCAGGCATGCGTACATCCATGCGGTAGTGGCCGCCCACGCGCGCATCGAGTTGGCTGTCCAGGCAGACGACGCCGTGCGAGCCCAGCCAATCGCGCCAGCTTCCGTCCAGCCAGGCGTCGAACAGCTTTTCGGGCGGGGCGTCGAAGCTGCGGGTAAGGGAAAGCTTGACGGGTGTTTCGATGATCGTGGCGGTGGTCATGGTCATTCCTTTCCGGGCTTGTGGGGATTGCGTTCGAGATGATCGGCCAGGCGGTCCAGCGCGCCGGTCCAGAAGGCGCGGTAATGGTCCAGCCATTCCTGCGCGCTTCTCAGGCCTTCGGGGTTCAGGCGCAGCACATGGCTCTGGCCGCGCCGGGTGCGGGTGACCAGCCGCGCCTCCTCGAGCACCTTCAGGTGGCGCGAGATGGCCGGGCCGGAGATGGGAAAGGGTTCGGCGATCTCGCCCACGGTGGCTTGCCCCAGGGCCAGCCGGCTCAGGATGGCGCGGCGGGTGGGATCGGCAAGGGCGGCATAGGCCGTATCGAGACTGTTCATAACCTGATAGTTAAATAACCTATCAGTTAAATTCAAGGGCAAAATTCGATCCCGTTTTGTTCTTGCATTCGGAAAGGAACTAAAGTAGAACAAATGGCCAACGCGGGAGGACGAAGCCATGTGGATCAGGGATGCGATGGCGGGGGTGGGGCTTATTCTGTTCATGGTGTCAGCCTTTGTGCTGGCAAGCGGCGCGCATGCGGTCCTGAGCACACACGTGATCTGAGCGCATAGCTGTGGATAGCGCGGTTCGGTGCGTCGCGCCCCGGCGCGCCCGCGCGATAGTGGCGGACGGAAACCGGGAAGTTCAGTCATGGCGTCGTTTGTTCACTTGCGCGTCAAGAGCGCCTATTCGCTTCTGGAAGGCGCGGTGCGGCCAAAAGAGCTGCCCGGGCTGGCGCGGGACGCCGGCATGCCTGCCGTGGCCGTCACCGACACCAACAACCTGTTCGGCGTATTCGAGATCTCGGACACGCTGGCGAAGAACGGCATCCAGCCTATCGTGGGCACCCTGCTGTCGGTGGAGTTCGCGCCCCGGGGGCCGCATCAGGCGGGACCGCGCCGCCGCCCGCCGCACCTGCCGCTTCTGGTGCAGGACGAGGCGGGTTACCTGAACCTGACGCGCCTGCTGTCCGCCGCCTATCTGGACGTCGAGGCCGGCGACTGGGCGCATGTGCGGGCCGAAAAGCTGTTCGAACGTGCAAGCGGCCTGATCGCCCTGACCGGCGGGCCCGGCGGGGTGATCAACCAGTTCTTGCAGGACGGCCAGCGCGAGGCGGCCGAGGCGGCGCTGGAGAAACTGGCCGCCGCTTTTCCGGGTCGGCTCTATGTCGAGTTGCAGCGCCACGGCCTGCCGGAAGAACGCGCGGTCGAGGATGCGCTGATCGACATGGCCTATGCGGCGGGCCTGCCGCTGGTGGCGACCAATGATGTGCATTTCGGACGGGCCGACATGTACGAGGCTCATGACGCGCTTCTGTGTATCGCCGACGGCACCTTCGTCTCGCAGGATGACCGCCGCCGGCTGACCCGCGAGCATCGCTTCAAGACGGCGCCGGAAATGGCGGCCCAGTTCGCAGACCTGCCGGAAGCCGTCGAAAACACCGTGGAGATCGCCCGCCGCTGCGCCTTCCGGCCGGTCAAGCGCAAGCCGATCCTGCCGGTGTTCGTGCCGGAATCGGGCCTTACGGCGGAAGCCGAACTGAAGGCCCAGGCCGAGGCGGGTCTCGACCGCCGCCTGGCGAATGCGCCGCTGGCGGCCGAGCGCGGCGTCTATGACGAGCGCCTGGCCTATGAACTGGGCATCATCAACCGCATGGGCTTTCCCGGCTACTTCCTGATCGTGTCCGACTTCATGAAGTGGACGCGCGCGCAAGGCATTCCCGTGGGCGTGCGCGGTTCCGGCGCCTCGTCGCTGGTGGCCTGGGCGCTGGACATCACCAACCTCGATCCGCTGCGCTTCGGCCTGTTCTTCGAGCGTTTCCTCAATCCCGAGCGTCTGTCCATGCCGGACTTCGACATCGACTTCTGCCAGGAGCGGCGCGACGAGGTGGTGCGCTATGTGCGCGACAAATACGGCCATGACCGCGTGGCGCAGATCATGGCGCTGGGCTCGCTCCAGGCGCGGGCGGCGGTGCGCGACGCGGGACGCGTGCTGCAGATGCCGCTGGGGCTGGTGGATCGCATCGCCAAGCTGATCCCCAATCCGCCCGGAAAGCCCGTCTCGCTGAAGGACGCGGTGGAGAACGAACCGCGGCTCCAGACCATCGCGGAGGCCGAGCCCATTGCCCGCCGCCTGTTCGAGATCACCGGCAGGATCGAAGGGCTTTATCGCCACGCCTCGACCCATCCCGCCGGCGTGGTGATCGGCGACCGGCCGCTGGACGAGCTTCTGCCGCTCTACCGCGATCCGCGCTCGGACATGCCGGTGACGCAGTTCGACTATGAGGACGCCGAAAAGGCGGGGCTGGTGAAGTTCGACTTCCTGGGCCTCAAGACGCTGACCGTGATCGCCAAGGCCGAGGAGCTTCTGAAGAAGCGCGGCATCGTGCTGCGCACCCAGACCATCGATTTCAACGATGACGCCACCTTCGAGATGCTGTCGCGCGGCGACAGCGTGGGCGTGTTCCAGATGGAAGGTGCGGGCATGCGCGACCTGCTGCGCAAGATGAAGCCCAACCACATCAACGACCTGGTGGCACTCGTGGCGCTCTACCGCCCCGGCCCGATGGATTCGATCCCCACCTATATCGCGCGCAAGAACGGCAAGGAGCCGGTGGAATATCTGCACCCGGCGCTCGAACCGATCCTGAAGGAAACCTATGGGGTGATGACCTATCAGGACGATGTGATGCGCATCGCCCGTGAACTGGCCGGCTACACCATGGGCGAGGCCGACATCCTGCGCCGCGCCATGGGCAAGAAGATCCCGGCCGAGATGATCCCGCAGCGCGAGAAGTTCATGAAAGGCGCGGCCGAGCGCAAGATCGCCCGCAACGTCGCCGAACAGATTTTCGAGCAGGCGGAAAAATTCGCCGGCTACGGCTTCAACAAGGGCCACGCCGCGGCCTATGCCCAGGTCGCCTACCAGACCGCCTATCTCAAGGCGAATTATCCGGTCGAATTCCTGGCCGCCTCGATGACGCTGGATATCGGCAACACCGATCGCCTCAACATCTTCCGCCAGGAGGCGCAGCGGCTGGACGTGAAGGTCGCCCCGCCCGACATCAACCGCAGCGAATCCGTTTTCGCCTGTGATGCGGAAGCCGACACGGTCTTTTATGCGCTGGCGGCGGTGAAGGGCGTGGGCCGTCAGGCCATGGATCATGTGGTGGAGGTGCGGCGCGAGGGCGGGAGGTTCCGCTCCATCTCCGATTTCGCGCGCCGCGTGGACCCCCGGCTGGTCAACAAACGGGCCTTTGAAAATCTGGTGCGCGCGGGCGCCTTCGACAGCCTCAATCCCAACCGGCGGCAGCTGGTGGAGAATTCTGACCGCATCCTGGGCGGCGCGCAGGCGGCGCTGCGCGAACGCGAAAGCGGGCAGGTCTCGCTGTTCGGCGGCGGCGGCGCGAGTGAGGAGCTGCGCCTGACCACGGTGCCTGACTGGCCGGTGCATGAACGTCTGGCCGAGGAGTTCAGCGCCATAGGGTTCTATCTGTCCGGTCATCCGCTCGATGCTTATGGCCCCGCGTTGAAGCGGTTGGGCGTTTCGACCTATGCGGCGCTGCAGGAGGACCGCCGCCGCGGTTTCAAGGCCAAGATCGCCGGCACCATGATCCGCAAATCCGAAAGGCGTGGGCGCAACGACCAGATGTATGCCTTTGTGGCCTTCTCCGATCCCACCGGCATGTTCGAGATCATGCTGTTCCCGGAAGTGCTGGCCGCCAGCCGCCCGCTGCTGGAATCGGGAAAGTCCCTGCTGATCAATTGCAGCGTGGAATGGGACGGCGACGAGATGAAGCTGCGCGCGGCGTCCCTCCAGGATCTCGATCAGGCGGCCGCCCAGGCGGGCGAGGGCATGACGGTGCGCCTGTCGGATACCTCGTCGCTCAACACGCTCCATGCCGAACTGTCACAGCCCGGCAAGGGGCTGGTGAGCATCGTGGTGCCGGGCGCCGCGGGCGAGGAGGTGGAGATCGCGCTGTCCAAGCGCATCGCGGTCAGCGCCACCTTGCGCAACCGTATCGCGGCATTGCCGGGGGTGGCCAGCGTGGAAGCGGTTTAGATGCCGGCAAGCCGCTTCATGCTAGAGATGTTGGATCGCGCGTTCCAGGCGGCCAAGGCCTTCTTCCAGCCGCGCCGCATCCTGCGCGAAACAGATGCGCAGCCAGGAATTGTCGCGGACGTCGCCCAGGCTGAAAGCCCATCCCGGCGCGATGCCTACCTTGGCCTGCGTCACCATGCGCTGGCAGAAGGAGAGGCTGTCCGTCAGCCCGTCCACATGCAGGAAGCCGTAAAAGGCGCCGTCCGGCTTCATCCAGCCCACCCGGTTCTGTGCCCCGGTCCAGCAGGCCACCGCATCGCGGCCCTTGCGGCAGCGTTCCAGCACCTCGGCACGAAAGGCGTCGCCTTGTGGCGACAACGCCGCCAGCGCGCCATACTGCAGGAAGTGCGTGCTGCCCGTGTTGTTGCACTGGGCCAATGCCGCGGCCGCGGGCTCCACGCTTTTGGGATGCACCAGCCAGCCGATGCGCCATCCGGTCATGGCCCAGGGCTTGGAAAAGGAATTGATCGCGAACACCGCATCGTCGGGCTCCGCGATGGTCAGGAAGGACGGCGCGTGCTTCGCGCCGTCATAGATCAGCGTGCCATAGACCTCGTCGGCCAGGATGGCGATGCCGCGCGCGCGGGCGAATTCCAGGACGGCTTTCTGTTCCCCCGCCGTCATCGTCCAGCCGGTGGGGTTGCCCGGCGACGCGATGAACATCGCCCTGGTACGCGCGTCGCACGCGTCGAACAGCCTGTCCAGGTCCAGCCGCCATTTCCCTGCGTCCCAGTCCTCGTCCAGCCGGACCAGCCGCGGCTCCGCCCCCACAACCTTCGTAGCCTGGAAGATGTTGGGCCAGATCGGCGAGACGATCACCACATTGTCGCCCGTCTCGCACACCATCTGCAGTGCGGTCACCACCGCCAGCATCGCTGCGCCCGGCACGGTGATGCGTGCAAGGTCGATATCGGCGCCGCTGGTGCGCCGGTGAAAGTCGCGCAGCGCCTCGCGCAGGGGCTGGATGCCGCGCGCATTGGTGTAGAAGGTGTGACCGTCCTGCAGCGCCTTGATCGCCGCATCGCGGATGAAGGGCGGGGTCTGAAGGTCCGTCTCTCCGAACCACAGCGGCAGCACATTGGGATCGCCCAGCCCCAGGGCGGTCACCTTGGTGATGCCGCTGGGCTCCAGCGCGCGGATGATGGAACGGATGGGGTCTGGACGGGTCATGCTGCTGGTGTATCCGAATCCGGGCGCGGGCATAATGCAGCATGGACATGATTCCGCCCGTGCTGAAACGTCATTGGCCGCTTGCGGCGACCGCATTGCTGTTCGGGCTTTACGGCTGGGCGCTGCTGGCCGCCACGGCATCCGGCCATGACGGGGCGATCGGGCCGCGCTTCAATGCGCCGGGCGCGGACTGGGTGATATTCCTGGCGGCGGGCCGCGCCGTCTTCAATGGCGATCTGTCCCATATCTATAACCAGGCATGGATCACCCATGCCGCCAACAGCCAGTTCGCCCATTGGCTGGCCACACCGTTGCCGCACCCGCTGTTTCCCTATCCGCCGGTCTATCTGATCCTGGTCCTGCCCTTCGTGCCGCTGTCGGTGGGCTGGTCGCTGGCCGCCAGCCAGCTTTGCCAGTTCGCCGCCTTGGGATGGGCGCTCAGGCAGATGGCGGGCAACTGGCGCTTCCTCTGGCTGGGTGCGCTCCTGGCGCCGGCCGCTTCCGACAATGTGCTGGCGGGCAGCAATGCGGTCCTGGTGACGGCGCTGACGGTCGGCGGCATCGCGCTGTCGAGCACCCGCCCGCTGGCCGGTGGAGCCCTGCTGGGGCTGATGATCTTCAAGCCGCAATTCTTTCCGCTCTTGGCCGTGGCGCTGATCGCCGCGCGCCAGGGCCGGGCCTTCGCCGGCTTGGCGGCTTCAGCCATCCTGTTCGCCTTGGCCAGTGTGCTGCTGTTCGGACCCAGCCTGTGGCTGGACTGGATTAACATCTATCTCTACCCGCAGCAGGTGGCGGGCGTGAACGGCACCGACTGGGGGCATCGGTGGGACGACAGCGTCTCCACCTGCCTTGCGCTGCTGGGCATGCCGCCATGGCTGGCCATGGCGGGGCAGGGGCTGGCGGCGCTGGCCGCCCTGGGGGCCGTAGTGGCGGCCTTTGCCCGCCGTCATGCCTTCCGCCTGCCCATCCTGCTCTGCGCCATCGTGCTGGCCAGCCCCCATGCCTCCAATTACGACCTGATGCTGCCGGCGGTGGCGGCTCTGACCTTGGTTCAGGTCTTGTCGCCGGGAACCCGGCCGCTCGTCCTGCTGCTGCCCTTGGCGGCATGGGCGGCGCCTCTGTTCAACCCGCCCAGGGCTATGGCCCTGGGCTTGGTCACGCCTTTATTGATCCTGGGCCTGATGGCGGCTTTTTGGCGCCATAAACCCTTGCCTTCTTAGGCCTTGCTCCCTATAAGCCCGGCCATCCCATGACGCATGGGTGGGTTTCGGCCGGTGTTCGGCCGTCCCCGTCCGGTGCTTCCCTGGAGCGTTGGCGAGAGCCAGAGCGGCCATTTGGGGGTAACCCATGCGCCTGACCAACCGGTAAAGGAGACTGAACAATGGCTCTGCCAGAATTTTCCATGCGCCAGCTTCTGGAAGCGGGCGCGCATTTCGGCCACCGCACCCAGCGCTGGAACCCGAAGATGGCGCCCTACATCTATGGCGCCCGCAACGACATCCATATCCTCGACCTGACCCAGACCGTGCCGCTGCTGCACCAGGCGCTGGTGTCGCTGCGCGAAGTGGCGGCCGGCGGCGGGCGCATCCTGTTCGTCGGCACCAAGCGCCAGGCCAGCGAGCCCATCGCCGCCGCTGCCAAGCGCTGCGCCCAGTATTACGTGAACCACCGCTGGCTGGGCGGCACGCTTACCAACTGGCAGACCATCTCGCACTCGATCCGCCGCCTCCGCACGATCGAAGAGACGCTCTCCACGGCCGAGAATTCCGGCCTGACCAAGAAGGAACTGCTGGGCCTGCTGCGCGAGCAGGACAAGCTGGAGCGTTCGCTGGGCGGCATCAAGGAGATGGGCGGCCTGCCGAACATGCTGTTCGTGATCGACACGAACAAGGAATCCATCGCCATCGCCGAAGCGCGCAAGCTGGGCATTCCGGTCACAGCGATCCTGGATTCCAACTGCGATCCCGATGGGATAGCCTTCCCGATCCCCGGCAACGACGACGCCGCCCGCGCCATCGCGCTCTATTGCGATCTGGCCGCGCGCGCGGTGATCGACGGCCTCAGTGAGAGCCAGGCTGCGGCGGGCGTGGACCTGGGCGCGGCGGAGGAGGTCGAGGAGACGGCTGCCGCTCCGTCGGAATCCGAACCGGCGACGGCCTGATCCTTCACAAAAGTGCCGCCTTGCGCGCGCCTGATCCGCGCGGGGCATAAAGGGAGACTGCAATGGCGAACATTCCAGCCGGCATGGTGAAAGACCTGCGCGACAAGACCGGCGCGGGCATGATGGACTGCAAGGCGGCGCTGACCGAAACGGGCGGCGACATGGAAGCCGCTATCGACTGGCTGCGCAAGAAGGGCATCTCCAAGGCCGCCAAGAAGGCCGGCCGCGCTGCCGCCGAAGGCCTGGTGGGTGTGGCGGTGGACGCCGGCACCGGCGTGCTGGTGGAAGTCAATGCCGAAACCGATTTCGTGGCCCGCAACGAGGAGTTCAAGTCCTTCGTGAAGGACGCTTCCCGCCTGGCCCTCAAGGACGGCGGCGACCTGGAGAAGCTGCTGGCCGCGCCGATGGGCTCCTCCACCGTGCAGCAGACCCTGACCGAACTGGTCGCCAAGATCGGCGAGAACATGAATGTGCGCCGCGTTGCCGCCCTTTCGGTCGATCCGGGCGTGGTGGCCGCCTATGTGCATAATCCGGCCTCGCCCGAACTGGGCAAGATCGGCGTTCTGGTGGCCCTCAAGTCCGCCGCCGACAAGGAAAAGCTCCAGGCCCTGGCCAAGCAGATCGCCATGCATGTGGCCGCCGCGTCTCCGCTGGCGCTGACGGTGGCGCACCTGTCTCCGGAGGTGGTGGAGCGCGAGCGCAATGTGCAGGCCGAGATCGCCCGCCAGTCGGGCCGTCCTGAGAATGTCATCGAAAAGATGATGGAAGGGCGGATGCGCAAGTTCTACGAGGAGACGGTGCTGCTGCAGCAGACCTTCGTGATCGACGGCGAAACTCCCGTGGCCAAGGTGATCGAAAAGGCATCCAAGGACCTGGGCGCGCCGGTCGAGATCGAAGGCTTCGTGCGCTTCCAGGTGGGCGAGGGCATCGAGAAGACCGAGTCCGACTTTGCCGACGAAGTGGCCCAGATGGCGGGCGGCCGCTGACGATATCTGAGGTTGCCCTCGCGCCTTCGACGGGTTCAGCATAAGGGGCCAAGCGAATCCTCGCCCCAAGCCGGCCGAAGGGTGAGGAACGGAGGAAGCATGTCCATCACGCCAAAATACCGCCGGATTCTCCTCAAGATTTCCGGTGAGGCGCTGATGGGCTCCGGTCAGTTCGGCATCGACACCGGTACGGTGGACCGCATCGCCCGTGACGTGAAGGAAGCGGCCGAGGCAGGTACCCAGATCTGCATGGTGGTGGGCGGCGGCAATATCTTTCGGGGCCTTGCCGGCGCCGCAAAGGGGATCGACCGCGCCACCGCCGACTATATGGGAATGCTGGCCACGGTGATGAACGCGCTGGCCCTGCAGGCGGCGCTGGAACGCCAGGGCCTGGCCAGCCGGGTGCAGTCGGCGATTCCCATGTCCAGCGTCTGCGAGCCCTATATCAGGCGCCGGGCCATCCGGCACATGGAAAAGGGCCGGGTGGTGATCTTCGCAGCGGGCACCGGCAATCCCTTCTTCACGACCGACACCGCCGCGGCCCTGCGCGCCGCCGAAATGGTGTGCGACGCCATGCTCAAGGCGACCCAGGTGGACGGTGTTTACAGCGCTGACCCCAAGAAGGTTCCAGGTGCTGTCCGTTACGAATCTCTGAGTTATCACGAGGTGTTGGCACAGGATCTTCAGGTAATGGATGCATCGGCCATCTCGCTGTCCCGCGAGAACGGCATCCCGATCCTGGTCTTTTCGCTGGCGGAACCGGGTGGGCTGGCTCAGGTGCTGCGGGGCGAGGGCCGGGCGACCATTATTGAAGAAAAATGAAGCGGAACCCCGGTTTAGGGTAATCTGACCCGCCGGGAGCGTTTTGGAACGAAGGACATGGCCGAAAACTACAACAAGGACGAACTGGATCGCCGCATGAACGGTGCGGTCGCAACTTTCAAGGGCGAGCTTGCGGGCCTTCGGACAGGGCGCGCCAGCGCGGCGCTGCTGGATCCGGTCAAGGTCGAAGCCTATGGCAACGTCGTTCCGATCAACCAGGTGGGCACCATCTCGACCCCGGAGCCGCGCATGATCACGGTGCAGGTCTGGGACAAGGGCCTGGCCAAGGCCGTGGACAAGGCGATCCGCGACGGCGGCCTGGGCCTCAATCCCCAGATGGATGGCCAGCTCCTGCGCATTCCGCTGCCGGAACTCAACCAGGAGCGCCGCAAGGAACTCTCCAAGCTGGCCGCGAAATATGCCGAGGCCGCGCGGGTGGCGGTGCGCAATGTGCGCCGCGACGGCATGGATCTGCTCAAGCGCCTCGAGAAAGACAAGAAGATCGGCGAAGACGAACACCGCACCAAAGGCGAGGAGCTGCAGAAGCTGACCGACGCCCATATCAAGGATATCGATGCCGCGCTCCACGCCAAGGAGCAGGAAATCATGCAGGTCTGAACTTGTCCGACGGCAAGACCCCTCATCTTCCCAGGCATGTCGCCATCATCATGGACGGCAATGGACGCTGGGCGAAGAAGCGATACCTGCCGCGCGAGGCCGGTCATTATGCCGGAATGGGGGCGGTGCGCGAGACCGTGCGTGCCGCCTGCGACATGGGGCTTGAGAACCTCACCCTCTATGCCTTCTCGTCCGAGAACTGGAAGCGGCCCAAGACCGAGGTCGGCGCGCTGATGGGCCTGTTCCGGGCCTATTTCCGCAGCGACATGGATGAACTGGTGGACCGCAAGGTGCGCATGCGCATCATCGGCCATCGCGGCCGCGTGGCCTCCGACATCCAGCAGATGATCGAGGAAGCCGAGAACCGCACCCTGCACAACAAGGGCATGAACCTCACATTCGCCTTCGATTACGGCG
Source organism: Rhizomicrobium sp. (assembly GCA_035547015.1). GTDB lineage: Bacteria > Pseudomonadota > Alphaproteobacteria > Micropepsales > Micropepsaceae > Rhizomicrobium. The sequence goes on along the minus strand of DASZVO010000008.1, from coordinate 34,888 downwards.
GACAGGAGGAGATCGCCGCCGCCGCCCAGGAGCTGGCGCGCGCCGCAAAGGATGGCCGCCTCGATCCCGAAACCATCACGCCCGAGCTTTTCGCCACCCGCCTGTTCACCAGCGCGCTGCCGGCGCCCGACCTGGTGATCCGCACGTCGGGCGAACACCGCCTTTCGAACTTCCTGCTCTGGCAGTCGGCCTATGCCGAGCTTCTGTTCGTGGACACGCTGTGGCCGGACTTCGACCGTGCGGCGCTGAAGGCGGCTCTGGAACAATTCGCGGCGCGCGAGCGGCGGTTCGGCGCCCTGGATTCGGAAGCCGTGGCATGACCATGGGTCAGCAGACCGACCATCTCTCCCGCAGTGCTCCCGGTTACCGCGCGATCCGGTTCAATATGGACTGGATCCTGCGGCCGGTCTTCGGCCTGTTCCTGGCCATCGTTGCGATCAGCACGCTGGTCTGGGGTGCGCAATATTTCGCAGGACTGGTGGTTCTGGTGGCCGCCTTCGCGGCACGCGAATGGCACCGGCTGGTGCGCGCGCCGGAATTGCGCGATGGGCCGATCCATGTGCAGACGATCGTGACCGTCGGTGCCGTCGCGCTGGCCGTGGTCGTGCTGCTCGAGCGCTGGGTTCCGGCTGCTTTCGCGGTGCTGGCGGCCGGCGCCGCCGCGGCTTTCGTCCTGGCGCAGCGGCGGAACGACAATCCCTTCTGGCATGCGGGCGGAGTGCTCTATATCGGCCTGCCGGCCCTGGCGCTGGTGGCTCTCAGGGCTTTCCTGCCGCAGGGCGTGCAGACCATCGTGGGACTATTCCTGATCATCTGGGCAACCGATACGGGCGCACTGGTGTTCGGCAACCTGATCGGCGGGCCGCGGCTGGCGCCCCGGCTCTCGCCGGGCAAGACCTGGGCCGGTACCATCGGCGGCAGCCTGACGGCAGCGGCGGTGTTCGGGCTTTACATCGCCTTTTTCGGGTTCCACGTGCTGCTGGCGATGCTGTTCGCCTTTGTGTTCAGCTTTGCCGCCCATGCGGGTGATCTGTTTGAATCCTTGGTCAAGCGGCGTTTCGGCTACAAGGACTCCGGATCCATGATCCCGGGCCATGGAGGGGTCCTGGACCGGGTGGATTCCACATTCGCCGCCAGTGTGGCGCTTGCGGTGCTGGTGTTTGTCCTGCACCTCAACCCTCTGTTCGGCGGGCATTCGTGAGTGTTTCAGCCATGGACATGAAAGCCATCGCCTCCACCAGGATCTTCGACGACCTGCCTTCCGCGGGCGAAGTCCTGGCGCGGCGCGTCACCGTCCTGGGCTCCACCGGCTCCATCGGAGTCAACACGCTGGATGTGATCGCCCATGTGCGCAAGCTGCATGGCGAAGACGCCTTTCCCATCGCGGCGCTCACCGCGGGCGAGAATGTGAAAGTGCTGATCGAGCAGGCGCGTGCCATGAAACCCTCGCTGGCGGTGATCGGCAACGCGGCGCTGCTGGACGAACTCAGGGCCGGCCTGGCCGGCACCGGCATCGAAACGGCTGCGGGGCGGCAGGCGGTGATCGATGCCGCCGCGCGCGCCAGCGACTTCGTGATGGTGGCCATCATGGGGGCCGCTGCGATCGAACCGGCGCTGGCGGCCATCCGGCGCGGCGTGGTGGTGGCGCTGGCGAACAAGGAATGTGTGGTGGCCGCCGGCGCGGTGTTCCGCGATGCGATGGAAAAGTCGGGCGCGCATGTGCTGCCCGTGGACAGCGAGCACAACGCCATCTTCCAGGTGCTGGGCTCGGGCGATGCGGGCGAGGCCGATCTTGTCACCATCACCGCCTCGGGCGGGCCGTTCCGCGAATGGTCGCTGGAACGAATGGGCTCGGCCACGGTGGAAGAAGCGGTGGCCCATCCCAACTGGGCGATGGGGCGCAAGATCAGCCTGGACAGCGCCACGCTGATGAACAAGGGGCTGGAACTGATCGAGGCGCATTTCCTGTTCGCCCTGCCGCCCGAAAAGCTTTCGGTGCTGGTGCATCCCCAGTCCATCGTGCATTGCCTGGTCTCCTACGGGGACGGCACGACGATGGCGCATCTTTCCGCTCCCGACATGCGCACGCCGATCGCGCATGCGCTGGGCTGGCCGCGCCGCATCCCGTCGCCCTCGCGCCGCCTCGACCTGGCCGCTCTGGGCAGCCTTGTGTTCCAGGCGCCGGCGCATGACCGATTCCCGGCACTCAATCTGGCGATCAATTCGCTGCGCTCCGGCGGGCTCGCGCCCACCGTGCTCAATGCCGCCAACGAGATCGCCGTGCAGGCGTTTTTGGACCGGCGCATAGGTTTTCTCGACATACCCCGCGTGGTCGGCGCCACGCTGGACATGGATTCGGGAAGCAATGGCGCGCCGGACGACCTTGACGTCGTGCTGGGAACGGACGCCAGGGCCCGGGTTCTGGCCGAGCAGATCTGTCAACGGGTGGGGGCATAGGAACCGACATGCTGGAAGCCGTGCGCGGCCTGATCGCCTGGACCCCGCTGGGACTGCCTGCCTTTCTGTTCGTGATCACCCTGGTGGTGTTCTTCCACGAACTGGGCCATTTCCTGGTGGCGCGCGCCTTCGGCGTGAAAGTGGACGTGTTCTCCGTAGGCTTCGGCAAGGAGATCTTCGGCTGGACGGACCGCCGCGGTACGCGATGGAAGGTCAGCTGGCTGCCCATCGGCGGCTATGTGAAGTTCGCGGGCGACGCCGATGCATCTTCGCGGCCCGACAAGGCCGCCGCCAGCCGCATGACCCCCGCCGAGCGTGAGGGCGTCCTGGCTTTCAAGCCGGTGGGACAGCGCGCCCTGGTTGCGGCCAGTGGACCTTTCGCCAATTTCATCCTGGCCATCGTGCTGCTGACCGGCCTGTTTCTTTATGGCGGCCATATCGTGATCGCCCCCATTATCGGGGAGGTGACGGCGGGCAGCCCGGCAGCGCAAGCGGGTGTCCGGCCGGGCGACCGCGTGACGCGCATAGATGGCACGTCCGTCACCGACTTCCAGCAGCTGCCGGAGATCATCTCGGTCAGCGGGGGCGAGACCCTGACGGTCGGCATCGAGCGGGCAGGGCACGCGCTGACCCTCTACATCACGCCGCGCCTGATGAAGACCCGGGACGCCCTGGGCGGGGAAACCAGCCAGATGGTGATCGGCGTGCGTCCCGATCCGCATACGCCCGTCAGCCGGGAACATTACGGGCCGGTAGGCGCCTTCGCGGCGGCCTGCTCGGAAACCGGGAATATCATCAAAACCACGCTTCTGGGCATTGGCCAGATGATTGCGGGCCATGCCAGCACCGATCAGCTGCGGGGGCCCGTGGGGATCGCCAACATGACCCGCCAAGTGGCCGATTTCGGGTTCCTGGCATTGCTCAATCTGGTGGCTATCCTTTCTGTAAGCATTGGGCTCGCCAACCTTTTTCCCATTCCGCTCCTCGACGGAGGGCATCTTCTGTACTATGGATGCGAAGCTGTTTTGGGGCGCCCGCTCGGTGAGCGGGCCCAGGACGTTGGATTTCGGCTTGGGCTGGTTTTGGTGCTGGGGCTGATGCTCCTGACGACCTGGAATGACCTGGTCCGGCTGAATCTTTTCTGAAAACCGGGCCTAGCGTAAGCCGCCCAGAACCGAGTGCCGAAAGACGCGGATGCGGCCCCATAGCCGAAACGGAAAGCGCCTGAAGAGCAGTTTGCTGCGCGCGACATCAGCAGGCCTTTGCCTGGCGTTCGCGGCGGTTCCGGCCGCGGGCCAGCTGCGCCCCGGCGCGGCCGACCGGGCCAAGGACCTGAACCAGCAGCAGGGCCAGCAGAACCCGAATCAGGACCAGAACAACGCCAATGCGGCCGCCGCCGCCAATCCGGCCGCCACCGTGGCCACGCCCGCCCAGCCGCCGCGCGTCATCCAGCACATCGTCGTGCGGGGCACCCAGCGGGTCGAGCCGGGCACGGTGCTGACGTATATCGGCCTGCGGGAAGGCGACAACTACACCGCGGCAGATACCGACGCGGCCCTCAAGGCGCTGACCGCGACCGGCCTGTTCAGCGATGTGCAGACCAGCTTCGCGCCCGATACCGGCACCCTGACCATCCGCGTGACGGAAAACCCCATCGTCAACCAGGTGGTGTTCGAAGGCAATTCCAAGGTCAGCGACAAGGACCTGACCAAGGAAGTCCAGATCAAGCCCCGCAGCGTCTTCACCCGCGCCAAGGTGCAGGCCGACGTCCAGCGCATCATCGAGCTCTACCGCCGCAACGGCAAGTTCGCTGCCCGCGTCGACCCGCAGATCATCCAGCGGCCGCAGAACCGTGTGGACCTGATCTTCTCCATCACCGATGGCCCCACCACCGGCGTCAGCCGCATCTCGTTCACCGGCAACAAGGTCTATGACGCGGACACGCTGAAGGGCCAGATCGCCACCGAGGAAAGCCGATGGTGGAAGTTCCTTGCCAGCAACGACAATTACGATCCCGACCGCCTGGCCTTTGACCGGGAATCGTTGCGCCGGTTTTACATCAATCACGGCTATGCCGACTTCAAGGTGCTCAGCGCCGTAGCCCAGCTCACGCCCAACCGCGAGAGCTTCTACATAAACTTCACGGTGGATGAGGGTGTTCGCTACAAGTTCGGCCAGATCACCGTGGATTCCAAGATCCGCGAACTTCCCGCCGGACAGTTGCGCCCGCTGATCGCCGCGAAGACCGGCGATATCTATTCCCAGGAAGCGGTCCAGAAGGCGATCGACGCCCTGACCAATGCGGCCGGCACCAAAGGCTATGCCTTTGCCGAGGTCCATCCGCGCCTGAAGCGCAACCGCGACAGCCGCACCATCGATCTGGGCTTCGAGATCGTGCAGGGCCCGCGCGTCTATATCGAGAAGATCAACATCGCGGGCAATACCCGCACGCTGGACAGCGTGATCCGCCGCCAGTTCCGGCTCCAGGAAGGCGATGCCTTCAACCGCGTTCTGGTCGACCGTTCGCGTACGCGCATCCGCGCCCTTGGCTTCTTCAAGGATGTCGAGGTCCGCAATGTGCCCGGCAGCCAGCCCGACCGCACCAACCTGACCGTCAACGTCACCGAGCAGTCCACGGGTGCGCTGTCGGTGGGCCTGGGCTATTCGTCCACGACCTCGCTGCTGGGCGAAATCAGCTACAGCGAATCCAACCTGTTCGGCCGCGGACAGAATGTGCGCGTCAGCCTGCAGGCCTCCTACATCACCAAACAGGCCCAGCTCAGCTTCACCGAGCCCTATTTCCTCGACCGGGACCTGTCGGCGGGTTTCGACATCTATGAAGTGCAGACCAACTACGAACAGGTGACCTACCAGAGCGATGTCACCGCCGCGGTGCTGCGCCTTGGCTTTCCGATCTCGGAATACAGCAGCGTGGGGCTCAACTATACCTACAAGATCGAAAGGATCAGTCCTTACGCGGGCGCGCCGCTGGATGTGCAGCTTGCCGCCGGCTCGAACTATGGTTCGATCATCGGCTTCACCTATGCGTACAACGATCTCGACGACGTACGCCGGCCCACCAGCGGTTCGACCTTCTCTTTCAGCCAGAGCTTTGCGGGCTTCGGCGGCAACCTGAAATACATCAGCACCAACGCCGTGGCCGCAACCTATGCCCCGATGTTCGACGGCGGCGTGATAGGCAGCCTCACCGGCCGCTTCGGCTATATCACGGGGTATGACGGTTCACTGGTGCCGTTCAACGAACGCTTTTTCGACGGCGGCGACACTTTCCGCGGTTTTGCGCTGGCGGGCGTGGGCTCGCGCGACATCGTGGCGCCCTCCAACAATGGCGCGCTGGGCAGCACGGTCCGGGCTATCGGCACGGCGGCCCTGCGCTTTCCCTCGCTGTTGCCGGAAAGTTATGGTATCGGGTTGTCGCTGTTCAGCGATTTCGGCACCACGGGCCGCCTCGACAATGTCGCGAACCGCGCCTGCACCGGCGCGCAGTTTTCCGGCGTCGGCAGTTGCGTGAAGGACAATCTGGCGTTCCGCGGTTCCGCGGGCATCAGCGTGCAGTGGAAGTCGCCTTTCGGCCCTGTTCAGATCGACCTCGGCATTCCATACGCTAAGACCTTCTATGACCGGCCACAGATCATCCACTTCAGTACTGCCACGGGATACTAAGACAATGACAAAGTCCCTTGTTCTCGCGCTTGCCGCTTCCGCGATCGCGGCGGGCCTTTCCGTTCCGGCGTTCGCCGCCCCGCCGCCTGCGCCGAAGATCGTGGTGATCGACCGCGCCGCGATCATGCAGTTCTCCAAGGTAGGCCAGGACATAGCCCGGCAGATGCAGGGCTATGCCAATCAGGCCAAGAAGGACCTGACGGCCCAAGGCCAGGCGCTGCAGTCGGAAGGCCGGCAGCTGCAGCAGCAGGTCGCCATCCTGGCGCCGGATGTGAAAGCCAAGCGTCTTGCCGCCTTCCAGGCCAAGGAGCAGGCGCTGCAGACAACGGCCCAGAAGAAAGACGACCAGATGAAAGCGGCCTTTTTCCAGGCGCGCCAGGCGATGGAACAGGCGCTTGGGCCGATCCTTCAGGAGATCGTCAAGGAACGCGGCGCCAACCTGGTACTGGACAAACAGGCGGTGGTGTTCGCTACCGCCAGCGGCTTCGATATCACGGGCGACGCCATCAACCGGCTGAACCAGAAGATGCCGTCCTTCAAGGTCAACCTCAACGCGCCGCCGCCTGCTGCCCCGAAGCAGTAAAATGGCCGACCCGCGCTTCTTCGAAAATCTTGGGCCGTTCACCCTGGCGCAGGTTTGCGAAGTGGGCGGGATCGCAGTGCCCGAGGGGGCCGACGACGCCGCGCTGATATTCGATCTCGCCGATCTGGCGGGCGCGGCCCCGCCGCATCTGACGTTCTTTTCCGGAGCGGGCGCGCAGCGTGAGGCTTTTACCACCTCGCGCGCCGGCTTTTGCCTGGCGCCGGAAGGCGTGAAGCGGTCGGACGCGCCCGCCGGGACGGTCTTGCTGGAAGCCCCGTCGGTCGCGCATGCCTTCGCGGCCATCGCGCAGAAATTCTATCCCGACAGTTCGCAGCCGCGCTGGCATCAGGCCGAGGGTATTTCGCGCGAGGCTCGCATCGGCCGCGATGTCGCATTGGGGCCGGACGTCGTAATCGGGCCGGGCGTGGAAATCGGCGATGGTTCGCGGATCGGGCCGGGCGCCGTGATCGGCCCCGGCGTCGCCATCGGCACCGGATGCGAGATCGGCGCCGGCGTCACCATCAGTCACGCTTATCTCGGTGACCGCGTGATCGTCCTGCCGGGCGCCCATATCGGCCAGCCCGGCTTTGGTTTCGCTTCGTCGGCCAGGGGGCATGTCAAGATTCCGCAGCTTGGCCGCGTCATCATCCAGGACAGGGTGGAGATCGGCGCCGCCACCACCATCGACCGCGGCAGCCTGGGCGATACGGTGATCGGTGAGGGGACCAAGATCGATAATCTGGTGCAGGTTGCCCACAATGTGCAGATCGGCCGTCATTGCGTGGTGGTGTCCCAGGTCGGCATCGCGGGCAGCTCGGTGATCGAGGATTTCGCGGTGCTGGGCGGGCAGGTGGGGATCGCCGACCATGTGCATATCGGGGCCGGCGCCCGCATGGGCGCGCGCTCGGCGGCCGTCACGGGCCAGCAGGTCGCGGGCGGCAAGGATTATGGCGGGGTTCCGGCAAAACCTATAAGAGAATGGCTCCGGGAGATTCACGCCGTCGCGCAGCTTGCCAGAAAAGGCAGGGACCGCGCCAAGCAGGATGACAATGACTGATTCCCTCATTCTCGATGTGGAGCAGATCAAGAAGCTTCTGCCGCACCGCGCGCCCATGTTGTTCGTGGAAAAGCTGGCCGATATCGTGCCGCGCGAAAGCGCCACCGGCTACAAAGCGGTGGGCTTCAACGAGCCCTGGTTCCAGGGACATTTTCCGGAAAGGGCGGTGATGCCCGGCGTGCTGATCGTGGAAGCGATGGCCCAGACGGCTGGCGCGCTGGTGGTGCACAGCCTGGAAGGGGTGGCAGCACCGGCCGTCTATTTCATGACCATCGAGGAAGCGCGATTCCGCAAGCCCGTGGTGCCGGGCGATGTGCTGCGCATGCCGGTCAGGGCGCTGCGCCAACGCGGACCGGTGTGGAAGTTCGAAGGCAAGGCCTTTGTCGGAGACACGCTCTGCGCCGAGGCCACTTTCAGCGCCATGATCTCCGACGGCGGGGCGGGATGAGGGTCCATCCCACGTCGGTCGTGGAAGATGGCGCGATGCTGGGCGCCGGTGTCGAGATCGGGCCCTTCTGTCATGTGGGGCCACGCGTGTCGCTGGGCGACGGCGTGCGGCTGGTGTCACATGTTTCCATCACCGGCATCACGACCATCGGCGCGCGCTGCGCGGTCTATCCCGGCGCGGCGCTGGGCGGCGCAGGGCAGATTCGCGGCAATGATTTCACCGAAGGGCGTCTGGAGATCGGCGAGGGCTGCATCTTGCGCGAGATGGTGTCGATGAATGTGGGCAGCAAGCGCGGCCATGGCGTCACGCGCGTCGGCGCGCGCGGCTATTTCATGGCGAATTCCCATGTCGGCCACGACTGCATGGTGGGCGACGATGTGACCTTCGCCAATTCGGTGGCGCTGGGCGGCCATTCGACAATCGGCGACGGCGTGATCTTTGGCGGCCTGTCGGCGGTCCAGCAGTTCTGTCGTGTAGGCAAGGGCGCGATGGTGGGCGGGCTGACGGGCGTGAACCGCGACATAATCCCGTATGCCATGGCCTTCGGCGATCATGCGGAACTGGCAGGGCTCAACCTGATCGGCCTAAGGCGGCGGGGCCTGTCGCGCGAGACCATCAATGCCATGCGCGCCAGCTTTCGTGCGGTATTTTATGGCAAGGACGGCTCCATCGCGGATCGTGCGCGCGCGGCGCGGGCGCGGTTTCCCGATGTGCGTGAAGTGGGCGAGATGGTGGATTTCATCCTGGCCGATGCCAGGCAGGAACTCTGCCTTGCGCGCCGGCGCGGCGAGGAGCCGTGACCGCGCTGGGCCTGATCGCGGGCGGAGGCGATCTGCCGCGCGCCGTGGCAGAAGCCGCGCGCGAAGCGGGGCGCGCGGTATATGTGGTGGGAATCGCTGGCAGTCTGACCGAAGACTGGGTCAGCGGATACCCGCACGAATTCCTTTCGATGGGCGAGCCCGGCCGGATCATCCGGGCATTGAAGGCGCATGGCGCAGGCGATGTCCTGCTGGCGGGCCGCGTGGACAGGCCGAAATTCTCTGAACTCAAGCTGGATGCCAAAGGCATGCTGCTGCTGCCCAGGGCGATCGCGGCCGCGCGGCATGGCGACGACGCCCTGCTGCGGTTCGTGGTGGGCATCTGCGAGGATGAGGGCCTGCGCGCCGTGGGCGTGGCCGAGGCGGCGCCTGGTCTGGTCTGTGCGGAAGGTCCGCTGGGCCGTGTGACGCCCAGCGCCGAACACCGTGCCGATATCGGGGCCGGTTTCCGCATCGTTCATGCGCTGGGGGCGCTAGACGTGGGGCAGGCAGCGGTTGTGTGTGAAGGGTTGGCGCTTGGCGTGGAGGCGGCAGAGGGCACCGATGCGATGATCGCGCGCATCGGCACGTTGCGCGAGGCGCTGCGCGGCACAGCCGCCAGGCCGCGCGGCGTGCTGGTGAAGGCGCTCAAGCCCACGCAGGATGCCAAGACCGACATGCCGGTGGTGGGTGTGCAGACCGTACGCAATGCCTGCGCCGTGCACCTGGCGGGCATCGCGCTGGAGGCGGGTGCGTCATTGATCGTGGACAAGCTGGCTGTGGCGGCAGAGGCCGACCGGCTGGGCCTGTTCGTGGTGGGCGTGAAGCCGTGAATCCGCGCGCGGATGCGTCGGCAGACGCGCACAACAAAAAAGTACGCCTGATGCTGGTGTGCGGCGAGCCGTCAGGCGATCTGCTGGGCGCGCAGCTGATGGCGGGCCTGAAGCAGCTTGCGGGCGGCCGCATCGCCTTCACCGGCGTGGGCGGCCCGGCGATGGCGCGTGAGGGACTGGAAAGTCTTTATCCGCTGGACGCGACCGCGGTGATGGGCCTGCGCGAGGTGGTGCCCGCCATTCCCGCCATCCTGCGCCGGGTGCGGCAGGCGGTGGACTTTGCCCTGGCCACGAAGCCCGACGCGGTCGTGGTGATCGACAGTCCCGATTTCACCCACCGCGTGGCGCGCGGCATCAAGGCGCGCGATCCCTCGATCCGCACGGTGGACTATGTGGCGCCGCAGGTCTGGGCCAGCCGCGCCTATCGCGCGCGCAAGATGGCGCGCTATTTCGACCTTGTGCTGGCGCTGTTTCCCTTCGAAGTGCCGTTCTTCGAAAGATATGGATTGAAGGCCGCTTTTGTCGGTCATCCGGTGATCGAGCGCCGCAGCCGGATGACCGGCGGCGGCGCGCTGCGTGCCCGGCTGGGCATCGGCGCGGACACGCCCCTGCTGGCGCTTCTTCCCGGCAGCCGCAGCAGCGAGATCCGCTTCATCTTCCCGGTCTTCAAGGCGGCGGTGGCATTGCTGGCCGGGGAAGTGCCCGGCCTTGTCACCGTGCTTCCCACCGTGCCGCATGTGGCGGCGCGCGTGCGCGCGGCAGCGCAAGGCTGGCCAACCCGTGTTCACATCCTGGAAAACGAAGCCGACAAATTCGCGGCCTTCGATGCAGCCGATGTGGCGCTGGCGGCCAGCGGCACGGTGACGGCCGAACTCGCGCTCGCGCGAACGCCGATGGTCGTGGCCTACAAGGTGGGCGGCCTGACCTTCTTCCTCTCGAAATTCCTGATGACAGTAAGGCACATCACGCTGATCAATATCCTGCTGGACCGCCCGGCAGTGCCAGAATTCCTGCAGGACGGAGCCACGGCCGAAGCGCTCGCGGCATCTGTGGCCCGTCTGTTCCGCGATGCGGATGCGCGGGCGGCCCAGGTGGCGGCGATGGATGATTTCGCCCGCCTGCTTGGCGAGGGCGACGAGCCGCCCTCTCTCCGCGCAGCGCGGGTATTGCTGGATTTCGTCGAGGGCCGCCCCGGGCCGCGGTGAACCGCTACCGCTTGTTCATCGGAACGTAGGTGCGCTCCGTGGGGCCGGTATAGATCTGGCGCGGACGGCCGATCTTCTGGTGCGGGTCTTCCAGCATCTCCTTCCACTGCGCGATCCAGCCGACCGTGCGGGCCAGCGCGAACAGCGCGGTGAACATCGAAGTGGGAAAGCCCAGCGCCTTGAGCGTGATGCCCGAATAGAAGTCGATGTTGGGATAGAGCTTCTTCTCGATGAAGTATTCGTCCTGCAGGGCGATGCGCTCCAGCTCGATCGCCACCTTCAGCAGCGGATCGTCATGCAGTCCAAGCTCGTCCAGCACGGCATGGGCCTGGATCTGCATCGCCTTGGCGCGCGGATCGTAATTCTTGTAGACGCGGTGGCCGAAGCCCATCAGGCGGATGCCCTGGGACTTGTCCTTCACCTTCTTCACATAGGCCGGCACATTGTCGATGCTTCCGATCTCCATCAGCATCTTGAGTGCGGCTTCGTTGGCGCCGCCATGCGCGGGACCCCACAGGCAGGCGATGCCCGCCGCGATGCAGGCGAAGGGATTGGCGCCCGACGAACCCGCCAGCCTGACAGTCGAGGTCGAGGCGTTCTGTTCGTGGTCGGCGTGCAGGATGAAGATCGTGTCCAGTGCCTTGGATAGGACCGGATTGGGCACATACTCCTCGGCCGGGACCGAGAAGCACATGCGCAGGAAATTGTCAGTGTAGCTAAGCTTGTTCAGCGGATACACGAAGGGCTGGCCCACATGATACTTGAAGGCCATCGCCACCAGCGTGGGCAGCTTGGCGATCAGGCGGTGGCTGGCGATCTCGCGCTGTTCCGGGTCGTTGATGTCGGTGGAGTCGTGATAGAAGGCCGACAGCGCCCCGACCACGCCGCACAATATCGCCATCGGATGCGCATCGCGGCGGAATCCGCGGAAGAAGGTGGCAAGCTGCTCGTGCACCATCGTGTGGTGGGTGAGGGAATAGTCGAACTTCTCCATCTGCGCGGCCGTCGGCAGTTCGCCATAGAGAAGCAGGTAGCAGGTTTCCAGGAAGCTGGAATGTTCTGCCAGCTCGCCGATGGAATAGCCGCGATACTGCAGGATGCCCTTGTCGCCATCGATGAAGGTGATGTTGGATTCCGTCGAGGCGGTAGAGGTGAAGCCCGGATCGTAGGTGAAGATGTCGGCCTGGTCGTAGAGCTTGCGGATGTCCACGACATTCGGCCCCTGAGTGCCCGCGAAGACCGGCAGTTCGTAATTCTTTCCTTCGTAATCCAGGCTTGCCTTGCCGGCCGGCTTGATTTTGCTCTCTCTCATGGGGCTCCCCGATCCGTATACAATCGTGCGCCGCAATATAAGCGGGCTTTTTCGTGGCCGTCACCTGACTTTGCGGCACTGCACCACACTATTTTTCTTAGGCCCCATAAGCCCTTAGGCGGACTAGGGATTCTTCCCGGCCTAACAGCGCCAACATCTCGAACAGGGGCGGGGATGAGGCTTTTCCCGTCAGCGCAGCACGCAAGGGCTGGGCGACCTGACCCAGCTTCACGCCGCTGCCCTCGGCAAAGGCCCGCGTGGCGGCTTCCAGTTCCGGCGCGGTCCAACCGGTGGCCTCCAGCACGGCAAGCGCACCGGTCAGGGTGGCGCGGGCCTCCGGTGTCAGCAGCTTTTCGGCTGCGGCGTCCAGCGCCTGCGGGCCGTCCGTAAACAGAAATTCCGCACCCTGAACAAGTTCGACCAGCGTCTTGGCCCGTTCCTTCAGGGCGGGCATGGCCGCTTCCAGCCGCGTGCGCGCCGTCATGGACAAAATGCGCGGCGGCGTCTCGCGCGCCAGGAACGCCGTCACTTCGGCCACCAGCGCGGCATCGGGCGTCTCGCGGATATAATGGCCGTTGAGGCTGTCCAGCTTCTTGAAATCCATGCGCGCGGCCGATTTGCCGATGGATTCCAGGTTGAACCAGGCGATGGCCTGGGCCGTGGAGATGATCTCGTCGTCGCCGTGGCTCCAGCCCAGGCGCAAGAGATAATTCCGCATGGTTTCGGGCAGGTAACCCATGTCGCGATAGGCTTCCACCGCCAGCGCGCCGTGGCGCTTGGACAATTTCTGCCCGTCCGGCCCGTTGATCAGTGGCAGATGGGCGTATACCGGGACCGGCCAGCCCAGCGCCTCGATGATCTGCAGCTGGCGCGCCGAATTATTGAGATGGTCGGCGCCGCGGATCACATGAGTCACGCCCATGTCGAAGTCGTCCACCACGACGGCCAGCATGTAGGTCGGCGTGCCGTCGCTCCTGAGCAGCACCATGTCGTCAAGCTGGTCGTTGGCGAAGCGAACATCGCCCAACACCTTATCGCGGACGATGGTTTCGCCTTCCTGTCGGGCGCGCAGCCGCACGACGAAGGGCTTGCCTTCCTGCTCCGGTCCCGGCTGGCGGTCCCGCCAGCGCCCGTCATAGCGCATGGGCTTGCCGGCGGCTTTCTGCTCCTCGCGCATCTGGGCGAGTTCTTCAGCCGTCGCATAGCAGCGATAGGCCTTGCCCCCTGCCAGCAGTTCGTCAGCGATCTGACGATGGCGGCCGGCACGGGCGAACTGATAAACGACCTCGCCGTCCCAGGTAAGGCCCATCCAGGTCATGCCGTTCAGGATGGCGTCCACCGCTTCGGGCGTGGAACGCGCACGGTCGGTATCCTCGATCCGCAGCCGGAAGGTGCCGCCGGTGTGGCGGGCATAGAGCCAGTTGAACAGGGCCGTCCGCGCGCCGCCGATATGCAGCATGCCTGTGGGTGAGGGCGCGAAGCGCAGGACAGGCTTGGTATTTTCGGACATGATCTCAACAGGGGCGTTTTTCCGGGCACCGTTTAGCAAACACCGGCGCATGAAAACAGCATGGAATATGTTGTGCCGTCTGGCTGCCGAACGGGACCGCTGGCCGTTATGGTTGCCGGTGGCACTGGGGACGGGGGCCGCGATCTATTTCGCGCTGGATTTCGAGCCGGCCGCGGCTGCGGGATGGGCCGCGCTGATGGGGGCTGTGATGACCGCCGCGGTGTCTGTTGCCGGATGGCGGCGGGCGGCCCTCGGGCTTCTGGCGGCACTGTTGCTGGGTTTCGGGTTGGCCAAATTGCGCGAGACGGCCGCCGCGACGCCGGTGCTGGGCCATATGGTGACCGCGCACCTGACGGGCCGCATCGCAAGCATTGAGCCACGGCAGACCGGCCAGCGGCTGGTGCTGGACAATGTACGTTCCGGCGCATTCGCCGGCACGCCGCCGCGCCGCATCCGGCTTTCGCTGCGCGGCGGTGCGGCACTCCGGCCCGGCGACTGGCTCAGCCTGACGGCGCGGCTTGATTCACCGCCGGCGCCGGTATCGCCGGGCGCGAACGATATCGGCCGCGCGCTCTACTTCCAGTCCGTCGGGGCGGTCGGATTCGTCTATGGCCGCGCCCGCGTGATCCTGCCCGCAGAACGTTCCGCGCCGGCTCTGTCGCAGCAGGTCGAGACCCTGCGCGGCGCCATGACGCGACGGATCCAGGCGGTGCTGCCGGGCAGCACCGGCGGCATCGCCGCCGCCCTCATCACCGGCACGCGCGGCGGCATCGCCGGGGAAGACGAGGCGGCGCTGCGTGATGCCGGGCTTGCCCATGTACTGGCCATTGCGGGACTGCACATGGTGCTGGTCGGGGGCGGAGTCTTCTGGCTGATGCGCGCGGTCCTGGCGGCAATGCCTGCGATCGCGCTCAATTATCCGATCAAGAAGTGGGCGGCCGGCGTGGCGTTGTCGGCATCGGGATTCTACCTGGCGATCAGCGGGGTGGCGCCGTCCGCCGTTCGCGCCTTCGTGATGTTCGCCATGCTGATGATCGCGGTGCTGCTGGACAGGCCTGCATTGTCGATGCGCTCGATGGCACTGGCCGCGACGATCCTGCTGCTGGCGAGGCCGGAGGCCATTGCCGAGCCCGGATTCCAGATGTCGTTCGCCGCAGTGGTGGCGCTTGTCGCAGTGGCGGAATGGGAACAGCGGCGCCAGAACCGTGAACCGCGCGGCGCTCTCTATCGCTATGGGCGCGGCATCGCGGTCACCAGCCTTGTGGGGAGTCTTGCGACGCTGCCTTTTGCGCTGTTCCATTTCGGCCGCGCCACCCACTATGCGGTGCTGGGCAATCTGATCGCCATGCCTGTGATGGGTTTCTGGGTGATGCCGGCCGCCGCGCTGGCGGTGGCGCTGATGCCGTTCGGACTGGATGCACCGGTATTGAATCTGATGGGGCAGGGCATCGTGGTGATGCTGGCGATGGGGCGCTGGGTTTCGGGTCTGCCGGGCGCCGTCTCGCTGGCGCCTGCGATGCCGCTCTCCGCACTGGTCGCGATATCGCTGGGTGGATTGTGGCTGGCGATCTGGCGCGGGAATGTGCGCTGGGCCGGGCTTGCGCCGTTGCTGCTGGGCGCCGTCTTGGCGTTCATGGCGCCCGCGCCGCAGATGCTGGTGGCGCCCGATGCCAGGACCATCGCCATCCGCGGCGACGACGGATTGCTCCATTTCGTGCGCAAGCCCGCCGACAAATTCATCGCCCGCGAATGGCTGCGGCGCGATGGAGACGGACGCGACCTGTCCGGCGCAGTGGGAATGCCGGGCTTGCGGTGCGACGGGGCCGGATGCGCCCTGAAGAAGGGCGTCATGATCGCGGCCTCGCTGTGGCCGGAATCGCTGGCCGAAGATTGTCGAAGGGCGCAGGTTCTGGTCAGCACAGCGGTTGCCCGCTGCAGGACGCCGGAGGTGTTGATCGACAGGGATGCCGCAGAGGCAGGCGAGGGGTGGCAGGTGACGTTGTCACCTGTGCCGTCGGCGCTCAGCGTGCGTCAATGGCGCGGCAACAGGCCGTGGGTGCCTGCTTCCGAACTGCGATGATCAATACCGCCGGATCAGCCCGACCAGTTTTCCCTGCACCTTCACACGGTCCGCACCATAGAGGCGCGTCTCATAGGCCGGGTTGGCCGCTTCCAGCGCGATGGAATCGCCCCGGCGGCGCAGACGTTTCAGCGTGGCTTCCTCATTGTCCACCAGCGCGACCACGATCTCGCCGGTATTGGCGCTTTCCGTTTCCATGATGATCACGGTGTCGCCATCCAGGATGCCCGCATTGATCATGGAATCGCCGGTCACTTCCAGCGCGTAATGGCTGCCTTTTCCGATCATGCCTCCCGGTACCGGCACGTCGCCGGTCTTGTTCTGCAGCGCCTCGATCGGCGTGCCCGCAGCAATACGCCCGACCAGCGGCACATTGACGGCGTTTTCCCCGCCGTCGCCATAACCGCGCCGGGGCGTCGGCGCACGCGCGTCCGTCATGCGGACATCGCCGCGGCCATGCCGCAACGCATGGGCACCGCGCTGAGCCTGGCTGCGCGTGGTGGCCGGACGCAGTGTCTCCGCCATATTGTCGGGAAGCTTCAATACCTCCAGCGCGCGCGCGCGCTTTTCCATGCGCCGCAGGAAACCGCGTTCCTCCAGCGCCGTGATCAGGCGGTGGATGCCGGACTTGGACTTGAGGTCCAACGCCTCCTTCATCTCGTCGAAAGAGGGCGGGATGCCGGTTTCACGCACCCGCTCGTGGATGAACATCAGCAGCTCATATTGCTTGCGGGTCAGCATCTGCCTTCCTTCATCTGTTCCGTCGTCCCTCGTTGCCGTTCGCCCCGGCCCGCAGGCGGCTTCCCGGATAGCCGCGAACAAAGCCGGTACGCTTCGAATCGTTCTACTTTAGTTCTGTTTCCGCGTCAACGCGCCGGGACGGCCGGAACGGAACTCCCTGGCGGGCGGTTTGCTAGAATGGGGCGGCGAATCCGAAACGGAGCTATCCGATGAAAACCAGGGTGTTGGTCCTTGCCGGTCTTCTTGGCGCGGGGGTGATGATGGCCGCTGCCGGACCGGCATCGGCCTATATCGTCTGCAATCGCTGGGGCGACTGCTGGCATACGGAATCGCGCTATCGCTATCCGGGGCCGGGATTCTCCTTCTATCCCGACGACTGGTACTTCCATCAGCGCTGGGACGACCGCTATCGCTACCGTTGGCGCGGCGACTATCACCGCGGCCGCGGCTATTATCGCGGCGGCATATGGATCCCATTCTGAAGCCTGCATTGCGGCATTTTCACGACGAAGGAACCAGCGGTCGTGCAACGCCGTTTTCGTTGCGGGAGGCGGTTCACGCTAAAGGGAGACACATCTATGTCCGTCAGGAATCTCATGCTGGGCGCTATTGTTGGAGCAGGCGCGCTGGCCGCAATGGCTGCGCCGGCTTCCGCCTATATCGCCTGCAACCGCGCCGGCGATTGCTGGCACACGCCCGAGCGCTATGCCTATCGGCCAGGCTGGGGTGTGAGAGTGTATGACGACAACTGGCGCTGGCGTCATCGCGACCACTATCGCTGGCGCGAACACTCCGGCCGCGGCTACTGGCGCGGCGGCGTCTGGGTGCAGTTCTAGGCGTTTCGCCCACCTGGGTGGAAAGGGAAGCGGCTCCGCAAAGGGGCCGCTTTTCTTTCAGCAGGGAATGTCCTGAACGCCGACACCCGCAGCCGCGGCCAGCTTCTGAAGCACGTCCGGCGAAAGCCCGCGTGTATGGCCGGTCAGGAAGGCGAGGATTTCAGCCGGCGCGATGCCCGCAGCGCGTGCCCACCCGGTCGGACACAGGCGGTGCGACAGCATGAAGGCGCGGAAAGCGTCGCGCTGGGGTGTCGGCGGCTGCGCGCGTGGAGCCGCCGTTTCATCCATCAACACCGTCGGCTTTGCATGGCGCGAACTGGAAAGCCGTTCACGCGGCGGCGGTCCGGGACGCGCCTTCGGCACAGGCGAGATTGGCGGCTCCGGCGCGGGGTCCGCGGGCGAACCGCGCATCCCCGCCGAACGCCGCGGCCTGCCCGTTGCTTCCGTCATCGGAATCCGTTTCCCAGCAGCAGCCGCGTGGCGCTGGCCACGTCCTTCTGGCGCATCAGGCTTTCGCCCACCAGGACACTGGTGACATGGGCCTGTGCCAGGCGCTTGAGATCGGCAAGCGCCGACAATCCGCTTTCCGCCACCACATGGACGTCTTTCGGAATCCTGGGCGCCAGCCGCAGCGTCACGCCCAGGTCGGTGACAAAGGTCTTGAGATTGCGGTTGTTGATGCCCACCAGCGCGGCATCCAGTGCAAGCGCGCGCTCCAGTTCGGATTCGTCATGCACTTCCACCAGCGCGTCCATCCCCCAGCGCGCGGCTTCGTCCAGCAGGGCGCGCACTTCGCCGTCATCCAGCATCGCCATGATGACCAGGATGCAGTCGGCGCCCCAGCTGCGCGCCTCGACCACCTGATAGGGTTCGATCATGAAATCCTTGCGCAGCACCGGCAGGCGCACAACCTCGCGCGCGGCGGCGAGGAATTCCGGCGCGCCCTGGAAGGACGGCGTGTCGGTAAGGACCGAAAGGCAGGCCGCGCCGCCTTCCTCATAAGCCAACGCGAGCGCGGGCGGATCGAAGTCGGCGCGGATCAGGCCCTTGGACGGACTGGCCTTCTTGATCTCGGCGATCAGACCGAACTCGCCGCTTTCCTTTTTGGCGTCCAGCGCGGCGCGGAAGCCGCGCGGCGGATCCATGTCCCTGGCGCGCGCCTCCAGTTCGGCCGCGTTCTGTTTCGACTTGGCGGCCGCGACTTCCTCGCGTTTGTAAGCAAGGATATTGTCCAGGATGCTCATGTGTCCGCGTTTGAAGCTTCGATCAGCGTGTCCAGTTTGGCGCCCGCGGCGCCGCAGTCCAGGGTCCGCGCCGCCAGTTCGACGCCTTCTTTTACATCCTTTGCCGCGTCCGCGACCATAAGGGCCGCGCCGGCATTCAGCAGCACGATGTCGCGGTAGGGCCCGGTCTCGCCATCGAACAGGCGGCGCAGGGCGTGCGCATTCTCCGCCGCGCCGCCGCCCCTGAGGGCGGCCAGGCTGCTGCGCGCAAGTCCGGCGTCCTCCGGAGCGATCTCGCGCAGGGCGACGGCGCCGCGGGCCAGCGAGGCTGCAGCCGTGACGGTCGTGATGGATATCTCGTCCAGCCCGTCCATGCCGTGCACCACCAGGGCGCGTTCGCTTCCCAGCGCCCGCAGCGCCTGGGCATAGGGCATGAGCCAGTCGTTCGAGAAGACGCCCGCCAGCTGGCGGGTCACGCGCGCCGGACTGGCCAGCGGGCCCAGCAGGTTGAAGATCGTGCGCCGGCCGATCTGCCTGCGGGCGCTGCCGACATGGCGCATGGCCGGATGGTGGACCTGGGCGAACAGGAACACGATGCCGGTCCTGGCCAGAACCCGCGAGGCCGCGTCCGGCTCCAGGTCGATCTTCACGCCCAGCGCCTCCAGCGTGTCGGCTGCGCCGCTGCGTGAGGATGCGGAACGGTTTCCATGCTTGGCGACCGGCACGCCCGCCGCCGCCACGACGAAGGAGACCGCGGTGGATACGTTGAGTGTGCCCAGCCCGTCCCCGCCGGTGCCGCAAAGGTCGATGGCGTTCGCCGGCGCCTGCACCGCGCGCATGTGGCCGCGCATCGAGGTGACGGCGCCGACCAGTTCGTCCACCGTCGGCTTGCGGTCGGCGGTGGCGGCGAGATAGGCGATGATGTCGGCCTCGCCCAGGCGGCCCTCGAACATCTCGTCGAACAGGGCTTTGGTGTCGGGGGCGCTCAGGGGCGCGGTCGCGGCCCGGACGAGGTCGGCGGCGCTCATGTCAGTGGCGGGTGAGCTTGAGGAAATTTTCCAGAAGGGCGTGACCATTTTCCGAAGCGATGCTTTCGGGATGGAACTGCACGCCGTGGACCGGGTGGGTCTTGTGCATCACGCCCTGGATCACGCCGTCCTCGCTGGTGGCGGTGACTTCCAGCACGTCCGGCACCGATGGCGGATCGATGGTCAGGGAGTGATAGCGGGTTGCCAGGAAGTCGTTGTTCAGACCGCGAAACACGCTTCTGCCGGTGTGATGCACGCGCGACAGCTTGCCGTGCATCGGCTGGGGCGCGCGCACGATCCGCCCGCCATAGACCTGGCCGATGGCCTGGTGGCCCAGGCAGACGCCCAGGATGGGCACCGCGCCGCCGGCCTTTTCGATCACGTCCAGGCAGATGCCCGCTTCATTGGGGGTGCAGGGGCCGGGCGACAGCACGATGCCGTCCGGCTTCAGGCCCAGCGCCTCGCCGGCCGTGATCTCGTCGTTGCGGACCACGCGCACGTCCGCCCCCAACTGCCCCAGGTAATGGAACAGGTTGTAGGTGAAGCTGTCATAGTTATCGATCAGCAGGATCATGGCTACCTCTAACCCGTGCGGGCCGATCAGTCCAGCGTCCGGCGGAAGCGCAGCAGCGCCAGCGTTCCCGCCACGAAGGTGAACAGGAACAGCGGCCAGAGATCGGGCCATATCTCGGGCATCCCGTTGTCCTTGAGCAGGATGCCGCGCACGATACGCAGGAAATGGGTGGCGGGCAGGGCTTCGCCGATCCATCGCGCCCAGACCGGCATGCCCATGAAGGGAAAGGCGAAGCCCGACAGCAAGATGGACGGCAGCAGGAAGAACATCACCATCTGCATGGCCTGGAGCTGGTTCTGGGCGAGCGTGGAGAAGGTATAGCCCACGGCCAGGTTTGCGATAACATAGACGACCAGCGCGGCGGCCAGCAGCCCCAGCGGGCCGATCATCGGCACATCGAACACGAACCGCGCCAGCCCCAGGATGATGGTGCTCTGGACCGCGCCGACGATGATGTTGGGCGATATCTTGCCGATCATGATCTCCAGCGGCGTGGCGGGCATGGCCAGCAGGTTCTCGTAGGTTCCCCGTTCGCGTTCGCGGGTCAGCGCAAGACAGGTCATCAGCACCATGGTCATGGTGAGGATCACCGCCAGCAGCCCCGGGATGATGTTGTACTGGGTGTTGGATTCGGGGTTGTAGAGCAGGTGCGATACCGGGTTGAACGGCGGCGGGCCTTGCGCGCGCGCGGCCAGCACGCCCACCAGGTCGTCGCGCAGGGCGGTGGTGGCCAGGTTGTTGAAAGCGGCCAGCGCATAGGAGCCGGCGGCGGGATCGGTTGCATCGGCCTCGATCAGCAGGTCGGGCGTAGTGCCGCGCACTATGTCGCGCGAGAAGTTGGGCGGTATCTCGACCACGAACAGCACTTTGCCCTCCTGCAGAAGCCGGCGGGCATGGCGGGGATCGTTGGTCTGTTCGACGATCTGGAAATAGCTGGAATTGGCCAGCGCCGCCACGATGGAGCGCGCGAAAGGCCCCGGATCGTCGATGGCCACAGCGGCGGGCAGGGCCTTTGGGTTCAGGTTGATGGCGAAACCGAACAGGAAAAGCTGCATCAGCGGCACGCCGATGATCATGCCCAACGTGATGCGGTCACGGCGCATCTGGAGGAATTCCTTGAGCAGGATGGCCCAGACCCGGCGCAGCGAGAAGTTCATCGTGCTTCCTCCCGCATGCCCTGCTGCAGGTGGATGAAGACGTCTTCAAGGCTGGGCTGGACCTCGCTCACCCGCAGGCCGGGGCGCGCGCGATAGGGCGCGACGGCGCGTTCCAATGCCGCGCGGTCGCGGCCGCTGACGTGCAGCGCGGCGCCAAAGAAACCGACATGGTCCACGCCGGGCTTGCCCTGCAGCGCCGGCACGAGCTGGCGCACGGAATCGCCCTCGATGAAGAACGTGGAAAGACCGGATTGCGCGATCACCTCGGCCACGGAGCCGCGCGCCACCAGCTTGCCGTTCAGGATATAGACGATCCGGTCGCAGCGCTCGGCCTCGTCCATATAGTGCGTGGAAACCAGAACCGTCAGTCCCCGGTCGCTGAGGGCGTGGATCTCTTCCCAGAAATCGCGCCTTGCCTTGGGATCGACGCCGGCGGTGGGCTCGTCCAGCAGCAGCAGTCTGGGGTCATGCAGCATGCAGGCGGCCAGCGCCATGCGCTGTTTCCATCCGCCCGATAGTTGTCCCGCCAGCTGGTTCTGCCGGTCCGTCAGGCCCAGTTGCGCCAGCGTGTCGTCCACGCGCCTGCGTCCGTCCGCCACGTCATAAAGCCGCGCCACGAACTCCAGGTTCTCGCGGATGGAGAGGTCTTCCCAGAAACTGAAGCGTTGTGTCATGTAGCCGACCTGGCGCTTGATCGCCTCGGCCTGGGTGCGGAAGTCCAGTCCCAGGCAGGTGCCCTGGCCGTCATCGGCATGCAGCAGGCCGCACAACATGCGGATGGTGGTGGTCTTGCCCGATCCGTTGGGACCCAGGAAGCCCCAGACCTGTCCCTGCGGCACGGCGATATCGATGTGATCCACCACCGTCTTGCGGCCGAAACGCTTGGTCAGGCCCTTCACGTCGATGGCCAGTCCGCCCGGCCCGCTCACAGGGGCCTGACCGTGACGGGTTGGCCGGGATGGACCGAAAGGCCGCCGGGCGCGCGCGCCTCCAGCTTGAACACCAGCTTCTCGCGGTTGCCCACGCTGAAGATCACCGGCGGCGTGAACTCGACCTGGCTGGCGATGAAGGTGATGGTGGCCGTCATCGGCTTGCAGCCATCGCAGGCGATCCGCACCTTCTGGCCCAGCTTCACGCCGGGCATCTGCGATTCCGGCACGAAGAAGCGCACATAGATGTTGGCGGGCGGAAGGATCGACACGACGGGCGTCGAGGCCGGCAGATATTCGCCGGGCCGGAAATAGATGTCCTGCACCGGCCCCTGGGTCTGGGCCAGGATCTGGCGCTGCGACAGGCCATAGGCCGCGCCTTTGAGGCCTGCTTCCATCTGTCCGATCTGCGCCTTGAGCTGGGCCACATGCGCCGCCGACTGCTGGGCATTGGTGCGGGCCAGATCGCGCTGGGCGGGCGTGCCGGCATTGTAGCGGGCCAGATTGTCCTGGCGCGCGAGTTCGGTGCGGGCATAGACCAGGTTCGACTCTTCCTGCCGCAGCGAGGCTTGCGCCTGCGCCAGCGTGGCTTGGGCCTGGTCGCGGCTGGCTTCCTGCTCGGTGCTGTCCAGCACGAACAGCAGATCACCCTGTTTGACCACCTGGCCGCGCTCGACCTTCATGTCGGTGACCCAGCCGGGTTGCGGCGCCGAGACGAAGGCATAGTCGCCCTCGCCATAGCCCAGCCAGCCGTTGTCGGTCTGCCGCTCGCACGCAAACAGAACCGGAAACAGCAGCATCAGCAGGGCAGGGCGGATGTTCATGGTGTTGCGCCCTCCGGTGAAAGGCCTCGCAGCAGGGTTGCTATGTGGGCATCGACCAGGCCTTCGTAATCGTAAGGCTCTTCGTCGAGCTTTTCGAACAGCGCGCGCCACAGCGCCACGATCAGCAACGGCGCCACGCACAGTCTTGCGGCATGCTGCGGCGGCACATCGCGGAATTCGCCGCGTTCCACACCGCGCCGGATGATCGCCGCGAACAGGCCAAGGCCCTGGTCGATGATCTCGCGCCGCCAGAATTGCGTCAGTTCGGGGAAATTGCCTGCCTCGGCCAGCAGCACGCGCGGCAGCACGACCCGGTCGCTGGTGCGCACGAACCGGCCCATCGTTGCCAGCACGAAACGCAACAGGTCGGCGGAATGGGCATCGCTGGCCTTGATCTGTCCGGCAACGGCCGCGATCTGGGCGCCCACCGACTGGCGCGCCAGCGCCTTGAATACCGCTTCCTTGCTTTCGAAGTAGAGATAGATTGTGCCTTTGCTGATGCCGGCGCGGCGCGCGATGTCCTCCATCCGCGTGGCGGCAAAGCCTTTTTCGGCGAAGCACGCCAGCGCCGCGTCCAGAATCTCCGGAGCGCGTTCGTCCTTCCGTCGCATCCAGCGCGTTTCCGCCATGCGTAATTAATAACTGACTGGTCATTTATTGCAAGACCGGACTAAGTGATTGATATCGCGCGAAGGTTGGGGCGAGACCATCGCCATGCTAGGAGTCGGGCAAACAAGATGCCTTTGGGGAGGCCGATAATGAAAAACCTGCTCCGCGGAGCCGCCGCACTGGCGGCACTGGCCGTGTTTGCCGCGTCCGCCACCACAGCCGAAGCGGCGCGCGCCTATGTCGGGACCTACACGCCCGATCCCGCGGCCCCGCATGGCGGCGGCGACAACCATGGCCAGGGCATCTATCTGGTGGATATCGACGATGCGACCGGCGCCCCTGGCACGCCCAGGCTGGTGGCCAAGACGATTTCGCCGTCCTGGATCGTGCTGTCTCCCGATCACAGGTTCCTTTACGCCGTCAATGAAGTGGCGACTTACGGCCCTGAAAAGACCGGCTCGGTCACCGCTTTCGCCGTGGATCAGGCGAGCGGCGCGCTGAAGCAACTCAACACGGTCAGCTCCGGCGGCGCCGTGCCCTGTTTCATCAGCGTCCATCCCGGCGGCAAGTTCGTGATGGTGGCGAACTATACCGGCGGCAGCTATGCGGTCATCCGCATCAAGCCCGACGGCAGCCTGGGAGAGACGACGGATGTGGTGAAGCCGGAAGGCCCGCTCAATCCGCCGACCGCATCCGACAACCCGCCCGGCCAGTTCGCGGTCAGCGACCATCGCGGTTCGCGCGGCCACATGATCGCGCCCGACAGGTCGGGCCAGTATGTGATCGGCGCCGATGCGGGCCGCGACCAGATCTTCATCTGGAAGCTGGACCAGAACACAGGCAAGCTTCAGCAGGTATCGGTGACCAGATCGCTGCCGGGGGCAGCACCCCGTCATTTCGTGTTCTCGCCGGACGGCAGGACCATGTACCAGTTGCAGGAGCAGGACAGCCGGGTTCAGGTCTACGGCTTTGACAATGGAAAGCTCGCCCCGAAAGGCGCATCCGTCTCGGCGCTTCCGGATGGTTATGCCGGCAGCAACACGGCCTCGGAACTGTTGATCGCCAAGGACGGCAAGCGGCTCTATGCGGGCAACCGCACGCACGATTCCATCGCGACCTTCGCGGCTTCCGAAGGCGGCGTGAAACGGCTGGCCAACACGCCGACCGAAGGCGACACGCCGCGCAGCCTGACTCTCGATCCCCAGGGCAAGTTCCTCTATTCGATGAACCAGCGCGCGGACAACCTCACGACTTTCCGGCTGGACGGGAACGGCGTGCCGCACTTCACCGGCAAATATGTGCCGGTCGGCAGCCCCGCGGTAATGGTGTTCCTGCCCTAGCTCCGGCTTACGCCCTTTTTGGGGAGGCTATGATGGACAAGCGGCAATTCCTGGCGGCGATGGCGGCGGCGTCCGTGCCGATTTCCGCGATGGCGCAGCAACGCCAGCCCGGCACGGACGATCTGGGACGCAGGGGCGTGGAGAAACCGGCCCAGGCGCCGCGCCGCAAGGCCAGGACCACGAAGATGTTCCTGGCGCCGCCCTGCTGGGCCAACGCCATTTCGGCGGAGCCGGGCAAGGGATTCTGGGTGCAGGAGCAGCGCCATGACGGCGCGCCGGAGAAAGCCTGGCGGCTCGATTTCGCCACCGGCAAGGTGCTGCATGAGGTCACCACCAACTCCAAGAACACCAGCGGCGGGGTGTGGGGCGGCGGCTATATCTGGAGCGGCGCCAACGGCATTTCGATCCGCAACCATCCCAATCCGCCCGTCAACGGCATCTTCCAGACCGACATGAACAGCCGCCAGATCAGCTGGCGGCAGATTCCGTTCGGACCGAAGGATGACGGCGGCTCCTGCCACGGCATGGGCTGGGAGAACGGCAAGCTGTGGATCTATGCCAACCGGCTGGAAGCGATCATCCGCATCGATGCGAAGACCTGGGAGACCGATTTCATCTTTCCCGTGACGCGCGAGATCGGCCGTCTGCACGGTATTACCTATGATAATGGCGTGATCTGGCAGGTGTGCGGCTCGCAGGATCCCAATGTCGTCGGCTATGAAGGTTACACGCCGGGGCTGGTGAAGTACGACGCCCGCAGCGGCAAGGTGCTGGAGATCGTGGATTTCGTGCCGGGCTCCTGCGACATCCACGATGTGACGGTGTGGAACGGCCAGCTCTATGGCGTGGATGCGGGCGAGCACCCCGGCTGGCCGATCGAGAAGAAATACGAGCGCCCGGGCTTTCCCGGCCTCAACAGTCCAAGCGCGGGATATATCTTCCGGATCGATCTGATCTAGCAGGCGCAACACCGGGCGGGGGTTGCCGTGTCTGCCGCGGCCCCCTCATACTCGATGCCGCGGACGTCCGGAATGTGATTCAAGGGGGCAGGTTGATGGCATTCGAAGCACTCAGGGGCTGGACGGGCGCCCAGAAGCATGCGGTCGCCGCGGCCTTCCTAGGCTGGACGCTGGACGCCTTCGACTTCTTCGTCCTGACGTTCGTGATGCCCGACATCGCCACGCAGTTCGGCGTGAAGATTCCCGCCGTGGCGCTGGCGGTCACGCTGACGCTGGCGGTGCGGCCGCTGGGGGCCTTCCTGTTCGGGCGGCTGGCCGACGACTATGGCCGCAGACCCATCCTGATGGTCAACATCCTGCTCTATTCGCTGTTCGGCTTCGCCACCGCCTTCGCGCCCAGCCTTGCCGCCTTTCTGGTGGTGCGTGCGCTGTTCGGCGTGGCGATGGGCGGCATCTGGGGCATCGGGGCCAGCCTTGCGATGGAGACGGTCGAGCCGAAGGCGCGCGGCTTTGTTTCGGGCCTGCTGCAGTCGGGTTATCCGTCGGGCTATCTGGTGGCTTCGATCGTGTTCGGCGTGCTGTATGCCGCTGTCGGCTGGCGGGGCATGTTCATGGTAGGCCTGCTGCCGGGCCTGCTGCTGGCGGCCTACATCCATTTCGCGGTGCCGGAATCGCCGGCCTTCCGCCGCCCCGCCGACGCCAACGGGTTTCGTCATGTGGTTCACCTGGTGGGCGTGGCGGCGATCCTGGCGGCGATGCTTGTCGTTCTGGAACGCTATGGCCGGGAGGAGGGCCTGCTTTATCTGGTCGCGGGCGCGGTGCCTGTGCTGGCCGTCGCCGCTGTGCTGACACCTTTCATCCGCGAGCACTGGAAGCTCGCCGTCTATGCCATCCTGCTGATGACCGGATTCAACTTCTTCAGCCACGGCACGCAGGACCTCTATCCCACCTTCCTGCGCGAGCAGCACCATTTCGATCCGGCGACCGTTTCGGTCATCACCGTGATCCTGAATGTGGGCGCGATCATCGGCGGCTTGTTCTTCGCCTCGCTGAGCCAGAGCTTCGGCCGGCGGCGGACGGTGATCACGGCGGCGCTGCTGGCGCTGCCGGTGGTCTACTTCTGGGCCTATGCGCCTACCGCCATCACCCTGGCGGTGGGCGCATTCCTGATGCAGGTCTGCGTGCAGGGCGCCTGGGGCGTGGTGCCGGTGCATCTCAACGAACTGTCGCCGGCGGCCGTGCGCGGCACTTTCGCGGGCACGGTCTATCAGCTGGGCAACCTGATTGCCTCGGTCAATGCCGTGTTCCAGGCCGAGATCGCGGAACGCAGCGGCGGCAACTATTCCATCGCGCTGGCCATCGTGGCCTGCTTCGCGGCCTTGCTGATCGCCACAATGATGTATCTCGGGCCGGAAGCGCAGAATGTCGATATGAAGCAGCCGGCTCCGGAGCAAAAGCCGGGATAAACGCCGGAACAGAAAAAGGGAGATGGAGGAATGCCATGTGGAGGTTCATTCTTGCGGCACTGATGGCGCTGGCGGCGCCCGCGCATGCCGCCGAGATCAACGTGCTGACGCCGGGCGTGGTCTATAATGCCGGGCTGCTCGATCTCGCCGAAGCCTATACGAAGCAGACCGGCATCAAGGTCACCGTCAAGTCCGATGGCATGGCCAGGATCGTCTCCGACATCAAGACCGCCACGCCCATGGCCGACGTGATCGCGCTGCCCGTGGCCTTCATGGACGGGATGGAGGCGGAAGGCAGCATCGCGGCCGGAAGCCGCGTCGACCTGGGTCGCGTCACGGTCGGGCTGGCTGTTCCCAGAGGCAAGCCGCATCCCGACATCTCGACGCCCGAAAAGCTGGCGGCGGTGCTCAAGACCGGCACGGTGCTGTATTCCAATCCCGCCACCGGCAGCATGGAAGCGCGCATCATCAACGACATGCTGCGCCGCTATCCCGTCTTCAGGGGCGTGAAGACAAAAATCAGCCTGAAGGGCGAAGGCGGCGAGGCATTGGTTCGCGGCGAAGGCGACATGGCGCTGCAACTGGCCTGCGAGGTGGTGAACCATCCCGAGATCGAGCTGGTGGGCCTAGTGCCGGCGGAACTGGGCGCCTATATCGACACGTCGCTGGCGGTGTCGGCGCGCTCCACCCAGGCCGAGGCCGCGAAGGCCTTCATTGCCTATATCACCCGGCCGGAACAGGCCGCGCTGTGGAAATCCAAGGGGCTCGATCGCAGCCCGCGATAAACAGGAGGGATGGGATGGAACGCCGCGAATTTCTGGCCGGGGCCGCCGCAGCCATGACGGCGACGGCGGCGCGGGCCGCTGGGGTCGAGGATATTCCGATCATCGACACCCATTTCCACCTCTTCGACAATCGCCGCCCGCAGGGCGCGCCCTACACGGGCTCCAAGGACTACAAGGGTGGCGTCGCGCTGCCGGCCGATTACCGCCGCGAATTCGCCCATCTGGGTGTGGTGGGCGCGATCGAGCTGGAAGCCAGTCCCTGGATCGAGGACAACCTGTGGGTCCTGGAGCAGCTTCAGACCGATCCGCTGTTCGTGGGCACGGTGGGCGATCTGGAGCCCGAAAAGCCCGAATTTCCGGAATATCTCGACCGCTATCGCAAGAACCCGCTGTTCCTGGGCATACGCTGCGGCAACATCTGGGGGCGCAATGTCGCCAGCCAGGTGAACGATCCGCGCTTCATCGACGGCCTCAAGCGCGTGGCTGCCGCGGACATGGTGATGGACACGGCCAATCCCAATGTCGCGCTGCTGGAGGCGATGATCCGCATCAACGACAAGGTGCCGGACCTGCGCATCGTGCTGGATCACCTGCCGTCCTTCGATCCCAAGCCGGGCGAGACGGCGGCCTATGATGCGGCGCTGAAGGCAATACACGGCCGGCCCAGGATCTTCGCCAAGCTGTCGGAGATCCAGCACCGCGCCGAGCCTGCGCACGGCCTTGCCGCGCACAAGCCGCGGCTGGACATGTTCATGGACGTGTTCGGCGAGGACCGGGTCGTATTCGGCAGCGACTGGCCGGAAAGCGTCGGCGCGGCCACGCCCGCCGAGATCGTGACCATCGCGCGCGCCTATTTCGCCACCCGCACCCGCGCGGAGGCCGAGAAGTTTTTCTGGAAGAATTCGCTCGCCGTCTACAAATGGAAGAAGCGGGCCGGCAACCAGCCGGCGCTCTGAGCCGGATCGCAGGGAGGCATGCATGGCAATGCGGACCATCCGGGCCGTCATGTTCGCGTTCGCGTTCGGGGCGGTTCCGGCCCTGGCGGAACCGCTGGGCCAGTTCACGGACCATGGCGATATTGGCATGCCGAAGCATCCGGGCTCGGCAACCTATGATGCGGCGGCGGGGCGGTACCGCGTGACGGGCGGCGGCGCCAACATGTGGGCGGATCACGATGACTTCCACTTCGTCTGGAAGAAGATGTCGGGCGACGTTTCCGCCACCACCGATCTCGTTTTTCACAGCCCGTCGCCCGCGCCGGGCGCTCCCGGCTATGTCCACCGCAAGGGCGGCATCGTATTGCGCCAGGACCTCGATCCGGATTCGGTCTATGTGGATGCGCTGCGGATGGGCAACCAGCAGCTTTCCCTGCAATATCGCGAAGTGAAGGGCGGCCAGACCCACCTGATCTGGATCAACACGCCACATCAGGGAACGGTGCGGCTGGAGAAGATCGGTGACTATGCCTATCTGTCGGTGCCGGGGCCGGACGGAAAGCTCCATCATGCCGGCGGTTCGTTCAAGCTGAAGATCAAAGGCCCCTATTACATCGGCCTTGGCGTGTGCCCGCACGACAACAATGTGACCGAGACGGTGGATTTCACGAACGTACGGTTCGCGGCCCCCACGTATGGCGGGCGGGCGGCGGAAAGCACGCTGCAGACGATGGGCGTGGACAATGAATGGGAACAGACGGCCGTGGTGAATGTCGAAGGCGCTATTGATGCGCCTGCCTGGTCGGCGGACGGCAAGTCGTTCACCTATGGCCATGGCGGCCGGCGCTATAGCGTTCCGGCCGACGGCATGGAAATCGCCGCGCCCGTGCAGACCGGGCCGGGGGCGGCGAAGACCATGGCCCGCAATTCGGGCGTGTCGCCTGACGGGCAGTGGGTCTACTTCAGTGCGGCGACGGACGGCCAGCGCAAGCTCTGGCGGGCCCATCCCGATGGCAGCGGACGAACGCAGGTCACCAGCGGATCCACGCGGGACTGGGAGCCCCGTGTCTCGCCGGACGGTAAGTGGCTCGTCTATCTGGCCTATGGCGCGAGCGCGCCGGTGGACCGGATGACACGATCCGATGTCGAAGTGCGGCTGGCGCCCATCACCGGCGGAACGCCCGACGAAAGCAGGATGCGCGTGATGGCCAAGCCGTTCGGGGGACCGGGGACGCTGGACTTCGATCCCTGGTCCCCGGACGGCAAGAACTTCGCCTTCGTAAGTGCCCGGCCGCCCGGGCCCTGATCCGGCGCTATTTCGGCTGCGTCGCGGTGCGCAGATAAGGCTTGTGCGTCTTGTAGCCGGGGAACAGCCTGTCGGCCTCGTCATTGCTCACCGCGCCGGTGATGATCACGTCGCCGCCCTGTTGCCAGTCGGCGGGCGTGGCGACCTTGTGCTTCGCGGTCAACTGCATGGAATCGATCACCCGCAGTATTTCCGCAAAGTTGCGGCCCGTTGTCATGGGATAGACCAGCACCAGCTTGATGCGCTTGTCGGGCCCGATGATGAAGACGTTGCGCACCGTGGCATTGTCGGCGGGGGTGCGGCCCTCGGACGTGCCCGGCGCGTCGGCGGGCAGCATGCCGTAGAGCTTGGACACCTTGAGGTCGCTGTCGCCGATCATGGGAAAGTTCGGCGCCGCGCCCTGCGTTTCGTGGATGTCGATGGCCCATTTGGAATGGTTCTCCACCGGATCCACCGACAGGCCCAGCACCTTGACGCCGCGCCTGTCGAATTCCGGCTTGAGCTTGGCCACCGCGCCCAGCTCGGTGGTGCAGACCGGCGTGAAATCCTTGGGGTGAGAGAAGAACAGCACCCAATTGTCGCCCGCCCAGTCATAGAAGTGCAGCCTGCCTTCGGTCGAGTCGGCGGTGAAATCGGGTGCGATCTCATTGATAGCGAGGGGCATTGGTTTCTCTCCGTCCTGGTCGTGTTGATACCATAGCGCGATACTGTATTTTCGGGCGGCCTGCGTGCAAGCATTCGGTGCGCCAGGGCAGCAGTCCTGCGGGGCTCGCATGACGCGCGGTCGTGGAGCGCGGCCGGACCTGCGGCTGCCTCCCGTAACCGTAGCCAGTAAGCGATGGGCAATCATACCATGGAAATCGGGTGTGGATTTGCGGGAGGCGGTTCCTGCGAGGGCCAGGGAACACGAACGCCGCCGATGTGCGGGCAGGGCGCACGATCGTACTTGTGGATGGCGGCAGCGGCTGATTCGTCCACGGAAGGGCTTTTCCACAGGGCGTCCGGCGCGCAGGCGCCGGCCTTCGGCGCGGGTGAAAACCAGACATTCACATTTGCATCCACAAGAGAAAAATCCGCGCTGTGAGCAAAAAAGGGCGCTTGACCACCCCGGCAAATCACTACCAGATATAGGCGCTGAGGGTTCTCAGCATCGTCATATTTTGGGGTTAAGAAGCCGGTCCCGGTGAGTCCGCCATCAAGCGGGTTCCGCCGCCGGCTCTTTGTCCCCGCAAGGTCAGGAATTCAGGGGGCTTGGCATGTCCGCACTCGGCAAACCCGTCATCGAAGGCGATTTCGACACCAACGGTCAGGTGGTTGTGCAGACGCCCCGGGAGCAGGTGCTGGAACGCTCCGTGGTGGTGACGCGTACCGTCACCGAAAGTCCGTCCGCGCCCGCCCGCCAGCCCGATCTGTTGCAGGACGATGCGCGCCACAATGGCCAGCCGCCGCTGCCCTATCCCCTGGCGCCGCGGCCCCGGCCGTCGGACCTTGTGCTGGACCGTTCGCGCGACGCGCTGCTGACGCCGTTCGGCAAGGCGACCCTGACCGACCGCTACCTGATGCCGGGCGAGAGCTTCCAGGACATGTTCGCGCGGGTGTCCTGCGCCTATGCCGACGATGTGAAGCACGCCCAGCGGCTCTACGACTATATGAGCCGGCTCTGGTTCATGCCGGCCACGCCCATCCTGTCGAATGGCGGCACCAATCGCGGCCTGCCGATTTCCTGCTTCCTGAACGATGTGCCGGATTCGCTGGATGGCATCGTGGGCACCTGGAACGAGAATGTCTGGCTGGCCTCCAACGGCGGCGGCATCGGCACCTATTGGGGCAAGGTCCGCTCCATCGGCGAGAAGGTGAAGACGGGCAAGACGTCGGGCATCATCCCGTTCATCCACGTGATGGACGGGCTGACGCTGGCCATTTCACAGGGGTCGCTGCGGCGCGGCTCGGCGGCGGTCTACCTCGACATCTCCCATCCCGAGATCGAGGAGTTCCTGGAGATCCGCAAGGCCAGCGGCGACTTCAACCGCAAGGGCCTCAATCTGCATCACGGCATCAACATCACCGACGAATTCATGCTGTGCGTGAAGGAGGGGCGTCCTTTCGGCCTCAAGAGCCCCAAGAACGGCGAGATCCTGCGCCACGTGGACGCCCGCCAGCTCTGGCAGCGGATCCTCGAGACGCGGCTGCAGACCGGCGAGCCCTATATCCTCCACATCGATGCGGTGAACCGGGCGCTGCCCAAGCACCAGCGCGAGCTGGGCCTGAAGGTCAACACCTCCAATCTGTGCAGCGAAATCACGCTGCCCACCGGCGCCGACCATGACGGCAAGGAGCGCACGGCGGTCTGCTGCCTGTCCTCGCTCAACATCGAGACCTGGGACCAGTGGGAAGGCCAGGAGGGCTTCATCGAGGACGTGCTGCGAATGCTGGACAATGTGCTGACCAGCTTCATCGAGGAGGCGCCGGACAGCATGCATCGCGCTAAATATTCCGCCCTGCGCGAGCGTTCCGTGGGTCTGGGGGTGATGGGCTTCCATTCTTTCCTGCAGTCCAAGAACATCCCGCTGGAAAGTGCGATGGCGAAGTCGTGGAACTTGCGCATTTTCAAGAAGATACGGCGGGAAGCTGATGCGGCGTCTTACATTCTGGCCGAAGAGCGCGGCGCCTGCCTCGATGCGCAGGAAAGGGGCATGAAGGCGCGCTTTTCCCACAAGCTGGCGATTGCGCCGACGGCGTCCATCTCGATCATCTGTGGTGGGGCGTCGGCCTGCGTCGAGCCGATCCCGGCCAATGTTTACACTCACAAGACGTTGTCGGGTGCCTTTGCCGTGCGCAATCCCTATCTGCAGGACCTGCTGGCGGCCAAGGGCGCCGACACGCCGGAGGTCTGGCAGTCCATCGTCGAGCATGAAGGTTCGGTGCAGCATCTGGACTGCCTGACCGAGGACGAAAAGGCCGTCTATCGTACGGCCTTCGAGATCGATCAGCGCTGGATCATCGAGCTTGCGGCGGACCGCACGCCCTATATCTGCCAGAGCCAGTCCCTGAACCTGTTCCTGCCGGCCGACATCGACAAATGGGATTTGCACATGCTGCACTGGACGGCGTGGGAGAGGGGCATCAAGAGCCTCTATTACTGCCGTTCCAAGTCCATCAGCCGTGCAGGCTTCGCGGGCCAGCTGGAAAAGAAGGCCAAGGTCGTTGCCGAAGCTCGCACCGACTATGAGGAATGTCTCGCATGTCAATGAAAAGTCTGGGAGATGTAGATCCGCGCACGCTCATCGGAAAGGGCACGGTCGGCCTTTTGAATGCCACCGGCACCTATGACGTCACACGCTATCCCTGGGCCTATGAATGCTGGAAGCGCCAGCAACAGACCCATTGGATGGGCGAGGAGGTGCCGCTGGGCGCGGACATCCGCGACTGGCAATCGGGCCACCTGACCGAGGCCGAAAAGGGCCTTCTGACCCAGATTTTCCGCTTCTTCACGCAGTCGGACGTGGAAGTGGGCGACAACTACCTCAAACGCTACATCCCCATCTTTCAGCCGCTGGAAGTGCAGATGATGATGGCCGCCTTCACCAACATGGAGACGGTGCATATCGACGCCTATGCCCTGATCCTCAAGACGCTGGGCATGCCCCAGTCGGAATTCGAGGCCTTCCGCGACTATGACGCGATGCGCGCCAAGGCCGATTACATGCACACGTTCGGCGTCGGCACCTGCGCCGATGTGGCGCGCACCCTGGCCATGTTCGGCGCCTTCACCGAAGGCATGGCGCTGTTCGCCAGCTTCGCCATGCTGCTCAACTTCCCGCGCCACAACAAGATGAACGGCATGGGGCAGATCGTGAGCTGGTCGGTGCGCGACGAAAGCCTGCATTGCGAGGGCATCACGCGCCTTTATCACGCCTGGAACGAGGAGACGGGCGCCGTCACGCGCGCGGTGCGCGACGACATCGTGGATGTGGCGAAAACCATGGTGGGGCTGGAGGAGCGCTTTGTCGATCTCGCCTTCGGGCTGGGCGACATCCAGGGCATGACGCCGGACGACATCAAATCCTATGTGCGCTACATCGCCGACTGGCGGCTGACCCAACTCAAGCTCGCGCCCGTGTTCGGCAATTTCGAGGCGACCGAGAGCGGTTACCGCCAGGTGAAGGCGCATCCGCTGCCCTGGCTGGTGGAAATCCTCAACGGGGTTGAG
>DASZVO010000007.1:0-71939 GCA_035547015.1 Rhizomicrobium sp. | reverse complement strand
AAGACCTGCGCAAGCTGCCCAGGCCGGCGCTGCGCCAGTTCGCCGACGAATTGCGCACCGACCTGATCGACACCGTGTCGGTCACCGGCGGCCATTTCGGCTCGAGCCTCGGCGTGGTCGAACTGACCACCGCGCTGCACTATGTCTTCGACACCCCGCGCGACCGGGTGATCTGGGACGTCGGCCACCAGGCCTATCCCCACAAGATTCTGACCGGGCGGCGCGCGCGCATGCGCACGCTGCGCCAGGGCGGCGGCCTTTCCGGTTTCACCAAGCGCAGCGAGAGCGAATATGACCCGTTCGGCGCGGCGCACAGCTCGACCTCGATCTCGGCGGGACTGGGCATGGCGGTGGCGCGCGACCTCAAGGGCGGCGCCAATCATGTGATCGCGGTGATCGGCGACGGTTCGATGAGCGCGGGCATGGCCTATGAGGCGATGAACAATGCCGGGGCCAACAAGAACCGGCTGATCGTGATCCTCAACGACAACGACATGTCCATCGCCCCGCCGGTGGGCGCGATGAGCGCCTATCTGGCGCGGCTGGTGTCGTCGCGCCCCTATACCGGCATCCGCAACGTCGCCAAGCGGTGGGCGCGCCGGGTGCTTCCGCGCATGCTGTTCAAGGTGGCCCAGCGCACCGAGGAATATGCCCGCGGCATGGCGATGGGCGGCACGCTGTTCGAGGAGATGGGCTTCTTCTATGTGGGCCCCATCGACGGCCACAATCTGGATCACCTGATCCCGGTTCTGGAGAATGTGCGCGACACGATGAAGGGCCCGGTGCTGGTCCATGTCGTGACCCAGAAGGGCAAGGGCTATGCGCCGGCCGAGGCCGCCGCCGACAAGTGGCACGCGGTTTCCAAATTCACGGTGCTGACGGGTGAGCAGAGCAAGTCCGTGCCCAAGGCGCCGGCCTATCAGAAGGTGTTCGGCGAAAGCCTGATCGCCGAAGCGAAGAAGGATTCGCGCATCGTCGCCATCACCGCCGCCATGCCGTCGGGCACGGGGGTGGACCTGTTCCAGAAGGCCTTCCCGGAACGCACCTTCGATGTCGGCATTGCCGAACAGCATGGCGTGACCTTCGCCGCCGGCATGGCGACGGAAGGCATGAAGCCGTTCTGTGCGATCTATTCCACCTTCCTGCAGCGCGCCTATGACCAGGTGGTGCACGACGTGGCGATCCAGTCGCTGCCGGTGCGCTTCGCCATGGACCGTGCGGGCCTGGTGGGCGCGGACGGCGCCACCCATGCCGGCAGCTTCGACATCGCCTATCTGACGGCGCTGCCGGGCTTCGTGATCATGGCGCCGTCGGACGAGGCTGAGCTGATCCACATGGTCGCCACCGCCGCCCAGATCGACGACCGGCCCAGCGCCATCCGCTATCCGCGCGGCGAGGGCACGGGCGTCGCCCGCCCGGCGGAAGGCGTGCCGCTTCCCATCGGCAAGGGCCGCATCGTCAAGGAAGGCGCCGGCATCGCGATCCTGAATTTCGGCGCGCGCCTGCCCCAGGTATTGCTGGCGGCCGAACGCATGGCCGGTTACGGGCTGTCACCCACCATTGCGGATGCGCGTTTCGCCAAGCCGCTGGATACCGCCCTGATCCGTCGCCTGGCGCGCGAACATGAAGTGCTGATCACCATCGAGGAAGGCGCGGCGGGCGGATTCGGCGCGCATGTGATGCACTTCCTGGCGCATGACGGGCTGCTGGACCGCGGGCTCAAGGTGCGGCCGATGACGCTGCCCGACATATTCCAGGACCAGGACACGCCGGAGAAGATGTATGCCCAGGCGGGCCTCGACGCCGACGGGATCGTGGCGATGGCGCTGAAGGCGCTGGGGCGCGGCTCCGAAGCCGTGCATCTGGCCGGGAAACTGGCCTAGTCCTGTCATGGCCGCCCCCCGGATCGCGCAAAGCGCGACCGTGGGGTAAACCGGCGGCCATCCATCTTCCCGCCTGCGGCCATGGATGGCCGGGCCATCCTTGGGCAGGCTCAGGATGAGGCCCGGTCATATCCGGCCATGGCATATCAAGGCGTCATGACTCTCTGCTCCCACTTCGGCATCTGCGGCGGCTGCGAGTCCCAGGACATGCCGCCCCAGGCCTATGCCGCGTCCAAGCGCGGCGCCGTCGCCGCCGCGTTGGAGCGCGCGGGCGTCGCCGCCGAGATCCGCGATCCGGTCATCGTGCCGCCGCACACCCGCCGCCGCGCGGTGTTCAAGATCAAGAGCCTGCCGGAAGGCCTGCACATCGGCTTCCACGCCGCCCGGTCCCACACCGTCATCGACATGCACCAGTGCGAGGTACTGACACCGGGCCTGTTCGCGCTGGTCGGGCACCTGCGCGCGCGGCTTGAGCCATTGTTCGGCGTGGGCGAGGCGGCGGAACTGCACGTCACCGAAAGCGAAACCGGATTCGATTGTGCGTTCCGCTGGCGGCGGGGGCTCACGCCCGCGCTGACGGCGGAGCTGTCGCGGGCGCTGGGCGGGCTGGGCATCGCGCGGCTGACGATGGGCGCGGAGACGGTGTTCGAAACCGCCGCGCCCACGGTCGCCTTCGACGGCATCGCCGTGAAGCTGCCGCCTTTCGCGTTCCTGCAATCCACCATCGCGGGCGAAGCGGCGTTGCAGGCGCATGTGAAGCAGGCCGTCGGCAAGGCCAGGGCCGTGGCCGACCTGTTCGCGGGCTGCGGCACCTTCGCCCTGCCGCTGGCCCGGATGGCGCGCGTCCATGCCGTCGAACACGACAAGGCGGCGCTGGCGGCATTGGCGGCGGCAGCCACCAGGGTCCCCGGCCTCAAGCCCGTCTCCACCGAGCCGCGCGATCTGTTCAAGCTGCCGCTGACGGCCGCCGAGCTGGCCGCGTTCGATGCCGTGGTGCTGGACCCGCCCCGCGCCGGAGCCGAGGCACAGGCGCGCGTGCTGGCGAAGTCCAGGGTCCCCGCGATCGTATATGTCTCCTGCGACGCCGCCAGCTTCGCCCGCGATGCGGCCGTCCTGACCCAGGGCGGCTACCGGATCGGCCCCGTCGCCCCGATAGACCAATTCCTCTGGTCGTCGCATATTGAACTGGTGGCTGGCTTCACGCGGTCGGGGACATGAAACGCCTGCTGTTCGGTCTTGGTTTGCTGCTGGTTTTTTCCGCCGCGGCTGAGGCCGCCGATTTCTCCCGCTGGGCCGTGCTGATCGTGGCGGGCGACAACCATGCCCACAGCGGCAGTCCCAGCGCGGTGTTCGACAATGCCCGGCACGACCTGGTCCGCGCCTTCGCCGGTTTGGGCTTCGCGCCGGTCAACATCGCCCAGTTCGCCGTCACGCCCGATCCCGCCGCCCAGCATTCCGCGGTGGGGGCCATCGCCAACACGCTGTGGGACCTGTCGGCCCGCGCGCCGGACGGCTGCCTGATCTATTTCACCTCCCACGGCACGCCGGACGGCATCGTGATCGACCAGGGCGTGCTTTCGCCCGACAAGATGGGGGCGATGGTCAACAACGCCTGCGGCTCCAAGCCCAGCGTGATCGTGATGTCGGCCTGCTTCTCGGGCCAGTTCGTGCCGGCGCTGGAGGGCGAGAACCGCCTGGTGCTGACGGCGGCGCGGCCCGACCGCACCAGCTTCGGCTGCGGCGAGATGGACCAGTACACATTCTTCGACGACTGTTTCCTGCGCGCGCTGCCGATGGCCGACGGTTTCCCGCGCGAGGCCGATCTCACGCGCCAGTGCGTGGCGGCGCGCGAGCGGCAGGTGGGCGTGGACCTGCCGTCCGAGCCGCAACTCAGCGTCGGGCCGAAGGTGGGCGCGGCGTTCCGGTGGAAGTGACACGCCCAAGGCGTGCCATCCCCGGCGAGCGCGGCGCATCACGCTGCCCACGCGGGCCGCGTCTCACCCAACTTGTCCCCGGTGCCGCAGCGCCTGGTCGGCCAGCACGATCGCCATCATCGCTTCGCCCACCGGCACGGCGCGAATGCCCACGCAGGGGTCGTGACGGCCTTTGGTGACGATCTCCACCTCCGCGCCGGAGCGGTCTATGGTGCGCCGGGGCGACAGGATCGAGGATGTGGGCTTGACCGCGAAGCGCGCCACGACGGGCTGGCCGGTCGAGATGCCGCCCAGAATCCCGCCCGCATGGTTGGCCAGGAACACCGGCTTGCCGTCGTTGCCGTGCCGCATCTCGTCGGCATTCTCCTCGCCGGTCATGGCGGCGGTGGCGAAGCCGTCGCCGATCTCCACGCCCTTGACCGCGTTGATGCTCATCAGCGCCGATGCCAGTTCGCCGTCCAGCTTCGCGTAAACCGGCGCGCCCAGCCCGGCGGGGATGCCTTCCGCCACCACTTCCACGATGGCGCCCACGGACGAACCCTTTTTGCGGATGCCGTCCAGATAGGATTCCCACACGGCCGCCGCGGATGCATCGGGGCAGAAGAAGGGATTCTTCCCCACCTCGTTCCAGTCCCAGCGGGCGCGGTCGATTGTCTGCGTGCCCATCTGCACCAGCGCGGCACGGATGGTCACCTTGCCGTACAGCCGGTCCAGCACCTTGCGCGCGATGGCGCCCGCCGCCACCCGCAGGGCGGTTTCGCGCGCGCTCTGCCGCCCGCCGCCGCGATAATCCCGCACGCCATACTTGGCTTCATAGGTATAGTCGGCATGGCCCGGCCGGTACTTGTCGCGGATATCGGAATAGTCCTTCGACCGCTGGTCCACATTCTCGATCAGAAGGCCGATAGGCGTGCCGGTGGTCACCTGGTGCGCCATGCGCTCGTCACGGAACACGCCGGACAGGATCTTCACCGTGTCGGGCTCCTGGCGCTGGGTCACATATCTGCTCTGGCCGGGGCGTCGGCGGTCCAAGTCCTTCTGGATCTCGGACTCCGTCAGCGGGATGCCGGGCGGGCAGCCGTCCACCACACAGCCGATGGCAGGGCCGTGGCTCTCGCCGAAGGTCGTGACGCGGAAAAGGTGACCGAAGGTGTTGAACGACATGGGGAACCCTTATCCCATCGGCGCCGGATTGGACAGCGCGGATGGGCCGTCGGCGCCCGCCGGCAGGCGCGTCACTTCGCGGCCCTGCGCCTTGAAGACCACGCCCTGCGGCTCGTCCAGCGCCGACATGGCGGCGGCGTCCAGGCCCGCAAGCAGCCCGCGCAGGATGCGCGTGGCCGCGCCGTGGCTGACCGCGAAGGTGTCGCGCGTGAGCCCCTCGGCCCATGCGGTCAGCCGGTCCGC
Source organism: Rhizomicrobium sp. (assembly GCA_035547015.1). GTDB lineage: Bacteria > Pseudomonadota > Alphaproteobacteria > Micropepsales > Micropepsaceae > Rhizomicrobium. Next base: position 66,715 of record DASZVO010000007.1, on the reverse strand, counting down.
CACCTGCCGGTAGTTCTCGCCGCCCAGCGCGGGCACGTCCCACTTGTCCGCCGTGCGGCGGTCGTAATAGGCAGGGTCCAGCGCGCGGGCTTCGGCGTCGGTGAGCTGATCCCATGCGCCCAGGTCGATCTCTTGGATGCGCGGATCGACGGCATAGCCTTCGGGCGGCAGGTCCAGCACGCCGCGCGCGATCTCCATGGTGATCCGGGCGCGCCTCAGCGGGCTTGCGACGAAGTCGATGCCGGGCTTCGGCCCCAGCGCGGCCTTCAGTGCGGCGCCGACCTGGGCGGCCTGGATCAGCCCGCGCTCGGTCAGCGGCGTGTCCCGGTAGCCGGAATACCGTTTCTCCAGATTGGCGCGGGTTTGGCCATGGCGCGCGAAATAGAGCGTCAGGCCGTCCGGCAGCCTAAGCGTCATTCTTCTGGACGCTGATGTCGGGCGCGTCCTCGGCCTTCATGCCCACGACATGATAGCCCGCGTCCACATGCAGGTTCTCGCCCGTCACCGCCGTGCCCAGGTCCGACAGCAGAAACAGCGCGGCGTTGCCCACTTCGCCTTGCGTGACGGTGCGGCGCAGGGGCGAATTGTACTCGTTCCACTTGAGGATATAGCGGCTGTCGGCGATGCCCGCGAAGGCCAGCGTCTTGATCGGACCGGCCGAGATCGAGTTGACGCGGATGTTCTTCTTGCCCAGGTCCTCGGCCATGTAACGCACCGACGCCTCAAGCGCCGCCTTGGCCACGCCCATGACGTTGTAATGCGGCATGTTCCGTTCCGCGCCCAGATAGGTCAGCGTCACCATGCTGCCGCCGCGCGGCATCAGCTTTTCGGCGCGCTGGGCCACCGCGGTGAAGGAATAGCAGCTGATGTCCATCGTCATGCGGAAATTCTCGGCCGTCGTGTCGACATAGCGGCCCTTGAGCTGGTCCTTGTCGGAAAAGGCGATGGCATGCACCAGGAAATCGATCGAGCCCCATACCTTCTCCAGTTCGGCGAAGGCGGCATCCAGCGATTCGGGCCTTGTCACGTCGCAGTCGATCAGGGCGGCGGGCTTCAACGGCTCGACCAGCGGCACCACGCGCTTCTTGAACAGGTCGCCCTGATAGGAAAAGGCCAGCTCAGCGCCCGCGCCGTGCAGGGCCTGGGCGATGCCCCAGGCGATGGAGTGCTGGTTGGCGACGCCCATGATCAGGCCGCGTTTGCCCTTCATGAGCCCTTCGAATGACATGCGTGAATCCCTGCTGACTGTGCGCGAACTCTAGTCATTTACCCGGAATAAGCCAGTTTCCAAACGGAATTTCCGGGGATAAAACTTGATTATATATCAGTTAGTTACCGCATTCTGGCCCGGGGATCATAGCTTGCCGGCCAGGCTTCCGCGAAGCTCCGCAGGGCTTCGTCGGCGCGTTCGGGCAGGGTCACGACCAGGCGCACGTAAAGATCGCCCGCGGGTGTGGCGCCGTGCGCGGCTATCCCCTTGCCCTTGAGCCTGAGGGTGGTGCCGGTATTGGCGTTGGGCGGCACGGTCAGCGATACCGTTCCGGTCAGGGTGGGCACAGGCACCTTGGCGCCCAGCACGGCCTCTTTCAGCGTCACCGGCAGGTCCATGCGGATGTCGTTGCCGTCGCGCGTCATCCAGGGGTGCGGCGCCACCGAGACCGTCAGCAGGATATCGCCATTGGGCGCGCCGCCCCGGCCCGCACCGCCGCGGCCCTTGACGCGCACCACCTGGCCGTCCTTCACGCCGATGGGAATCTTGACGTCGATCTGCTCGCCATTCTGCAGCACCACCCGCCGGGTGCCGCCCTTGGCGGCTTCCTCGAAGCTGACAGTGACGGCGGCGGTGAAATCCTCGCCCCGCGCGCTGCCGCGGCGGCCGCGCCCGCCCATCAGATCCGCGAAGATGTCTTCGAAACCGCCGCCGCTGCCGCCGTGATCGTCGAAACTGAACTTGAACTCCCGTCCGCCGGACCGGGCGCCGAACGGGTTGCCATGCTGACCGCCGCCGCCAAATCCCTGGCCAAATCCCTGGCCGAACCCTTGGCCAAACCCCTGGCGCGGGTCGAAGCCGCGCGGATTGCCGTCGGCGCCGATGGCGCCCGCGTCGTACTGGGCGCGCTTGTCCTTGTCGCCCAGTATGTCATAGGCAGCAGAGATCTCCTGGAACTTCTTCTGCGCGGCCGCATCGCCCGCATGTTTGTCGGGGTGGTGTTTCTTGGCCAGCGCGCGGAAGGCCTTTTTTATCTCGGCCTCGCTTGCCGTCCGGGCGACGCCGAGCACTTCATAAGGGTCTTTCATTCAACTCCCGCGGCATCCGATTGCTTTGCAAGTCCCTGATCTGCAAGCCCCTGGGATCGGGGACTCGCGCTGTCCCCAATATAGGCTTGGGTCCCGACTTCGCCAGCGGGAAGGAACAGTCCGGTCAGGGGTTGCGCGCAGGCGCCGCGCCGGCCGGGGACGCAGGATCGGCGGCCGCGCCGGGTTTCTGCGCCAGGAAGGCCGCCCGGTCCGCCGCCTCCTTCATGCCGTGACCGGCTGCGGCGGCATAGAGCTGGCGGGCGACCTCCAGATTCTGGGGCACCAGCGGCGGCGCGCCCGTCTCGTAAAGCTGGCCCAGCTCATACTGCGCGATGGGATGGTTCGCGGCGGCGGCGGCCTGGAGCAGGGGCAGCGCGCGCGGCAGGTCGGGTGGGCCGGCCTCGCCTTTCAGCAGCATGTCGGCCAGGTCTGCCTGGGCGGTGGGCAGTCCCGCCTCGGCCGCGATCTGGTAGATTTCTTCGGCCTTGCGGGGGTCCTTCGGGGTGCCCTGACCCTTGCGCAGCATCATCGCCACGTTGCGCATGGCGGCCAGGTCTTCGTCTTTCAGGCTCCACCAGATCTTGAAGGCTTCCTCATAGCGGCCGGCGTCATAGGCGGCCACGCCGGAATCGAACACCTTGGCGATTTCGGGGCCGCTGCGCGCAGACGCGCAACCTGCGACTGCCATGCAGAAGCAGACGGTAAGAAGCGGAAAAATCCTGTGCATCCGGCGCATGGCGGGGCGAGGCTACCCTGTGAAAAGCGAAGATGCTATGGCGGCGGCATGACCATGGAGACAGGCGGGCCACTGGACGACGGCGGCATCGAACCGCACCCCGACCCCTTTGGCCTGTTCCAGATCTGGATGAAGGAGGCCGAAGCCTCCGAGCCGAACGATCCCAACGCCATGGCGCTGGCGACGGCGGATGACGGCGGCAATCCAAATGTGCGCATGGTGCTGCTCAAGGGCGCGGACGCGAACGGCTTCGTCTTCTATTCCAATGCCGAGAGCGCGAAAGGCGGCGAACTGGCCGCCAATCCCCGCGCCGCGATCGGTTTCCACTGGAAGACGCTGCGCAAGGCGGTGCGCGCCCAGGGCATGGTGGCGCGCGTCAGCGAGGCCGAGGCCGACGCCTATTTCGCCACCCGCCCCAAGGACAGCCAGATCGGCGCCTGGGCCAGCCCCCAGTCGCGCCCGATGGAAGGCCGCTGGGTGTTCGAGAAGCGCATCGCCGAATACGCGCTGAAGTATGGCCTCTCCACAGTGCCGCGCCCGCCTTTCTGGACCGGCTGGCGGCTGACGCCGCTGCGCATCGAATTCTGGCGCGATCGTCCATTCCGCCTGCACGACCGGCTGGTCTATCGGCGCGATACGCCCGAGGGTGCCTGGCGCACGGAAAGGCTGTTCCCATGAAGGCGCTGCGGCTTGCGCCCGTCATTCTCGTTTCAGGCGTAGCCGCGGCGGCTGCGCCGCCGCCGCCGGAAGCCGCCTGGAAGGCGGCGATCGCCGAGCAGAACTGGTCCTATGCGAAGAAGCCCCACGCCATGCTCAAGATCCAGGACTCCGTCTATATCGGCGAAGGCCAGGGCGCGGCGCTCCAGGGCCGCAAAGGCCAGCCCGCAAGCTGGCGCTGGAAGAACGGCGCGGACGCGAAGGGCGCGCTGACGGTTTTCCTCCGGAGCGGCAAGCTCATCGCGGTGCGGGACGGCAGGGCGGTGGACTCCGCGCTGGTGATGAAGGGCGTCGCCATCGACCGCGATGTGGATGTGGTGGGCCAGCCCACCCAGGTCGGCGCGGGCGTCAGCGGCTGGCGGCTGTTCGTCTACAACCAGCAGAATCCCGCGGCGCGCGATTTCACCGGCGTATCGTATTTTCCCTACAATCCCGCCTGGCGGCTGACGGCGCGCTTCACGCCGGACGCCAGGATGTCGCCGCGCGTCTTCCGCACCTCGCGGGGCACGGACAAGCAGTTCTATCACGCGGGCGACGCGCATTTCACGGTTCAGGGCAGGGCGGTCACGCTGCCCTTCTATGCCGACGGCAACGATCCCGCCGCACTCAGCGAGATGTCGGCCTTCTTCACCGACGGCCTGACGGGCAAGGGCGCCTATGGCGCGGGCCGCTATGTGGATGTGACGGACTTCGGGAAATTCCCGCCCGCCGCGGTCACCATCGACTTCAACCAGGCCTACAATCCCAACTGCGCCCGCTCGCCCCATTTCACCTGCCCGGTTGCGGTGGATGCCATTCCCTTTGCCGTGGCGGCCGGCGAGCGCGATCCGCATGACCGCGCGCCGGGAGCGGCGCATTGACGGCCGCCGATCCGCTGCACCGGGCCGGAAAGCTGATGCGGCGCGCCGGTATCGCATCGGTCTGCGTGTCGCTGTTCCTGGTGGGGATAAAGACCTTCGCCTATTTCGCCTCGCATTCGGTGGCGATGCTGGCGAGCCTGGCCGATTCCGCGCTCGACCTTTTCACCTCCTCGCTCAACCTTGTTGCCATCCGTCAGGCCCTCACGCCGGCCGATGCGGAGCACCGCTTCGGCCACGGCAAGGCCGAGCCCCTGGCAGGACTGGCGCAAAGCGCCTTCATCGCGGCGTCCGCCCTGTTCCTGGTGATCCAGTCCGTGAACCGCCTGATCGAACCCGCCCCCATCGAGCACAGCATCGCCGCGCTGCTGGTGATGTGCGTGGCGATCGCCTGCGCGATCGCGCTCGTCCTCTATCAGCGCCATGTGATCGCAAGGACTGGCAGCCTGGCCATCAGCGCCGACAGCGTCCATTACATGAGCGACCTCGCCACCAACCTGGGCGTGGTGCTGGCGCTGGTGCTGGCAAGCTATCTGGGCTGGATGCGGGCCGATCCGCTCATCGCCATCGCGGTGGCGGGCGTGATGGCGTTCACCGCCTTCGGCGTGGGCCGCCAGAGCTTCGATCAACTGATGGACCGCGAATTGCCGGACGAGGAGCGCGCCCGCATCATCCGCATCGCCCAGCAAAACGGCGCGGTGCGCAATGTCCATGATCTCAAGACGCGCAGCGCCGGGCTTTCCACCTTCATCCAGCTTCACCTGGCGCTCGACCCGGCCATGACGCTGGCCGATGCCCATGCGGTGAGCGATGCGGTGGAGCGCGCTCTGCTGGATGCCTATCCCGGCGCCGAGGTCATCATCCACCAGGACCCTCATGGCGTGGCGGATTGACCGCCGGCCATGACGCGATCGGGGTAGAAGGCGGCGCGATCGCGATGATAGTCTGCGGCCATGCCTGAGCCCGTTCACATCGACGACGAGAAACGCACCCTGATCCTCACCGGCGCGTCGCGCGGCATCGGCCATGCGACGGTGAAGCGCTTTTCCAGCGCGGGCTGGCGGGTCATCACCTGCTCGCGCCACGCCTTCCCGGAGAACTGTCCCTGGGCCGCGGGGCCTGAGGATCATATCCAGGTCGATCTGGCCGATGCGGGCGACACCGCCCGCGCCGTGGCGGAGATGCGCGCGCGCCTGGCGGACGGCAAGCTGCATGCGCTGGTCAACAATGCCGCGATCAGTCCCAAGGGGGCGGACGGCGCCCGGCTGGGCACGCTCGACACCAGCGAGGACGTCTGGCGCCAGGTGTTCGAGGTCAATCTCTTCTCCACCATCTGGCTCGCGCAGGGCCTGCGGAGCGAACTGGCCAGGGCGCACGGGGCCATCGTCAACGTCACCTCCATCGCCGGCAGCCGGGTGCATCCTTTCGCTGGCGCGGCCTACGCCACCAGCAAGGCGGCGCTGGCGGCGCTGACGCGCGAGATGGCGGCGGATTTCGGGCCGGAGGGCGTGCGGGTCAACGCCATCGCGCCGGGCGAGATCGACACGGCGATCCTGTCGCCGGGCACGGAGAAGATCGTGGGGACCATACCGCTGCGCCGGCTGGGAACCCCGGCCGAAGTCGCAAAAGCGATATATTACCTCTGTACGGATCAATCCTCCTACGTCACCGGCGCGGAGTTGATGATCAATGGCGGACAGCACGTCTGAAGGTTGCTCCTGATGCTGGAGCGTTGCGCCGGGCTGGTCTGCGCTTTCCTCTTCTGGGAGGCCGCCGCCGTCCACGTCACCGACGAGACCATCGCCCATCACCTGGACGATCCGCACGACTGGGTGTGGCTGCATTTCGGCCTGGCCGATCACCGCGCCCGCCGCTTCCTGGAAGGGTTCGCCGCCGCCCCGCCCGAGGCCCGCGCCCTGATGCTGGGCACCGAAGACCGCATCCAGTTGCGCCTGAGCACCGACGGCGCCTGGGGCATCCTGCCCGATATCGAGCGCGACTTCGCCGACCAGAGCCTGGGCTCCGGCCGCTTCGCCTTCTGGATGGACGACCGCCATCTGGTCACTGCCCGCCGCCATCCTTTGCGCGGGATGGAGCGCGTGCGCGATGCGGTGGAGAAAGGGCTTGTCCCGGCAAGTCCCGCCCACCTGCTGGCGCGGCTTCAGGAGGAATTCGTGCAGATCGTGGAGACGCGCCTGGCCTCCCTGGCGCGCGACCTGGGCCATATCGAAGATGAAGTCCTTGCGGACCGCGTCAGCGACCATCGCGCGCTGGGTCCGCTGCGCCGCGAACTGTCGCGCTATTCGCGCGAGTTCTCCGGCCTGCGCAGCGCGATCCATCGCGCCACCGGCGGGCGTCACGGCGTGGCGGCCAGTCCGCTGCTCGAACACCTGCCGCAGATGCTGCAGGATGCGGAGGACTTTGACCGCGACGCGGGCGCGCTCTCCGACCGCGCAAGGCTGCTGTATGAAGAGATCGAGACGCGCATCGCCGCCATCACCAACCGCAGCCTGTCGGCGCTGACCATCATCTCCACCCTGCTGCTGCCGCCGACCTTCGTGGCGGGCGCTTTCGGGATGAATGTCGGCGGCATTCCCTGGGCGCAGGACCGCGAAGGGTTCTGGGCGGTCTTGGGCTTCTGCGTGATCCTGATCGCCGTCAGCTATGCGGTGCTGCGGCGCTTCCGGATATTGCCCTGAATCCCCGCAAAGCCCGCCGGGCGCAACTTTGCCGCCCGTCCCGCGTTTTCCGCCCTTGTGCAGGACGGGAGCGTGGCGATGCTGACAGGGCTTCACGGCGAACTGCTTGCCCGTCTTCTGGTGGCGGCGCTGCTGGGCAGCGTGATCGGCGCCGAGCGCGAGCGCCTGACCTGGGCGGCGGGCCTGCGCACCCACATGCTGGTCTGCGTCGGCGCCTGCCTGTTCATGATCGTGTCGGCCTTCGGCTTCGCCGACATACTGGGCACGCGGAACGTGATCCTCGATCCGTCCCGCGTGGCGGCCCAGGTGGTGTCCGGCATCGGCTTCCTGGGCGCAGGCTCGATCCTCCTCAGAGGCGAGGTGGTGCGCGGCCTGACCACGGCGGCCAGCCTCTGGACCGTGGCGGCCATCGGCCTTGCTGTGGGCGGCGGCCTGTATCTGGAGGCGGTCGCCGCCACCGTCGTCATCATGATCATCCTGGCCGGCATCAAGCCGCTGGAGGAACGCTTCCAGCAGCGCCACCGCGCGCATGAACTGCTGCTGGAGACCGAGCCGGGCGAGCTGTCGCTGGCAGCACTGGAGACGGCGCTGGGCTATCGCGCGCGGCGCATCGTCCGCTATATCGCCCGCCCCGGCGAGAATGGCGACGGGGAGAACATCTCGCTGACCCTCACCCGGCTGTCACCCCGGGACGTCAGCGAGATCGAACAGGTGTTGCGCACGCTCAAGAGCGTGCGCAAGGTCACGCGGCCGGATGTCTAGGCGGACTCGAACCCTGGCCTAAAGGGACTGGGGATCGCCCGCGTCCAGCGCCGCGTTGCCCTGTTTCACGCGCGCGACGCGCCGTTCGCCCTGCCAGACTTCGATGCTGTGCATGTCGCAAAGCTTTTCAGCGGCGGCCAGCGCCGCCAGATCGTCCTTGCCTTCGAAGTCACGCGCCAGCACAGCCCTGTTCCGTCCGTCCAGAAAGCGGATCTGATAGTGCGGCATGACATTACTCCTGCGGTGCACGACAGGCCCGGCCGCATTTTGCGCGGCCGCTTCCAGAAGCAATCTTCGGTTCGCCCATGAGGTGCTCCTGTCGCCGTGGAACGGGAGCGAAAGACAGGATGCCTGTCTCTATCTCTCTATTTGATCTCTTTGATCTTCACGATCTCTTCGATCTCTGCCTGCTTTGCCGCCGGCACTCGCCTTGCCGGAAGCCGCAAAAATCTACGCCCGCACGGCGGTTCCTGCAATGTGGAGCAGGGACGGCATCAAAAAATTCATACGGCCGCCTCAGCGGCATCCCTTGTAACCGCTCGCCTTGCAGGCGGCCGCCATCGCCCGGGCCTGTGTGCGCTCCTCGGGCATCATGCGCGCGGACACGGCATCGCGATGGGTGGCGGCATCGGGCATGTTATGTTGGTCCGCAGCCAGCGAGAACCACATGTAGGCGTGCAGCGGTTCCGCCGCCATGCCTTCACCCAGTTCGTACATCAGTCCCAGATTGTACATTCCGGCGGAATTGCCCTGCGCGGCGCTAGCCGAAAACCAGCGCATCGCCCTGGCATAGTCGCGGGGCACGCCCGTTGCGTTGCGATAGAGCCCGCCCAGATTGTTCTGTCCCTCCGCCGAGCCGGCGGCGGCGGAAAGCGACAGATAGTGCAGCGCCTTGGCGTTGTCCTGCGGAACCCCTTTTCCGCTCAGGTACATGAGGCCCAGGTTGTTCCGGGCCAGGGCATCGCCCCTGTCGGCCAGCGGCTGCCAGATCCGCAATGCTCCGGCATAGTCGCCCGCCTTGTACGCCGCCGCGCCGTCTTCCAGCGCACCGGCCAGCGCCGGTTCACACAGGCACACCAGACCCAATGCAAGGACCATAATCCTGCGCATCTTTGCCCCCGATCCCATCCCAGTCTACCAGCGCAGCAGGAAGCGGCCCAAGACAGCCCCCACGCCTGCCGTCAGCACGATGCCCAGCGTATACCAGATGGCGATGAAGGGTGCGGCGCCTTCCGTGCAGTGGAAGGCATAGATGAACGCGCCGGCCGCGCCCGCGAACAGCCCCGCGCCCGCGCCTGCCAGAGCGGGCCGCGTGGGCGCAAGCCGCCGCAAGACCCAGAAAGCCGCCGCCAGTGTCGGAAGCGCAACCAGCAGCACGTTGGCGGCGCAGACGCGGCTGGAATGGCCCAGGACCAGCGCGTCCATGTCGGCATGCGGCGCGGCCATCTGCCAGGCGGACAGCAGCAGGATGGCCAGCACGGGCAGGGCCAGCAGCGCCACCGGGCGCGCGGCCCCCGCGCCGGGCCTGCCCAGGCGCTCCACGGTCCACAGCCCAAGGCCGGCAATGACGAAGGTATAGACCAGCTTGGTCCACATGCCGAAGCTGGTGATGGCGGTGTCGAAGTCATAGCGCAGCCCCAGCACCGCCAGCATCAGCGCGGCCGAAGACAGCAGGCCCAGCGCCGCGGCCGTCAGCAGCAGGCGCTGGGCCGTGCCGCCTTTCACGGGCGCCAAGTCGTCCGTGAGCCGGGCGATCAGGTCATCCGTCCGCATGGCCCTTGCCTTTCCCGCCCACCGCGCCTTTCGCGAACTCGCCCAGCGATTTCACCGCCCGGTGGACCGCCACCTTCACCGCCGATTCCGACATGCCCGTGCGCGCCGCCACGTCGGCGACCGGGATGCCGTCCAGCTTGACGTCCCGCACAAGCTGCTGCCTGGCGGAAGGCAGCTTCGCCAGCAACTGTTCCACATCGCGCCGGGCGATGGCTTCGCCGGCTTCGTCATGGCCGAACAGGTCGCGGGCCTCGTCCAGCGGCACCGTGGCCCGGCGCCTGCGGCGGCGATATTCGTCGATCAGCTTGTAGCGCGCGATGCCATGCACCCAGGCCGTGAAGGGCAGGCCGGGATCGTAGCTCGCGCGCCGCGTATGAATGGCAATCAGCGTTTCCTGCACCGCATCCTCGGCGCCGCTGTCCAGCCGGCGCGCAAAATAGCTCCTCAGGTGCCGGGTCAATGCCGCCAGCAGCATCCTGTAGGCGGTGCCGTCGCCCGCCAGGGCGGCCAGCATCCACTCACGGTATTGCGCCTCCTGGGCGATCAAACGCGGCTCCGTGGAGTTGTTCGTGCGGGACGCGGAAAAGTTACAGGAAAGACAGTCTCTGCCCTAGCCGTTCCTTCCTAGCCGTTCCGGGCGTCTTCCAGGATCTCCGCGATCATGTCCCGGCCCTCCTGGCTGTGCATCCAGCCTTCGGCGGCGGAGAGAGAGGGAAATTGCAACGGCACCTTGTGGGGCTTGTTGCGGCCCTCCACGGGCACCAGTACTTCGAAGGTTCCCGCGAAGCGCACGTCCTTGGTCTCGGCGGCATAGGGCGGCGGCACTTTGGCAGCCTTGCGCTTTTCCTTCATGCTGCCCATGGCGCCTCTCCTCGCGTTCCTTCCGGGGGCTTCTAGCAGCTTTCAATCCCCGCGGTCAGTACGTTTTTTGCGGCCGATTCCCAGCTTTTCCCGCCACAGCCGGGCGGGAATCTCCTCCACCTGGCCAGGGGCAAGCTGGCCCAGCTGGAAGGGACCATAGGAGACGCGGATCAGGCGCGCGACCTTCAGGCCCAGCCGTTCCATCAACCGCTTGACCTCGCGGTTCTTGCCTTCCTTCAGCGAAACGCTGGCCCAGCTGTACATGCCCCGGCTGCGTTCCAGGTCGGCGATGACCGGCCCGTATTTCACCCCGTCGATGGCGATGCCGGTGGCCAGCCTGTCCAGTTCGGCCTGAGTCACGCGGCCGAACAGGCGCACGCGATAGATCCGCGTCCAGCCGGCCGAGGGAATCTCCATCCGCCGCGCAATGTCGCCGTCATTGGTCAGCAGCAGCAGACCTTCGGAATTGAAATCCAGCCGCCCCACCGATACCACACGGCCCAGATGGGCGGGCAGGTTCGCAAAGACGGTGGGCCGGCCTTTTTCGTCCTTGTGCGTCGTCACCAGGCCGGACGGCTTGTGGTAGCGCCACATGCGCGCGGCTTCCGGCTCGGCGACGGGCTTTTCGTCCACCTGCACGATATTATTTGCGGTCACGTTCAGGGCGGGCGAGGTCACGGTCACACCGTCCACCTTGACCCGGCCTTCCAGGATCAGCCGCTCGGCATCGCGGCGCGAGCAGATGCCTGCCCGGGCGATCACTTTTGCGATGCGGTCGCCCTCATGACCGCCGGTCTTTTCCGCGGCTGGCTTTCGGCTGGCGGGCAATGCTAACTCCTGTCTCCGGAGGTCCTGCGATGGATGATGCGCAAGCCATAGCACTGGCGCTGGAGGAAGCGAAATCCGCCGCCGCCCGCGGCGAGGTGCCGGTGGGGGCGGTGCTGCTGGGCGCGGACGGCGCGCTGCTGGCCCGCGACGGCAACCGCATCCTGGAACTGCGCGATCCCACCGCCCATGCCGAAATGCTGGCGATGCGGGCAGGGGCCAGGGCGCTGGACAACGAACGCCTGACCGGCACCACGCTCTATGTCAGCCTGGAGCCCTGCGCCATGTGCGCGGGTGCGATCGCCATGGCGCGGGTGGCGCGGCTGGTCTTTGCCGCCTGCGATCCCAAGGGCGGCGCCGTGCTGCACGGGCCGCGCTTCTTCGGGCAGCCGACCTGCCACCACCGTCCTCTTGTGGAACAGATGGAGCCGCACGCGTCCGAGGCGGGAGAAATCCTGAGGGAATTTTTCCGGGTCCGGCGCGGTTAGCGCCGGCCCATGTCATGGCAGGGCCTCATCCTGGGCTTGTCGAAGGATGAACCGGCCACCCGTGCCCCCCGGCGCAAACCTCGCGATATGCGTGCTGTGATCTTGGATGGCCCGGTCAGGCCCGGCCCTGACAGGGTGGTGTTGGCCTGGAATTGAATACGGATCCGTGCGGGCGCGGCTAATACCAGCCCGGCGCGGAGCCGGGAAAGCCCAGCAGCAGCACCTCGCGCGCCGCGATCAGCCCGATACCCGCGCCGATCAGAACGTCGCTGAGGAAATGCGCCGTCAGCAGCGCGCGCGTCACCGCGAGAATGGCGGCGACGGCGAACCACACCGGCCACCACAGCGGCCACACACAGGTGAAGATCACCGCCACGCAGCAGATGGTCAGCGCATGGCCCGACGGGAAGGAGTTGTAGTCCGGATTGAAGGCCAGCGGCATGAAGCCGTAAAGGCCCATCTCCATGTCGTCGCGCGGACGCCGCCGCCCCAGCACCAGCTTGATCACATGCAGCACCGCGCTGCCCATCGTCAGGCTGGCGATGAAGGCCACGCTGTAATTGACCAGGAGTTCGGTGTCTTCCTTCAGCAGATCGAAATGGCGCATCACCGCCGCCACGATCAGCGCCAGGATCGCCGCCGCCAGCCAATGTCCGGCCTTGGCATAGTGGGTGATGCCATCCAGCGCCTTGTGGACGCGGGCATTGACGTGATCGTAGATGAAATGCGCCAGCGGACGGTCGATCGCCAGCGCCGCAATGCCCAACAGGATGGAAACAAGGCCTGCCCACAACAACATGACAGTTGGGTGCCTTGCCGCGCGGGGCCTGTCAAGCGTTCGTGTCGGCGCCGGCTGGGTGCGCGCCACCCCCCAGCATGCGCCAGCATGCGTCCGGCGGCACGAAGATGCGTCAGCGGCTGAGTGCGCGCCACCCAATGTCGTGGCGGAAGAAGGCGCCTTCCCAGTGGATCATGTCCACCGCCGCATAGGCGCGCGCCTTGGCCTCGGCCACGTCCTTTCCGGTGGCGGTGACGTCGAGGACGCGTCCGCCCACGGCGACGATGTCGCCGGCGCGCCGTTCGGTTCCGGCATGGAACACCGTGACGCCGGGAAGCTTCGCGGCGGCTTCCAGCCCGGTGATCACATGGCCTTTCTCGTAAGGGCCCGGATAGCCCTTCGAGGCCATCACCACGGTCAGCGCCGCCTCGTCGCGCCATTCCAGCGGCACAAGCCGCCGCTCCCGCGCGGCCAGAAGCGCCGCCAGCAGGTCGCTCTTCAGCCGCGGCATCAGCACCTGGCATTCGGGATCGCCGAAGCGGCAATTGTATTCCACCAGCTTCGGGCCGTCCTTCGTGATCATCAGGCCCAGATACAGCACGCCCATATAGGGCATGCCGCGCGCCGCCATCGCCGCGACCGTCGGGCGGATGAATGTCTCCATCGCGGTTTCTTCCAGCGCGGGCGTCAGCACGGGCGCGGGCGAATAGGCGCCCATGCCGCCGGTGTTGGGGCCCGTGTCGCCGTCGCCCACGCGCTTGTGGTCCTGCGCGCCCGCCAGCGGGATCGCGTCGCGGCCATCACTGAGGGCGAAGAAACTGGCTTCCTCGCCCTCCATGAATTCCTCGATCACGATCGCGCGTCCGCCTGCGCCGAAGCCGCCCTCGAACATGAAGTCGATCGCCTTGTCCGCTTCGCGCTCGCTTGCGGCGATGATCACGCCTTTCCCCGCGGCCAGCCCGTCGGCCTTGATGACCACGGGATGGCCCAGCGTGCCGGCAAAGGATTTGGCGGCGGCTGCGTCGGTGAAGCGGCGATAGGCGGCGGTGGGAATGCCCGCTTCGGCGCAGAGGTCCTTGACGAAACCCTTGGAGCCTTCCAGCACCGCCGCGGCTTTCGACGGCCCCAGCGCGCGGATGCCCGCGGCCTCGAAAATGTCCCACAGGCCCGCGACAAGCTGGGGATCGGCGGCGATCACGGCGAAGTCGATTCGGACTTCGGCGGCGAATTTCACCAGCGCATCGAAATCGGTGGCGGGGATGGGCACGCGCTCCGCGACCTGGCCGATGCCGGCATTGCCGGGCGCGCAATAGAGCTTCGTCAGCAGCGGGCTTTTCGACAGGGCCCAGGCAAGCGCATGTTCGCGCCCCCCGGAGCCGACAAGTAGAACCTTCACGTCAGCACCTTCACGACAGGCTGGTCATTCTTCGCCGTCCCCCTGTATCATAGGCGCATGTCCGAAACAGCCTATCCGGGGAATTTGGCGAACCTGCCCGAATTCTCGGTCAGCGAGCTTTCCGCCGCGCTGCGCCGCACGGTTGAGGAGCGGTTCGCCGCGGTGCGCGTGCGCGGCGAGATATCGGGCCTGAAATTCCACTCCTCCGGCCATGTCTATTTCGATCTCAAGGACGACAAGGCGGTGCTGAATGCGGTGATCTGGCGCGGCACGGCGGCACGGCTCAAGCTCAGGCCGCAGGCCGGGCTGGAAGTGATCTGCACGGGCCGGCTTTCCACCTATGCGGGTTCGTCGCGCTACCAGATCATCGTGGAGCAGGTGGAGCTCGCCGGCCTGGGCGCGTTGATGGCCATGCTGGAGGAGCGGCGCAAGCGGCTGGCCGCCGAAGGCCTGTTCGACGCGGCGCGCAAGAAGCCGCTTCCGTTCCTGCCGGATGTGATCGGCGTGGTGACATCGCCGACGGGCGCGGTGATCCGCGACATCATGCACCGGCTGGGGGCCCGCTTTCCGCGCCGGGTGCTGCTGTGGCCGGTGGCGGTGCAGGGCGAGAAGGCGGCCGCCGAAGTCGCCGCCGCGATCGCGGGATTGAATGCCTTTGACGGCCGGCGTCTGCCGCGCCCGGACGTGATCATCGTGGCGCGCGGCGGCGGGTCGGTGGAGGACCTGATGGCCTTCAACGACGAGGCCGTGGTGCGCGCCGCCGCGGCCAGCCGCATCCCGCTGATTTCGGCGGTGGGGCATGAGACGGACACCACGCTGATCGACTTCGCCGCCGATGTGCGCGCGCCCACGCCCACCGCCGCGGCGGAGCTTGCGGTGCCGGTGCGCGCCGATCTTCTGGCCCGCGTCCTGGACAGCGAACGGCGGATGGTGCGCTGCTTTGCGCGCGGCATGGAGGAGCGGCGGCGGCATCTGTCCCAGCTTGCGCGTATCCTGCCGCGTCCCGAGACGCTGTTCGCGGCGCCGCGCCAGCGGCTGGACCTGGCCGGTGAACGGCTGGCGCGGGCGCTGAACCGCAATCTTCAGCTTCATCGCGCCCGGTTCACCGAAGCTGCGGCAGCCTTGCGGGCGCGGATGCTCAAGGACCGCATGGCGGTGTGTGCGGAGCGCGTGGCGGTGCTGGACGCGCGGGCCGTGCGCGCCGGCCGCGCGCGGCTGGCGCGGGCGCGGGCCAGGCTCGAAAGCCTGTTGCGGGAACTGGAGCTGATTTCCTATCGCGCCGTGCTGGCGCGCGGTTTCGCGCTGGTGCGCGGCGAAGACGGCGTGGTGCGGCGCAGGGCCGACACCATCAAGTCCGGCGAGGTGCTGCAACTGACATTCGCCGACGGCGAGGCGCGGGCCGTGGCGGGAGACGCCAGACCGAAAGCGCCGAAAAAGAAGCAGGGCGCCGGGCAGGGTTCTCTTTTCTGAAGGCTTCTCTTTTCTGGGCTCGCCTTTCTGATAATGTGCCGTCCATGAACATCATGGAACGCGACAAGGGTGAGGCGAAGCTTCACTATCTCGATGGCGAGTATGAGGTCATCGTGCCCGGCGCCTATGTGATCTGCGCCGTGACGGGCGCGCATATTCCGCTGGATGCCCTGCGCTATTGGAGCGTGGACTTGCAGGAGGCCTATGCCAGCCCCGATGTGGCGACGGCGCGGGCGCAGGAAAAGGGCCTTGTGCCGAAATGAAGGCTTCGCCATGAGGCGGCGGCATTTCCTTGCCGGCGCCTTTTGCGTCGCCGCGACACCGCTTCGGGCCGATGCCGTGCGTTTCTCCGTCAGCGGGGCGATGGAGCAGGGCAGCCTTGTGCTGGGCGTCGCGCCGCCCGGCTCGCTGGTTGCGCTGGACGGGCGGCCATTGCATGTGACGAAGGACGGACATTTTGCCTTCGGCTTCGGGCCCGACCAGACATCCGCCGCGCTGGTCACGGTGCGCTATCCGGACGGCGGCGGCGACAGCCGCTCATTCACGCCCACGCCGCGCCGGTATGAAGTGCAGAGCGTCACCGGCCTGCCGCAGAATACGGTGACCCCACCGCCCGAAGTGCGGGCGCGCATCGAGAAAGAAGCGGCGGAGATCTATCTCGCGCGGCTGAACGACAGCGATGGCGACGATTTTCTTCTGGGCTTCGACTGGCCGGCGCCCGGCATCGAAAGCGGCGTGTTCGGCAGCCGGCGCATCGACAATGGCGTGCCCATGTCGCCGCATTACGGCGTGGACATGGCCGCGCCCGAGGGAACGCCGATCCGCGCGCCCGCCGACGGCGTGGTCCGCATCAGCGCCGATTACTATCTCGATGGCGGCTTCACGCTGATCGACCACGGCCAGGGCGTTTCCACATCCTACCTGCATCAGAGCCGTCGGCTGGTGAAGGCGGGCGAGGCGGTCAGCCGCGGCCAGTTGATCGGCCATATCGGCAAGACCGGCCGCGCCACCGGTCCGCACCTGCACTGGGCGATGAACTGGTTCGAGGTGAAGCTCGACCCCTCGCGCTCGACGCGCAAGCCGCAGCCCGATCCGCTTTGAGGTCCGACGCGATTGTCATGGCCCGCGAATGCCGGCCATGACATGATGCCGCGAGTCAGGCCGGCGGCTTGCCCACATAGCACTTGCCGTCGCCGCTTTCGAACAGGGTATGCGCGTTGGCGGAAAAGAACTCGTCGAAGGCCTGGCGCACTTCGGGCCATTTGCCCTTGCCCAGCCAGGGCTTGAAATAGTCGTCACCGATCAGCACGCCGCCGGGATTGAGCTGCGGCCACCAGGCCCTGAGGTCTGCCATCACCGACAGGTAATCATGGCCCGCATCGATGTGCAGCACATCGGGCCGGATCGCGCGCGCCTTCAGAAGCTGGAAGCCGTTGATGCTGTCCAGCGGCAGCGGCACCACATAATCCTGAAGGCCCTCATTGCAGATGTTGGCGGCGAACTTGTGATAAAGCCGCGGATAGCCGAACTCGAAATCCAGGTCTGGAACGAACTTCTCCCACAGATAATGCTCGCTGGAGCCAAGCCAGGTGTCGATGGCGATCACCACCGCGTCCAGCGCCAGCCGCTTCATTTCCTTGGCCATCGTCACCACCGAAGCGCCTTTCCACACGCCTATCTCCACCGCCACGGAAGGGCACACCGCCTCGATGGCGCGCGTCAGATAGGGGTGTGCGGAATGCCAGCCCTGAAGGTCGGTGGGAAAGCGGGCGGCGGGAAAATCCTTCAGCGGGTCGCGCCCGAAGAACAGCCTGTCGAGGATATGCTGGCGCGTGTTCATGGCCGGGTCTGTTTAACGGCCGCCGGCTGCGATGTCACGCGGCGGGGCCTTGTCGGACCAGCGGTTGTGAATCCAAAGCCACTGTCCCGGATCGGCGCGCACGATCTCCTCGATCCGCGCGGTCAGCGCGGCAGTCAGCGCGGCGGTGTCGCGCGCGTCGTCGCCGCTAGGGCGGAAATCGGGGCCGGGCGTCACCGTGACCTGGAAGCGCGCGCGGGGCAGGCGCCGGTTGGCCGCGATCAGGATCCTCGCGCCGGTCTTGAGCGCCAGCGCGGCGGGCGCGGGCGTCGTCATCGCATCATGCCCGAAGAAGGGCACGGCGATGCCCTCGCGCAGCTTCTGGTCGATCAGAAGATACAGCGCCTTGCCGCCGCGCAGTTGCGCTAGCATGCGCCGCGCCGCGCTGTGCTTGGCGATCAGGTCGGCGGGACCGTTGACGGCGCGCTGGCGGGCGATCCAGTCCGCGATGAAGGGATTGTTGGGCGGGCGCACCACGGCGGCGCCGTCCAGGCCCACCTGATGGCCGAGTATGGGCATCATCTCCCAGTTGGCCAGATGGGCCGAAACGAACATCACCGGCCGGCTGCGCAGCTCCTCCAGCGTGACGCCGGACGGAAGCGAAAAGGCGATGCGGGCATCGTCCCCGTGCGGCGAGAATTCCTCCAGATGCGGATATTCCGCCACCACGCGCCCCAGATTGTCCCACATGGTCCTGCGGATCGCGTTCCGCTCGGCTTCGGATTTTTCGGGAAAGGCCAGCCTCAGATTGGCGCGCGCCACCCGGTCGGGCGGCAGCAGCGCGAAGACATTGCGGCCGATCCAGCCGCCCAGGCGCGACGCGGTCTCAAGCCCCATCACGCGGAACAGCGCCATGAAAACGAAGAAGACGGCGGCTTCCGCGCCATAGCGCAGCGTCTGCCCGAAGGAAAGGCCGGAGGAGGGGGATGGCTCGCGCATGTGCCGGCCGGGCTAGGCGCTGGGTGCGGCGCTGTCAAGCAGCCGCTCCATCTGCGCCGGATCGTCGAAGACGGCCGCGACCTTCAGCACGCGGATTCCCTCGCGCTGCGCGACGGAAAGGCGCACGAAATCCTTTTCCGTCGTCACCAGCGCCGCATCGCCCGCGATCATGCGAAGCTGGTCGATCTCCTCGCCGCTATAGGGATGATGGTCCGCGAAGAAACAGCTTCCCACCACCTGCGCGCCGTTGTCCTCCAGCGAGGCCACGAATTTCTCCGGCCGCCCGATGCCCGCAAACGCAAAGACCCGCTGGCCCGCGAAGTGGGCGCCATCGGCCACCAGGCGCGCGCGCAGCACCGGCCCCGCATAACCTTGCAGGTCTGGTTCCCCCAGGGCGCGCCTGGGCGCGCGCCCGTCCTCACGGCGTTCGGACCCCAGCAGGATCACCGCATCGGCGCGGGCCAGGCCCTGCGCGACCGGCTCGCGCAGCGGCCCGGCCGGAATCATCCGGCCGTTGCCGAAGCCGGCCTCGGCATCCACCACCACCAGCGACAGCGTCTTCTTCAGGGTGAAGTTCTGGTGGCCGTCATCCATCACCAGCACATCCGCGCCGCGTTCCACCGCCAGCGCCGCGCCCGCCGCCCGGTCGCGCGCCACGATCGCCGGGGCGGTGCGCGCCAGCAGCAGCGCCTCGTCGCCCATCTCGCGCACGCCATGTGCGCGCGAGGCCACGGCCGGTCCTTTTTCGCGGCCGCCATAGCCGCGCGTGAGGAAACAGGGACGCAGTCCCCGCCGCATCAGCATCTGCGCCACCGCAATGGCGACCGGGGTCTTGCCGCTGCCGCCCGCCGTCAGGTTGCCGACGCATACCACCGGCACGCCGGGCGCGAACGGCCTGGCATGGCGGGCCTTGAATGCCACGCTGGCGCCGTATAGCGCGCCCAGCGGCGCAAGCAGCGCCGACGGCCATCCACCCGTGCGCCAGAAGTCAGGCGCGCGCATCGACAAGCACCTTCAGCAGGGCAATCGTGCGCGCCACCGCGCCCGACTGTGTCGCCGCGCCGCGGGCCGCCGCTTCGCCCGCCATCGCAGCCGCCTCGCGGTCGAACAGCAGCCGCGCCGCCTCGCGCGCGATGTCGGCGCTGGAATGCACGCGCCCAAAGCCCTGCGCGCCCAGGATCGCGTCGAAGGCCGCCGCGGCATTAGCGGTGTGCGGGCCGGCCAGCACGGCGCAGCCCAGCGCCGCAGGCTCCAGCGGATTGTGCCCGCCCATCGGCACCAGCGTGCCGCCGACAAAGCAGAACGTGGCCAGCCGATAGAACAATCCCAATTCGCCCATCGTGTCGGCGATATAGATGACCGTCCCATCCGTGATTTCGCCGCCCGCCGAGCGGCGTGCGTTCGGGCGCGCGCCGCAGAGCATTTCCAGGTCCGCGCCCCGTTCGGGATGGCGCGGCACCAGAATGGTCAGAAGGTCGGGAAAGCGCGCCCGCAAGGCATCGTGCGCGGGAAGCACGGTTTCGTCCTCCCCCGGATGGGTCTGGGCCGCCAGCAGGACAGGACGGCTGCCGATGGCCTGCTTGAGGGCCGCCAGCGCATCCCTGTCCGCTTCCAGCGGCGGCGCGTCGGCCTTCAGGCTGCCGACCACGCGCACGTCGCGCGCGCCCAGCGCCCGGAAGCGGTCCGCGAATGCCTCGTCCTGCGCGAGCACCAGGTCGAAGGCCGAGAGCAGCGCCGCGACGCTTCTCTTGGCCAGGCGCCAGCGTTTGGCCGAGCGCGCCGAGATGCGGGCATTGACCAGCGCCAGTTGCACGCCGCGCGCCGATGCCGCGAGGATCAGGTTGGGCCACAGGTCGGATTCCACGAACAGGCCCGCATCCGGCTTCCAGTGATCGAGGAACCGGGCCACCGCGCCGGGCGTGTCCAGCGGCACGAACTGGTGCAGGGCGCGCGGCGGCAGGCGCTGCTCCATCATCCGGGCGCTGGAAACGGTGCCGCTGGTCACCAGCACCGTGGCGCAGCCATCGTCCAGCAGCTTTTCGATCAGCGGCAGGGCCGAGAGGCTTTCGCCCACCGAGGCGCCGTGCACCCAGATCAGCCGGCCTTGCGGACGCGGCGCCGCCGTAACGCCCAGCCGCTCGCCGATGCGCGCGGGATCCTCCTTGCCGCGCGCCGCGCGCCGGCGCAGCAGGATCGGAGCCGCGGGTGCGGCCAGCCGGGCCAGCAGGCGCCAGCCCGTAAGCGCCAGCGGTGTCCTCATCGCACGTCTTCCAGATTGTGCCGGTAGAGGCTGGCGTAGAGCCCGTTCTCGGTGATCAGTTCGGCATGGGCGCCGGATTGGACGATGCGGCCCCTGTCCAGCACATAGATGCGGTCGGCATCCACCACGGTGGAAAGGCGGTGGGCGATCACGATGGTGGTGCGTCCCTTCATCAGCCGCGACAATGCCTCCTGCACCTGGCGCTCGGATTCGGCGTCCAGCGCGCTGGTGGCTTCGTCCAGCAGCAGGATGGGCGCATTGCGCAGCATCGCGCGCGCGATGGCGATGCGCTGGCGCTGGCCGCCCGACAGCTTCAGCCCGCCTTCGCCCACGCGCGTGTCATAGCCTTCGGGCAGCGCCTCGATGAAGTCATGGGCCGCGGCGTTGCGCGCCGCCGCCTCGATCTCGGCAAGCGAGGCGCCGGGCCGGCCCAGCGCGATATTGTCGGCGATGCTTTCATCGAACAGCACGGCTTCCTGGGTGACGATGGCGATGGCGGCGCGCAGCGATTCCAGCGTCAGCGCCTGTATGTCCTGCCCGTCGATGGCGATGGTGCCGCAATCGGCGTCATAGAAGCGCAGCAGCAGGTTGAAAATGGTGCTCTTGCCGGCGCCGGACGGGCCGACAAGCGCGATCTTGCGCCCGGCGGGAACGTCCATGTCCACATGCGCCAGGATCGGTCCGGCATCGGCGTGATAGGAAAAACCCACGTCGCGGAAGCTGACGGCGCCGCCTTTCGGGACCAGCGCCATAGCGTCCGGGCGGTTGACGATGGCCGGCCGCGCGTCGATGGCGTCGAAGATGCGGATTGCGGCGGCGAAGCCCGCGCTCGCCGTGGGCCAGAGCTGGCTGAGGTTGCGGACCGGCTGCTGGGCCAGCAGCAGCGCGGTGAGGAATCCGAAGAAGGCGTTGATGGTGATGCGGTCGTGCAGGATCTGCCAGCCCGCCACGAACAGGACCAACCCGAACACGATGCCCAGGAACAGATCGGTCACGGGGGCGGCGGCCGCGCGCAGCCGCACAGCCTTGAGCAGCGTGCCCAGACGCGATCTCAGCTGGGTCTCCACGCGCGCGATGCTGTGCGCCTCCAGTCCATAGGCCTTGATGATGCGCCGTCCATCCATCGCCTCCGACAGCACCACGGACAGGTTGCCCGTCTCGCGCATGCCGCGGGTGGCGGCGCGGCGCATCGAGCCGCCCAGCCGTTCCATCGCCCAGGCCACGCCCGGCAGGATGATCAGCACGAACAGGCCAAGCTGCCAGTCGGCGATCAGCACATAGGCGACATAGACGACAAGCTGCACGGCCTCCAGGAAGATGGCGGCCATCCCTTGCGTCAGCGCATCGCGCATCAGCGTGGCGTCATAGAGGAAGCCCGAGACGAACTGGCCGGAATGCACCGCATTGAGATCGGCAAGGTCGCGCCGGACCAGGCGGGCGAACATATCGCGCTGGGCATGGGCCGCGACCCGCTCGGCCAGCGAATCCAGCCACATGCGTCCGCAGAACAGCGTGACGGCCCGCAAAGCCACCACGCCCGTCACCGCCAGCGCCAGCGGCAGCAGAAGGGCCGCGTTCTTCTGCAGGAAGATCAGCTTGATCTCCCAGTTGACCATCAGCGGCACCAGCCCGCTGATCGCGCTGGTCAACAGCATGCAGAAGATCGCCAGCGCGAACAGGCCCCATTCGCCGCGGACATAGTCGTGCAGCAGGCGGCGGATCACCGTGCCGGTCTTGAGCTTGCCGGTCTTGAGCGTGTCAGGGACCGGCAGGGCCGGATTGGAAGGCGCGGAACGCATGCCGCGCCCATGTAGCATGGCGGTTGGCCCGAGGCAAAAAGTCCTGTCAGGCCAGAAGGTTAGTGGTGGTGGTCGTCGCCCGGTTCCATCAGGCGGTGCAGATGGACCACGAAGTAGCGCATATGCGCATTGTCCACGGTGGCCTGCGCCTTGGCGGCCCATGCCTTCTTCGCCTCGGCGAAGTTGGGATACATGCCCACGATATCGAGCTTGCCGAGATCCTTGAACTCGACGTCCTCGGTCGATTTCAGTTCGCCGCCGAACACGAGATGCAGAAGCTGCTTGGATTCCGGCATGACTGCTCCGCCTGTTGTGGGGCGTCATTCAAGCCCAACCTTCGCGCGCGCCTAAGCGCCTTTATTGTCGCAGCAGCGCCAGGATCTCTGTATGCAGTTTCGGGCCGGCGGCCACCAACCCGGTCTGCAGGGTGCTGGGCCGGTTGTAGCGCAGCGCCGCGCCGTGCGTGTCGGTCAGAAGTCCGCCCGCCTCGTGCAGGATGATGTCGGCGGCGGCCAGGTCCCAGTCGCGCTTGGCGGTCAGGCTGACGCTGGCGTCGGCGCTGCCGTCTGCCACCAGCACCACGCGATAGGCGACGGAATTGCGGTTCTGCACATGCATGGCGGGCCAGGGCGGGCCGGTCAGTTGCGTGCGATCGCCCAGCATGGCGCAGCCTTCGACGGCGCCGCGGCCGCCGGCATGGATGGGCGCGCCATTGCGCCATGCGCCGCCGTCCCGGCGCGCGAGATAAAGCTCGTCGCTGATGGGATTGTAGATCGCCCCGCAGCGGGGCCGTCCCGCCTCGACCACCGCCGCGCAGATCGTGAAATGCGGCCGGGCCTTGAGGAAGGCGATGGTGCCGTCGATGGGATCGACGACGAAGGTCTTCGCCCGCGACAGGCGCGCGAGGTCGTCGGCGCTTTCCTCTGAAAGCCAGCCATAGTCCGGGCGCGCGGCGGTCAGCGTTTCCAACAGATAGGTGTTCACCGCCAGGTCGGCATCCGTGACGGGGCTTCCGCCCTCCTTGCTCCAGCGCCGGTAATCGCCGCCATAGTATTTCCGCGCGATATCGCCCGCCGCGCGCACGGCGTTTTCCAGAAGCGCCAGGTCTTCACGATCCGGCAAGGGTCATGCCCTCGATGCGCACGGTGGGCGAATTGGTGCCGTGCCGGAATTCCAGGTCGTCAGCCGGGATCAGGTTGGCGAACATGGTCTTGAGGTTTCCGGCGATGGTGACCTCCGAGACGGGAAAGGCGATCTCGCCATTCTCGATCCAGAAGCCCGCCGCGCCGCGGCTGTAATCGCCGGTCACGCCGTTGACCCCCATGCCCATCAGCTCCGTCACATAGAAGCCCTGTTTGATGTCGGCGATCAATTCCTTCACCGAAAGCCTGCCCGCTTCCAGATAGAGATTGGTGGGCGAGGGCGAAGGCGGACCGCCGGTGCCGCGCGCGGCATGGCCGGTGGTGGAAAGGCCCAGCTGGCGGGCGCTGGCGCAATCCAGCAGCCAGCCGGTCAGCACGCCGTCATCGATCAGGGCGCTGCGCCGGTTGGCCACGCCTTCGGCATCGAACGGCTTGGACCTCAGGCCGCGCCTACGGTGCGGATCGTCGATGATGTTGATGCCGGGCGCGAAGACCGGCTGGCCCATGCGGTCCTTCAGGAACGAGACGCCGCGCGCGATGGCCGCGCCCGAGATCGCACCGGCGAAATGGCCCAGAAGACCCGCCGCCTCATCGGGATGGAACACCACCGGCACGCTCTGCGAGGCCATCTTGCGCGGATTGAGCCGCTTCACCGCCTTTTCGCCCGCCGTGCGGCCGATGTCGGCGGCCTCGCGCAGGTCGCCCGCATGGCGCGCGCTGGCATGGTCATAGTCGCGCTCCATGCCGGTGCCTTCGCCCGCCAGCACGGCCACGCCGATGCTGTGGCTGGTGCCTGCATAGCGGCCATAGAAGCCGGTGCTGGTCGCCAGCGCGATCGCCTGGCGCGAAAAAGATGCGCCGCCACCTTCGGAATTGGTCACGCCTTTCACCGCCATAGCCACGCCTTCCGCCGTGCGGGCGCGTTCGATCAATGTCTCGGCGGCAGGCTCGGCGGAGTCTTCAAGGTCGAGTTCCGGGATCGCGGTGGCCAAGCGGTCGGCGGGGGCCAGGCCTGCGAACCTGTCGTCGGGCGCAAGCCGCGCCATGGCGATGGCCCGGCCCGGCAGCGCGGCGAGCGCCTCGGCGGAAAAATCGCTGGAGGAGACAAAAGCCACCTTCTGGCCGACGAAGACGCGCAGGCCCAGGTCATAGCTTTCGGCCCGTTCCACATCCTCCAGCCGGCCCAGCCGGTAGGAGACGCTGGAGGACACGCCTTCGACATAAAGGGCATCGGCCGCGTCGGCGCCCGCCTTCCGGGCGGCGTCGAGCAGGGAACCGAGGATGCTTTCGGGATCGCGCTTGGGGGAGGTCATCTGCGTCTCCGTGCCGCGAAACGGCCGGGGCGTCAAGCCGCGTCCGTCAATCCGCAAAAGTGCGTTATTTCCAGACCGGCTTGCCGCTGCCCGGCAGTCGCAGCCGCGGCCATTTCTCCGTCACGGTTCTGACAACCTCAGGGTCCATCGCGATCTTGCGGCCCCATTCGCGATGCGTCTCCGGCGGCAGCTTGTTGGTGGCATCCAGCCCGATCTTGGAGCCCAACCCGCTTTCAGGCGAGGCGAAGTCCAGATAGTCGATGGGCGTGTTGTCGATGAGCGTCACGTCGCGCGCCGGGTCCATGCGGGTGGAGACCGCCCACATCACATCCTTCCAGTCGCGCGCGTTGATGTCGTCGTCCACCACGATCACCCATTTGGTGTACATGAACTGGCGCAGGTACGACCACACCGCCATCATCACCCGCTTGGCATGGCCGGGATAGGCCTTCTTCATCGCGACCACGGCGATGCGATAGCTGCACCCTTCCGGCGGCAGCCAGAAGTCGACGATCTCCGGGAATTGCTGGCGGATCAGCGGCACGAAGACCTCGTTCAGCGCCTCGCCCAGGATGGAGGGCTCGTCGGGCGGCCGCGCGGTATAGGTGCTGAGATAGAGGGGATCCTTGCGCATGGTGATCGCAGTGACGGTGAAGACGGGGAACGGCTCCACCGAATTGTAATAGCCGGTGTGATCGCCATAGGGCCCTTCGTCGCGATAGTCCGACAGCGAGACCTCACCCTCGATCACGATCTCGGCCTCGGCGGGCACTTTCAGAGGCTGGGACACGCAATCGGCCAGTTCGATGCGCTGGCCGCGCAAAAGGCCCGCGAACTGATACTCCGACAGCGTTTCCGGCACCGGCGTCACCGCGGCCAGGATGATGCCGGGATCGGCGCCGATCACGGCGGCCGCGGGCAGGGGCGCGGTCTTTTCCCTGGCCCAGCGCGCATGATGCTGCGCGCCGCCGCGATGCTTGAGCCAGCGCATGATGGTCTGGTTCTTCGACAGCAGCTGCATCCGGTAGATGCCGAGATTGTAATTGTCCTCGCGCGCTTCCGACGGCCCCTTCGTCACCACCAGCGGCCAGGTGATCAGCGGCGCGGGCTCGCCCGGCCAGCAGGTCTGCACCGGCAGCCGGGACAGGTCGATGTCATCGCCGCGCCACACGATCTGCTGGCAGGCAGGGCGCGAGACGGTTTTCGGCTTCATCGCCAGCACGGTCCTGACCAGCGGCAGCAGTTCGGCGGCCTCGCCAAAGCTGCGCGGCGGCTGGGGCTGGCGCAACTGCGCCAGAAGCTCGCCCACCGCGCGCAGGTCCGCCGCCGCGGTCCGTTCCACGCCGTTCATGGTGACACCCATCGCCACGCGCTTCACGGTGCCGAACAGGTTGACCAGCACCGGCATGGCGGAGGGCGTGCCGTCGGCCCTGATGGGCTTTTCGAAGATCACCGCCGGTCCGCCTTCCGCGATCAGGCGGGTCTGGATCTCGGTCATCTCCAGCACGGTGGAGACGGGCTCCGTCACGCGCACCAGTTCGCCGTCCCGCTCCAGGCGGGCGAGGAAATCTCTCAGGGATTTGTATGGCATGAATCCGAGATTACAGGACCCGGCTCAGATTTTCACGCCGTGGATGGGCGGGCTGTCCTCGTCTTCGATATCGATGATGCCCTTGCCGACATGGCTGTGCCGGCGGCTGTAGGAGAAATAGACCACCAGCCCCACCGCTCCCCATACCGGCAACACCAGGATCGCGACCAGCGGCAGCTTGACGTAAAGGATGACGCAGCCGATCACGGCCATGGGCGCGACGAGGTTGACGACGGGCGTGCGGAAGGGCCGGTGCCGGGCGGGCTCCTTGCGGCGCAGGATCATCACCGCGATGGCCACCATGGCAAAGGCGAACAGTGTGCCGGAGTTGGAATAATCCGCCAGCGTGCCCACCGGCAGGAAGGCCGCCATGAAAATCACGACGACGCCGGTGCAGGCCGTCACCACATGGGGTGTCTTCCAGCGCGGATGCACCGCCGCCAGCGGCCGGGGCAGCAGGCCGTCGCGCGCCATCACGAAGAACACGCGGGTCTGGCCGTACATCATCATCAGCACCACCGAGGGCAGGGCCAGGAACGCGGCCAGGCCGATCAGGTTGCCGATCTTCACGTCGCCGATGGTGCGCAGCACATGGGCCAGCGCCTCATGGCTGCAGACCAGCGGCTGGGTGGCGCCGCCCGCCACGATCTGGGCGCAGCGCTGCGCCAGCGCCGCCGAGCCCGGCATCAGGATCTCGCCCATCGCGCCGCGCACGGGCTGGGCGCCGATCGCCCCGATCGCCCCCGCCGAGACCAGCAGGTAGAAGGCAGTGCAGATCAGGAGGCTGCCGATCAGGCCGATGGGAACGTTGCGCTGGGGATTGCGCGTTTCCTCGGCGGCGGTGGAGACGGCATCGAACCCCACATAGGCGAAGAAGATGGACGAGGCGGCGCCCACCACGCCGACCGTGCCCCAGCCGTTCGGGATGAAGGGGTGGAAATAGGCGGCCTTGGCCATCGGCAGGGTCAGCGCGACGAAGATCGTCAGCGCGGTGATCTTGACCGCCACCAGCGCGGCGTTGAAGCGCGCGCTTTCGGTGGTGCCGATGATCAAGAGGCCGGTGACGAAGGCCGCGACGATCACCGCGGGCAGGTTGATCAGCCCGCCCTGGCTGGGCCCCACGGCCAGCCATTGCGGAATGGTGATGTCCATCGAGGAGTGGAGCAGGCCGACGAAATAGCCTGACCAGCCCACCGCGACCGCGCTGGCGCCCACGCCATATTCCAGGATCAGCGCCCAGCCCACCATCCAGGCCAGCATCTCGCCCATCACGGCATAGGTATAGGTGTAGGCCGAGCCTGCCACCGGCACCATCGAGGACAGTTCGGAGTAGCACAGCGCCGCCACCGCGCAGACGAAACCCGCGATGACGAACGACAGCATCATGGCCGGGCCGGCCTTCTGCGCGGCTTCCGCCGTCAGCACGAATATGCCGGTGCCGATCACCGCGCCGATTCCCAGCAGCGTCAGCTGGAAGGCCCCCAGCGACCGGTGCAGCGACTTCTTCTCCGCGGTCGCCATGATCGCGTCCAACGGCTTTATACGCTCGAAAAGCATGCAGGTCCCCGGCTCGGCTCGAATCCACTCTGCCAGAGCCGGGCGCGCCCGCCTAGTCCCAAGGCATGCCTAGGATTTGCGCAGTTGTGCCGCCGCTGCGCGCAGCGCTTCCAGGTCCTCCGCCAGACAGCCGATCAGGAACGGCAGGGCATCCAGATGGGCCGCCGGATCGGTTTCGCGAATCCGGGCAATGGCGTCGCGGGCCGCGCCCTGGGCCATGGCCAGTCCGTCCTCCGCGGCGGGTTGTGACAGCAACAGGCCCCGCACGGTTTCGCAGCGCTGGCGCACCGCTGCGGCGAAGGGCGCAAGCGCCGCGACCAGCTCGGGCGTGCGGTGCGCCTCCTGCAGCGCGCGGACGCAATAGGCGACGGCCGCATGGGTGCGGGTCAGCGCGCCCGCGAAACGGTTGACGCCGGCCTCGCCGTCGCGCGGCGCAAGCGTGCGCGCCGCCAGCACCAGTTCGCGCATGTCGCGGCGGACCTTGTTGTTGAGCTTCTCGTATTTCTCCGTCTCGCCGCGCAGCGCCAGAAGGAAAAGGCTGGCCAGCAGCGGCATTAGCGGCGCCGCATCCGCCCTGAAGGCGCGCGTGGGATGGATGCGGAACAGGACCGCCGAGACGAACAGCGCAACCGCCGTGCCCAGGCCCACATCGCCGATGCGCAGGGCCGCCGCGCCCAGTCCTTCGGCCTCATGGCCATGAAAGCTGGCCGCCATCACGATCATGGCCGCCACCGGCGCGGCGCGGAAGGCGGCATGGTCGACGGACAGGAAGGCCAGCGGCGCGATGGCGAGGAACAGGAGCGCCCCATCGGGCAGGCCGAAGCCGCGCAGCCATGCCATGACAAGGCCCAGGCCCGCACCCGCGAGCGTGCCGATGAAGCGCTCGCGCGCGCTGCCGCCGCTGCCCGCGCTGCCGCCCCGGCTCACGATGATCGCCGAAATCACCGGCCAGGTGGCTTCGGGCTGGTGCAGCAACACGGCGGCGAGCCAGGCCAGCACGGCAGAGACGCCGGCGCGCGCGCCGGCGATCAATGCCGCCTCGTTGCGGAACACCCAGGCGCGCGCCTGTTTGGTCATGGGTCCGGTCATGTCAGCCGCCATACGCCGGTTTCGCGAATCTCGCGATCCTCGAGGTCGCGTGTGACAGGCACGCTATAGGCCGCAAGCTTTTCCACGCCGGTTTTCGGAAAATAACTGCGGCCGGGATCGCCCAGCAGGGCCACCGCCTTCAAGGGGCGCAGCCAGGCCAGAAGCCGCTCGGCCAGGGGGCGCTCATAGAAAAGATCGCCCACCAGGATCGTGTCCCAGCGGCATTCGGTCCCGATCATGTCGTCCGCAGTCACCGCGAGGCCGCAGGCGTTGGCCGCGGCATTGAGCCGGATCGCGGCGGCGGCGAAGGCGTCGATATCCGCCGCCAGCACGCCGGCCGCGCCCGCCTTCATCGCGGCGATGGCCACCAGGCCCGAGCCCGATCCCAGGTCCAGGACATGCCGGCCGCTGACGGTTTCGGGGTGATCCAGGACATAGCGCGCCAGCGCCTGCCCGCCCGCCCAGGCGAAGGCCCAATAGGGCGGCGGCACGCCGCGCTGCGCCAGCTCGTCCTCGGTCGCGCGCCACAGCGGCACGACTTCGGTAGCCAGATGCAGCCGTATCTCCGGCACCAGCGGCGGCGCCGACAGCGCGGCATTGGCGCGGATGAAGTCTTCCGGCGTCATGCGTGCGCGGCGAACAGCACGCCCAGCCCGATCAGCACCGCGCCGCTGACGCGCTCGCGCCAGACGGCATGATGCGCCGCCGCCATCCGCCCGCCCGCGACCGCCAGCCAGGCATAGCCGCACAGGATCACGCTTTCTCCGATGAAGGTGACGGCATACATCACCGCATATTGCGGCCCCAGCGGCAGGCTCATGGTCAGGCAGCCCGGCAGCAGCGCGCCGAAGAACAGCAACGCCTTGGGATTGCCGAGCTGGGTCAGCACCGCCTGCACAAAGGGCCTGCCGCGGGGCCGGGGAGCCTGCGTGCCTTCCGCCGGCGCGCGGCTGTGCCACAGCGCGCTCGCGCCCAGCCAGACCAGATAGGCCGCGCCGGCAAACGCGATCACGCGGAACGCCAGCGGCGAGGCCGCCACCATCGCGCCCAGGCCCAGCACGCAGACCAGATACCACAGCGTGTTGCCTGTCTGGGTGCCGCAGATCGCCGCCAGCGCCGCGCGCCAGCCGCCGTGAAAGCCATGGGCGCTGATCATCATCACGGTCGGCCCCGGCGTCAGCGAGAAGACCAGCTCCGCGCCGATGAACAGCAGCAGCTTGTCCAGCGGCATGATATGGAAGAACATCAGCCCAGCCAGCTTGCCGCCAGCAGGGCCAGCGCGATCAGCGCGCCGGTTTCGCGGTTGGAGCGGAAGACCGTCAGGCAGTTTTCGGGATCGTCGATGTCCAGCCGGCGCACCTGCCAGACCATGTGCGCGCCCGCCGCCAGCATCACGAAGGCGAAGGGCCATCCGGTATGCTCGGTGAATCCGGCCGCAAGGATCAGGGTGAAGGCGACGGCATAGAAACGCAGGATCCACTTGCGCGAATTCCGGCCCAGCAGCCGCGCGGTGGACTTGACGCCGATCAGTTCGTCATCGGCCTTGTCCTGGTGGGCATAGATGGTGTCATAGCCCAGCGTCCAGAAGATCAGCCCCGCGTAGAGCATCGCGTCGCCGGTATCGAGCCGGCCCGTCTGCGCGGCGAAGCCCAGCAGCGCGCCCCAGTTGAAGGTCAGTCCCAGCCAGGCCTGCGGCCACCAGGTGATGCGCTTCATGAAGGGATAGGCGGCGACCAGCAGCAGCGAGCCCGCGCCCAGCGCCACCGCGAACCGGTTGAACTGCAGCAGGATGGCGAGCCCGGCCAGGCAGAGCAGGATCAGCAGCAGCACGGCGCCGGTCACGCCGATCGCGCCGGAGGGGATGGGCCGTCCGCGCGTGCGCGCGACCTGCGCGTCGAAATCGCGGTCGACGATGTCGTTGAAGGTGCAGCCCGCGCCGCGCATCACGATCGCGCCGATGCCGAACAGCGTGACATAATAAAGGTCACGCCATTCCATGAAGCGCCGCTCGTCGGCGGCCGCGCCCAGCAGCAATCCGAAGACGCAGGGCCAGTAGAGCAGCCAGGTGCCGATGGGCCGGTCCAGCCGCATCAGTTGCAGCCAGGGCCGCAGGGCACGCGGCATGTGTTCCACCCAGCTTGACGGGACGGCGTCGGCGGGAACGGCTTGCGATTTCGCGGTCATGGGGATCAATTGTGGCATGACCGGAAACGAAACCTCAACACGCCAGGCCGCCGAACTCACCGGGGCGGGCGGAAAGACGCGCCTCTACGTGACCGGCGACCTGGGACCCGGCGCGGCTCTGCCGCTGGACGAGGGCCAGGCGCATTACCTTCTGCATGTGTTGCGGGCGAAGACGGGCGATCGCGTGTCGCTGTTCAACGGCCGCGACGGCGAATGGCTGGCCGGGATCGCCGCCCGCAAGCGCGATGTCGCCGTCACCTGCCTGGCGCAGACGCAAGGGCAGCGCCAGACGCCCGACATCTGGCTGGCCTTTGCGCCGGTGAAGAAGACGCCCGCCGATTACCTCGTGCAGAAGGCGGCGGAACTGGGCGCATCCGTGCTGTTGCCGGTCTTCACCCGCCGCACCATCGTCACGCGCGTCAATCGCGAGCGCATGACCGCCAACGCCATAGAGGCCGCGGAACAGTCGGGCCGTCTTTCGGTGCCCGAGATCCGCGACGGCGTGCCGTTGGAGCGGCTGCTGGCGGCATGGCCCGCGGACCGGCGTCTGTTCTTCTGCGACGAGGGCGGCGATGCAAGGCCCCTGGCCGAGGCCGCGCGCGGCACAGCCGGGCCCGCCGCGATCCTCACCGGCCCGGAAGGCGGATTCGATCCGGACGAACGCGCACGCATTCGCGCCCTGCCGTTCGTCGTGCCGGTGACGCTGGGGCCGCGCATCCTGCGCGCCGACACCGCCGCACTGGCCGCGCTGGCGATCTGGCAAAGCGTGGCGGGCGATTTCGCCTAGACGCGCGCTTCATAGGCGCCGTCGTACCGGCGCCAGACGTCCCAGAAGGCGGGCGGGGTTTCGTTCCGCAGACGATAGCCCAGCACGTCCAGATGGGCATGCCAGCCGCCCGACACGCCCAGCATGTAGCCGCGGTCGGGAATCCTGGTGTGGGTGAGGGTCAGGCGCACCTTGTTGTCTTTCGGGTCGCCTTCCGGCTCCAGGCGGAATTCCACTTCCGAAACCCGCCCCGGGTCCTTTTCCCCGCCGAAGGTGAAGGCCAGGCGATGGGGCGGCTCGCAGGCCAGCAGGATGTTGGTCGAGCCATGCCCGTTCCTGTCGATCTCGCGCATGCTCTCCGGCGGCTCGGCCGTGTGCGGCGACAGCTTGCTGTGCTTGAACCGCATGTGGAAGGTTTCGCCCACCTTGTCCGGCATCGGGCCCGAGGCGAACCATTCGCCGCGTTTCTCGCCGTCCCACAGATAGGCCCATACCCGTTCGATCGGGCCGGGCAGGATGCGCACGAAGCGGATGGAATGGCTGTCCAGCCTTTCTGCGAAATCGCTCATGGGCTCACCTCCTGAGTGCATTGAGTTCCACGCCGTAAAGCGCCGCGTTCGCGGGCATGACCTCGGTGCGCGGCGGAAATTCACCCCGCAGGCCCGCTGCGACCATGTCGAGCATGGTGTGCCAGCCCAGCATGGTCAGCTTGTGCATCTCTTCGGGTATGGGCCGGTGGGTGAGGGTGAGGATGGTTTCCGCGCCCGCGCTTTCGAGTTTCAGTTCGACATAGGTGATGGGCCAGGCTGAAACATCCTCGCCCGGCTGGAAAACGCTCCAGGTGTAGGCGAGGAATCTCCACGGCCGCCATCCGGTGACCACGCCGCGGATGTGCCCGCCCATCAGCGTCACCTTTCCGCCTTCGCGCGGCTCGATGGCGCCATCGCCATACCATTCGGGCAGCAACGCGCCGTCCGTCAGAAAGGCCCAGACCTTCTCCGGCGCAGCATCAAGGCGGCGCACGAAGCGCACGGCGCTTTCGGCGATGACTTCGCCTTTCATGGGGCGCCTTTCTTCAGTGCGGCTTCCAGCGCGTCCAGTTTGGGATTCCAGAAGGCGCGGATGCGGGCCACCCAGGCGGCGACTTCCTCCATGCCTTCGGGATCGAGCGCATAGATGCGCCTCTGCCTGTCGGCCCGCACCGTGACCAGCCGCGCATCCTTCAGCGTCTTCAGGTGCTGGGAGATGGCGGGCGGCGACAGCTTGAAGCGCCCGGCGATCTCGCCCGACGACAGCGCGCCTGCGGCCAGCATCTCCACGATGCGTTGGCGGGTGGGGTCGGCCAGGGCGGAAAGGGCGGCGGGCATGGCCTATTTATTTCATATCCACTTAATTAAGTAAATACGAAAATAATGCCCTTGCGCCCGCAACGGCACATGCCTAAGTACCCGGCCGAGGGTGCTTTCATGTCCATTCCGCAGTCCGCCAGCGGCCCAATCCAAAGCCGCAATGATCTGGTTCATCAACTGTCCAGGGGTTGCCGTCCCAGGGCCGACTGGCGGATCGGCACCGAGCACGAAAAGTTCGTCTACGACCTCAAGACCCACAAGCCGGTCGCCTATGACGGGCGGCCGGGCATCCGCCAGTTGCTGGAAGGCATGCAGCGTTTCGGCTGGCAGGCAGTACGCGAAGGCGAGAACACCATCGGCCTGACCCAGGACGGCGCCTCAATCTCGCTGGAGCCGGGCGGGCAGTTCGAACTGTCCGGCGCGCCGCTCAGGACCATCCACGAGACCTGCGCGGAAGTGAACACGCATCTGGAGCAGACGCGCGCGGTGGCGAACGAGATCGGCGTGGGCGTGCTGGGCTTCGGCTTCGCGCCAAGCTGGTCGCTGGCCGAAGTGCCGGTGATGCCCAAGGGCCGCTATCAGATCATGCGCGAATACATGCCCAAGGTCGGCGGCTATGGGCTCGACATGATGTTCCGCACCTGCACGGTGCAGGTGAACCTCGACTTCGAATCCGAAGCCGACATGGTCAGGAAATTCCGCGTCGGCCTGGCGCTGCAGCCGGTGACGACGGCGCTGTTCGCCAACTCGCCCTTCCGCGAAGGGCGGCCCAGCGGCTTCCTCTCCTATCGCGCGCAGGTGTGGAGCGACGTGGACAATGCCCGCGCCGGGATGCTGCCCTTCGTGTTCGAGGACGGCATGTCGTTCGAGCGTTACGTCGACTACGCGCTCGACGTGCCGATGTATTTCCTCTACCGCGACGGCAAATATATCGACATGGCGGGAAAAAGCTTCCGCAAGTTCCTGGCGCGCGAGATCCCCGAGGTGCGCCACATCGAGCCGATGCTGAGCGACTGGGCCGACCACCTCACCACGATCTTTCCCGAAGTGCGGCTCAAGAGCTTTCTGGAAATGCGCGGCACCGACGGCGGGCTGTGGCGGCGCATCTGCGGCATGCCTGCGCTATGGGTGGGCCTGCTCTATGACGGCGCGGCGCTGGATGCGGCCTGGGACCTGGTCAAGGACTGGACGGCGGAAGAACGCCAGGCGATGCGCGATGCCGTGCCGCGCCAGGGATTCAGGACGCCTTTCCGCAGGACCACGGTGCACGAACTGGCGCACCGCATGATCGAGATCGCCTCGGCGGGCCTGCGCCGCCGCGCCGCGCTGGACGGGGCGGGGATGAGCGAGGACGGATTCCTCAACCCGCTGCGCGAACTGGTGTCGCGCGGCTATACCCGCGCCGAGGAGATGCTGAAGAACTATCACGGGGTATGGGGCAGGGACCTCAGCCAGCTGTTCACCGAATATAATTTCCTCTGATTTTTCCCGCCGGTTGCGCGCCCCTCCGCCGTGCTGGCGCGCGCCACCTCCCCCGTGAACGGGGACTACTGCTTATCCAACACGCGCAGAATTTATTTTCGCCTGCGGCGTCCGCCGCTTGCACGGGGGCGTGTGCCTCCTGCCTGTCCCCATCGCTCCGGCGCCCCCTAATATGGTCCGCGATGGATGCCGCTCAGGGAGGTTTGGAGATACGCATGGGACGGAAAATCCCGCCCGGAAAGAAACGCCGCGGTGCGCGATCACGTCTTGCCGGTGATGGCGCCCACGCCGCCCATCTTCACCGGCTCGCCCGTGGGCACGCGCAGGGCGTTGTTGCGCGAAATCATCCAGCCGGGATAGCGCGGCCGCTCGGCGCTTGCCGCGTCCAGCGCCGCGATCTCTTCGGGCGCGAGCGTCAGCCTGGCCGCTTCCAGATTGTCGTTCAGCTGCTCCAGCGTCTTGGCCCCGATCAGGGTCGCGGTCACGAAGGGCTTGGAACGCACCCAGGCCAGCGCCACGCGCGCCACCGATACGCCGTGCGTTTTGGCGATGGGGCGCATCGCGCGCACGATGGCATCGGCCTTTTCCTTGTCGATCGGCGGGAAGTCGAAATTGGCGCGGCGGCCGGGCTCGGCTTTCTCCTCGCCGCCGCCCGTTTCCGGATCTGGCGTGTATTTCCCCGCCAGATAGCCGCCCGCCAGCGGGCTCCACACCAGGCAGCCGATCCCCTGATCGGCCATGGCAGGCACCAGCTCGTCTTCCAGGTCGCGCCCGGCCAGCGAGTAATAAGCCTGCAGCGTTTCGATCCGCGCCCAGCCGCGCCTGTCGGCGATGCCGTTGGCCTTGACGATCTTCCAGGCCTCCCAGTTGGAGACGCCGACATAGCGGACCATGCCCTGCGACACGAGATCGTCCAGCGCCCGCATCGTCTCCTCCACGCCGGTCACGCTGTCGGACTGGTGGATCTGGTAAAGGTCGATGTGATCGGTCTGCAGCCTTTCCAGGCTCTGGCTCACGCTGTCCATGATGTGCCCGCGCGATGCGCCCATGTCGTTGGGGCCGGGCGCCATGCGCCCGAAGACCTTGGTGGCCAGCACCACGTCGCTGCGCCTGACGCCCAGCTCCTTCAGCGCCGCGCCGGTCATGCGTTCGGACTCGCCGATAGAATAGACATTGGCGGTGTCGATGAAGTTGATCCCCGCCTCCAGGCTGCGGCCGATCAGGGTCGTGGCGGCCTTCTGGTCCAGGTTGCCGATCATGCCGCCCAGCCAGTTCCGGCCGGAGAAGGTCATGGTGCCGAAGCACAGTTCGGACACATAAAGGCCGGTTCGGCCAAGGCGATTGTATTTCATGGAAATGACTCCGGTATGCGGCCGCTAGCGGCGTTCTTCGGGCAGGGGGATGAATTCCTTGTCGTCGCCGGGGATCAGGCCGAACGCGCCATCCCGCCATTCCTGCTTGGCGCGCGCGATGCGCTCCTGCGACGAGGAGACGAAATTCCACCACAGATGGCGCGGCCCGCCGTCCAGCTTCGCGCCGCCCAGCAGCATGGCGCGCGCGGGCGCATCGGCATAGAGCGTGACCTCTTCGCCCCGGTCCAGCGCCAGGAACGCGCCGGGGCCATGCACCTCCACGCCGTGCGCGTCGCCGCCGATCTGCAGTTCGCCCTCGACGATGAAGATGGCGCGCTCTTCATGCTCGGCGCTGTAAGGCAGCGCCCCGCCCGCCTCGAACCGCGCATCGGCATAGAAGATGGGCGAGAACACCTGGACCGGCGAGGTCAGGCCGAAGGCGGTGCCCGTGATCAGCCGGAGCGTGACGCCTTTTTCATGCCATTCGGGCAGTTCGGCGCGCGAGAAGTGCTGGAAGCCGGGCGCGGCTTCCTCATCCGCGATGGGAAGGCCCACCCAGGTCTGGATGCCGTGCAGCCTGTGGCCCTTCGCGCGCACGTCGTCGCCGGTGCGTTCGCTGTGGGCGATGCCGCGCCCGGCCGTCATCCAGTTGACGTCGCCCGGCAGGATTTCCTGGACGCTGCCCAGCGTGTCGCGATGGACCTGCGAGCCTTCGAACAGATAGGTGACGGTGGCGAGCCCGATATGGGGATGGGGACGCACGTCCACGCCCTTGCCCGGCGGAAAATCCACCGGCCCGAAATAATCGAAGAAGAGGAAGGGGCCGATATTGCGCCGCGCCATCTGCGGCAACAGGCGGGTGACGAAGAATCCGTCGCCCAGGTCATGCGGTTTTCCGGTCACGGGAGTCATGGGGCGAGCCTAGCGGGGCACGCGCAAAAGCTCTAGTGTTCGCGCAAACAAATCCGGGAGGGTATTCTTGCACATCGATCTTCGCGCGATTCCGCTTGCCGTCATCCTTGCCGCGCCTTTCGCGTCCGCGCCCGCCCGGGCGAAGGACACGGCGCTGCAGATGGTATCCATCGATGTGGAAGGCGGCGGCGGCACGCTGTTCGTCACGCCCGAAGGCAGGTCGCTGCTGATTGACACCGGCAACCCCGACAAGAGCCGCCTCACCGGCGCGCATCCCAGTTCCGAGCGCATCGTCGCGGCCGCCCATGCGCTGGGCGTGAAGAAGATCGATGACCTGATCATCACCCATTACCACAGCGATCATATCGGCGGCCTTGAGGGACTTCTTGCACGCATTCCCATCGGCACCATCATCGACCATGGCGAAAACCGCGAAACGACCGCGTCCACCCGTCCGGACGCGCCGCAGATCGATCTGAAGAATCCGCCGCCGAATTCCACCGCCTATGCCTACAACCAGTATCTCAAGCTGATCGCGGGCCATCATCACGTCGTGGCCAAGGCCGGCGATGTGTTCCATATCGGCAGCATGACCGTCACCATCGTGATGGCCGACGCCAAGCCCATCGCCAAGCCGCTTCCCGGCGCGGGCGAGCAGAACGCATCCTGCGCGGGCATGGAAAGCATGGCGCAGAACGGGGGCGAGGAGAACGCCCGCTCCACCAGCTCGGTCATCAGCTATGGCAAGGCGCGGATCGCGGCTTTCGGCGACCTGACATGGGACCGCGAGAAGGATCTGTTCTGCCCCGTCGACCGGGTGGGCAAGGTGGATGTGTATCTGGCCAGCCACCACAGCATCCATTTCTCGGGAAGCCCGGCCATGGTGAATGCGCTGGCGCCCGTGGTGGCGATTGCGGCCAACGGCACGCGCAAGGGCGACGATCCCGAGCGGATCAAGACCATCGAAAGCTCGCCGCGCATCCAGGGCCTGTGGCGGCTGCATGAATCCGCCGCCAATCCCCAGATCGACGGGGACCGCAACATGATCGCCAACCTGGGGACCGATCCTGCCCAGGATCATTTCTACAACCTGCGCCTGCGGATCGAGAGGGACGGCCGGATCACCGTCATCAACGAGCGCAACGGCTTCAACAAGACCTACCAGGCCGGGACGGCGGGGTAGGACCTTCACCGGCCGGGCCGCAGTTCCTTGCGGAATTTCCCCGGATCGTAGCGGTCCGGCTCGCGATATTCCTCGCGCGTGGCGGCCTGGCCGACGGTGTCGTTGGCGGGATTGCGCCTGCGGTTCCGCAAGATCGCCCATGCGACCGCCACCGCCAGGATGGCGGCACCCGCGCCGAATATGGTTTCCATGCCCATGGTGAATCCTCCCGCAAGGAAACGGGACAGGAAAGCCTCTGTTCCGGAAAGGGATCAGGTCAGCGCGGGCAGCAGAAAGTTTCCCGCGGCGTCCCGTGCAATCGGACGCGCCCATTTCATGGCGTCGCACGAC
Source organism: Rhizomicrobium sp. (assembly GCA_035547015.1). GTDB lineage: Bacteria > Pseudomonadota > Alphaproteobacteria > Micropepsales > Micropepsaceae > Rhizomicrobium. The sequence goes on along the minus strand of DASZVO010000007.1, from coordinate 27,949 downwards.
AGCACACCATAGAGATGCGGAAACGCCTCGCCGCGCGCGGGCGAATGTTCCCATTTGAGCGCGGCGCCCAGCGCGGCCGCCTCCACCGCCACCAGCATCAGGTCGTCCTGGCCCGCATAGTGCCGCCGCAGCGTTTCGGGAAGCTGTGCCGCGGTGGAGAAATGCAGGAATCCGTCGGCATGGTCATGCGCCGAACCGTGATAGTCGCCTGTGGCCGCTTCCCATTCGGCGCGCGGCACGATCTTGAAGATCAGTGTGTTCATTCCCGCCCGCCGCGCCAGCGCCAGCCGCCTTCCGTCTTGGCATGGGCGACCGCGCAGAACGTCACCAGCACTGCCGGGATGCCCAGCATCATCCAGAGCGCGCGCATGGCGTTGTCGCGGATGTGCGGCCCCGTGATTACCACGGCGAAGAGCAGCGCCATGCCCAGCAGGGTGAAGGTCCATCCCTGCCATGTGCTGGGCGTCGCGCCATAGCCGAAGCGCTTCTGCCGGAACCAGTAACGGGCCATCCGTTTACGCGGCCTGCGCCGTTCCACCCACCGTCAGCCCGTCCAGCCGCAGCGTCGGCTGGCCCACGCCCACCGGCACACTCTGGCCGTTCTTGCCGCAGGTGCCGATGCCGGTATCGAGCTTCATGTCGTTGCCGATCATCGAGACGCGGGTCAGCGACTCCGGGCCGCTGCCGATCAGGGTCGCGCCTTTGATGGCATGGCCCAGCCGGCCGTTCTCGATGATGTAGGCCTCGGTGCAGGAAAAGACGAACTTGCCGTTCGTGATGTCCACCTGGCCGCCGCCGAAGTTGGTGGCGTAGATGCCGTTCCTGACGCTGGCCAGGATCTCGGCCGGATCCTTGTCGCCGCCCAGCATGTAGGTGTTGGTCATGCGCGGCATCACGGGCGCGGCATAGCTCTGCCGCCGTCCGTTGCCGGTGGGCGCCACGCCCATCAGCCGGGCGTTCTGGCGGTCCTGCATATAGCCTTTCAGGATGCCGTCCTCGATCAGCACCGTGCGGTGCGTAGGCGTGCCTTCGTCGTCGATGGAAAGCGATCCGCGCCGGCCGTCGATAGTGCCGTCATCCACCACGGTCACGCCGGGCGCGGCGACGCGCTCGCCCAGAAGCCCGGCGAAGGCCGACGTCTTCTTGCGGTTGAAATCGCCTTCCAGGCCGTGGCCGATGGCTTCATGCAGCAGGATGCCTGGCCAGCCCGGTCCCAGCACCACGGTCATCTCGCCCGCGGGCGCAGGAATGGAGGTGAGGTTGACCAGCGCCTGGCGCAGCGCCTCGTCCACCGCGCCCTGCCAATAGGCGGGATCAAGATAGGTTTCATAGCCGCCGCGGCCGCCGCCGCCGAAACTGCCCGATTCCTGGCGGCCGTTCTCCTCCACCACGACCGACACGTTGAGCCGGACCAGAGGGCGGATATCGGAATAGCGTTCGCCGCCCGCGCGGATGATCTCGATGCGCTGCCATTCGCCCGACAGGCTGGCCGAAACCTGACGCACCCGCCCGTCCTTGCCGCGCGCATAGGCGTTCATCTCTTCCAGCAGCTTCACCTTCTTCTCGAAGCCGGCCGTCTCCAGCGGGTCGATGTCGGTATAAAGCCGGATGTTGGTACGGGCCGGGGCTCCGGCAACCGTGCCGGAATAGCCGCGCGACACCGCCCGCACGGTTCCGGCGGCGCGGGCGATGGCGTCTTCCGATATCTCGCTGGCGTGCGCGTAGCCGGTGGCCTCGCCCGCGACGGCCCTGAGGCCGAAGCCCTGGCTGGTGTCGAAGGTGGCGGCTTTCAGCCGGTTGTCGTCATAGGTGAACGATTCGGACTGGCTGTATTCCAGATACAGTTCGCCGTCGTCCGCGCCCGCCAGCGCCTGATCCACCGTCTGCTGGACCCGGCCCCGGTCCATGCCGGTGCGCGTAAAGAAAAGATCATGATCGGCCATAGGCTCTCCCGGCTGGCTGCGCGCGGCAAAAAGCCCCGCAAAATCCGTAAATCCCCCTAGATATCGGCGCTCGGGGCGGTTCCGGCAAGCGGTTCGGGCCGATTTGGCTGGTCCCGCCCTTCCGGCCCAGTGCGGCACCCTTTGGGCCGCCCCGCGACCGTGCCATAAGGTCGCAATGACTTTAAGGGCTTAACCCCTCTAAATCCCCGCCAAGAATCTGAAAAAGGGCGGGGATTCCACCGCCCGGCTTTTGTGCGAGGTCGCATCATGTTTTTGCGGAAATCCGGCATCGGCGCGGCGGCTGCCGTTCTCACGGCCTTTTCGGCGCTGCCGGCGGCGGCCCTGCCGTGGAACTACGAGGTCGGCTTCCAGCCGGCCGCTTCGCCGGTGATGGAGCAGATCGAGGATTTCCACCGCCTTCTGTTTTACATCATCGTGGCGGTCTGCCTGCTGGTGCTGGCGCTGCTGGTATGGATCGTCGTGAAGTATCGCGCCGGCGCCAATGCCGTGCCCTCCAAGGTGCACCACAACACGCTGCTGGAAGTGGCCTGGACGCTGATCCCGGTCATCATCCTGGTGTTCATCGCCGTCCCCAGCTTCCGCCTGCTGTACTTCGAAGCGGCCATTCCCAAACCCGACGTGCAGATCAAGGCCATCGGCAAGCAGTGGTTCTGGACCTATGAGTATCCGGGTTCGTCCGCCGGCTTCACCTTTGACAGCCTGGGCCTGTCCGATGCCGACGCCGCGAAGGAAGGCAAGCCGCGCCTGCTGGGCGTGGACAACGCCATCTATGTGCCCGTGAACAAGGTCGTCGAAGTCGAGACCACTGGCGCCGACGTGATCCACAGCTGGGCGATGCCCCAGATGGGCGTGAAGATGGACGCCGTGCCGGGCCGGCTGAACCACACCTGGTTCAAGGCCACCCAGACCGGGGTTTATTACGGCCAGTGCTCCGAACTGTGCGGCGCGCGCCATGCCTACATGCCCATCGAACTGCATGTGGTCAGCGACGCCGAATATGCCGCCTGGCTGGCCTCGGCCAAGAAGAAGTTCGCCGCCATCGAGAACGACGCCACCCGCGTCGCCTCGAAATAGGAAATACCGCCATGACCACCACCTTCGACGCCCATCACGAGGAACTCCACCACGGGGGCGAGCACGCCCATCCCACCGGGTGGCGGCGCTACGTCTATTCGACCAACCACAAGGACATCGGCACGATGTACCTGATCTTCGCGGTCTTCGCGGGGATCATCGGCGGCTTCTTCTCGATGATGATGCGCGCCGAGCTGATGTTCCCGGGCCTGCAGGTGTTCCACGAGCCGCATCAGTTCAACGTCTTCGTGACCGGCCACGGCCTGATCATGGTGTTCTTCATGATCATGCCCGCCATGATCGGCGGCTTCGGCAACTGGCTGGTGCCGCTGATGATCGGGGCGCCCGACATGGCCTTCCCGCGCATGAACAACATCTCCTTCTGGCTACTGCCCTTCAGCTTCGCGCTGCTGGTGATGAGCATGTTCGTGGAAGGGGATTCCGGCGGCATCGGCGTGGGCGGCGGCTGGACCATCTATGCGCCCCTTTCGACCTATGGTTCGCCGGGGCCGGCGATGGACCTCGCCATCTTCTCGCTGCACATCGCGGGCGCGTCCTCGATCCTGGGCGCGATCAACTTCATCACCACCATCTTCAACATGCGCGCGCCGGGCATGACTCTGCACAAGATGCCGCTGTTCGTCTGGTCGGTGCTGGTGACCGTGTTCCTGCTGCTGCTGTCGCTGCCCGTGCTGGCCGGCGCCATCACCATGCTGCTGACGGACCGCCATTTCGGCACGTCGTTCTTCAATCCGTCGGGCGGCGGCGATCCGATCCTGTACCAGCACCTGTTCTGGTTCTTCGGCCACCCTGAGGTGTACATCCTGATCCTGCCGGGCTTCGGCATGATCAGCCATATCGTGGGCACCTTCTCCAAGCGGCCGATCTTCGGCTATCTCGGCATGGCCTATGCCATGGTCGCGATCGGCTTCATCGGCTTCCTGGTCTGGGCGCACCACATGTACACGACGGGCCTTTCCGTCGACACGCGCGCCTATTTCGTCTTCGCGACCATGGTGATCGCGGTCCCCACTGGCATCAAGGTGTTCAGCTGGATCGCGACCATGTGGGGCGGCTCGATCGAATTCAGGACCCCGATGCTGTGGGCGATCGGCTTCGTCTTCCTGTTCACCGTGGGCGGCGTCACCGGCGTGGTGCTGGCGAATGCGGGCGTGGATGTCGTGCTGCAGGACACTTATTATGTCGTGGCGCACTTCCACTACGTGCTGTCGCTGGGCGCGGTGTTCGCGATCTTCTCGGGCTTCTACTTCTGGTTCCCGAAGTTCACCGGCTACATGTACAACGAGGCGCTGGGCAAGCTGCACTTCTGGATCACCTTCATCGGCGTGAACCTGGCCTTCTTCCCGATGCACTTCCTGGGCCTGGCCGGCATGCCGCGCCGGTATGCGGACTATCCGGATGCCTACGCGGGCTGGAACTATGTGTCGTCGGTCGGCGCCTTCATCGCCGGATTCGGCGTGCTGGTCTTCCTGGTCATGTGCGCGGAAGCCTTCACCAAGAAGCGCAAGGCTCCCGACAATCCCTGGGGTGTGGGCGCCACGACGCTGGAATGGACCCTGTCCTCGCCGCCGCCCTTCCACCAGTTCGCGGAACTGCCCAAGATCAAATAGCCAACAGACGATGTCGCTCTCGCTTGCCCAAACCCGTGTCACGACAGTCGGAGACTTCTTCGCGCTGCTGAAGCCGCGCCTGATGTCGCTGGTCGTCTTCACGGGGCTTGCGGGCATGGTGGCGGCGCCGGGGCATCTTCATCCGCTGAAGGCCTTCACCGCCCTCTTGTGCATCGCTGTGGGGGCGGGAGCGTCGGGCTGCCTCAACATGGTCTATGACAGCGACATCGACCGGCTGATGGCCCGCACCGCCACGCGTCCCATTCCGATGGGGTATGTGGCGCGGGAAGAGGCGCTGGCCTTCGGCTGGGCCCTGGCGGTGGCGTCCGTTGCGATCATGGGCCTGTTCGTGAATTTCCTGGCGGCGGGCCTGCTGGCCTTCACGATCTTCTTCTATGACGTCGTCTATACGCTCTGGCTCAAGCGCCGCACGCCGCAGAATATCGTGGTCGGCGGTCTTGCCGGAGCGTTGCCGCCGGCCATCGGCTGGGCGGCGGTGACGGGCGGGCTGGGGCTGGCGCCGTTGCTGCTGGTGGCGATCATCTTCATGTGGACGCCGCCGCATTTCTGGGCGCTGTCATTGTGGCGCAGCGGCGATTATGCCCGTGCGGGTGTGCCCATGCTGCCGGTCGTGAAGGGCAAAGCCCACACAAGACTGCAGATCCTGCTCTATACGCTGGTGCTGGTGCCGCTGGGCGTTCTGCCCGGCCTGATGCATGTGGGCGGGCCGCTCTATCTGGCGGCCAGCGGCGGCATCGGATTGCGGTTCCTGTGGGAAGCCGTGGCGGTCTGGCGCGAGAAGGACGAGGTCAAGGAGCCCGCGGCCCACCGTCTGTTCGGTGTGTCGCTGCTTTACATGGCCGCTGTCTTTGCGGCCCTGATCGTCGAGAGGCTGACGGGGCTTGCACCGCTCGGCCTGCCGCTGGCGCCGTGGCTGTGAGGGACGACGATGCGGGCCGAGCGCGGCGCAAACGCAATATCGCACTGGCGCTTGTCCTGGCCGGTGTGTGTGTACTGTTTTACGTGATGTCGATCGTGCAGTGGCACGAGCATTTCGGCAAATAATTCAAGAGGGCCTGTCCGATGAGCAGCGAAGTGAAGCACGATTACCATCTGGTCGACCCCAGCCCCTGGCCCGTGGTCGGTTCGGCGGGCGCCTTCGTGATGATGGTCGGCGCCGTCTTCTGGATGAACAAGGACTATTCCGGCTTCTTCGGTCTGCCGGTGAACGGCCAGCCCTGGATATTCATCGTCGGCCTGGGGCTGGTGCTCTACACCATGGCGGGCTGGTGGCGCGATGTGATCCGCGAAAGCGTCTATCAGGGTGCGCATACCCCGGTGGTGAAACTGCACCTGCGCTACGGCATGCTGCTGTTCATCGCGTCGGAAGTGATGTTCTTCGTGGCCTGGTTCTGGGCCTATTTCAACTTCGGCATCTTCCACAGCGATGTCGGCGTTTCCAGCTGGCCGCCGGCGGGCATCACCACGCTCGATCCCTGGCATTTCCCGCTGCTCAACACGATGATCCTGCTCACCTCGGGCACGACAGTGACCTGGGCGCACCACGCCATCCAGACCGGCGACAGGAAGGGCGCGGTGCAGGGGCTGGCCCTTACCGTGCTGCTGGGGCTCTCCTTCACCTGCGTGCAGGCCTATGAATATGCCCATGCGCCCTTCACCTTCGGCTTCAACAACTTGGCGCTGCAGCCCTTCAATGACCCGATGCATACGGCGCTGGCGACCGGCGCGGGCAATTTCGGCGCGATTTACGGCTCGACCTTCTTCATGGCGACCGGTTTCCACGGCATGCACGTGATCATCGGCACGATCTTCCTGATCGTCTGCCTGTTCCGCGCCATCGCCGGTCAGTTCACGCCGACCCGCCATTTCGGCTTCGAGGCCGCAGCCTGGTACTGGCACTTCGTCGACGTGGTGTGGCTGTTCCTCTTTGCCTGCATCTATGTCTGGGGCGAGGGGCCGGTCATTGCCGGCTAGCCTTCCGGTTCCCGGCGGTTCCGCTCGGGATGCCAAAGTACTGCGCCCACGGGAGTTGCCGTGACGCCGCCGAACACGATCGTCGCCATTTTCAAGGGCCTCTGTCCGCGCTGCGGGCGGGGGCCCTTGTTCGACGGCTATCTGGCGCTGAAGAAGCAGTGTCCCTCCTGCGCCCTGGATTACGCCATGTTCGACGCGGGCGACGGGCCGATGGTCTTCGGCATCCTGATCGTGGGCGCGATCGTGTGCGGGCTGGCGCTCTGGGTAGAGTTCACCTTCCAGCCGCCGCTGTGGGTCCATGCCGTGCTCTGGATACCGTTGATCTGCATCCTGACGGCGATCTTCCTGCGCCTGTCCAAATCGGCGCTGCTGGTGCTGCAATACAAGCACAAGGCAGGCGAGGGGCGCCGCGAAATGGATAAGCCCTGATGACGTTCCGTCCCTATCCGGGGATGACTTTCGCCTGCGCCATCCTGTTCGCCCTTCTCTGCGGCCTGGGCGTGTGGCAACTCGAGCGGCTGCAGTGGAAACTGGCCCTGATCGCCGAGGTCAACGGCCACATGGCGGCTCCGCCGGTCTCGCTGGACCGCGTGCTGACGATGTCCCCCGGCGACGCGCAGTATCGCCATGTCACCCTGTCGGGCCGCTTCGACCACGCGCATGAAGCCTATGTCTTCACGACGGCGGAGGGCGAGCCGGTCTATCACGTCCTCACCCCGCTGCGGGCCGATGACGGCCGCGTTCTGATGGTGGACCGGGGCGCGGTGCCCAAGGACAGGCTTTCCCCCGCCACCCGCGCCCAGGGCAATCCGGAAGGGGAAACCCGCGTCACGGGGGTCTGGCGCACGCCCGATGCGCCGGGCTTCTTCACGCCCGCGCCCGACCGGGCCCATCGCATCTGGTATGCCCGCGATCTGGCGGACATTGCCGCGGCGGACGGAGTCACTCTGGCCGCGCCGGTGGTGGTCGAGGCGGACGCCACCCCCAACCACGGCGGCTGGCCCAAAGGCGGCCAGACCGTGGTGAGCTTCCGCAATGCCCATCTGAGTTACGCCGTGACCTGGTTCGGCCTGGCGCTGGTCCTTCTGGGCGTCTGGCTCGCCTATCACATTTCCAGGGGCCGGATCGCCCTCAAATAGCGGTCCGGCCGGGGTAGTTCAGCGCGGTTTCTCGCCCTATAACCCGGCCAGCAAAGGTGATTTCGTGCAGTTCATTTCCACGCGCGGCCAGGCGCCCCGGGCCTCTTTTTCCGACGTCCTGCTGGCGGGCCTGGCGCCCGACGGGGGGCTCTATCTGCCCGAAAGCTGGCCGCAGCTGACCCGGGCCGAAATCGCAGGCTTCAAGGGCGCCCGGTATCAGGATGCGGCGTTCGCCATCCTGTCGCGCTTCACGGCCGCCTCGTTCAGCGACGCCGAACTGCGCGGGGCCATCGAGGCCGCCTATGCGGACTTCGACGCGCTGGAGATCGCGCCGCTGGTGGAGCTTGGCGAGGGCCGGTACCTGCTTGAACTCTTCCATGGCCCGACGCTGGCCTTCAAAGACATCGCCATGCAGATCCTGGGGCAGCTGTTCAGCCGCGCGCTGGCGCGGCGCGGCGGCCGCGCGACCATCGTCGCCGCGACTTCGGGCGATACCGGCTCGGCGGCCATCGCCGCGCTGGGCGGCCTGCCCAATGTCGAGGTCTTCGTGATGCACCCCAAGGGACGCGTCAGCGACGTGCAGCGGCTGCAGATGACCACTTCGGCCCACGCCAATGTCCACAACATCGCGCTGGATGGCAGCTTCGACGACGCGCAGGGAATCGTGAAGGCCTTGTTCGCGGACGGCGAATTCGCCCGCAAGGTCGGCCTGACGGCGGTGAACTCGATCAACTTCGCGCGCATCGCGGCGCAGTGCGTCTATTATTTCACGGCTACCGCGGCCCTGGGCCGGCCAGCGGCCTTCGTCGTTCCCACCGGCAATTTCGGCGACATCTTCGCGGGCGAGGCGGCCGAACGCATGGGCCTGGATGCGGCGCGGCTGGTGATCGCCACCAACGCCAACGACATCATGGCGCGCGCGCTAAATGAAGGCGTCTATGCCGCCGGCGCGAGCCATGTCACCCTCAGCCCTTCGATGGACATCCAGGTGGCGTCCAATTTCGAACGCGCGCTGTTCGAAGCGGCGGATCGCGATGCCGACTGGACCTCCGCGGCGATGAGCGATTTCTCCCGCACGCGCCGGCTTGAACTTCCCGGCGGCGTGCTGGAGAAACTGCGCGCCCGTTACAGCGCCTTTGCCACGGACGATGACGGCACGCGGGCCGCCATCGCCGCCGTCCATCGGCGGACGGGACGCATCATCGATCCGCACACGGCTGTGGGCGTCGCCGCCGCGATGCGGATGGGCCCCACACCGTCGCCCGTCGTGATTCTCTCCACCGCCCACCCCGCCAAGTTCCCCGACGCGGTGGCCCAGGCGACCGGCGCCGCGCCCCCCGAGCCTGTGCGGCTGGCCGGTCTCAGGACCCTGCCGGAACGGGTGGAAACGCTTGCGAACGACCCTGTTTTGATAAAGCGGTTCATCTCTTCTACTGTTGCGGCCTGACAGGCAGATCGGCAGGATGTCCCTAGAAATCTCCAGGCTTTCCAACGGCTTGACGGTGGTCAGCGATCCCATGGGGGGGATCGAGAGCGCCGCCGTAGGCATGTGGGTGAACACCGGCAGCCGCAACGAGGCGCCCGCCGAGATGGGCATCTCGCACATGCTGGAACACATGGCCTTCAAGGGCACCGCCACCCGCAGCGCGCGGGCCATCGCCGAGGAGATCGAGGCGGTCGGCGGCATCCTCAATGCCTACACCAGCCGCGAACAGACGGCGTTCCATGCACGCGTCCTGAGGGATGACGTGCCGCTCGCGCTGGACATCATCGCCGATATCCTGATCAACCCCACCTTCGAGGACGCCGAGTTGGAACGCGAGCGCCAGGTCGTGCTGCAGGAGCTGGGACAGGCGCGCGACACGCCCGACGACATCGTGTTCGACTATCTTCAGCTGGCCGCCTATCGGGATCAGCCCCTGGGGTGGCCGATCCTGGGCGAGGAGGAAACGGTCAGGGCCTTCAGCCGCGATATGCTGAAATCATACATGGCCTCGCAATACCGGATGGGAGGCATGACTCTGGTCGCGTCCGGCGCGGTGGAGCATGAACGCATCCTCAGGCTGGCCGAGGAGAAGTTCGGCGGTCTCGATGCGGGGCAGGTGCCGCAGATGGCGCGGGCGCGCTATACCGGCGGCGACTTCCGTCTCGATGAAGATCTGGAACAGGCGCACGTGGCCTATGCCTTTCCGGGCCTGTCCAATTCCGATCCCGACTATTTCGTGGCCCAGGTCTATGCCACCGTGCTGGGCGGCGGCACATCCTCGCGCCTGTTCCAGGAAGCGCGCGAAAAACGCGGATTGTGCTATTCCATCTATGCCTTTTCCAACGGCTTCCAGGATTCCGGTTTCCTGGGAATCTATGCAGGCACCGGCGCATCGGAGGCGGCGGAGATCTCGGCCGTCATCGCGGGCGAGATGGAAGCCATTGCGCAGACTCTTACCGAATCCGAAGTCGCGCGCGCGCGTGCGCAATTGAAGGTCTCGCTGCTGATGGGCATGGAACGTCCCGGCACCCGCGCGGAACAGATCGCAGGCCAGCTTTTCGCGCTGGGCCGCGTTCAGTCGTCAGCCGAGATGGTCGGGCAGATCGACGCGATCGATGCGGCGGCCGTACGGCATTATGCGGCACGGGTCATGCGCGAGAGCGTTCCCGCCATGGCCGCGCTGGGACCGGTGGGAAAACTCGAAAGCCATGAGGCGTTCGCGCGCCGGTTCGGCGGCATTCTGGCGGACGCTGCCGAATAATGGTCAAAGCCGCACTCGCAAAGACAAGCCCCATCGCGTTCATGCGTGGCCTGACTTTTCCCGGCGGCCAGCAGCCGGTCATCCGCGGCGAGGGCGTTTATCTGCGCTACCCCCGCATCGCGGATTATCCCGTCTGGGCCAGGCTCCGCGGCGAGAGCCGTGAATTCCTGACCCCCTGGGAGCCGCTCTGGGCCGACGATGAACTCACGCGCGGCGCCTTCCGCCGCCGCATCAAGCGCTATCAGAAGGAAACGCGGCTGGATTCGGCCTATGTCTTCTTTGTGTTGCGCGAAAGCGATGACGCGCTTCTGGGCGGGTGCACGCTTTCCAATGTGCGGCGCGGCGTCACCCAATGCTGCACGCTGGGCTATTGGATCGGGGCGAAATTCGCACGCCAGGGCTATATGACCGGGGCGGTCAAGGCACTTATCCCTTTTGTTTTCCGCACGCTGGGATTGCACCGCATCGAGGCGGCATGCCTCGTGGACAACGAAGCCTCCCGGAGCCTTCTGGCGCGCAGCGGGTTCCGGCAGGAGGGGCTGGCGCGCCGCTATCTGCTGATCAATGGCGAATGGGCCGATCACCTGCTATTTGCTTTGCTCAAGGAAGAAGCGCAGCTAGGTTAGCCGCGCATCCGGAAACGTCCGGCCTGCCCTGCAAGTGGACCGCCGCAAGTGGGCCAATGACCCGTCCCGACAGGGGCCGATTACATTAAAGAGCCGCATGACTCTGCTTCGCCGCCTGATCCTGTTCTGCATCGCGCTTGTGCCGGCGGCGGTGGACGCCGCGGTTGCGGCCCCCGCGCCGCCGATGGTCAATTTCGGCAGGGCCGACAATGTGCTTGAGCTGAAGGCCGCGCTTTCGCCCTATCGCGCGCCGGGCGGCGCGGACGAGCAGGACGGTTCGCGCTGGTACATCGTTCAGGTCGCCAACGATTCGGTCCGGCCGGCGACGCGCGTGCTCCTGGCCGGTCAGCCTCCGCGCATGGCGCTGTCGCTCATTCCGCAGCGGACGCGGCCGGCCATCCTGGCGGTGGCCAGTTCGGATTCCGGTACGGTGGTGGAGACGGCGTCCGCCTATGGCAGGCGCGCATGGCGCGTGATCGTGCCGCCGGTCTCGACCGTGGGACTGGCCATCCGCGTGGGTGGGGCCGAAACGCCGCCCGCGCTCTATGCCTGGACCGAACCCGCGCTGTCGTCGCACAACCGCGAGCTGGCCATTTTCATCACCGCGGTGGCGGCCCTGATCGCTGCGGCGATGCTGATCACCGGAGGTCTCGCCGTGCTGATCGGCCATGCGGCGCCGCGCTGGGTGGCGGTGACGCTGCTGACGCTGCTGCTGGCCTGGCTGTCCGGCACCGGCATGTTCGACGCAAGCCTCGCCACGCGCATCGGCGGCCCATATGGCCTGTCGGCCTTCCTCACCGCGCTCGCGCTGGCGGCCGGCGCGCGGCTGGCGAACGCCATCATCCCCGTGCGCGAGATGAACCCGAAATACGAGCGGCATTTCCACCGCGCGATCTATGGCCTGATCGGGCTTGGGGCCCTTGCCTATATGGGCGTCCCGGGCGCCACGCTCGCGACCGAAATCGCCATCGTGGCGGGCAGCATCGCGGTGGCGGCGTATCTCTTCTACAGCGGGCGCAGGGGGCATAAGGCGGCACAGGTGATCGCGCCCAGCGCGGGGGCCTTTGCGCTGGTGGCTGTGGCCGCGGCAGTGATGGCGGTCGGCGGATTGGGCGAAAACCTCACGGGTCCCGCAGCTACCGGCGGTTTCGCCGCGGCGGGCGCCGTCCTTCTGGCGCTGGCGGTGATCGCCAGCGAGGAGATCGCGGTGCTGCCCTTCCTGCATGGTTCGCACGCGGCGCGGCTGCTCGAGGCCGAAGCCTCGGCCGGCACCGATCCCAACGCGCCCTTCAACAGCCTTGCGCGCGCCGCCGTCGGCGCTGCGCACCAGGGCGTGTTCGACCTGGACTTCCGCGCCGGGCTTCTGACGCTGTCGTCGGAAGCGGCCCAGATGGCGGGTCTTTCCGCGCACGAACGCACGCTGTCGCATGGCGACTGGATCGCCTGCATCCATCCCGACGACCGCGATGTCTATGCCCAGGCGCTGGACGACTATCGCCAGCGGCCAGGCCTGGCGTTCCGCCTGGAATTCCGGACGCGGACGCCGGACGGCCGCGACCGCTGGCTGGAACTGCGCGCCACGATCGTGACGGAACAGGACGTGCCGTCGGATTGCCTGGGGCTGCTCTCCGACATCACCCAGCGCAAGGAAGCCGAGTTCGCCGCCCAGCAGGCCGAGTTCGACCGCCGGCGGGATGTCGCTTCCCTGAGCGATTCCCTCACGGGCCTGGGCAACCGTGTCGCGCTGATGAAGGCGCTGGACGTGTTGGGCGGGGAATTCGGCAAGTCGCTGTTCGCGCTGCTCGACATAGACCGCTTCAAGGCGATCCATGCCAGTCTTGGCGATGCGGGCGCCGATGCGCTGCTGCGCCAGACGGCGGAGCGGCTGTCGGGACTTGGCGACGGGGCGCAGGTTTTCCGGGTGGGCGGCGACAGTTTCGCGATGCTTTATGCCGATCCGCGGCGCGCGCCGCAGGTCATCGGCAATGCGCTGGTCCAGGCCTGTGCGCGCCCCCATGCGGTGGCCGGGCGCGAGGTGTTCGCGCCGTGCAGCATCGGCCTTGCGGCGGCTGCAGGCGGCGAAGACCCCTTCGCGCTGATCCGCAATGCCGAACTCGCGCTGATGGCGGCCAAGGGGCAGGGCGGGGGCGCGGCCCGCGTCTATTCCCGTGAGATGGACGGGCTGGCGCCGGGCGACAGCGTGGCGTTGGAGAGCGACCTCCGCCATGCGCTCTCCTCCGGCCAGCTGGACGTCTTCTACCAGCCAATCATGCGCCTGTCGGATCGCAGCCTGGCGGGCTTCGAGGCGCTGCTGCGCTGGCGCCATCCCCAGAAAGGCCTTGTCTCGCCGGCCGATTTCATCACCCATTCCGAAGAGACGGGGCTGATCGTGGAGCTGGGGCGCTTCGCCCTGGAGCGCGCGGTCACCAGTCTTGCCCACTGGCAGCGTCATTTTCCGCTCGATCCGCCACTGTTCGTCAGCGTCAACTTCTCCCGCCGCCAGCTGAAGGACAGCGGCTTCGAGGCGCTGCTCAGGGCGGTGCTGTCCGGCAGCGGCATCGCGCCCGGTACGCTGAATCTCGAGATCACGGAAAGCGCCGTCGCGTCGGATGCGAAGATGTCCGATTTCCTGTCGCGCTTGCGCGCCGCCGGCGCGGCGCTGTCGATCGACGACTTCGGCACCGGCGCATCGACGCTCAGCGAGTTTCGCACCCTGCCGGTGGACGCGGTGAAGATCGACCGCAGCTTCCTGGCGCGGCAGGGTGGGGCCGGCCTCGACGCCAATGACGAGGCGGTGCTGTCTTCCATTGTGACGATGGCGCACGATCTCAGACGCGTGGTCGTGGCCGAAGGCGTGGAGAGTGAAGCCGATGCGCAGTTCCTTGCCCGCATCGGCTGCGAATTCGGCCAGGGTTATTTTTTCTCTCCCGCCCTCGATGCCGGGGCGGCGCTGGACTACATTGCCCGTCATTACAATACGGCCGCGGCGCCAGAGCTGGGCTGATCCTTCCAAACTCGGAGATGCAGATGACAATCAAGGTCGGCGACAGGATCCCTTCGGTAACGCTGATGGAAATGCAGGACGGCAAGCCCGCGCCGGTCAGCACCGACAAGTTCTTCGCCGGCCGGAAGGTGGCGGTGTTCGCCTTGCCGGGCGCTTTCACGCCGACCTGCTCGGCCAAGCATGTGCCGGGATTCGTGAACAACCACGATGCGCTGAAGACCAAAGGCGTGGACGCCATCGCCTGCATCTCGGTCAACGACGCCTTCGTGATGGCCGCGTGGGGCAAGGATCAGGGGGCGGATGGCAAGGTGCACATGCTGGCCGACGGCAACGGCGATTTCACCCGTGCCGTGGGACTTGAGATGGACGGGACGAAATTCGGCATGGGCAAGCGCAGCCAGCGCTATTCCATGGTCGTAGACGACGGCGTCGTGAAGTCGCTGAACGTCGAGGCGCCCGGCGCTTTCGAAGTTTCCAGCGCGGAATATCTGCTGAATTCCGGGCAGCTGACCTGAGGCCCGTCAGGGACCGGGGATGGCCGCCCGCGCCAGCCGGTCGGCGCGCTCGTTCTCGGGGTGTCCGGAATGCCCGGCCACCCATACCCAGTGGACGGCGCGCCGCTCCATTTCCGCGTCCAGCAGCCGCCAGAGGTCTTCGTTCTTGACCGGCTTGCCGTCGGCGGTCTTCCAGGCCTTCTTCTTCCAGCCCAGAAGCCATTTCGAAGCCCCGTCCATCACATAGCGGGAATCGGTGTGGATGGTGACTGCGCCACCGGTTTTCAGCGCTTTCAGCCCTTCGATCACGGCGGTCAGTTCCATGCGGTTGTTGGTGGTGGCCTTTTCCCCGCCCGACAATTCCTTTTCATGGTGTCCGCTGCGCAGGATCGCCGCCCAGCCGCCGGGACCCGGATTGCCGGAGCAGGCACCGTCGGTGAAGATGTCCACGGCCGCGCGGCGCGCACGCTCGTCAGCCATGCGAGATGTCCGCCCGGGCCAGGTCCGCCATCGACAGGCCATATTCCCGCGCGTGGCGGACCTTGTTGTGGAAACGCAGCTTCTTGGAATATTCGCGCGGATCCTTCGGCCGCACCAGCGCCTCCGGGTCGTGATTGATCCAGTCATAGGTGCGGGTCAGCAGGAAGCGCAACGCCGAGCCGCGCATCAGCGTGGGCAATGCGTCGATCTCCGCCTCGCTCAACGGCCGGGTGGCGCGATAGGCGTTGATCACCGCCTGGCCCTTGGTGATGTTGAAACTGCCGTCCAGTTCGAAGCACCAGCTGTTGAGCATGATCGCCAGGTCATAGATATAGGCGTCGTTGCAGGCGAAATAGAAGTCGATCACTCCGCCGACCGCATCCTGCACGAACAGGACATTGTCGGGGAAATAGTCGGCATGGATCACGCCGGAGGGCAGTCCCGCCGGCCAGTTCCTTTCCAGTTCATCCAGCGCCGAGCGCATCAGCGCCGTCATGCCGTCCTCGATGGCGTCGGCGCCGGCGATCGACTCGAACAGCGGCCGCCAGCCTTTGGGGCCCAGGGCGTTGGCGCGGGTCAGGGCAAAGCCCTCGCCGGCCTGGTGCAGCCGCGCCAGCACCGCGCTGGCGCCGGCGCAGTGCGCGGCATCGGGGCGGCGCAGGGCGATGCCGGTGAGAAAGGTGACAATGGCGGCATGGCGGCCATTGAGAGTGACCAGCGTGCGGCCGTCGCGGGTGCGCACCGGCAGCGGGCAATGGATGCCGCGCGCGGACAGATGGTCCATCAGCCCCAGGAAGAAGGGCAAGTCTTCCGCGGCCACGCGCTTTTCATACAGCGTCAGGATGAAGGCGCCGCGGTCGGTCTGCAGATAGAAGTTGGAATTCTCGATGCCCTCGGCGATGCCCTTGAAGGACAGGGGCAGGCCGATGTCGTACTGCTCCAGCAGCCGTTCGAGGTCCTCGAAGCTGACGTCCGTGTAAACCGCCATGCGGCCTCAGCCCTCCGCCTTACAGCGCGGGAAAGCTTGGCTTTTTCCGTGTTCTGTGCTTCCCATGAGGGGCCCGCTTGGCTAAAGTCCGCCGCCCAGATCGGCGGGCCGGAGAAGTCGGGCCGGGCGGGGCAAAAGTCAAGCGCCGGTCCCGTTCGGCCTTCTGAGAAAGACCATTGATGCACTCCCGCCTGTTACGTCCGCTTGTCCTGGGCGCCGTCCTGCTGCTGATGGGCTGCAGCCAGCGGATCATCGTCTGCCCGGTGCCGGCGATCCTTGCCGATACCGCCAGCTTGACCGTCTTCCGGCCCGGCACCCAGCCCGATCTCGCCAACGAGCTTTATACCGTCTCGCTGGTGGGTGCGCAGGGCGACTGCGTTTTCAACAACAAGACCTCGGTGGTGCGGTCCTCGATCGACCTTTCCTTCCGCGCCGTGCGCGCGCCTTCCGGCGAAGCGGCCACCTATACGGTGCCCTATTTCGTCGTGGTGCAGGAAAACGCCAAGATCTATGCCAAGCGCATCTACAGCCTGCGCTTCACCTTTGCGCCGGGCGCGGCGACGGCAACGGTCACCCAGTCGCCCACGGTCCCCGAGATCCGGATCGAGAACGGCAAGCTGCCCTGGAACTACCAGTTCCTGGCGGGCTTCCAGATGACCGATGCGCAGATCGAATATGCCAGGAAACGCACACGCTACCTGCCATGACGCTGATCGCTGAACTGTCGCGCCTCGCCGGCGAGGCTTTCGCCGCGGAAGGTTTCGCGCCGGCCCTGGGACAGGTGCAGGCTTCCGACAGGCCCGATCTTGCGCCGTTCCAGTGCAACGGCGCGCTGGCGGCGGCGAAAGCCGCGAAATCCAACCCCCGTGCCATTGCCGAACGGATCGCGGCGCGGCTCCGGGAAAACGCCATATTCTCCCGGGTCGAGATCGCGGGGCCGGGATTCCTCAACCTCGATCTCACCGACGCGGCGCTGGATGCCCGCGTAGCCCATCTTGCGGGCGGCGACATGCCGGGCGCGCAGACAGGTCCGGGCAAGACCGTGGTGATCGACTTCGGCGGGCCCAACATCGCCAAGCCGATGCATGTGGGCCATCTGCGCTCGTCCATCATCGGCGACTGCCTGCAGCGGCTTTACCGCGCCAATGGCTGGCGGGTCATCAGCGACGTGCATCTGGGCGACTGGGGCCTGCAGATGGGCCAGCTGATTTCGGAGATCGAGGCCGAAGGCATCGCGCCCGTCTATTTCGACGTCAATCACGTCGGTCCGTACCCGGACGAATCGCCGGTCAGCATGGACGACCTGGAAATGCTCTACCCGCGCGCCAGCGCCGCCTGCAAGGCCGATCCCGCGCGGCTGGAGGCCGCGCGCCGCGCCACCGTCGATCTTCAGGCGGGCCGGCCGGGCTATCGCGCGCTCTGGCGGCATTTCGTGAAGGTGTCCGAGAAGGGGCTGAAGCGCGAATTCGGCGCGCTGGGCGTCACTTTCGACTTGTGGAACGGAGAGTCCAGCGTGGACGCGCTGATTCCGTCCATGATCGAAGACCTCAAGGCCCGTGGCCTGGCTGAGCCGAGCGAAGGCGCGCTGGTGGTGCCGGTCGCGCGCGAAGGCGACAAGAAGCCCGTGCCGCCGCTGATCCTGGTCAAGTCCGAGGGCGGGGTCCTTTACGGCACCACCGACCTCGCCACGATCGTCGAGCGGGTGCGCGAATACGATCCGGAACTGATCCTCTATGTGGTGGACCACCGCCAGCACGGCCATTTCGAGCAGGTCTTCCGGGCCGCAGGAAAGGCCGGCTTTTCCGGCCGCGCCCATCTGGAGCATGTCGGCTACGGCACCATGAACGGCCCGGACGGCAAGCCGTTCAAGACCCGCGCGGGCGGCGTGATGAAGCTGCACGACCTGATCGCGATGGCCACCACCGAGGCCGAGAAGCGCCTGGCGGAGCAGGGGATCGGCGCGGACTATTCGCCCGAAGAGCGCGCGAGGATCGCGCGTCAGGTGGGCATCGCCACCATAAAATTCGCCGACCTCTCCAACCACCGGACGACCGATTATGTCTTCGACCTGGAGCGCTTCTCGAAATTCGAGGGCAAGACCGGTCCTTATCTCCAGTATGCGGCGGTGCGCATACAGTCGATCCTGCGCAAGGCGGCGGGGCAGGGCATCGCCGACGGCGCGCCCGCCGTCCGCTCGCCGGAAGAACGCCGGCTGATCCTGCAGATCCTGTCGCTGGGTGACGTCCTGTCGGCGGCCGAGGAGAAGCGGGCGCCCAACATCCTGTGCGAATATACCTTCGAACTGGCCCAGAATTTCAGCCGTTTCTATGGCGAGCACCATGTGCTGTCCGAATCGGACCCGGGGCTGCGCGCCGCCCGCCTGGGATTGTGTGCCTTGGTTCTGACCGTTCTGACCAAGGTTTTGGCAATACTGGGTATCGAGGTTCCGGAAAGAATGTGAGCAAGTGCCGGAATTTGGCGGCTTTTCGCCGCGCTTGATTGACTCGCGGAACCGCCCCCCTATGATGGTTGCCAACATTCCGCCCGCCGTGAGGCGCCGCCGGAATGGCCACCACACGATCCCTCGCGGGAGAGAGCCTCTTTGACGGGGCCGCCGAAGGAGCAACCGCCCCGGAAACTCTCAGGCAAAAGGACCGCGATCGGGTGATGAACTTCTGGAAAGCGGGGCTGCGCAAGCGGCTTCCACCGAAGGGGTAATCCCAATCCTGGCATTGGGGGAAATCTCTCAGGTCCGATGACAGAGGGGCCACGCTTTTTCGGGCGTGGACTCTTGCATTGGGACCGTCATGACGATTTCGACAGATATTCTGCATCGCACGCCGCTGTACGCCCTTCATCTGGAACTGGGCGCCAGGATGGTTCCGTTCGCCGGCTACGAGATGCCGCTGCAATATCCGGCAGGCATTCTCAAAGAGCATCTGCACACCCGCGAAAAGGCCGGCCTGTTCGACGTCTCGCACATGGGCCAGGCGTTTCTTTCGGGCGATGATCCCGCCGCGGCGCTGGAGCGGCTGACGCCGGCCGACGTCAAGGGCCTCAAGGAAGGCTCGCAGCGCTATGGCCTGCTGCTGACCGGAACGGGCACGATCAAGGACGACTTCATGTTCTCGCGCCTGGTGGGTGAGCCGGCGCTGTATCTGGTCGTCAATGCCGGCACCCGGGACGGCGACTTCGCCTATATCGCCGAACAGCTCGCCGGCCTTGCCACGCTGACGCCGCGGCCCGACCGTGCGCTGCTGGCCCTTCAGGGGCCCCAGGCGGCGCAGGCGCTGGAGAGGCTTTCGCCGGGCATTTCCATGCTGACCTTCATGAAGGTGGTGCGCACGGCGGTGGCGGGCGCGCCCGCCATCATCAGCCGCACCGGCTACACCGGCGAGGACGGTTTCGAGATCTCCATCGAAGGCGCGGATGCCGAACGCGTGGCCCGCGCGCTGCTGGCCGAGCCCGAGGTCCTGCCCATCGGGTTGGGCGCGCGCGACAGCCTGAGACTGGAGGCCGGCCTTTGCCTTTACGGTCACGACATTGACGAGACGGTCGATCCGGCGGAAGCCGACCTGATGTGGTCGATCGGAAAGCGCCGCAAGGAGGCAAAGGATTTTCCGGCGGGCGAAAAGATCATGGCCGGTGCGATCAACGGCACACCGAAAAAGCGCGTTGGTCTGCGGCCCGAGGGCCGGGCGCCCGCGCGCGAAGGCGCCGAGATCGCCGACAAGACCGGCCGCGTCATCGGCAAGGTCACTTCGGGCGGCTTCGGCCCCAGCCTGAATGCGCCCATCGCGATGGGCTATGTCGAAAGCGCCTTCAGCGCGGACGGCACGCCCGTCGATCTGATCGTGCGCGGCAAGGCCATGCCCGCCGTCGTCGCGCCGATGCCGTTCGTTCCGCACAATTATCGCCGTTAATCGAGTCAGGAGACTTTGAATGAGTGAAGTCCGTTACACCGACCAGCATGAGTGGATCCGTCTCGACGGCGACGAGGCGACCGTGGGCATCACCAGGTATGCGGCGGAGTCGCTGGGCGATGTCGTATTCGTGGAGCTGCCGGCCAGCGGCAAGACCGTCGCTGCGGGCGGCGAGGCCGCGGTGGTGGAGAGCGTGAAGGCGGCCAGCGACATCTATGCGCCCGCCGGCGGCACGGTCACGGCGGCCAACTCCGCGCTGGAAGCTGAGCCCTCCAAGGTGAATGCCGATCCCGAAGGCGAGGGCTGGTTCTTCAAGCTCAAGCTCTCGGACAAGGCCGAATTCGCCAAGCTGATGGATGCCGAAGCCTACGCCAAGTTCGTGGAAAGCCTGTGACATGAGGTACCTGCCGCTCACCGCTGACGATCGCCGCGCCATGCTGGCGAAGATCGGCGCGCCCAATATCGATGCGCTGTTCCGCGATGTGCCCAAGGCGGCGCAGGTGCCGCTGTCGGTGTTCGACCTGCCCGATACGCAGGGCGAGATGGAAGTGGAGCGGGCGCTGTCGAAGATGGCGGCAAGGAATGTGGCGGCAGGCGCTGCGCCGTTCTTCTGCGGCGCGGGCGCCTACAGGCATCATGTGCCCAGCGCGGTCGATCACCTGATCCAGCGCTCGGAATTCCTGACGTCCTATACGCCCTACCAGCCGGAAATCGCGCAGGGCACGCTGCAATATCTGTTCGAGTTCCAGACCCAGGTGGCGCTGCTGACGGGGATGGAGGTGGCGAATGCGTCGCTCTATGACGGCTCGACCGCCACTGCCGAAGCCGTGCTGATGGCCCAGCGCGTCACCAAGCGCGGTAAGGCGATCCTGTCAGGCGGCCTGCATCCCCATTATGCCGAAACGGTCGAAACGCTGGCGGGGCTGGCGGTGACGGTGACGCGCGCGCCGGTAACGCCGGGAAGCGCCGAAGACCTTGTCGCGCAGATCGATGAAAACACCGCCTGTGTGGTGGTGCAGAGCCCGGATGTGTTCGGCCTGATCCGCGACCTGCGTCCCATCGCCGAGGCCGCCCATGCCAGGGGCGCGCTGCTGATCGCTGTGGTGACGGAAGCCGTCTCACTCGGTCTTCTGGAATCGCCGGGCGCGCAGGGCGCGGATATCGTGGCCGCCGAAGGACAGAGCATCGGCAACGGCCTGAACTTCGGCGGGCCATATGTGGGCCTTTTCGCCACGCGCGAGAAATTCCTGCGACAGATGCCGGGGCGGTTGACCGGCGAGACGGTGGATGCAGAGGGCCGCCGCGGCTTCGTCCTGACCCTTTCGACCCGCGAACAGCATATCCGCCGCGAAAAGGCGACCAGCAACATCTGCACCAACTCCGGCCTCTGCACGCTGGCCTTCACCATCCATCTCTCGCTTCTTGGCGAGGATGGGTTCACGCGGCTTGCGCGGCTCAACCATGCCAGGGCCTCGGCGCTGGCCGACCGGTTGGCGGCGCTGCCGGGCGTGGAACTGGTGACGCCGGCCTTCTTCAATGAGTTCACGCTGAAGCTTCCCATGCCCGCCGCGCCCGTCGTGGATGCACTGGCGGCGAAGGGCGTCATCGCCGGCGTGCCCGCATCGCGGCTGTTGCCGCGCGATCCGGCGGTCCGGAACCTGCTGATCGTGGCCGCCACCGAAACCGCCACTGATGACGATTTCGCGGCGCTGGCGTCCGGGCTGAAGGAGCTGCTGTGATGACGAGCTATGCGCACCTCCAGGACAAGGCGCTGTCCGCGCTGAAGGACCTCAGCGTGCCCAATCACGAGCAGCGTTGCCGTATTCTGTGGGCCTATGAGGACCTGGCGCCGATTCCGCGCGGCGGGATCCCCGACGATATCCTCCAGAACCTGATCGACCTCGACAACAAGATGATGGCCCAGCCCAAGGAACTGTGGACGCGCGAGACGCTGCCGCAGGCCAATCTCAGGGAGATGAGCTGGAAGAAGCGCCAGGCCGTTGCCGAGCAGATCGTTTCCATTTGCGCGCAGATTTTCTCCGCCTGCGGTGCGGAGCAGGGAAGACATTCATGAGCATGAACAACCAGGGCCGTCCGACATCTTCCGGCGAAGCCGGCGCGCATGGCCTGGCGACCATTTCCGGCGATCGCGGTCTCGACCATGAAGAGCCGCTGATCTTCGAACTGGGCCACGGCGCGACGGGCGTGGACCTGCCAGACGTGCAGATCTCCGATGCCCGGCTGGGCGGCCTGCGCCGGCGCGGCGAGATCGGCCTGCCGGGGCTGAGCGAGCCGGAAGTGGTGCGCCATTATGTGCGGCTGTCGCGCATGAACTATGCCATCGACAGCGGGCTCTATCCGCTGGGCTCCTGCACCATGAAGCACAATCCGCGCCTCAACGAGAAGACGGCGCGGTTGCCGGGCTTCGGCGACCTGCATCCCCTGGCGCCCCAGTCCACCACACAGGGCGCGCTGGAACTGATCTCGGCGCTGATGACGTGGCTGACGGTGCTGACCGGAATGCCTGCCGTGGCGATGTCGCCCAAGGCGGGCGCGCATGGCGAGTTGTGCGGGATGCTGGCGATCCGTGCCGCGCTCAAGGCGCGGGGCGAGAACCGTCCGCGCGTGCTGGTGCCGGAATCGGCGCACGGCACGAATCCCGCCACCGCGGCCTTCGCCGGCTTCGTGGTGGACGAGGTGCCCGCCAAGCCGGATGGCCGGGTGGATGCCGAAGCGCTGAAGGCCAAGCTGGGTCCCGACGTGGCGGCGATCATGCTGACCAACCCCAACACCTGCGGCCTGTTCGAGGGCGAGATCATCGAGATCGCCAGGGCCGTGCATGCGGCGGGCGCCTATTTCTATTGCGATGGGGCCAACTTCAACGCCATTGCCGGGCGCGTGCGTCCGGGCGACCTGGGCGTGGACGCCATGCACATCAACCTGCACAAGACCTTCTCCACGCCGCATGGCGGTGGCGGTCCCGGCGCCGGTCCCGTGGTGCTGTCGGAACGGCTGGCGCCCTATGCACCCATCCCGCTGCTGCTGGCCGATGCAAACGGCCTGCGCCTGGTCGAGGATGCCGCCGCCGCGCCGGAAGGGGCGCAGCCCTTCGGCCGCATGTGCGCCTTCCACGGCCAGATGGGCATGTTCACGCGCGCCCTGACCTATATGCTCTCGCACGGCCGCGACGGCGTGCGCCAGGCTAGCGAGGATGCCGTGCTGTCGGCCAATTACATCCTTGCCTCGCTGAAGGACGTGATGAGCGCGCCTTTCGGGGACGGGCCGTGCATGCACGAGGCGCTGTTCGACGATCGTTTCCTGGAAGGCACCGGCGTCACCACGCTCGACTTCGCCAAGGCGATGATCGACGAGGGCTATCACCCCATGACCATGTATTTCCCGCTGGTGGTGCATGGGGCGATGCTGATCGAGCCCACGGAATCGGAGTCGAAGGAATCGCTCGACCGCTTCATCCATGTGCTGCGCACGCTGGCCAGCGAGGCGAAGGCGGGCAAGACCGCGCGGTTTGCGGGCGCGCCCCATCTTGCGCCGCGCCGGCGCCTGGATGAAACCGCGGCCGCGCGCAGGCCCGTCCTGCGCTGGAAACCCGCGCCGCTCAAGGCCGCGGCGGAATAGGGCGCAACCGAAAAGCGGCCGGCACATCGGAAGACGTACCGGCCGCCACTTCGCCGTTCAGTAGAACACGCCGTAGATCACATCCTCGACGCGGCGCGTGCGGATGTTGACCAGCAGCAGATCGGGCCCATAGCGCACCCAGCGGCGTCCCGGCGGCGGCGGATCGATCCCCAGCGTCCGCCAGTCGTCATAGTAATAGGGGCTGGAGAAGAACAGCGTGGGCAGGAACGCGCCGATCGACCAGCGGCGGTAGGAATAGCCCGGCGGATACCGGAAGGCCGGTCCGCGCACCTGCGAGAAGGAGCGGCCGCGCCAGGAGAATTGCGGCCGGTTCGGCCGTTGGGGGCCCATCGCAGGCGGCCTGCCGGCAGCGGGCGGTCCCATTCCCGGACGGCCCGGACGATTGGGGCCGGGGTTGGGCCTGTTGGGCATGCCTGCCGATGGCGGCCGCGCCGGCAGCGTGGTCGCGCCGCCGGGCCTGCCGGGTCCACCGCCCGGTCCTCCCCCGCCAGGACCGCCACCCGGCCTCGGCCCGCCGTTGTTGCCGGGACGATTGCCCGGCGGGCCGCCCTGGCCCGGCTGGGCAATCGAAAGGCTGGGGATCAGCAACGCGGCCGCAGCGGCCAGCACAAGGAGACGCTTCATTCCACCCTCCAGATTTTGTTTCACGTCGCGGCGGGGAACACGGACGGAGGGGGCGATAGTCTGCCAGCCCGCGGAAACGGTCAATCGCCGCTACTGGCAGGTATGGACTTTCAGTCCGGGCGGCAGCCTGGTCTTCGCATCGCCGCAGGCCATGTCGATCTGCGGCTGGGTCAGGCCCTTCACCTGGCGGAGGTCGGTGCCCAGGAACGAGGTGATGGAGGTCTTTGCGCCCGTCAGGTCCGCGCCGTCCATCTTCGCGCCCGCCAGATTGGCGCCCGACAGGTCGGTATTGCGGAAACTGGCGTTGGTGAAATTGGCGAAGGACATGCACATCAGCGTCGCATTCGCGCCATCGAATCGCGCCCCGTGCAGGTCGTGTTCCTTGACGCAGGTATTGGTGAGGTCCGCGCCCGTCAGGTCGCAGCCCACGCAATCCACGATGCCGCCGTGAAGTTTCGCGACGGCCGCGGGGTCGGCGGCGCGGGCGGGCGGGCCGGCCAGGAACACCGGCAACAACAGGACAGCCATCAGGCACAGGAAGCGCATGCCGCGAAGGCTGGGGCGCAAGCGGTTACCAAACCGTTTGCGCCAAATTGGTGACATTTTGCGGGCAGGGCAACACCGGCCTGCGATATCGCGTTATGTTGGCATGCGTCAGGATCCAGACCGCCGTGCCGTCAGGATGCGCGCCGTTGCGGCGCGGCTGCGCAATCAGGCCCTGGAAACCGGTATCGGAATCTATCGCCGCAGGTTCGAGATGGTCGCTTCCGAACTGGAAGAGGCCGCGACGGATCTGGAAAGCCGTGCCCATGCCGTGCCGCGTGACCCGCTCATGCCTCGTGAAAAGGGAAGCGGTCGCGGATATTCGCATTGAAATAGCCGCCGATGGAATCGGCGAATATCAACGCGTCATAAAGCTCCTGCGGCACATCTTCATACACATATGTGCGCCCGTTGTCCCGGAAGGTGGCGCGCAGCGAATGCGTTGCCTCGTCATAGGAAAGCTGCGCGATCGCGCTCGACTGAACATAGACCATGCGAGCAAAACGGGTCTGCCACGATTTTGCTCCGTTTCGCGCATTTTATGATGCAGTGCCGCAAAACTCATGAGCAACCGCTTGTGCTCCCGCATGTATTGCATTTCATGCAGGTGCCGTTGCGGACCAGCGTGAAGTTGCCGCAGGAGCCGCAACTGTCGCCTTCGAAGCCCTTGAGCCGGGCCTCTGCGGCGCGCGCGGCCCTGGTTTCGCGCATGCCGGCAGCCTCGACCACGGCGGCCCGCCCGCCCGCCGCGCTGATCGATGCCTCGACACTGGCGCGGATCTCCGACAGGTCCAGCGCCTCGGCTCCCGTGTCGTTATGGGCCTCAAGCTGGCCGAACGGCTCATGCTCGTCATCGGCCAGCATCTTGGGCGCCGCCCCGCCCCTGATCAGCGCCATCTGGGTGCGCCCGCGCAGGTAACCCGTGGAGGCGACCTTCGCGATCGCCGCTTCCGGCGTGCCGCCGCCGCCGGACTTGCCCAGGTCTTCGTCGGCCGACGGCACGACATGGGCCAGGTCGGTGCGGCCCAGATAGGACACCGCCAGCTCGCGGAAGATATAGTCGAGCACGCTGGTGGCGTTCTTGATGGAATCGTTGCCGATCACCAGTCCCGCCGGCTCGAAGCGGGTGAAGGTGAAGGCCTCGACGAATTCCTCCAGCGGCACGCCATATTGCAGGCCGACCGAGATGGCGATGGCGAAATTGTTCATCAGGCTGCGGAAGGCCGCGCCTTCCTTGTGCATGTCGATGAAGATCTCGCCCAGCCGGCCGTCTTCATACTCGCCGGTGTGCAGATAGACCTTGTGACCGCCCACAATGGCCTTCTGGGTATAGCTCTTGCGGCGGTGCGGGAGCTTTTCGCGCTCGCGGCTGCGCACCTTTTCGATCACCCGTTCGACGATGCGCTCGGTGACGACCGTCTGCTGCGGCGCGCGCTGGGCGTCTGCCTCCCCATCCTCCTCGTCGGCAAAGGCGAAGGCCTGGGACGCCAGCGGCTGGCTGAGCTTGGAGCCGTCGCGGTACAGCGCATTGGCCTTGAGACCCAGCTTCCAGGACAACATGTAGGCATCGCCGCAATCCTTCACCGTGGCGCTGTTGGCCATGTTGATGGTCTTGGAGATCGCCCCGGAAATGAAGGGCTGCACGGCCGCCATCATGCGGATATGCGCTTCGACCGAAAGCGCGCGCTTGCCGGTGCGCCCGCAGGGATTGGCGCAATCGAAGACCGGCAGGTGCTGTTCCTTGAGGTGGGGCGCTCCTTCCAGCGTCATGGCGCCACAGACATGCAGGTTGGCGGCGTCGATGTCGGCCCTGGTGAAACCCAGTGCCTTGAGCATGTCGAAGTCCGGCGCGTCCAGTTGCGCGGGCTCCAGTTTCAGCACGCGGGTGCAGAATTCGGTGCCCAGCGTGTATTTGTTGAACACGAAGCGGATGTCGAAAGCCGATTCCAGCGCGGCCTCGATCTGGCCGATCTGCTCCTCGCCAAAGCCCTTGGCGCGCAGCGCATCATGGTTGATGCGGCCCTGATGGTCCTCCAGCGTGCCGTGCCCCACCGCATAGGCCACGATGGCGTCGATCTGGTCCTGGGAATATCCCAGGACGCTCAGCGCCTCGGGCACGCAGCGGTTGATGATCTTGAAATAACCGCCGCCCGCCAGCGTCTTGAATTTGACCAGCGCGAAGTCGGGCTCCACGCCGGTCGTATCGCAGTCCATCACCAGCCCGATGGTGCCGGTGGGCGCGATCACCGTGGCCTGGGCGTTGCGGAAACCATGCTGGCTGCCGAGCGACAGGGCCTCGTCCCAGGCGCGCTGCGCCGCGTCCGCAAGGGGTCCGTCGGCAAGGGCCTCAAGGTCGAGCGCCACGGGCAGGGTCGAGAGCTTTTCATAGCCCGCCGTCTCGCCATATGCGGCGCGGCGATGATTGCGGATCACCCGCAGCATGGCGTCCTTGTTGGCGGCATATTCCGGGAAGGCGCCCAGCTCGCCCGCCATTTCGGCGGAGGTGGCATAGGAGACGCCGGTCATCAGCGCGGCGATGGCGCCGGCGATGGCGCGGCCTTCGCGGCTGTCATAGGAAATGCCGGCGCTCATCAAGAGGCCGCCGATATTGGCGAAGCCCAGGCCCAGAGTGCGGTAGTCGTAGGAGAGCTGGGCGATTTCCTTGGAGGGGAATTGCGCCATCAGGACCGAGATTTCCAGCACGATGGTCCATAGCCTTGGGGCATGCTCGAAGGCCTCGACATCGAACAGCTTGACCCCGGAATAGTCCTTGGCGGCTTCGCCGCCGGGGCCCTTGCGGAACTGCATCAGGTTCAGCGAGGCCAGGTTGCAGGCCGTATCGTCCAGGAACATGTATTCGCTGCACGGATTGGAAGCGCGAATTTCCCCGCCTGCCGGGCAGGTGTGCCAGTCATTGATGGTGGTGTGGAACTGGATGCCGGGATCGGCGCAGGCCCAGGCGGCGTAAGAGACTTTCTCCCACAGCTCGCGCGCCTTCACGGTCTTGGCGACCTTGCCGTTGCCGCGCCAGGTCAGGTTCCAGTCGCGGTCTTCCAGCAC
>DASZVO010000006.1:0-30995 GCA_035547015.1 Rhizomicrobium sp. | reverse complement strand
ACTCGACCGGCACCTATGACGTCACCCGTTATCCCTGGGCCTATGAGTGCTGGAAGCGCCAGCAGCAGACCCACTGGATGGGCGAGGAGGTGCCGCTCGGCGCCGACATCAAGGATTGGCAGTCCGGCCGCCTGGCGGACGCGGAAAAAAGCCTGCTCACCCAGATTTTCCGCTTCTTCACCCAGTCCGATGTCGAGGTCGGCGACAATTACCTGAAACGCTACATCCCGATCTTCCAGCCCCTGGAAGTGCAGATGATGATGGCCGCCTTCACCAATATGGAGACGGTGCATATCGACGCCTATGCCCTGATCCTCAAGACGCTGGGCATGCCGCAGGCCGAATTCGAGGCCTTCCGCAACTATTCGGAAATGCGGGCCAAGGCCGATTACATGCACACCTTCGGCGTGGGCACCTGTTCCGACGTGGCCCGGACGCTGGCCATGTTCGGCGCCTTCACCGAAGGCATGGCGCTGTTCGCCAGTTTCGCCATGCTGATGAACTTCCCGCGCTTCAACAAGATGAACGGCATGGGCCAGATCGTGAGCTGGTCGGTGCGCGACGAGAGCCTGCACTGCGAGGGCATCACCAAGCTCTATCACGCCTGGAACGAGGAAACGGGCGCGGTGACCAAGGCCGTGCGCGACGATATCCGTGAGGTGGCGCGCACCATGGTGGGGCTGGAAGAGGGGTTCGTGGACCTGGCCTTCGGGCTGGGCGCGGTCCAGGGCATGACCGCAGAGGACATCAAGGCCTATGTCCGCTACATCGCGGACTGGCGGCTGACCCAGCTCAGGCTTTCGCCCGTGTTCGGCAATTTCGAGGAAACAGAGTCCGGCTATCGCCAGTTGCGGCCCCATCCGCTGCCCTGGCTGGTGGAGATCCTCAACGGGGTCGAGCATGCCAACTTCTTCGAGCAGCGCGCCACGGAATATTCCAAGGGCGCCAGCCGCGGCAGTTGGGACGGCGAGGATGGCGTATGGGCGAATTTCGACCGGCGCAACCAGTTGGCTGCCGAGTAGCGCGCGCTACGCATCACGCAAGGCCGCCCGGAATTTGCGGTCCTTCTTGAGCAGGACCTCCCGCCGCATCGCGCCTTTCCGGGTGCGGTGTTTTTCCGCATAGACCAGCAGCCAGACCCGCCCGCGCGTGCTGCGTGCGCCGCGGCCCAATGTACCCTGGGCGCCGTTGTGCTCGGCCAGGCGTCGGTCAAGGTCGAGCGTCCAGCCTACATAAGTGATTGTCCGTCCGTCTGGATTCCGTGCCGCGAGCACATAGACAAAGGAAGACATTGGCGTTCTTCCGTCACGATCTGAAATTTCTGGCACGCCCTTGTCGTGCGATTTGCACAAGGCTGGCAAGCCGAAAAAAACGGCGCCGCCCGCTTGAGCGGTGCGGCGCGCGGGTCTATATGCTTGCCGAAGCAAGTGTTGTCTCAGCAATAATTGCCGCGCCGCCGGGAGGGGCTTTGCGATTTGCGTCCGTATTACCGGCCCCAGAACTATACGATGCGCAATTCGGTGGGCTACCTGATGCGCATCTGCACCAATCGCGTGCTGCCGCAGATGGAGGCGCTGTTCGAGGACGAGGAACTGACTTTTTCTCAATGGACGACCCTGGTCGCGCTGCATGACGGGCGTGTGTCGACGGCGGGCGACCTGGCCAACAATATCTGCCATGACGCCGGTTCTCTCACCCGCATGATCGACCAGCTGGAAAAGCGCGGTTTCGTGAGCCGCGCGCGCGACGAAAACGACCGCCGCGTGGTGCGGCTGGCGCTGACGCCGCGCGGCCGCGGCGTGGTGGAGGCGCTGGCCCCGCGGGTGATGCACTTCTGGAACGGGCTGCTTTCGGGCTTCAGCCACGCCGAAGTGGACATGCTGATCAACTTTCTGACGCGGCTGGTGCTGGCGGCGGAAGGCACCGCGCGCCGGTCGTCGCGGTCCCCTGTCCGCTCGTCACTGCCTTTTTCCGATGCGCCCATCGCAAGGACGGTTGAACCCCGACCGGCCAGCCCCATATCCAGGCCCACATCACGCAAATCCAGAGCCGGAAAAAGCCGGGGGAAGACGTCATGAAAAAGCCTCTTGCAGCTCTTCTGTCCGCGCTGCTGCTCTCTGCCTGCGTCGCGGCGCCCCCCACCACGCCGCAGGTAAAGGCGGTGGAACAGGCTGACATGGGCCTGACAGGCGATGCCGCGCCGCATTTCCCGCGCGAATGGTGGAAGGCCTTCGGCGACCCGCAGGTGGACCGTCTGGCCCAACTTGTCACGGCGGGCAATCCGACGCTCGCCGCCGCGCTGGCGCGCATGCGGGCCGCCCAGGCCGAGCTTGCGGTCAACCGTGCGGACGACCGACCGCAGCTTTCGCTCGACGGCAGCGAGCAGCGCATGCTGTTCAGCAAGGACTACATCATCCCCCCGCCCTATGGCGGCAGCTATCGCTGGTACGGGCAGGTGGTGGCGAACCTGACCTGGAATCTGGACTTCTGGGGCAAGCAGGCCGACCTGATCGCCAAGGCGCGCAGCACGGCCGAGGCCGCGGCGCTGGATGCCGAAGCCGCGCGGCTGGCGCTGTCGGGCGCTTTCGCGCAGGCCTATATCGACCTGCTGCTCAACTACCAGAACGGCGAGATCGCCGACCGCGCGGTGGCCGAGCGCACAGAGATCCTCAATATCACCCAGGGCCGCTTCGACGCCGGGCTCGAGAACGCCAGCGCGGTGGAGCAGGCCAAAACGCTGCTTTCCCTCGCCAAGGCCGACCAGTTGCGCTTCGCCGCCGCGCGCGAGATGGACATCCACGCCATTGCCGCGCTGACGGGGCAGGGCGCGGGCGCCTATGCAGGCATCGCGCGCCCGACGGCGAACCTGGATGTGGTGCTGCCGCTGCCCGAAAAGCTGCCGGCCGATCTTCTGGCCCGCCGGCCCGACGTGCTGGCGGCGAAGGCGCGCGTCGAAGCGGCTGTGAAGGGCCGTGAAGCCGCCCATGCGGACTTCTATCCCGACATCAACCTGGCGGCGCTGGCGGGCTTCCAGTCCATCGGCCTTTCCAACCTGTTCACGGGCGATGCCTTCACCATGGGCATCGGTCCGGCGCTGCACCTTCCCATCTTCGACGCGGGCAAGATACGCGCCCAGTATGCGGGGGCGACCGCGCAACTCGACGTCGCCGTGGCCGATTACAACAATGCGGTCCTGAACGCGATCAAGCAGACCGCCGACGCCATGACGCAGGTCAAGAGCCTGACGGCGCAGCGCCGACAGCAGCAGGATGCGGTGGTGAGCGCCGAGCGGGCCTTCCGCATCGCCGAGGACCGCTACCGCAGCGGGCTGGACACGCAGCTTCCGATGCTGACCACGGAATCCACGCTGCTTCAGGCGCGGCAGGCGCTGGCCGGCGTCATTGCCCAGGCCACGATCCAGCGCATCACGCTTCTACTCACGGTGGGCGGCGGCTTTGAGCCTGCGCCCATCGCTCCCCAGATTGCCAAGCAGGATGTTTCCCAATGACTGATACCGCGCAAACTCCCAATGGCCGGCGCCGCTTCTGGTTCACGATCCTGGGCGGGGTGATCCTCGTCGGGGCGGTCGTTTATGGCCTCTATTGGCTTTTCTATGCCCGCTTCTTCGAAAGCACCGATGACGCCTATGTGGGCGGCAATGTGGTGACCATCACCTCCAAGGAAAATGCGACAGTGCTGGCGCTGCACGCCGACAACACCCAGACGGTGAAGCAGGGCCAGCTTCTGGTCGAGATGGACCCGGCCGTCGCCAGCGTGAACCTGCTGGCGGCGGAAGCGAACCTTGCCCGGGCCGTACGCAATGTGCGCGCGCAGTTCTCGCGTTCGGATGCCGGCTCGGCGCAACTGAACCAGGCGCGGGTTGCGTTGGCGCAGGCCAGGGCCGACTATGAGCGCCGCCAGAAGGCGTTCGCCACGCAATCGGTTTCGGGCGAGGAACTTGCCCACGCCCGCGACGCGGTGGCGGCGGCGCAGGCGACGGTGAACGCGGCCGAAGGCACCTTGCAGCAGACCAACGCCACCATCGAAGGAACCGATATCGCCCACAATCCCGACGTGCTGGCGGCCGAGGCGCAGCTGCGGTCTGCGGCCATCGTGATGGGTCACATGCGCATCGTCGCGCCGCTGGACGGCGTGGTCGCACAGCGCACGGTGCAGGCGGGCCAGCAGGTCTCCGCCGGCACCCCGTTGATGGCCGTGGTGCCGCTGCACGACGTGTGGATCGATGCCAACTTCAAGGAAGTGCAGCTTGCCCGGATGCGCGTGGGCCAGCCGGTGACGGTGAAGGCCGATATCTATGGCGGCGACGTCACCTATCATGGCCGTGTCGAAGGCCTGGGCGCGGGTTCGGGCAGCGCCTTCGCGCTGCTGCCGCCGCAGAACGCCAGCGGAAACTGGATCAAGATCGTGCAGCGCGTGCCGGTGCGCATTGCGCTTGATCCGAAGGAACTGGCGGACCATCCATTGCGCATCGGCCTTTCGGTCACCGTGGACGCCGACGTGCGCGACCAGTCGGGTCCGCTTGTCACGTCGCGCGTGGGCCCTGGCACCACCCGTGCCGATACCGGCGAAGACAGTGGACCGGTCGCGGACGCCATGATCGCGCGCATCCTGAAGGAAAACGGCGCCACCCGGTAGGAGCAGGGCGATGGATCAGGACATCCTCGACGACGACGGCAAGCCGGTACCGCCGATGGATCCGGCAAAGCGCTCACGGGCGCCGGGGTCCGAAGCTAGGGCGCTGGCGGCCGACGCCCCGCTCAAAGGGGGACAGCTGGCGGTCACGGCGATCGCGCTGGCACTGGGCACCTTCATGCAGGTGCTGGATTCCACCATCGCCAACGTGTCGCTGCCCACCATCGCGGGCAACCTGGGCGTCTCCGCCGACCAGGGCACCTGGGTCATCACCGCCTTCGCCGTGTCGAACGGCATCGGCGTGCCGTTGACCGGCTGGCTCATGGGCCGCTATGGCGTGGTGCGCACCTTCGCCTTCTCGGTGCTGGCCTTCACTGTCGCGTCCTTCCTGTGCGGCATCGCCTGGAGCCTGTCGTCGCTGATCTTTTTCCGCGTTCTGCAGGGCGGCGTGTCGGGCCCGATGATCCCCGGCAGCCAGGCGCTGCTGATCTCGATCTTCCCGCCCGGCAAGCGGGGCGCGGCGCTGGGCATATGGTCCATCACCACGCTGGTCGCGCCGATCTGCGGCCCGATCCTGGGCGGCTATATCTCCGACAACTATCACTGGGCGTGGATATTCCTGATCAACGTGCCGGTCGGCATCCTGGTCACCTTCCTCACCTGGGTGAACCTCAAGGACCGGGAAACCCCCACGCGCAAGCTGCCCATCGATACGGTCGGGCTGGGCCTCCTGGTCATATGGGTAGGCTCGCTCCAGGTGATGCTGGACCAGGGCAAAGACGCCGACTGGTTTTCCTCGCCGCTCATCGTGGTGCTGGCGATCGTCACCGCGATCGGTTTTGTCGCCTTCCTCATCTGGGAATTGACGGAAAAACACCCGATCGTGGACCTGTCGCTGTTCCGGGGACGAAACTTCGCGCTGGGCACACTGGCCTTCTGTCTGGGCTATGCCGTGTTCTTTGCGATCAATCTGCTGATGCCGCTCTGGCTGCAGACCCAAGTCGGCTATACCGCGACCTGGGCGGGGCTGGTGGCCGCGCCGACCGGGGTGATCGCGGTCCTGCTCACCCCCATGAGCGCCAAGCTGATGACCAAGATCGACGCCCGCATCATCGCGACCGTGGCCTTCATCGCCTTCAGCGTCTCGTTCCTGATGCGCGCGCGCTTCACCGCCGATGCGAGCTTCGTGGACTTCATGCTGCCGCTGCTGGTCCAGGGCATCGCGATGGCGACCTTCTTCCTGGCCATGATCACCATATTGCTGGACGGGGTACCGCCCCAGCGCATCCCGCTCGCTTCGGGCCTGTCCAACTTCGTGCGCATCACCGCGGGCGGCTTTGCGGCTTCCATTGTCACCACCCTGTGGGACCGGCGCGAAGCGCTGCACCAGAGCCGCATGGCCGATATCACCACCCAGTTCAATCCAGGCCTGATGAGCACCCTGCAGAGCCTGCACCGGCTGGGCTTTTCCGATCTGTCGGCCAAGGCTGCCTTGGCGCGCACCATGACCGGTCAGGCCTATCTTCTGGCGGCCGAGGACATCTTCTGGGCTTCGGGCTGGATCTGCCTGCTGCTGATCGGGATGGTCTGGCTGTGCCGGCGGGCGGTTTCGGGCGGAGGGCCCGTCGCGGCCGACTGACGGCCGGATTGACAGCCATATGCCGGCGCGTCGTAGTGCGCCATGCTTCGCGCATTCCTGATTCGGCGATTGCCCGACATCGCCTTTGCCGCGTTGTTCGGCGCCGGTGCGTGGTTCGGCGGCGGCGCGGCGCTGGCGGGATTGCCGCAATTTCTCGATCGCCTGATGCCCGGCATGGCGGCACAGGCCGGTGATGCGGGCCGTGCCGCGCCCGCCGTGGCGCATCTGTCAATGCCGCAGGGTTTCGCCGAAAGCCGTCATGCGCCGCAGGTTCTCTATCCGCTGGTGTCCGTACCGCCGCCCGCCTGGCTGGATGAAGCCGTGATGCGGCCGGCACCGCAACCGCAAGGCGCCGCCGGCCAGGCACAGCCGGTGATCGCCATCTGCATCGATGATCTGGGCGAGGATATCGCGGGCACCGACCAGGCATTGGGGCTGCCGAAGGATGTGGCGTTATCTTTCCTGCCCTATGCGGAAGCCACGTCCTTTCTCGCCGAAGCGGCGACCCGCGCGGGGCATCTGGTGCTGGCGCATGTGCCGATGGAAGCCAAGGGTCACGCCGACCCGGGGCCGATGGCGCTCAGGACCGGTATGAAAGCGGACGAAATCGCGCGCCGCGTGACCTGGAATCTTTCGCGCGTGCCGGGCATCGCGGGCATCAACAATCACGAAGGCAGCCGCTTCACTGCCGATGCTGAAGCCTTCGCGCCGGTCGCGGCGGCGCTGAAGGCGCGGCACCTGTTCTTCCTGGATTCGCGTACCGGCCCCGACAGCCGTGCCGCCTCGGTCGCTTCTGCCTATGGCGTGCTGACGGCGGGGCGCGACATCTTCCTCGACGACGATCAGCGTGCGGCGGCGGTGGCCGCCCAGCTTGACGCACTGGTGCGGGAGGCGAAGCGCACAGGGGCCGCCATCGCCATCGGCCATCCGCACGACACCACGCTGCGCCTGCTGGCGGCCTGGCTGGCGCAGGATCACGGCGTGGCGCTGGTGCCGCTGGACGAGGCGATGCGGCGGAAGGCGGAACGCGCGCTCAATGTGGCGGCGCGCTGACCTGTTTCATTGCCCTTTCTTCGCCGCCGAGGCGAAGCGTACCGCTTCCTCGGCCGCGGCGAACAGGGCACGGGACTTGTTGACCGTCTCCTGATATTCGGCCTCGAGCTGGCTGTCGGCCACCACGCCGCCGCCCGCCTGGACATACATCATGCCGTCCTTGACCAAAGCGGTGCGCAGCACGATGCAGGTATCCATCGAACCGTCGGCGGCGAAATATCCCACCGCGCCCGCATAGGCCGCGCCGCGTTTTTCCTTTTCGAACTCGTCGATGATCTCCATGGCGCGGATCTTGGGCGCGCCGGTCAGCGTGCCCGCCGGAAGGCCCGCCGCCAGCGCGTCCACCGCGTCCAGCCCGTCGCGGATGTCGCCTTCCACATTCGATACCAGGTGCATCACATGACTGTAGCGCTCGATGAAGAAACTGTCCGTCACCTTGACCGCGCCGGTCTTCGATACGCGGCCCACATCGTTGCGTCCCAGGTCCACCAGCATCAGATGCTCGGCGCGCTCCTTGGGATCGGCCATCAGGTCCTTCGCCAGTGCCGCATCCTCTTCCGGCGTCTTGCCGCGCGGCCGGGTGCCCGCGATGGGACGGATCGTGACCTTGCCGCCGCGCAGGCGCACCAGCACTTCGGGGCTGGAGCCAACGATCTGGAAGCCGGGCATGGACAGATAATAGAGGTAAGGAGAAGGATTCAGCCGCCGGAGCGCGCGATAGAGCGAAAAGGGCGGAAGCGTGAAGGGCCGGCGGAAGCGCTGGCTGGGCACGACCTGGAACACATCGCCTGCCGCGATGTACTCCTTCGCGCGGCCGATGACGTCGAAATATTCGTCCTTCGTCATGTTGGATTCGACCGCGACGCCGGCTGGCAGATGCTGCGGCACGGGGGCGGGTTTTGGCGCGGGACCTTCCAGCGCCGCCACCGCTTCGTTCAGCCGCTCTGTGGCGCGGGCATAGGCGGCTTCGGCGGTCACGGCTGCATCGGGCCAGACCGGCGTGACCAGGATGATCTCGTCCCGCACGCTGTCGAAGATCGCGGTGAGGGTGGGGCGCAGCAGGACCGCATCGGGCAGGCCCAGCGTGTCGGGCGGCGGATTGGGCAGGTCTTCCACCTGCCGCGCCATGTCATAGCCCAGATAGCCGAACAATCCGCTGGCCATCGGCGGCAGGCCCGTGGGCACCGAAAGTCGCGTCTGCTGCGTCAGCGCGCGCAGGGAATCGAGCGGCCTGGCCTGCTCCGGCGCAAAGCTGTCGCCCGCGAGCGCATTGCGGTTGATCTCGGCCCGGCCGCCGCGGCAGCGCCAGATCAGGTCAGGCTTGAGGCCGATGATCGAATAACGGCCCCGCATCTCGCCGCCCTGCACGCTCTCCAGCAGGAAGGCATTGTCGCGCCCGTCCGCCAGTTTCAGGAAGGCGGAAACCGGCGTCTCCATGTCCGCCACCAGCCGCGTGTGAACAAGCTGGCCGCGTCCTTCCCTGTAGCCGGACGCAAAGGCGCCGAAGGCGGGTTCGATCATGGGAAGGTCACGAGCCTCCGCCGAGGACGGATTGCACGAGCTTCTGGTTAACCTTCACGCCCTGTCGCGCGCGCGCGGCATTGGCGAAGGCGATGGAGAAGTCGCCGGCGACCGTCTGCGACAGGCGCGCTGCGCCGGCCCGGAAGGCCGGATCGGCAGGATTGAGGCGGGGATGGGCAATGCCGGTGACGCGGGCGACGATATAGTTGCCCGCCATGCCCTGCGCGCCCCAGACCACGCCGCCGGGCGGCGCGTTGAACAGCTTCGTCACCAGATCTACCGAGAACATCGTGTCGTTGGTGGCGCGGGTCAGCGCCGGGCTGTGCTGCACAGAAACCTTCAGATCCTTCGCTACGCCGTCCAGCGACTTGTCCTTTTCCGCCTGCGCAGCCAGCGCCTTGGCCCTTGCGGCCAGCAGGGTGCCGCGCTGCTCGGCCGTCCAAGCGGCGACGGCGTCGGCACGCACCTGGTCCAGCGGCTTGAGCTTGGGCGGCGTCACGCCGTTCACATGGATGGTGAAATAGGCGCCCGCCTTGGTCGCAAAGGGATCGACGTCTTCGCCCACATCGGCCTTGAACACGGCCGGCAGGAATTCCGGATCGGCCGGCGCATCGCTTTTCGTGCCGTCCGGCTTGAGGCCGCTGGAGTCGACGGCCGCAAGATGGCCGACATGCATCCCGGCCTTTTTGGCCGCAGCGGCCAGGTCGTCGCCGTTGCCGCGCGCGTCCGAATAGGCATTGACGATGTCCACCAGCTTGTTGGCGGCAAGCTGGTTCTGCAGGTTCTTGCGAATCTCCTCCTTCACGTCGTCCAGCGTGCGGGTGGATCCCGGCGAGATCTTCGTCGTGCGGGCAAGGACCCAGCCCCCTAAAGCGGTCTTGAGCGGCGCGCTGACCTGGCCCTGGGCCAGCGCGAAGATCGCCTTGGCGCGGGCCTCGTCGGGGATATCGCTCTGGGTTAGGGTGCCCAGCGAAATCCGTGCCGGCGTCAGCCCGCGGCTGGCCGCCAGGGCATCGAAGGTCGTGCCGGAATCGATCTTCGCCTTGGCCGCCGTGGCCTCGGCTTCCGTCCTGAACTCGATCTGCTGCACATCGCGCTTTTCGGGCACCACATAGGTGTCCTTCTTGGCGTCATATTCCTGTCTGATCTGGGCGTCGGTCACCGTGATCTGACCCATCACGTCTTCCGGGCGGATCATCGCATAGTCCGCATCGCGGTATTCCGGCGTGGAGAAACGCGCGGCATTGGCTTTCACGTAAGCCGTCAACACCGCATCGCTGGGCGGGGCCACGGAGCCCGCCGCCTCCGGCGTCAGGATCACATAATCGGCGGCGCGCTTTTCGTTGATATAGAGGAACAGCGCCTCGGCATAGGAAGGCGGAATCGCGAAATCGGCTTCCACCGTCTGGGTCAACTGGTCGCGCGTCATGTCGTGGCGCACTTCCTCGATGAACTGCTGTTCGTTGTAACCCGCATTCTGCACCAGTTGCAGGAAGGTAGTGCGGTCGAACTGGCCCATGGGGCCGCGGAAGGCGGGCATGGCGCGGATGTTCTGTGCCACCTGGGCGTCGGCTGTCGTCAGGCCCAGTCTCCTGGCCTCGTTGTCCAGCGCGGTGCGGCCGATCATCTGCTGCAGGGCCACAACGCCCAATCCCATCTTCTGGGCCATTTCAGGCGTGATCTCGGTTCCCATCTGCTGGCCCTGGTTGCGCAGGAAGTTGCGATAGGCGCGGCTGAATTCGGCCTGGTCGATATCGGTGCCGCCCACCGTGGCCACGGCGGTGGAGGAGGCTCCCGTGAACACGTCGGCAATGCCCCAGACCACGAAGCTCAGGGTCAGGGCTCCCATCAGCAGGGTCGCCACCCAGGACTTGGAGAGGCCGTGCAACCATTGAATCATGCAGAAATTCCGTGACCTTAAGTGCGTGGCGCGAACGGGCCGGGGATGATAGGGAGGGGGCATCCTCCCGGCAAGCCGCGATTCCGATGGCGATTTCAGCGCGGTTTTGCCGGTGAAAACGGGGAATGACAAGGATTTCGCGGGATTTTCTTTCGGGGGTCGGCATGCGTCCGCTGGTGGCGGGAAACTGGAAGATGAACGGGGTGGATGGCCTGGGCGAACTGGTCGCGCTGGGCGAGGCGCTGGCTTTGAAGCCGCCCCCCTGCGAGGTGCTGGTGTGCCCGCCGGCCACCCTCCTGTCGCGGGCAGCTGACCTGGCCGACGGCGTCTTCGCTGTCGGCGGCCAGGACTGCCATGCCAGTCCCAGCGGCGCCTTCACCGGCGACATTTCCGCCGAGATGCTCAAGGAGGCGGGCGCGTCCCATGTGATCGTGGGCCATTCCGAGCGCCGCCAGTATCATGGCGAAAGCGACGGCGACGTCGCCGCCAAGGCGCTGGCCGCCTGGCGGGCGGGGCTTGTCGCCATCATTTGCATCGGCGAGACGCAGGCGCAGCGCGATGCGGGGCGCCACCACGATATCTGCGGCGAACAGCTCGCCGACAGCGTGCCGGATGGCGCCACGGCGCTCAACACGGCCATTGCCTATGAGCCGGTCTGGGCGATCGGCACGGGCCGGACGCCGACCGTCGCCGACATCGCGGCGATGCATGCCCATATCCGCAGTTGTCTGGTGGCGCGGTTGGGCGAGGGTTCCCGCGAGATGCCCATTCTGTACGGTGGTTCCGTGAAACCGGAAAATGCCGCGGAAATCCTCAACCTTCCGGAAGTCGGCGGCGCGCTTGTCGGCGGCGCCAGCCTGAAGGCGCGCGATTTTCTCGGGGTGATTGCGGGAATTACCCGCGCTTAACCACGCGGCGCGACTTTTTGTTAACACGCTGCGCCGCAATCTGACCGTCTAAAGAGAAGTCTGGTGGGTTATGAACAGGCTGTCTTTCGACAGTGTGGATGCGCTTATCTATGACCCCGTGCCGGGAAACCGCACAGCGACCCGCGCGGCGCTGTTTTCGCTGGGGTTCCGTCACACGGAGATGGTGTCCACGCTCGACGATTTCGTCAGGGCCGTGCAGCACAATCCGCCCGACATCGCGCTTTGCGAGGCACAGGGCGCGGCCGACGAGTTGTGCGAGACCATCCAGCGGCTGCGTCAGGGCGCGGCGGGCGACAATCCCTTCATCGTGATCATCGTGACGGCCTGGGACAAGAGCACGGCACTGATCAACAAGGTCATATCGAGCGGCGCCGACGACATGCTGCTGCGGCCCTTTTCCATTTCGCTCCTGCGCCAGCGCATCGAGGCGCATATAGAGCGCCGGAAGGGATTTGTGATCACCACCGACTATGTCGGCCCCGACCGGCGCAAGGGCGATGACCGCGGCCCGTCCGGCGCCGACGTGTTCGAGCCGCCCAATTCGCTCAAGATGAAGGCCAAGGACAAGCTGCCCAGCGAGGCCGTTGCCCGCAAGCTGGATACCGAACTGAAGGCCGCGCGCGAAAAGCTGGCGGAGGAAAAGCTGCGCCGCGACGGCTTCCAGGTCTGCGTGCTGTGGCGGCTGATGCAGGATGCGCCGGCGGCGCAGAAACCACCCCATCTGGCGAAGCTGCAGGCCCTGACAAGATCCATCGCGGACCGAAGCCGCGACGGCGGATTCCAGCCGGCAGTGGAATGTTGCGAGTCCGTCCTGGCGGCGGCGGAGGGGCTGGAACTGAATGTGGACCGCAATGCCTCGATGCATCTGCTGGGCCATGCCGCGCTGACCCTGCACCAGATTTTCCATCCGGAGACGTCGGCGGCCGAGCAGCTCGCCGAAATAGACGCGGCGGTCGCCGCCATCCGCTCCCACACCCAGGCCGAAGCGCTGGCGTCCTAGATCAGCGCGAGGTCCGCCGGGCCGGCGGACGGGAAGATCGTCGCGGTCTGTGCCTGCGACAAGCCATAAGCCTTCTTCAATATGCCGCCGATCAGTGCGCGATAGTCGGTCAGGACGGGCCAGTCGCGGTCCTGGAACAGATTGGCTTGCGTCACGGCGACTTGCGGGCCCGCGACGCGCCCGCCCTTCACGCCGCCGCCCAGCACCCAATAGACACTGCCGTGGCCGTGATCGGTGCCGCGATCGCCATTTTCGCGGAAGGTCCGGCCGAATTCGCTGACGGCTATCACGATGGTGTTGTCCCATTCGGGCCCCAGCGTGTCCGCCAGCGCAAGAAGTCCGCGCCCCAGTTCGCCGATGCGGGTGGCCAGATAGCCGTCTGCGCCGCCCTGGTTCACATGCGTGTCCCAGCCGCCGACATCGACAAAGCCCAGGTTGAACTTCTCCCGCATCAGAAGGCCGATCCGGTGCGCCGACAGTTCGAAGCCCCTGGTGCTGACGGCGTTGCGGTTGGCCGCCTGCATCTCAGCACTGACCGCCTGATAGACTTCGTTCTGCACGGCAAAGCCTTCGGTCACGGCGGGCGCCA
This sequence comes from Rhizomicrobium sp., assembly GCA_035547015.1. Lineage (GTDB taxonomy): Bacteria > Pseudomonadota > Alphaproteobacteria > Micropepsales > Micropepsaceae > Rhizomicrobium. The sequence goes on along the minus strand of DASZVO010000006.1, from coordinate 17,711 downwards.
GTTGCTGGCCCTGGTACATGGCTTGGATCAGTTGGGCGTTGCGATCCGACACGCCGGGCTTTCCGGCAAAGTTGAGCGCGATGTTGGGAATGGGCGCACCGCCGCGGAAGGTCAGCGGCAACTGGCTGGTGAAAGCGATGGGCTCGCTCCCCGACAGCACAGAGGCCGTGCGGCTCATGAAGCCGGAGCGGTAGTCACGGGAGCCGCCGACCGGCTGGCCCAGTTCGATCGTGTCCTGTGTCTCGAAATGGCTGCGGGTCAGGTCGTCCGTGCCCGCGAAGGGAATGAAGGCGATCTGCTTCTTCTGCCACAACGGAAGGATGGAGTCCTTCAATGCCGGATGCAGGCCCCAGTCGCCGTCCAGCGGCAGCGCCGCCGCCTTCGGGATCGCAATGGTTTTGCGGGATTCGTAATAGAAGCTGCTCGATACCGGCACCAGGACGCTGGCGGCGTCGTAAGCGCCGCGCAGGAACACCACAAGAAGCCGGGGGCCCGTCATCGGCGTGGCATAAAGACGGCCCGCAGTGAAGAAGGGCGCCGCGGCGGCCGCCGCGAGAAAGGCGCGTCTTCCCATCGGGGGTGTCGGCGGACGTTGAAACCGCAAAGCGTGATCAGACATGGCTCATCTCCGCATGAATTCGGGTGAGGACAGGAACAGCAGGTTCCAGTCGGGGGGCGTTTTGGCTTCGGCCAGCGCGCTCCTGGTCGCTGCGCCGAGCGTGGGCAGGATGGCCTGGGCATAACGGGTCTTCTGGATCACGGGCGGCGGTGCCGGTTCCTTGGGATCGCCGGGCAGCCTGAACAGGCCGGAATGACCCACGCCCACCAGACGTGCGATCTCAAAGCGTGTGGCCATTTCGCCAGGCCCCGACCAACTTGCCTCGGTCAGCGCATAGCCGTCCGGCGTCTCATGGCCATAAAGGGGCTCGCCCATGCGGTTCAGCCAGTTCATCAGCGGCTGGACGTTGAGGATCACGGTGTCGCCATAGGCGGCGCGGAGCGCGCTGAGCGCGTAATGGATCGGGTCCTTGAAGCGGCGCCCCAGCGAGGCCGCGAATTCGGGCGATGAAAACAGCGTCTCCAGCACGCGCGAGATGTCGCCGTCCGTCTGCATCCAGGTCGCGGCCATGCTCTCGACCAGCGCATCGGAAGGTGTGTCGCAGCAGAAGTATTGCGCCAGTTCGCGCGAGACGAAGCGCGCCGTCGGCGGTTCGGCCGCCAGGATCGCGATGGCGCGGGCGATCTCCTCCATCCCTTCGCCCTTGATGCTGCTGCCGAAGAGGATCTTGTCGCCATAATCGTGGCGGTTGGGATTGTAGAGCGTCAGGTCCTTGCCGCGGAAATCCTCGCGCTGGTTCTTCTGGGGCGCGGGCGGTTTGCCCGACAGGTTCACACCCAGGCCCGTCAGCATCCGCGCCAGTTCCTGCACATCCTGCTGGCTGTAGCCCGAGCCCACGCCCAGCGTGTGCAGCTCCATGATCTCGCGGGCATAGTTCTCGTTGATGTGTCCTTTGGCGTTCTGGGCATTGTCCAGATATTGCAGCATGGCCGGATGCATCACCGTGGCCGCCAGCAGGTCCCGGAATTTGCCCAGCACGTGCGGGCGGATGGCGTTTTCCTCATAATCGCCGATCAGCGCGCGGATCTCGCCCTTGTTCTGATGGACGTTGAAATGGTTGAGCCAGAACCAGGTGAGCTGCTCCTTGAGCTGGTTCTTCGAATAAAGATCGCGCAGCAGCGAACGGGTGGCCGCTTCGCGCGCGAGATCGTTGAGCTTCTGCTGATAGGCTTTCTGGGCGGCGTCATGGTCCGGGGTGCCTTTCAGGCTTTGCGCCTTCTGGCGCAGGCCGCGGACCTCATCATTGATCTCCACCAGGCTCTTGTTGCTGATCTCCATCGCCGCGATCTGGCCTTGCGCGTCCGGCGGCAGGCCGTCGTCTCCGGTCGGGTGAAGCTGTCCGCGGACCCAGGCGGCGATGCCAAGCCGCGCCGCCGCCTGGGCGCTGGAGGTATCTGCTCCCCAGGTCAGCCGGTTGACCACCGCGATATCGGCAGGCGCGGCCAGGGGAGCGCTGCTTTCGGCGACGGGGTGAAACCCCGGCTGTGGGGGCGGGGTGGGGGCGCAGCCGGCCAGCAGTGCCAGGCCGATCGGGACAAGCAAACGGGTGCGCATGGAATACGCCCAGGCCGGAAATTGCCCTCCACCCCCAGATATTCGGCCCATTTTCGCAGTTCCCGCAGTGAAAAATAGGCAATTCGGGCGGAACCTTTCCAAATCAGACCGGATGTTCTAAGACCCGCCGCCGACCGTCCGGATGAAAGCGTCCATGCAGACCCTGTTGCTCGTCGCCGAATTGATTATCGCCATCGCCCTCATCGTCTTCGTGCTGCTCCAGCGGTCCGAAGGCGGCGCGCTGGGCATGGGCGGCGGCGGCATGGGCGGCCTGTTCACCCCCCGCGGCGCGGCCGACACGCTGACCCGCACCACCGCCATCCTGGCGGGGCTGTTCTTCCTGACCTGCATCGGGCTCAACCTGCTGGCGCTGCACGGCCGCAACGAAACCTCGATCCTTGATTCGGCGTCGCCGGCCCCAGTGAGCCAGCAACCCGCCAAGCCGTCCGCGCCCGCCCCCGTTCCACCGGCCGGTCCGTCGGTGCCGAAGCCGCAGTAATCCTGCGATATATCTGCGGTTTGTGCATAGCTGTTAGCGGCCGGACGATTTTGCATTTTTGCGCTTGAGCAGTTCGGCGTGTTTCGACATGTTGGCCTCCCATGGCCCGGTTAATCTTCATCACCGGCGGCGTGGTCTCTTCCCTCGGAAAAGGTCTGGCGTCCGCCGCTCTCGGCGCGCTGCTTCAGGCGCGCGGTTACAAAGTCCGCCTCCGCAAGCTCGATCCCTATCTCAACGTCGATCCCGGAACGATGTCGCCGTTCCAGCACGGCGAGGTCTATGTCACCGACGACGGGGCCGAGACCGATCTCGACCTGGGGCACTATGAGCGCTTCACCGGCGTGTCGGCGCGCAGGTCCGACAACATCACGTCGGGCCGCATCTACCAGCAGGTGATCGAGAAGGAGCGCAAGGGCGGCTATCTGGGCCGCACGGTGCAGGTGATCCCGCACGTCACCGACATGATCAAGGAATTCGTCCTGGCCGACAGCGACGGGCTGGATTTCCTGCTGGTGGAGATCGGCGGCACGGTGGGCGACATCGAGGGGCTGCCCTTCTTCGAAGCGATCCGCCAGCTGCACAACGACCTGGGGCGCGGCCAGACGGCCTTCATCCACCTGACCCTGGTGCCCTTCATCGAGGCGGCGGGCGAACTCAAGACCAAGCCCACCCAGCACAGCGTCAAGGAACTGCGCGCCATCGGCATCCAGCCCGACATACTGCTGTGCCGCACATCGCATCCCATTCCGGACGACGACCGCCGCAAGATCGGCCTGTTCTGCAACCTGGCGGCCGAGCGCGTCATCCCGGCGATGGACCTGGACACCATCTACCGCGTGCCGGTCGCCTATCACGAGGTGGGCCTGGACACCCAGTTGCTGAAGGTGTTCGGGCTGGAGAATGCGCCGCCGCCCGATCTGTCGCGCTGGCAGAGTGTGGTGGAGCGCGTGAAGAACCCCGAAGGCGAGGTGCGCATCGCCGTGGTGGGGAAGTACATGCAGGTCAAGGACAGCTACAAATCGCTGTCCGAGGCGCTGGCGCATGGTGGGCTGGCCAACAACGTCAAGGTGCACCTGGACTGGATCGACAGCGAGGTGTTCGAGCGCGAGGATGCCGCCGTTTTTCTTGAGAACGTCAACGGCATCCTGGTGCCCGGCGGCTTCGGCGAGCGTGGCACCGAAGGCAAGATCAGGGCGGTCCGGTTCGCGCGCGAGCGCAAGGTGCCGTTCCTGGGCATCTGCTATGGCTTGCACATGGCGGTGATCGAGGCGGCGCGCGATCTGGCGGGTCTGGAAGGGGCGGGCACGACCGAGATCGGCAAGCCCGCCCATCCGGTGATCGGACTGATGACGGAATGGGTGAAGGGCAACCAGGTGGAAACCCGGGCGGCCGACGGCGATATGGGCGGCACGATGCGGCTGGGCGCCTATCCCGCGACGCTGACGCCTGGTTCCCGCGTGGCCGAAGTCTACGGCGCCACCGAGATCAGCGAACGCCATCGCCACCGCTATGAGGTCAATGTCGATTACGCCCGGCAGTTGGCGGCGCACGGCATGGAGGTGTCGGGCTGGTCGCCGGACGGACGCTTGCCCGAGATCATGGAGATACCCGACCATCCCTGGTTCATCGGCGTGCAGTTCCATCCCGAACTGAAATCGCGCCCGCTGGAGCCGCATCCGCTGTTCACCGGCTTTGTCGCGGCCGCAGTCCGGAAGAGCAGGCTGGTCTAGCCGCTTAACGGCCGCTTAACCATGACCGGCCGCGACGCGTAGCAATTCCGTAACGGCCCGGCCTGTAGCATCGGCGCATGGGTCCCTCTGTTTCGCTGTTTCTGTTGCGCGCTGCCGGCGTCCTGCTGGCGGGAATGCTGCTGTTCGGGTTGCTCGGCCATGCCCGCGCCGATGGCTATGACAATTATGGCCTTAAACGGTTTCCGGGCGACAACTACGATACGATTCCACCGGGCGGCGCCGTCGCGCCCGTGGCCGCATCGCCCGCGCCATCGGGTGCCGCATCTTCCTCCGTGCCCGCAGGCTATTATCCGGCGCTGAATCCGGGCTCCGCGCCGCAGGCGGGCACGCCCAAGGCCGATGCGGCGCAGCCTGGCGCGGCGCAGCCTGGCGCGACGCAGCTTGGCGCGACGCAGGACATCAGGTCCGCCGCGCCCGCAATGCCCACGCTGCCCGCACAGCGCACGGCCGCCATCGATCCCCATGCCGCCGGCGCCGCCGCGCAAAACCAGCCTCAGGCCAATCCCGATTATGTGCTGGGCGCGGGCGACAAGTTGCGCCTGACGGTCTTCGACGAAACCGACCTTTCCGGCGAATACACCATCGACGGGTCGGGCTTCGCGCGCCTGCCCCTGATCGGACAGGTACGCGCCGCCGGATATACCGCCCCGCAGCTGGAGCGCGTGATCGCGGCGGCCCTCGGGCAGGGCTATCTCAAGTCGCCGCGCGTGTCGGTGGAGGTTACGACCTACCGCCCCTTTTACATCATCGGCGCCGTCAACAGGCCCGGTGAATATCCTTACGTCAACCACATGAACGCGCTCAACGCGGTCGCGCTTGCGGGCGGTTATGCGCCCAGTGCCGTGGAAAGTGTGATCTATGTACGCCGCGAAGGCTCCAACCGGGAATTGCGGCTGCCGGCCGATCGCTCGACCCAGATCTATCCCGGCGATGTGGTGCGGGTGAATACCACCATCTTCTGGGACGCGATGAATCTGCTTTCGCCGCTGGCCAGCCCGCTCAGCATCGCCGCTGCGGCCGCCATCCCCTAGGTTCGCCGGGCGCGGATTTGCCCGTCTGTGCGTGGTGTCCTAAAAGGGCCGCCATGAGTTCCAACATCCACCCGAACAGCACCGTCACCCTGGGCCCGCCATCCCATCCCGTCGCCATCGGCAATGCGCGCAAGCTTACCGTCATCGCAGGGCCTTGCCAGCTGGAAAGCCGCCAGCACGCCTTCGACATGGCGGGCGCGCTGAAAGAGATATGCGCGGAGAAGGGCGTGGGGCTGGTCTACAAGACCAGCTTCGACAAGGCCAACCGCACCAGCGCGGCGTCGGCGCGCGGCGTCGGGCTTGAGGTCGCATTGCCCATCTTCGCCGACCTGCGCAAGACGCTCGGCGTGCCGGTGCTCACCGACGTGCATGAGCGCGACCAGTGCGCTGCGGTGGCGCAGGCGGTCGATGTGCTTCAGATTCCGGCCTTCCTGTCGCGCCAGACCGATCTTCTGGTGGCGGCGGCCCATACGGGGAAGGCGGTCAACGTCAAGAAGGGCCAGTTCCTCTCGCCCTGGGACATGAAGAACGTGATCGCCAAGATCACCGGCGCGGGCAATGCCAATGTGCTGGTGACCGAGCGCGGCGTCTCCTTCGGCTACAACACGCTGGTCAGCGACATGCGCGCGCTTCCGATCATGGCGGGTTTCGGCGCGCCGGTGGTGTTCGACGCCACCCATTCGGTGCAGCAGCCGGGCGGGCAGGGCGACCGTTCAGGCGGCGACCGCACGATGGTGCCCTATCTTGCTCGCGCCGCGGTGGCGGCGGGCGTGGCCTCGGTGTTCATGGAAGTACACCAGGATCCCGATCACGCACCCAGCGACGGTCCGAACATGGTCAAGCTCGACGATTTTCCTGCGCTTCTCGACCAACTGGTCGAGATCGACGCCGTCGTCAAGACGCAGCGGGCGGTCTAGCACGGCGTCCGGCCAGGTTTCCCAGAGGAAAAGCCCGCGCCGGTGTTGCGGCACGGGCTCATCCTTCCCTGACCGCTATTGCGCGACGGCCTGACCCTGGTTGGGATTCATGTCCGGCGCGGGCGGCGGCGCGCTCCTCTGCGCGCGCGCGGCGATGCGTTGCTCGACCTCGTCCTTGCGGGCCTGGGGCAGGGCATCCCACCGGGCCTGCATGTCTGCCTTGAGTTTCGCCTTGTCCGCATCGGACATCGCGGCCAGCCTGGTGAACTGGTCGCGCCGCCAGGACCGGCGCTGCTCGGCGGTCATGTTTTGCGTCTGCTCGCGCGCCTGCTCCACGAACATGGCGCGTTGTTCGGGCGTCAGGAAGGTTCCCGCCCGTCCGCCCGCCGCCGGCTGCGCCAGGGCCGCGCCGCCGCCCAGCAGCACGATCGTCATCAAACTTTTCAAAAATAAGGATTTGCGCATCGAAAATGCTCCAGGATTCGCCCTCCTGATCCATCCGCCCAATATGCTTGTGCGGGTGGGCCCGCTCCCGTAGAAGCGGGACGGATTGAGGGAGCCACAGCATGACCGCCATTGTCGATATTACCGGCCGTGAAATTTTGGACAGCCGGGGCAATCCCACCGTGGAAGTGGACGTGCGGCTGGAAGATGGTTCGTTCGGCCGGGCCGCAGTGCCCTCCGGCGCATCGACCGGCGCGCACGAGGCCGTGGAATTGCGCGACGGCGGCAAACGCTATGGCGGCAAGGGCGTGGAAAAGGCCGTCGCCGCGGTGAATGGCGAGCTGTTCGATGCGCTGTGCGGGCTGGAGGCCGAAGAGCAGGTCAAGATCGATCGCACCATGATCGCGCTGGACGGCACGCCCAACAAGGCGCGCCTTGGCGCCAATGCGATCCTGGGCGTGTCGCTGGCGGCGGCGAAAGCGGCGGCGTCGGCGGCGAACCTGCCGCTGTTCCGCTATGTGGGCGGGCCCAAGGCCAATGTGCTGCCGGTGCCGATGATGAACATCGTCAATGGCGGCGTGCACGCCGACAATCCCATCGACTTCCAGGAATTCATGATCATGCCGGCCGGCGCGCCGACCTTCCGCGAGGCGCTGCGCATGGGGGCGGAAGTCTTCCACACGCTGAAAAAACAGCTCTCGGAAGCGGGCCTCAACACCAATGTGGGCGACGAGGGCGGATTCGCCCCCAACCTCAAGTCGCCGGACGAGGCACTGGGCTTCATCTCCCGGGCCGTGGAGAAGGCCGGATACAGGCTGGGTGAAGACATCTTCTTCGCGCTGGATCCCGCCTCGACCGAATTCTTCAAGGATGGAAAGTATGTGCTGGAAGGCGAGGGCAGGACGCTTTCGCCCGATGAGATGGTCAAGGTATATGCCGATCTGGTGTCGCGCTATCCGATCGTGTCGATCGAAGACGGCATGGCCGAGGACGACTGGGCGGGCTGGAAAGCCATGACCGACGAACTGGGCGGCAAGATCAACCTGGTGGGCGACGATCTGTTCGTCACCAATGTGACACGCCTGAAGCAGGGCATCGAGAAGAAGACCGCCAATGCCATCCTGATCAAGGTCAACCAGATCGGCTCGCTGACCGAGACGCTGGAAACGGTCGAGATGGCGCACCGCGCCGCCTACAAGGCGGTGATGAGCCACCGCTCCGGCGAGACGGAGGATTCCACCATCGCCGACCTGGCCGTGGCAACCAATTGCGGGCAGATCAAGACCGGCAGCCTGGCGCGCTCCGACCGGCTGGCGAAATACAACCAACTGCTGCGCATCGAGGAGATGCTGGGCGACGTCGCCGTTTATGCGGGCCGGAGCGTCTTGCGCGCCTGATTTTTGTTCCTATTATGTTCTCCGCGATTCAAGCGGGAGGACATGATGGACATAGGGCTCGGAAGCATGGTGATCCGCCAGCCGGACAGCGATTTCGTGATGTGCGTCACGGCGGATGCTGGGGACCATCTGTTCTGTGTCTCGACCGACCGGCAGAAAAGCATCCGGGCCTGGTTTACCCGCGACGAGCTCAGGCCCGCGCGGTGGGCCGCGCCGGGGACCGTTCCATCCTGAAGTTCCTAGAGCCCGGGAATCTCTGTCTTTTTTCGCTTGACGCTGCGAATCAGTGTGTGATTCGTTGTGGGAATGCGAATCAGGCGTTCCGTCACACGAATTTTCGGTGTTCTCGTCGTTCCGGCGGTGACGGTCGCGGTCGTGAGCTATTTCGGCGCCTATGCCGTCTGGGGCAGCCGCGGCATCCTCGCGCTGGAAGATACGGAAGCCAGGCTGGGCATCCAGCAGGAGCAGCTTGCACAGCTGCAGAGCGACCGCATGCGGCTGGAACACCGGATCGGACTGATGGAAAAGAATGGCGCCGATCCGGACCTGGTGGAAGAGCTGGCGCGGGGCCAGCTGATGGACGGCGCACCCAATCAGGTGGCAGTGCCGCGTCCCGGCCACTGAAGCATTTTCCGGGGCGTCTTCCGGGGACCTTCCGCTTTCGCGCGTAACGTCGCAGGTGGCCGTGCGAAAGGCAGGGCCAGGGGCGAAGCTGACGCAATCTTGCGTTCTTTTCCTACAGACAGCAGCAAGATTGCCCAGGTTGCGAACGCTGTTCGGAAGGTGCGGCGCAATAAAATAACAATGGCCTTGCCAAGTTCTCCGGGGCTTGCAACAACCCGTTTCCAGCTTTCAAAACCCAAAAAACGGCAGCCCCATAGCCCATGCCAGACGCCCCCAAGAGCAATTCGGAATCCCTCAAGAAACTTTACCATGACATGCTGCTGATCCGCCGTTTCGAAGAGCGGGCGGGCCAGCTTTACGGCATGGGGCTGATCGGCGGCTTCTGCCACCTGTATATCGGCCAGGAAGCGGTGGTTGTGGGCCTGATGGCCGCGGCCACGTCCGAGGATCAGCAGATCACCGCCTATCGCGATCACGGCCATATGCTGGCGCAGGGGGTCGATCCCAAGGCCGTGATGGCCGAACTCACCGGCCGCTCCACCGGCCTGTCGCGCGGCAAGGGCGGCTCGATGCACATGTTCTCGTCCGAGAAGAAATTCTATGGCGGCCACGGCATCGTGGGCGCCCAGGTGCCGATCGGCACGGGCCTGGCCTTCGCCAACAAGTATCGCGGCAGCAAGGCGGTGACGCTCACCTATTTCGGCGACGGCGCGGCCAACCAGGGCCAGGTCTATGAGAGCTTCAACATGGCCGAGCTCTGGAAGCTGCCGGTCGTCTATGTGATCGAGAACAACCAGTATGCGATGGGCACCTCGGTGGCCCGCTCCAGCGCGGTGGCCGATTTCTCCCGGCGCGGCCTGTCCTTCAACATTCCCGGCCTGCAGGTGGATGGCATGGATGTGGAGGCCGTGCAGAAGGCCGGCGCGGAGGCGATGGAGCATTGCCGCAGCGGCAAGGGCCCCATCATCCTGGAGATGCAGACTTACCGCTATCGCGGCCACTCCATGTCGGACCCGGCCAAGTACCGTACCCGCGAGGAAGTCAGCGAGATGCGCGAGAAACGCGATCCCATCGAGCACTTCGGCAAGAAGCTGATCGAGCGCGGCGTGGTCAGCGAGCAGGACCTCAAGGCCATCGATACCGAGGTCAAGGCCCAGATCGTGGCGGCGGCCGAATTTGCAAGCGAGAGCCCGGAGCCGGGCCTGGAAGAACTTTATACGGACATTTACGCCTGATGAGCACCGAGATTCTGATGCCCGCGCTTTCTCCCACGATGGAGGAAGGCAAGCTTTCCAAGTGGCTGGTAAAGGAAGGCGATACCGTAAAGTCCGGCGACATCCTGGCAGAGATCGAGACCGACAAGGCCACGATGGAGTTCGAGGCCGTGGACGAGGGACGGATCGGCAGGATCCTGGTGCCGGAAGGCACCGAGGGCGTGAAGGTCAATTCGCCCATCGCCACGCTTCTGGCCGATGGCGAAAGCGCAGACGCCGCACCGGGGAAAAAGGCCGAGGCCGCGAAACCTGCCGCTCCCGTTGCTCCCCAGGAACCGCCCGGCGAGGACCACAAGGCGGTGGCCGACAAGGGCCTGGAAACCCTTGCGCCCAAAAAGATCGATGTCGGCGCCGATCCGCAGATTCCCGAAGGCACGGAGTTCGTCAACCAGACCGTACGCGAGGCGCTGCGCGACGCGATGGCCGAAGAGATGCGCCGCGACGAACTGGTCTTCCTGATGGGCGAGGAAGTCGCCCAGTATCAGGGCGCCTACAAGGTCAGCCAGGGACTTCTGGAGGAATTCGGCGACCGGCGCGTGATCGACACGCCGATCACCGAGCATGGCTTCACCGGGCTTGGCATCGGCGCGGCCTTTGACGGGCTCAAGCCCATTGTGGAGTTCATGACCTGGAACTTCGCCATGCAGGCGATGGACCAGATCATCAATTCGGCCGCCAAGACACGTTACATGTCGGGCGGCCAGATGAGTTGCCCCATCGTTTTCCGCGGCCCTAATGGCGCAGCGGCACGCGTGGCCGCCCAGCACAGCCAGGATTATTCCGCCTGGTATGCCAGCGTTCCGGGCGTGAAGGTGATCGCGCCCTATTTTGCCGCCGACGCCAAGGGGCTGCTCAAGGCCGCGATCCGCGATCCCAATCCGGTAATCTTCCTGGAGAACGAGATCGTCTATGGCCGCAGCTTTCCGGTGCCGAAGCTGGACGATTTCGTTCTGCCCATCGGCAAGGCGCGCGTGGTGCGCCCCGGCAAGGATGCGACCATCGTCGCCTATTCCATCACCGTGGGCCAGGCGCTGGAAGCGGCCGAGAAACTCGCCGAGGAAGGCATCGATGCCGAGATCATCGACCTTCGCAGCCTGCGCCCGCTGGACATGGACACCGTTCTGGAAAGCGTGAAGAAGACCAACCGCATCGTTACGGTGGAACAGGCCTGGCCGGTCTGCTCGATCGGTTCGGAGATTTCCGCCCGCGTGGCGCTGGAGGCATTCGACTGGCTGGATGCGCCGCCCACCAAGGTGTCGGGCAAGGACGTGCCGATGCCCTATGCCGCCAACCTCGAAAAGCTGGCCCTGCCGACGGTGGACGACATCATCGCCGCGGTGAAAGCCGTCAGCTACAGGGAGTAGCCGATGGCGACCAATATTCTGATGCCCGCGCTTTCGCCCACCATGGAGGAGGGCAAGCTCGCCAAATGGCTGGTGAAGGAAGGCGACACCGTCAAGTCCGGCGACATCTTGGCCGAGATCGAAACCGACAAGGCGACGATGGAGTTCGAAGCCGTCGATGAAGGCAAGATCGGCAAGATACTGGTGCCGGAAGGCACCGAAGGCGTGAAAGTCAATGCACCCATCGCGGTGCTGCTGACGGAAGGCGAGAAGGCCGACGCCATCGATATCTCTGCCGCCATGCAGGACATCAAGGCGGCGGTGAAAGCGGAAGCCGCGCCCAAGGACGGCGGAAAGACCGGCGAACCCGCACCCACTCAGCCCAAGGCCGAGGCGCCGAAAGCCGCTCCTGCCGCCGCTCCCGCCCCCGCGCCCAAGGAAGGGGACCGGATTTTCGCTTCGCCCCTGGCGCGCCGTATCGCCGCGCAGAAGGGCGTCGATCTTTCGGCCATCGCCGGCAGCGGCCCACGCGGCCGCATCGTCAAGGCGGACGTGGAAAATGCCAGGCCCGGCGCCAAGGCTGCTCCGGCTGCCGCAGCGGCAGCGCCTGCCGCGGGCGCAGGTGTTCCGGGCGTGGCGCCTCTGCCCGACGCGCGACTGCTCTATCCCGCGGGCAGCTATGAGGAGATTCCGCACGACTCCATGCGCAAGGCCATCGCCAAGCGCCTGACCAGCGCCAAGACGCTGATCCCGCATTATTACCTCACCATTGACTGCAACCTGAACGCCCTGATGGCGGTGCGCGAGAAGATGAATGCCGCCGCGCCGAAAGGGAAAGACAAGACGCCGGCCTACAAGCTGTCGGTCAACGACTTCGTCGTGAAGGCGAGCGCGATGGCGCTGATGAAGCATCCTGCCGTCAACGCCAGCTGGACCGATACCGCCATCCTGCGCCACAAGGATGCGGATGTGGGCGTGGCGGTGGCGCTGGACTTCGGGCTGATCACGCCCATCGTGTTCAAGGCCCAGGCCAAGGGGCTGGTCGCGATCTCGAATGAGATCAAGGAGCTGGCCGTCCGCGCGCGCGAGAAGAAGCTCAAGCCCAGCGAATATGAAGGCGGCGGCTTCTCGGTCTCGAACATGGGCATGTACGGCATCAAGAACTTCACCTCCATCATCAATCCGCCGCAGAGCTGCATCATCGCAGTGGGCGCGGGCGAGGAGCGCGCCGTCGTCGTGAACGGCAAGGTCGAGGTGGCGACCGTGATGACCGTGACCATGTCCTGCGATCATCGGGTGGTGGACGGCGCGACCGGCGCGAAATTCTTGGCGACGCTCAAGCAGTTCATCGAAGAACCTGCTTCGATGCTGCTGTAAGGTGATCCATGGCTGACACTTCCTTTGACGTGATCGTGGTGGGCGGCGGCCCCGGCGGCTATGTCTGCGCCATCCGCGCGGCGCAGCTTGGCCTCAAGACCGCGGTGGTCGAGCGCGAAAGACTGGGCGGCATCTGCCTCAACTGGGGCTGCATCCCGACCAAGGCGCTGCTGCGCTCCAGCGAGATCTGGCACCTGATGCACCGGCTGGGCGAGTTCGGATTCAGCGCCGATAATTTCAAGTTCGATATCGGGAAGATCGTCAAGCGCAGCCGCGCCGTGTCCGAGCAATTGTCGAACGGCGTCGGCTTCCTGATGAAGAAGCACAAGATCACGGTGATCGCGGGCGAGGCCAGGCTGGCCGGCAAGGGCAAGCTTTCGGTGACCGCAGATGGCAAGACCGGCGAATACGCGGCGAAGAACATCGTGCTGGCGACGGGCGCGCGGGCGCGCACGCTGCCGGGCCTGGAGCCCGACGGCAAGCTGGTCTGGACCTATCGCGAGGCGCTGGTGCCCAATGTCTTCCCCAGGTCGCTCCTGGTGGTGGGTTCAGGTGCGATCGGGATCGAGTTCGCCAGCTTCTTCCGCACCCTGGGCTCCGACGTGACCGTGGTCGAAGTGCTGGACCGCGTGCTGCCGGTGGAAGACGAAGAGATTTCCGCCTTTGCCGCCAAGGCCTTCACCAAGCAGGGCATGAAGCTCAAGACCGGCACCACCGTGACCGAGCTGAAGAAGGGCGCGGACAATGTGACCGCCACGCTCAAGGCCAAGGACGGTAAGACCGAGACCATCACGGTGGACCGCGTGATCCTGGCCATGGGCATCGTGGGCAATATCGAGAATATCGGCCTGGAAGCCGCAGGCATAAAGGTCGAGAAGACCCATGTGGTCGCGGGCAAGTATGGCGAAACGGGGGTCGAAGGCGTGTGGGCCATCGGCGACCTGGTGGGGCCGCCCTGGCTGGCGCACAAGGCCATGCATGAAGGCGTGATCGTAGCCGAGAAGATCGCGGGCGTGAAAGGCGTACATCCGCTCAACACATCGAACGTGCCGGGCTGCACCTATTGCTGGCCGCAGGTCGCCAGCGTGGGCCTGACCGAGGCGGCGGCCAAGGCCACGGGCCGCAAGATCAAGGTAGGCCGCTTCCCCTTCATCGGCAACGGCAAGGCCATTGCGCTGGGCGAGCCGGAGGGCCTGGTCAAGACCGTGTTCGATGCCGACACAGGCGAGCTTCTGGGCGCGCACATGGTAGGCGCGGAAGTCACCGAACTGATCCAGGGCTATACGGTGGCCAAGACCGGCGAACTCACCGACCAGGAGCTGGCGCACACCATCTTCCCGCATCCCACGCTGTCGGAAATGATGCACGAAGCGGTGCTGGCGGCGGACGGCGCCGCGCTGCATATCTGACATCCCGCATCCGGTGTCATGGCCCGCTTCTGCGGGCCATGACAGTTGTGCCTACTGAAGCAGCCGCTTCACGTCTTCCGCCATTGCGGCGGTGTCGGTCGTGTCGGTTGTGACCAGACGCGCCGCGCCATCGCGGTCAAAAAAGAACACCGCGTTGGAGTGCGACACCTGATAGGGCGGGCCCTTGGTCACCGCATAGGCCACGCGATAGGTGCGCGCCAGGCCGGCAAGCTGGTTCGCCGTGCCGCGCAGGCCTACCACCTGCGGCGAAAAGGCCTTGGCATACTGGGCCAGCACGGCATCGGTGTCGCGGTCGGGGTCCACCGTCACGAACAGAACGCGCACATCGGGGCTGTTCACCTTGGCCAGCATGTCGGCCAGGTTGGCCAGCGTGGCGGGGCAGACGTCCGGGCAGTGGGTGTAGCCGAAATAGAGCGCCACCACCTTGCCGCGGAAATCCTGGGCGGAAACCGGGCGCCCGGCGCTGGTCATGCGGAAGTCCAGCTTCGGCATCCCGCCTGAAATATCGGTCATGTGCCAGGCCGGTTTCGAGCACCCGGCCAGGGTGAGAAGGGCAAGAAGCAGGGCTGCGATGCGCATGGCGCGTCCTTATCACGCTTTGGCCGGGCGGGGGCAGGCGCATATTATCGCGCCATGTATGTGCCCGGACATTTCCGCGAAGACCGTGTTTCCGTGCTGCATGATGCGATGCGGCGGATCGGGTTCGCGACGCTTGTGACGCATGGGCCGGAAGGCGTGGAGGCCAACCACCTGCCGCTGCTGCTGGATGCGGAAAAGGGCGTGCTGCGCGGACACGTGGCGCGCGCCAACCCGGTGTGGAAAAGCGCGCACGGCGAGGCGCTGGCGGTCTTCCTTGGGCCGAACGCCTATATCACGCCCAACTGGTATCCCTCCAAGGCCGAGCACGGCAAAGCGGTGCCGACCTGGAACTACATCACTGTCCATGCACGCGGGCCGCTTTCCTGGTTCCAGGATGAAGCGTGGCTGCGCGCCAATGTGGGCGCCCTCAGCGCCGCGCACGAGGCGGATCGCGAGAACCCCTGGGCCATCGGCGATGCGCCGGCCGGTTACATCGAGTCCATGCTGCGCGGCATTGTGGGCGTCGAAATCGCCATTACGCGGCTGGAAGGCAAGTGGAAGCTCAGCCAGAACCGCGAGACGCGCGACCGCGATGGCGTGCGCGATGGCCTTTTCCGCGACGGCGGCGATGCGCGATTGGATGTGGCCCGGCTGATGGGCGAGCCCTGATGCGATCCTGGTACTGGTATGCCGGCCTGCTGGTGCTGGGGGCGGCGCTGTATCTGGTTTGCGCTCTTTACCCGGCCCAGCTTCCCGTCTGGATGCCGTGGGAATTTTCGTGGCCGGAATTCCTGGCGACGGGGCTCACGCTGAGCTGGTTCGCACGCGGCCTTTCGGTGCTGCCCAAAGCCGAGCATCCCCCCCTGTGGCGACAGGCCTGTTTCGTGCTGGGCGTCGCCAGCTTCTATATCGTGCTGCAGACCCGCATCGACTATTACGCGCAGCACATGTTCTTCGTGCATCGCTGGGCGCATTTCGTGCTGCATCATGCGGGCGCCTTTGCCATCGCGATGGGCATGAGCGGGCCGGTTCTGTTCGCCGGAATGCCCGGTTTCCTGAAACCGATCGTGGTCTCGCGTCCGGTGCAGCGCACGATGGCCCTGCTGCAAAACCCCGTGGTGGCACCGTTCCTGTTCGTGGGGCTGCTCTATTTCTGGCTGATCCCGCAGATCCACACGCGCGTGATGCTGGACGCCGATCTCTATAACCTCATGAACTGGACCATGGCGCTGAACGGCGTGATGTTCTGGTCGTTGATCCTGGATTCCCGCAGCCATCCGCCCGCCAGGCTGTCGCACCTGATGCGCGCGCTGCTGATCCTGGTGATCGAACTGCCGCAGATGGTCTTGGGCGCCATCCTGTCGCTGAGCGAGCACGACATTTATCCGGTCTATACGATCTGCGGCCGCGTTATCGACATGACGGCGCTGACCGACCAGCATTATGGCGGCCTGATCATCTGGCTGCCCGGCACGCTGACCAGCTTTGCGGCCATGATCGTGGTGCTGGTGACCATGCGGCTGAACGAGGAAAGGGAGGCTAATGAAAATGCAACGCAGGAAAGCGGCCAAAGTGAAACGGCCTAGATTGAAGCGGCCGGCCGGCCTGCTGGGCGCAGCAGCGCTGCTGGCTACGGTTCCCGCCGCGGTCCAGGCCGCGCCATTCAACGTGACCGGCGGCTGGTTCCGGGCGCTGCCGGGCAACCTGCCGGCCGGCGGCTATTTCACCGCCGAGAACACCACGCCGCGTCCCGTGGACATCACCGGCGCGCGCTCCGATGCGTGCGGCATGATCATGATCCACCAGTCCACCAGCAAGGGCGGCATGAGCGGCATGGACATGATGAACCGGGTCACGGTTCCGGCAGGCGGGCGGGTAGATTTCTCGCCTGGCGGCTATCACCTGATGTGCACCAATCCCACGCCGAAACTGAAGATCGGGGCGCGGGTGCCCGTGACGATCCATCTGTCCGACGGCACGGCGGTCGCGGCTGCGTTCCAGGTACGCGGCGCCAGCGGGAAATAGCTACCGGTTTGCCGCATCGGCATAGCTGACGTGGCCAGAGCGGCGGCCAGGCGAACGAAGAGAGCCGTTGGCCGCGCGACCAGACTACCGGTTTGCCACATCGGCATAGCTGACGTGGCCGGAGCGACGGCCAGGCGAGCGAAGAGAGCCGTCGGCCGCGCGACCAGATTACTGATTTGCCACGTCGGCGTAGCTGACGTGGCAGGCCCCGCCATGCTTCTCGAAATAGCGCTGGTGGTAGTCCTCGGCCTTCCAGAAGGCGGGGGCCGGTTCGATCTGGGTGACGACCGGGCTCTTCCACTTGCCGCTGGCGTCCACTTTCGCCCGTATCTCGGCGGCGATGCGGGCCTGCTCCGGCCCGTGGGTGAAGATCACCGAACGGTACTGGGTGCCGACGTCCGGTCCCTGGCGGTTGTGGGTGGTGGGGTTGTGCATCCGGAAAAAGAGGTCGACCAGGGTCTCATAGCTGACCTTGGCCGGATCGAACGTCACCTCCACCACCTCGGCATGATAGGTGTCGCCGCCGCAGACTTGGCGGTAGGTCGGGTCCTGGGTGGTGCCCCCGGCATAGCCGGAGACGGCCTCGCTCACCCCGGGCACCTGGCGGAAGAAGTCCTCCACGCCCCAGAAGCAGCCTGCGCCGAATAGTGCCTTTTCCATGGACCGGTCTCCCATTTTCGCCTTCCCAATATAGGTGCGCGGCATGGCTGTTACAGCCTCGCTGGACGGTGCGCGGGGCAGGCGTACCCGCTATAGAAGCGCATGATCCTGGCCCGATGTTTCTCCTGTCATTTCGCTATCCACAATGCATCCACAGTTCTCATCTGTCACATGAGCCCTTCTATCT
>DASZVO010000005.1:0-131247 GCA_035547015.1 Rhizomicrobium sp. | reverse complement strand
CCCTGGCGGTTGCGGGTGGTGGGGTTGTGCATCCGGAAGAACAGATCCACCAAGGTAGCGTAACTGACCCTGGCCGGGTCGAACGTCACTTCCACCACCTCGGCGTGATAGGTGTCACCCCGGCAGACCTGCTTATAGGTGGGGCTCTCGGTGGTGCCGCCGGCATAGCCGCTGACCGCATCGATCACGCCGGGCACCTGGCGGAAGAAGTCCTCCACGCCCCAGAAGCAGCCCGCGCCGAACAAAGCCTTTTCCATCGTCTGAACCTTTCGTCCCGAGTGGCCCCCATAATACGCGTGGGAAGCATGTCCGTTACATGGGAAGCAGACGGTGCGGGGGAAGGGGCGGGCCGTTATAGAGACGCATGACCTTTTCGTTTCCTGACGGCTGCCTGGCCTACGCATGTTGCTGCCGTCACCAATGCTTGCCGGTCCGCGGCACTGGCCGGCCCCTGTTGATGAATAATCTCAGCCTTTCGGTACATCCTTTTGAGATTCCGTATCTGTTCAGTCCGGGGGAGGGGTGCGCGTGAAGGCTGTCATCGTGGGCGCGGGCGTGGCCGGGCTGGGTATCGGCTGGCGGCTTCTGCAGGCCGGGGCCGCAGTTACGATCCTGGAGCGCGCGCGGCCCGGAGGCGGCGCGACCTGGGCGGCGGCCGGAATGCTGGCCGTCACCGCCGAGCTTGAGGATGCCGTCGAGGCAGAGCGGCAATTCGCCTTGATTGCCAATGATATGTGGCCGGATTTTGCAGCCGAGCTTGAAGCATGCACCGGCCGGTCCATCGCCTTTGCCCGCAGCGGCAGCCTGCTTCTGGCACGTGACGCAGCAGAGCTGGAGGTTCTACGGGCCCGCGAAGACTGCGCGCGCCGGATCGTGGATCCTGAAACAATCCGTTCGCTTGTCCCGATGCTGGAAGGGGCCGGGGGCCTTTGGGTCCCGAACGAAGCCCAGGTGGACAGCCGTGCGCTGGGCGAGGCGCTGACGGCCGCGTTCCTGAAGGGTGGCGGCCAGCTCGTCCCCAACGAGGCCGCGGTCCGGATCGACTGGCGCGACGGAGGGGCCGCGACGGTCCTCACGCCTTATGGCCGTCATCAGGGCGACGCGGTCGTGATCGCGGCGGGGGCGTGGAGCAGCCTTTTGGGCGACTTCCCCATCACACCGGTCAAGGGGGAGATGATCGCTCTGTCGCCGCCCACAGGCGCTGCACTTCCGGCCCCGATGATCTGGGGGAATGGCGTCTATCTGGTGCCCCGTCTGCACCAGAACCGCCTGTTGGTCGGCGCAACCGTCGAGGATGCGGGATTCGATACCTGCCTGACCGCAGCGGCGCGGGCCCGCCTTTTGGAACGGGCGCGGGGCCTGATGCCATCACTCGCGGGCTGGCCGGTTGCGGACCATTGGGCAGGCCTGCGCCCCAAAAGCCCGGATGGCCTGCCGCTGCTGGGTCCTGCCGCTCCCAACCTGTTTGTGGCGGGTGGACAGTACCGCAATGGCATCCTGTTCGCGCCCGCGGTGGCGCGCATGATGGCCGATATGGTGCTGGGGCGCGGCGCGCCCGATCCTGTCTTTGGGCCGGCCTTCGATCCGCGGCGATTTTCGAACAAGGAGACTGCATGACCGGCTTCACCGTTGACCCCGTGATCGCCTCGCTGACCCGCCCGCTGGCCGACTGGCCGCTCTGCCGGGTCTTTCTCTACAACGACGCGCGCTACCAGTGGGGCCTGCTGGTGCCGCGCCGCGCGGGCGCGGTCGAGATGTGCGACCTTTCCCCGGAGGACCAGGCGCAGTTGATGGCCGAGATCGTGAAGCTGTCGGGCATCGTCCGCGCGCTGCCGGGCGTGGAGAAGCTCAATGTCGGCAACCTGGGCAACATGGTGCCGCAGCTGCATGTGCATGTGATCGGCCGCCGCAAGGGTGACCCGGCCTGGCCGGGCCCCGTCTGGGGCCACAGCGATCCGGTGCCCTGGCCCGATCCCGCTACGGCGCCCCTGTCGCTGGCGCTGCGTTAGCGGCGCAATATCCCGCCCAGCGCGCCGCGCACCAGGGCGCGGCCCACGGTGCCGCCCACCGATCCGCCCAGCGACCTGCCGAGGTCGGCGGCGACCCCGCCAACCACGCGGGTTGTGACGGAACGGGTCACTTCGCGCGCCACCAGTTGCCCGGTGGAAAGGCGCTGGCCGCGCGGGCGGCTGGTGCCGAAGATCGCGCCCAGCGCGGTGCCCAGCCCGCCCAGCAGCCCGCCGCCTGCCGCGCCATCCGGTGCGGGCGCGGCCTTTTCGGCCAGGCGCTGGGTCAGCATCTCATAGGCGGATTCCGCATCGACCGCCTGGTCATACTTGCCCTTGACGGGGCTGGCATCGATGACCGCCTGGCGTTCCTCGGGCGTCACCGGCCCGATGCGGCCCGACGGCGGCCGGATCAGCACGCGCTCCACCACGGCGGGCGTGCCGTCGCCTTCCAGGAATGAGGCCAGCGCCTCGCCCTTGGCCAGTTCCGTGATGGCCTTGGCCGTGTCGAGCTTGGGATTGGGGCGGAAGGTAGTGGCCGCGGCGTTCACCGCCTTCTGGTCGCGGGGCGTGAAGGCGCGCAGGGCGTGCTGCACGCGGTTGCCAAGCTGGGCCAGCACGGTTTCGGGCACGTCCAGCGGATTCTGGGTCACCAGATAGACGCCCACGCCCTTGGATCGGATGAGGCGCACCACCTGTTCGATCTTCTCCAGCAGTGCCTTGGGTGCGTCGTTGAACAGCAGATGCGCTTCGTCGAAGAAGAAGACCAGCTTGGGCTTGGGCAAGTCGCCCACTTCGGGCAGTTCCTCGAACAATTCCGACAACAGCCAGAGCAGGAAGGTCGCGTAAAGACGGGGCGTCTGCATCAGCTTGTCCGCGACCAGGATGTTGACGATGCCGCGCCCGTCGCGGTCGGTGCGCATCAGGTCTTTCAGTTCCAGTGCGGGCTCGCCGAAGAAATGCGTCGCGCCCTGGTTCTCCAGTACCAGAAGCTGCCGCTGGATCGAGCCCACAGTGGGCTTGGCCACGTTGCCATAGGTCGCGGCCAGCTGGCGGACCTTGTCGAGCTCGGGCGAGGCGGACGCGTCTGCGGCGGCCGGGACGATGCTGTCGAGGATCGTGCGCAGGTCCTTCAGGTCGAGCAGGGGCAGTCCGCATTCATCCGCCACCCGGAAGGCGATGTTGAGCACGCCTTCCTGCACATCGTTGAGATCCATCATCCGCGACAGCAGCAGCGGACCCATTTCCGAAACCGTGGCGCGGACGGGATGGCCCTGTTCGCCAAACACATCCCAGAACACGCTGGTGAACCGGTCGGGCTGCCAGTCCAGCCCGATCTCCTTCGCGCGGGCGGTGATGAAATCCCTGGCCTCGCCTGCCGCGGCGATACCGGACAGGTCCCCCTTGATGTCGGCGGCGAAGACCGGCACGCCCGCCCGGCAGAAGCCTTCCGCCAGCGTCTGGAGCGTCACAGTCTTGCCGGTGCCGGTGGCGCCCGCCACCAGACCGTGGCGGTTGGCCATTGCCAGGGTGAGGAAGACCGGATCGTTGCCCTTGCCGACAAAAAGCGCCGTCTCGCTGTCCGCGAAGCTCATGACCAGGTCCTTCCAACTGCCGTGCTGCCGGTTGCGGCAGCCATCTTGCCGCGCCGTCCGGGCCGGGTCCACCGCGGCCGTGGAGGGGTGCTGTGTGCCGGGCCCGATCCTTCGACTGGCTCTGAATGAGCCCGTCGAACCATGCCGGCAAACTGTAACAGGGCCCGTTAAGGGGCTGGTAACCATGAAGCCCCACAAAGGGGCCCATGCAGGCAGAAGCCGCTGGCGCCCTGGGGGCAGAACGCTCTTCCGTCGTGGCCGCGTTGAAGAACGCGGCCGCCGCGACGGGGTCGGATTTCCATTATCTGCTGGGCACGGCGATCCGGGAATCCAGCCTCAGGCCGGAAGCGCAGTCGGCCACATCATCGGCGGCCGGTCTGTTCCAGTTCATCGACCAGACCTGGCTCGGGCTGGTGAAGGAGCATGGCGCGCGCCACGGCCTTGCCGCCTTCGCCGACGCGATCACGAAGGACACCGCGGGCCGTTATCATGCCGAGCCGGCCGCGAAACAGTCGATCCTGGCGCTGCGCAAGGATCCGCAACTGTCCGCCCTGATGGCGGGCGAATATGCCAAATCTACCGGCAGCGCGATGCAGGCCAGCCTGGGCCGTCCGGTCTGCGGCGGCGAACTTTATGCCGCGCATTTCCTGGGCGCCGATGCGGCGTGCAAGCTGATCCGGCTCGCGGCCAGCGATCCGGCGGCCAGCGCCCCGGCACAATTCCCCCAGGCTGCCAGCGCCAACAGGTCGGTGTTCTATCGCCCTGACGGCCAGCCCAAGTCTGTGCGCGAGGTCTATGACTGGGCGCTGGCGCAACCGGGCGGGGCGGACACCGTGCGCGTCGCCACGCTGCCGGACATCACGCCCGTGCACGCGCGCGCCGGCATCGCCACCGCGCATGACGCAGAGATACGGATGCTGCTGGCCAGTGTGATCAACTGGCAGCCGGCGCACAGCTTGTTCGGGGGCTTGTCGGGAACGGGGGCCGCCACAGGCATGACCGGTTCGGTGCTGAGCTTTGGCCCCGGCCTGCTGGGCTTGCTGTCGGATTCAAGAGATCCAACCTCCTGAGACGGTCAGTCCGAAAACTGCTCGGCCAGGATACGCTCATCCAAATTGTGGCCTGCGTCGTAAAGCATGGTCATGGAGATGGAACGGTCCTCGGCGACATCCACCGCCATCACATCGCGCACCTCGAAATCATCGGCCACGGCGCTCACCGGGCGCTTGGCGCTCTCCAGCATCTCGAACCGCACCTTGGCGCGATGCGGCAAGAGGGCGCCGCGCCAGCGGCGCGGCCGGAAGGCCGAAATGGGAGTCAACGCCAGCAGCGCCGCGTCAATCGGCAGGATGGGTCCGTGCGCCGACAGATTATAGGCCGTGCTGCCGACCGGCGTGGACACCAGCACGCCGTCGCAGATCAGCTCGGAAATGCGTGGCTTGCCGTCCACCGTGATGCGGATCTTGGCGGTCTGGCGCGTCTCCCGCAGCAGCGAGACTTCGTTGAACGCGCGCGCCTCGACCACCCCGTCGGCCGTGTGGGCCTGCATCTTGAGGGGGTGGATGACCGCCTTCTCGGCGGCGGCCAGCCGTTCCGGCAGCCGGTCGGGACTGTATTCGTTCATCAGGAAACCGACTGTGCCCCGGTTCATGCCGTAGATCGGCTTTCCCTGGGCGGTAAAGCTGTGGAGTGTCTGCAGCATGAAGCCGTCGCCCCCCAGCGCCACCACGACGTCGCAGGCTTCCGGTCCGGCATCGCCATAGCGCGCGCGCAACTCGGCCAGGGACTCGGCGGCTCCCGGCACGCCCGTGAAATGCAATTTGGTCATGATGACTGACAGCTCTCCGCGCCGCACCCTAGCACAGGGTGGGACGGGGCGGGCAGGGGCCGGCCGGCGGGATCAGGATTGCAGGACCGTGCGCAGTTCGGACTGGGCGGACTGGCGGCTGAAGCCCGCAAAGATCGTATTGACTTCCGACATGTCGGTTGGCGGCAGCGCCGCGGCGCCGCCGCGTGACCGGCGCGACAGGCTGACGACGGTTGGAAAGACGGAACGGTCGATGCCCGCCGCACGGCAGCAAAGCGCCGTCATGCGGATTTCGCTTCCGTAGAAGATCTTGCGGAAGCGTTCGAGATCGGCCTCGAGCAGGCGGGAGAAGCCCAGGTCGAACAGGTCGGTCTGGCCCTGGCTGAGGACGCGCATCAGGAAACCCGCCCTGAGCTGGCCGGCGGCGGCCAATTTCTCGACAAGCTTCTGGGCGCCGTCTGCCGGCGGGTTCCGCGGCGGCGCGGGTTCGCTTTTCAGGACCGTCACCGCTTCGGACAGCGCGGTTTCGACATTTTTCGCCGGCATCTGGAAGTTGGCGGTGATGAAGGTCTTGAGGGCATCCGAGACCCATGCGCACATGCCGATGGCCAGTTGCGGCGGCAGGTCGGAGCGCCGCGCCAGCGGTTCCTGCAACCCCGACAGGGCGCGGGATTTCTGCACCAGCATCTGATAGCCCATCGGCGATATCCGCGCCGTGGCGTTGCGCACCAGCGCCATCAACACCGTTTCGGATTCCGACCGGGCAAGGGCGTCGGTGACGCGTGGGCCGATATGCGGCCTGCTTGCCGCGGCTTCCTGATGGCCGACGCCGGCTTGCGCGATCAGGCGTAGCATGTCGGTCTCCGTCAGCAGGGGCGAGCCCAGGATCAGCGGGCGGGCCACTTCGATCGTGTCGTCCACCAGCAGTAGTATCAGGTCATGCGGCGCCGTCGCATCGGCGGCCAGCCGTTCCGCCAGCGCGATACGGATGGCCATTTCGACGTCGCGCGTCAGGCGGCGCAGGACATCGCGCATCAGCTGGCGTTCGCGTTCGCTCAGGCCCGTGCCCTGTATGCGGTAGAGCGAGGCGAGGGCGAGATAGATTTCTTCCCGGCTGGCGTTCGGATTGGGATTCGCGGCGAGGTGGGCAAGCCTGCCCATGTCGCTCATGTCGTGCGCGGTAAGCCCCACTGTCGTCCTCATGCATTCTGCACGGGCTGTTGCCAGCCTTTTCGCATGACTTTTACAGGGCGACGGTTAACAGCGGTTTAAGCAGGCTTGCCTTGCACCGGGAAAATGTGCGCCCTTGCGGGCATGCCCATTTCCGCTCTTCCGCATGGACCCTGTCTTCTGGCCCTGGACCAGGGCACGACCTCGACACGGGCGATCCTTTTTGACGCGAATGCCAGGCCGTTGCGCAGCCACGCCATACCCCTGCGCCAGATCTATCCGGCCAATGGCTGGGTGGAACACGACCCGCAGGAGATCTGGCAGGCCGCGCTTGCCTGCTGCCAGACGGTGCTCAAGGGAATCGCAGCCAGCGACGTCCTCGCCATCGGCATCACCAATCAGCGGGAGACGTCGCTGGTCTGGGACCGCAGGACCGGCGTGCCCGTCCACAACGCCATCGTCTGGCAGGACCGGCGCGGCGCGGCGCGCTGCGCCGGCCTAAAGAAGCGCGGCCTCGAACCGCGGATCACGGCCCGCACGGGGCTGCTGCTTGATCCCTATTTCTCGGCCACCAAGCTGGAATGGCTGCTGAAGAACGTGGACAAGCTCAAGCGTGCAAAGCGATTCGAGGACTTTGCCTTCGGCACGATCGACTCCTGGCTGATCTGGAACCTGACCAGGGGCGGGGTGCACGCGACGGACGTGACCAATGCCTCGCGGACCATGCTGTGGAATCTGCGCCGCCGCGCATGGGATGCGGACATGCTGCGGCTGTTCGGCATTCCCCGCGCCATCCTGCCCGAGGTGCGCGACAGCAGGGGCGATTTCGGCCGTGCCGATCCGATGCTGCTGGGCGCGGCCATTCCGATCCTGGGCGTGGCGGGCGACCAGCAGGCTGCCAGCTTCGGCCAGGCCTGTTTCCGGCCTGGCGACGTGAAATCCACCTATGGCACCGGATGCTTCGCATTGGTCAACACCGGCAAGACGGTACCGCGGTCGAGGAACCGGCTGGTGGCGACGGCGCTGGCGCAGAAGCAGTATGCCATAGAGGGCAGTATCTTCATCGCAGGCGCCGTCGTGCAGTGGTTGCGCGACGAGTTGGGCGTGTTGGCCTCCGCGCCCGAAAGCGAAACGCTTGCCCGGCGTGCGCGCCCGGCGGAGGGACTCTATTTTGTTCCTGCTTTCACCGGGCTGGGCGCGCCCTATTGGAACCCCGGCGCGCGCGGCGCGATCCTGGGCCTGACCCGCGACACGGGAAAGGCCGAGATCGTGCGCGCCGCGCTGGATGCGGTCTGCTACCAGACCCGCGACCTGCTGGAAGCCATGCGCCGGGACATGAAGGCGGCAGGACCGGCGCGCCTGCGCGCCCTGAAGGTCGATGGCGGCATGGTGGCGAATGACTGGTTCTGTCAGCGCCTGGCCGACCTCACCGGTCTTGCGGTCGAAAGACCGGTCGTCACCGAAACCACGGCGCTTGGGGCGGCCTGCCTGGCAGGTCTTGGCGCGGGCGTATTCCACAGCGAAAGGGACATTGCCGCGCGCTGGGAATTGGACCGCCGCTTCCGCCCGTCCATGAAGAAAGGGGAGCGCGACCGGCTCTATGCCGGCTGGAAAAGGGCGGTAAGCCATTCCAGTCAATGACGTTATTGCGAATGCCGGTTTTGCGGGTAGACTGTATACAGTTCGATGGTTTGCGCCGTTGACAGTTCATCCCGGCCCCCCGAAAGTCATGGCATGACTGATAGCGTTATCATCGCTGAATCGCCGCGCGGGCGGCGCAAACTGGACAGCCTCGCCCGGCTCAAGCAAGCGGCGCGCAAGCTGTTCGTGGAGCGCGGCTATGATGCGACCCGGCCGCAGGATATCGCACGCGAGGCAGGGCTGGGGCACGGGACCTTCTACCTGCACTATCCCGACAAGCGCGCCTGCTTCATGGCCTTTGTGGAAGAGGCACGGAGCGAACTCGACGTCTATCTGCGCGCGCGCCGTGCGCCCGGCCAGACGCTCGAACAACTGATCGCCGCCACACTCCACGCGATCTACGATTATTCCGACAACAACCCTGGCGTGTTGCGCGCAGCGATGACCGATGAGTCCGTGCTCAATGCCGAGGGTGTGGAAGCGCGTCCGCTTTTGATGCGGTGGGGCAGCGAGTGGGCCGAGATGCTCCGCGATGTCGCCGCGGCCGGCGGTGTCTCGACGGTCTATGATGCGGAAATCATCGGCCAGGCCATCGTGGGCGCGCTGCACCAGACCAGCCGCGAGGCGCATCGTTCAGGGCGCAACAGGACGGCGGTGGTCGCCAATCTGACCTGCTTCCTCACGCGCGCGCTGAGGCCGGACTGACAGCCGCCCTATAGCGGCCCGGCATGATGCACCACATCGGGCGGACCGGCGAAAAAGGGGCCCAGCACCGCGCGCCATTCCTGGAAGGCGGGGGATTCGCGAAAACCCACCGTATGGTCTTCCAGCGTTTCCCACCACACCAGCAAAAGGAAGCTGTCCGGATTCTCGATGCCCTGGCGCATCTCGCATTTGTGGAAACCTTTCGCCCCGGCGATGTGGGGCCGCGCCTTTGGAAAGGCGGCCTTGAAGGCTTCGGCCTGTCCGGGCTTCACGGTGATGAGGGCACGTTCAAGAATCCCGGTCTTTTCCATTTAAAGGGCGCTCCTGATTTTTGCGGCGATGGGTTCGAGACGCGCCGCCTCTACCATGACCTTGCCGTGCGGCGCCATGGGCACGCCTTCCCAGCGCGGCACGATGTGGAAATGAACGTGGAAGACGCTCTGACCGGCGGCGGGCCTGTTGTACTGCTTGAGCAGTATGCCGTCGGGCTTCAGCGCCTTGTCGACCGCCTTGGCGATCTTCTGGGTGGTCGCCATCATGGCGGCCAGGCCTTCCGGCGACAGGTCCAGGATATTCTCAGCCGCTTCCTTCGGCACCACCAGCACATGGCCTTCGCCTTCCGGCATCACATCCATGAAGGCCAGTGTGTGGTCGTCCTCATAGACTTTCACGGACGGAATCTCGCCGCGCAGGATTTTCGCGAAGATGTTGCCGGGGTCGTAGGTCATCCCTTGTCCTTTCTGAAAGGCGCGGCTTTCGCCAGTTCCGTGATGTTCTCGCTCACCGCCGCGCGTTCGGCGTCCAGGAAATCGTCCACCGCACGGCGAAGACCCGGATGGGCGATGATGTGCGCGCTGTAGGTCTCCACCGGCATATAGCCGCGCAACAATTTGTGCTCGCCCTGCGCGCCCGCTTCAACCCTCTTGAGGCCCCGCGCGATGGCGAAGTCTATGGCCTGGTAGTAGCAGGCCTCGAAATGCAGGAAAGGCACATATTCGGTGCAGCCCCAGTTGCGGCCGAACAGCACGCCCTCGCCGAACAGGTTGAGCGCCCCGGCGATGTACCGGCCGCCCTTCTTCGCCATCACCAGCAGGATCTGGCGCGCCAGCCCCTGGCCCAGGCGCGAGAAGAATTCGCGGTTGAGATAGGGCGTGCCCCACTTGCGTCCACCGGTATCCATGTAGAATTCGAAGAAATGGTCCCAGTGCGCTTCGGTGATGTCGCTGCCGGTCAGCCAGTCGAAGGTGACGCCCGCTTCGCGCACGCTGGCACGTTCTTTCCGCAGGGTCTTGCGCCTGGCCGAGGACAGTTCGTCCAGGAACCGGTCGAATGAGTCATAGCCATGGTTGTCCCAGTGGAACTGCTGGCCGGTCCGCAGCAGATATCCGGCTTCGCCCGCCGCCAGCCATTCCTCGCGCGTGAGGAAAGTGATGTGCAGGGACGATGCGCCCAGCTGCTTCACCGCGCCGGCCGCCATGCGCAGCAGCATGTCGCGCGCGCCGCCGTCGGCTGTCAGAATCCGCCGGCCCGTCACCGGCGTGAAAGGCACCGCGCATTGCAGCTTGGGATAATAATCGCCGCCCGCCCGCTCCAGTGCCTCGGCCCAGGCATGGTCGAAGACATATTCGCCATAGGAATGACCCTTGAGATACATCGGCATCAACGCATTTTCGGCCAGCAGATGCGCGGGCTGCCAGCCCGTTTCCCCCGTGGCCGAGCCCGACGCTTCCAGCGCCTCGAAAAAATCGAAGGTCGTGAAGGGATGCGGATCGGCCAGCCCTTGCGGGTTGGCGAGCGCGTCCCAGCGCGCCCGTCCGATTTCGGCGGCGCTGGCGAAAAGACGGGCTCCGGTGTTCCTGGCCGTCACTTGATCTCGAATATCGCGTCCACTTCCACCGCCACGCCGCGCGGCAGCGAGCCCACGCCCACCGCGGCGCGCGCATGCTTGCCGCTTTCGCCGAACACCGCCGCGATCAGGTCGGAAGCGCCGTTGGCGACCTCCGGATGCTGTCCATATTCGGGCGTCGCGTTCACGAACACGCCCAGCTTCAGGCAGCGCGACACCCGGTCCAGGTCGCCGCGGCACGCCGCCTTGAGCTGCGCCAGCACATTGATGGCGCAGAGCTGCGCCGCCTCCTGGCCTTCCTCCAGCGGCATGTCCGCGCCCAGCTTGCCTACATGCTTGAGCGCGCCGTCCAGCACCGGAATCTGGCCGGAGATGAACACCAGATTGCCGCTGACAGTGTAAGGCACATAGGAGGCGACGGGCACGGGCGGCGCGGGCAGGGTAACGCCCAGCTTTTTCAGACGGGATTCGGCGGTGGACATGACTTTCCTGCGGGATTGCGTGCGGATTTGTAAGGCTACAGCCAGGCGGCCGGTCCCGCTATACTAACCTTGGGCTGCGGCAAAACGGATAACCACGGGGAAGGTCCGGCCATGACCGCATATTCTGCAAGCTGGATCGGACTTCTGGCCCGCACGCGGGCGCCGGGCTGGTCGATCCTGGTGCGTCTGATGATCGGCCTGGTCGTGTTCGTGCCCGAGGGACTCCAGAAGCTGATCTTTCCCGCGTTGCTGGGCGCGGGGCGCTTCGCCCATATCGGCTTTCCGCTGCCGGAACTGCTGGCGCCGCTGGTGGGCGTCATCGAAATCGTCTGCGGCGCGTTGATCATCCTGGGACTGTTCACCCGGCTTGCCTCCATTCCCATCATCGTCATCATGGTCATGGCCATTGTCTCGACCAAGGTGCCGATGCTGCTGGGCCATGACTTCTGGATATTCCATGCCCCGGCCGGGGCGCGATACGGTTTCTGGGGCACGGCGCACGAAGCGCGGGCGGATTTCGATATGTTGCTGGGCGCGCTCTATTTGCTGATCGTGGGCGCGGGCCGGTGGTCGTTTGACGCCCTGTTCTGGCGGGTCAACGCTTCCTGAGGCCACGTCCTGTCGAGACCGAGCCTGTTCCGAACTTGGCGCGGATCCGGTCCATCGCCCGCTCCGCCGCGGCGCGCTTTTCGCCCGTGACATCCACGAAGCTGGCGGGGTCGGCGCTGTCGGCCGGCGCCAGGGCGGACAGGCCCACACCCAGCAGGCGGAAGCGCGTGCCGTCCGCCTCGCGCTTCAGGTGTGCCGCCGCCGCGCGGAAGATGCGGTCGGCCAGTTGGGTCGGCGCGTCCAGCGACGTGCTGCGGGTGCGCAGCCGGAAATCCGCCGTCTTGAGCTTGAGCACGATGGTGCGTCCGCCCAGTCCCAGCGCCTTGGCGCGCGCCGACACCCGCTCGGCCTGCCGCCATAGAATCGCTTCCAGATCGGCATGGCCGGAAAGATCGCGATCGAAAGTGGTTTCAGAGGAGATCGTCTTCATCTCGCCGCCGGGATCGACGGGGCGGCTATCCTGGGCGTTCGCCATGCGGTGCAGCCACAGGCCGGTAGCGCCATAGCGCCGTGCGAGGTCGGCCGGGTCGGCGTCCTGCAACTGGCCGATGGTGGCGATGCCGTCGCGCGCCAGCCGCGCCTGCATCACCTTGCCCGCGCCGCGCATGAGTCCCACCGGCTTGTCGCGCAGGAACGTGCGCGCCTCGCCCATGCCGATCACGGCGAAGCCGCGCGGCTTGTCCATCTCGCTGGCCAGCTTGGCCAGGAACTTGTTGCCCGACAGGCCGACGGACACGGTGATGCCCACATCGCGCTCGATGCGCAGCGCCAGCGCCGCCAGCGTGCGGGCAGGGCTGCGGTGGTGGATGCGCGCCGTTCCCGACAGGTCGAGATAGGCCTCGTCCAGCGACAGCGGCTCCACAAGCGGCGTCAGCTCCTGCATCATGCCGCGAATCTGACGCGCGGCCTGGGCGTAGTAGGAATGGCGGGGCTTGAGCACGACCGCCTGCGGGCAGAGCTTCCTGGCCTGGAACATCGGCATGGCCGAGCGCACGCCATACCGCCGCGCGATATAACAGCAGGTCGAAACGACGCCGCGCACTTCGCCGCCCACGATCACCGGCTTGTGCGCCAGTGAGGGATCGTCGCGTTTCTCGATGGCGGCATAAAAAGCGTCACAGTCCAGGTGCGCGATGGAAAGCGTATCGAGTTCGGGATGCGCCAGCACGCGGGTCGAGCCGCAGGACGGGCACGCTCCATCCGCCTTCGCATCGGAAAGGCAGTCGCGGCAGAAGGCGGGCCAGTCGCTTATTCCTGTCATGTTTCGGGCCATAACCAGGCGGCGCCCCGTACGCCGCTGGAATCGCCATGCCGGTTCTTCACGATGCGCGGCGGTGCGCCCAGCGTGAAACCGTACCGCTCCACCAGCGGCGGCAGGTCATCATACAATCGCGCGATATTGGACAGCCCGCCGCCCAGCACGATCACGTCGGGATCGAGGATGTTCGTCACCACGGCCAGGCCGCGCGCGAAACGGTCCACGAAGCGGTCCATCGCCGCGCGTTCCTCCGTGCCGGCGGACGCCGCTATCTCTTCGGCCGCCGCCGCCCGCCCCGTCGCGCGCCGGAAATCGGCCGCCAGCGCAGGTCCGCTGCACCAGCTTTCCAGGCAGCCGCGTTTGCCGCAATAGCAAAGCGGTGCGTCCGCCACTTCGGCGGCGGACGGCGCGGGCAGGGGGATGTGGCCCCATTCGCCGCCGATGCCATGCGCGCCCGCCAGCACCTTGCCGTCCGCGACAATGCCGCCGCCCACGCCGGTGCCCGCTATCACGCCGAAAACCACGCGCCCGCCCGCCGCCGCGCCGTCACCGGCTTCCGACAGGGCAAAGCAGTTGGCGTCATTGGCCAAGCGGATTTCGCGCGCCAGCGCGCTTTCCAGGTCCCGCCGCAACGGCCTGCCGTTGAGCCAGGTCGAGTTGGCGTTCTTGATCGTTCCGCTTGCCGTTTCACAACCGGGAATCGCGACCCCCAGGCTGCCGGTGCGGCCCGTGGCGGATTCCGCCGCGCGCACCAGCTCCGCGATGGTGCGAACGGTGCCGTCATAGTCCCGCGCGCTCGGCACACGCCGGCGCCAGAATTCTGTTCTGTTCTCCGCCAGCGCGAGGATTTCGGTCTTGGTCCCGCCCAGGTCAATGCCCAGCCGCATCAGATCTCCCGCAGTTCGCTGCCGCCCAGCCGGTGGCGCGCCAGATGCAGGTCCCTGGGCGGAACGTTCGCCTCTTCACAAAAGCGCAGCAGAAGGTCTTCGTTCGCCAGCAGGAAATCCAGCACCGCCGCGCCCGTCTCCGGGCTGTCGGCCGCTTCCCGCAGGGCGGCCATATCCAGTCCCGACAGGTCGAGGAATCGGCCAATCGCGATTTCGTCGCCGGCCAGCCAGGCCAGGGCCTGCAAGGCCAGGATTTCCGCGGTTTCCGGGGTCATTTGGTGGGCCGTCCGTGGCATCGTCAAGGGAGCGTTAAGACATAATCCCCAATACTGGCGAAAACAGCCAGAGCCCCTTCCGGGCGATGGGGTTGGCGTTGCCGGAGAGTGGTGCGATGGACGCAAGAACCAAGACGGTGCTGATCGTGGAGGACAATGAGCTCAACATGAAGCTCTTCCACGACCTGCTCGACGCGCATGGCTACAACATATTGCAGACCAAGGACGGGATGGAGGCGCTGGACATCGCGCGCGAACATCATCCCGACCTGATCCTGATGGACATCCAGCTGCCCGAAGTCAGCGGCCTGGAAGTCACCAAATGGCTCAAGGAAGACGACACCCTCCGGGCGATACCGGTCGTCGCCGTCACCGCCTTCGCCATGAAGGGTGACGAGGAGGTCATCCGCCAGGGCGGGTGCGAGGCCTATATCTCCAAGCCCATTTCGGTGACCAGCTTCCTGGATACCGTGCGCCGCTTCATCGGATAAACAGCACCATGACGGCTCGGGTTCTTGTCGTCGATGACATCCTTTCCAACGTCAAGCTGCTGGAAGCCAAGCTGACGGCGGAATACTTCGAGGTCATCACCGCCTTCAATGGCGCGGAATGCTTGGCCCGGATGGACCAGGGCGCACCGGACATCGTGCTGCTGGACGTGATGATGCCGGGCATGGACGGATTCGAAGTCTGCCGCCGCATCAAGGCCAATCCCCGCACCGCCCATGTGCCGGTGGTCATGGTGACGGCGCTGGACCAGCCCAGTGACCGGGTGGCGGGGCTTGAGGCCGGCGCCGATGATTTCCTCACCAAGCCCGTGGACGATGCCGCGCTGTTCGCGCGCGTGCGTTCGCTGGTGCGCCTCAAGATGATGACCGACGAACTGCGGATGCGCGAAGCCACGGGCCAGGGCATGGGCCTGATCGATCCGGCCGAAACCCTGGTCGAAGGCAGCCCGTCGGGCCGCATCCTGGTGATAGAGGACCGCGCCGAGTCCGTCGCCTGGTTTGGCGGCGCGCTTGCGCCCCAGCACGAGGTGTCCTCCGTCGATACTTTCGAGGAAGCGCTGGTGCGGGTGAAGGGCGGGGACTTCGACCTGATCGTGGTGTCGCTGGGCATGCGCGGCTTCGACGGCCTGCGGCTGTGCTCGCAGCTGCGTTCGTTGCCGGAGGGGCGCCATGTCCCCATCCTGGTGGTGGTATCCGACGGCGATCGCCGCAAGCTGACCCAGGCGTTGGAGATGGGCGTCAACGACTATCTCACCCGCCCGGTGGACAAGAACGAACTGGTGGCGCGCGTGCGCACCCAGCTGCGCAAGAAGCGTTATGCGGACCGGCTGCGCCACAATGTGCAGCTTTCGCTGGAGATGGCGATCACCGACCAGCTCACGGGACTGCACAATCGCCGCTACATGAGCCGCCATCTCGACACGCTTCTGGAAAACGCCAAGAAGAACGGGCGGCCGCTGGCCTTCGTGATCATGGACATCGATTTCTTCAAGCTGGTCAACGACACCTATGGCCACGACATAGGCGACGAGGTGCTGAAGGAATTCGCATCCCGCATCGCCGCCAATGTGCGCGGCATCGACCTGGCCTGCCGCTATGGCGGCGAGGAATTCGTCGTGGCCATGCCCGACACCGACATCGCCTTCGCCACCACCATCGCCGAGCGCCTGCGCCAGTCCATCGAAACCACGCCGGTCCGGATAAGCCGTGGGCCGGGCGAACTCCGCATCACCATTTCCATCGGCATCGCGCGCTGCGAAGGCGCGGACGACACGGCCGAGGCGCTGCTGCGCCGCGCGGACCAGGCGCTCTATCGCGCCAAGCGTACGGGCCGCAATCGTGTGGTGTCGGACGCCGCGTGACCGGCAGGCTTTGCGCGCGCCGAGCGCTGCGCTAGCATCTCCCTCCAGAACATGATCGATTTTCAGGGGAGGATTTGCATGCGCGTGATGCTTTTCCGGGCCGCGGTCACGGCAACTGCGTTCCTTGCGGCCGCGGCGGCCGCCCATGCCCAGGGCAGGCCGGGGATCGTTCTCTATCAGGAAGACAATTTCCGGGGTAACCAGCTTCCGGTGGATGGCCCCATTCCCAACCTTGATCGCCTGCGGTTCAACGACCGGGTTTCCAGCGTCCGTGTTCTTTATGGCGCCTGGGAGCTTTGCGACGATGCCTTCTTCCGTGGCCGCTGCGTCACCGTCGGCCGTGACGAGCCCAAGCTGGGCCGGCTGGGGATGGATGACCGTGTTTCATCGGTGCGTCCCGCCGGCGGGCGCGGCGGCCGCTATGACGGCGGTTACCGGCCGCGCTAGCCGCACCGCCTTTGCCGCCGCGGCAAACCGGCTTAGCGTTCCCGAAAACAAGAGGGGAAACGCCATGCGTCTGACCTTTGCCGTGCCGGCCATGCTGCTGGCGTTTGCGCCCGCCGCCGCGCCGGCGCAGGATTCCGCCAAGCCCGGCGGGCCGCCGCCCATAACCGCGCCTTTCGACATCCATCCCATCGCCCAGGGCATAGGGCAGGGCTATTCCGTCGCCGTTGCCGATTTCAACCACGACGGCAAACCGGATGTGGTGTCGCTGGGCCTGACGGCGGATGCGATCTACTGGTACGAAAATCCATTCTGGACACCGCATCTGGTCGTCACTGCGAAAGACGCGCCCAAGCCTGTCTATCTCGACGCCGCCGACATCGACGGCGACGGCATTCCCGAGATCGCGCTGGCCTATGATTTCAACACCGATCCGCACAAGGATGTGGGCACCGTCGCCATACTCCACCATGACGGCGATGCCGCCCGGCCCTGGAAGATCGATCGCATCGTCGATCACGTGCCATCCACGCACCGCATCCGCTTTGCCGACATCGACGGCAACGGCAAACCGGCCTTGATCGTCGCGCCGATCCTGGCGGGCACCGCCACCGGCTTTCCCGACCCCGACCGCAACGTCACGCCGCTCTATGCCTATCGGCCGGGCAGGGACTGGCAGCGCCAGACCATCACCCTCGAGAATCACGGCGTGGTCCATGGCCTCGATATCGAGGATTGGACGGGCGACAGGCGAGACGATGTGATCACGTCAGGCTATTCGGGCACCTATGTGCACGCGTTCCAGGATGGTCAATGGCGCCGCTCGCTGTTGACGGCGGGCAAGGACGCGCCCTGGCCGGGCGGCGGCTCCAGCGACGCCGCTTCGGGGATCTTCAACGGCCGCAAATTCTTCGTCACCATCGAACCCTTTCACGGCAACATGGTCGTGGTTCACATGCCGGACGGCAAAGGCGGATATAGCCGCCAGGTCATAGACGACCGGTTGGCCAACGGCCATGCGCTGGTGCTGTTGGACGTGGATGGCGACGGTCGGTCCGAAATCGTGGCGGGCGGCAACGGCCAGCCTACGAGCATGTATTTCTACAAGGCCGATGCCGACGGCACGCACTGGACGCGCTATCAGATGGACGACGATATGGCGCCTGCCGCTTGCGTTGCCGCCGACATGAAAGGCACGGGCCGCGCCACCGACGTGGTGTGCCAGGACATGCGCGCGCCTTATTGGCTCAAATGGTACGCCTATGACGGCCGGCGCAGGACGCCTTAGGAGTCGTCGTCGCCGGCTTGCGGCGCCGGTTGCGCCGTCGCCATTTCCGCCACACGGTCGATCACCGACAGCAGAAGCTCCGGCTCGCGCGCACCCGATACCGCCAGCCGGTTGCCGAAGATCATGGCCGGCACGCCCGTGACGCCCATCTCATGGGCCAGCCTGTCCTCGCGCTCCACCAGGGCCAGGTCAGTGTCGGTCTCCAGCATTTGCGCGATCTCCACGCCATCCATGCCGCAGATATCCGCGATATCGGCCAGCACGCGGATGTCGCCGATGTCCTCGCCATTCTCGAAATAGGCTATGAACAGCCTTTCCACGACTTCATCCTGCGCGCCGGCCGCTTCCGCCCACCGGATCAGGCGGTGGGAATCCAGTGTGTCGGGACGACGTGCTATCGCGGCGAAATCGAACTCGATGCCATCCTTGGCGCCTTCGGCCGCGATCAGCTTGTGCATCTCCACGATCTTCATCGGGTCTTCGCCGAACTTCAGGCGCATATAGGCCTGGCGGTCCATTCCCTCGCTGGGAACGGTCGGGTCCAGGCGATAGGGCCGCCATTTCACGTCGAAGGCAATCTGTGGCCGCATCGCCATCGCGCGCGCCAGCCGGCGCTTGGCGATGAAGCACCAGGGGCAGACCGTGTCGGATATCATGTCGATTTGCATGTGGGACTGTACCGCGGAACCGCAGTCAATATAACACGGCGTGGTCCGGGAAGTCCTGTGGCGGACGGTCCTACCGCAAAACCTGAGCCGTGATCTCGTTGGCGTCAGCCGCGGCATGCACGGTTTCGACCCGGTTGCGGGTTCTGATCTCGGCGGTCGCAGAGACAGGAACCAGCCCTTCGATCACGGCCATGCCCGGCGGCGGCGGCGTGGCGATGAATTCCAGCATGATGCTGTGACGGTCGCCATGGACCACGCGCAAATGCGCATTCTTCCATCCGCCGCCTTGCACCGCGCCCTTGGCCTGGATGGTGAGCGTGCCCTTCTTGAGGGTGGCGATGACGCTGTCAATCTTGTAGACGCGCCTGTCGGCTGCCAGGGCCGGTTTTGCGCACGCAAGGATGCAGGCTGCCAGAAGAAGCTTCGCGGCCAAAAGAATCCTCGGGGGAAAAGTCATGCGTGCGGACTATAGACAAGAATGGGGCGGCAAGAAGACGCGCAGTTCGCCACAGTGGGGTTGCCGCGATCAGATCGCCAGTTCGCTCCACACCGGGACATGGTCCGATGGCTTGTCGCCGTCGCGCATCTGCCGGTCTATGCCCGCGGCCTTCAGCCGGTCCGCGGCCTGCGGCGACAGCAGCATGTGATCGATGCGGATGCCGTTGTTGCGCTGCCAGGCTCCCGCCTGATAGTCCCAGAAGGTGTAAAGCCCGCTTTCGGGATGCAGCGCGCGAACGGCATCGGCATAACCCAGATGCTCGATCCGCCGCATGGCCGCGCGCGATTCCGGCTGGAACAGCGCGTCCTTCACCCAGGACTTGGGATTGGCGGCATCCTGTTCCTGGGGGATGATGTTGTAGTCGCCCATCAACACCACAGGTTCCTCCAGCGCAAGCAATTGCATTGCGCGCGACCTGAGCCGCTCCAGCCAGCCGAGCTTGTAGGCGAATTTCCCGCTGTCGATCGGATTGCCGTTGGGCGCATAGATCGATGCCACGCGGATAGTCCCCTTGTCGCCCGTCACCACCGCTTCGAGGTAACGCGCATGATCGTCGTCCGCGCCGCCGGGCAGGCGCGGCGTCACGTCCTCCATCGGGCGCTTGGACAGGATGGCCACGCCGTTATAGGTCTTTTGTCCGTGTACGGCGCAGTTGTAGCCCAGCGCCTCGAACGCCTCGGCGGGGAACTTGTCGTCCTGGCACTTGATCTCCTGCAGCGCGACCACATCGGGCTGGGCCTGCTTGAGCCATGCCAGCGCGGTCTCGAGCCGCACCTTGATCGAGTTGACGTTCCAGGTGGCGATCTTCATGTGCCGTCTTGCGTTCAGACAGTGAAGCTGGTGCCGCAGCCGCAGGAAGCGACCGCGTTGGGGTTGTTGACCTTGAAGGCCTGGCCGATCAGGTCATCGGTGAAGTCGATTTCCGCTCCTGCCAGAAAATCGAGCGACATGGGGTCGATCAGCACCTTTGCGCCGTCGCGCTCAACCACCAGGTCTTCGTCCGCCTGGGAATCATCCAGCGCGAAATTATACTGAAAGCCCGAGCAGCCGCCGCCGGTCACCGCCAGCCGCAATGCCGCGGGCGCGGGCTCGGCCCTGAGAATCTCCGCAATGCGCCGGGCGGCGCGGGCGGAAATCGTGACAGGCATGCTGGTCATGGCGCTACTCTTGCAGTCCTCGGTGCACCCACTATGTAGTCCCGCCCATGGCTGAAACAAAGACCCTGGAACCGCCGGCGCCCCCCGGCCGATTGCTAGGCCCCGTGGTGGATCCGCCGGGAAGGCGGGCCGCCTATGCCGCCCGGCCCGAAACCAGCCGGGGCCGTTTTTATCCGGAGCCCGAAAGCGCCACCCGGTCCTGCTACAGCCGTGATCGCGACCGGATCATCCATTCCACTGCCTTCCGCCGCCTCAAGCACAAGACCCAGGTCTTTGTGCAGCACGAGGGCGACTATTACCGCACCCGGCTGACCCATTCGCTGGAGGTGGCCCAACTGGCCCGCAGCCTGGCCCGCACGCTCCAGGCCGATGAAGACTTGGCCGAGACGGTCGCGTTGGCCCACGACCTGGGACATACCCCCTTCGGCCATGCGGGCGAGGAGGCGCTCGACGCGGTGACCAAGGACATTGGCGGTTTCGACCACAACGCCCATGCCCTGCGGCTGGTGACAAAGCTGGAACACCGCTATGCCGCCTTTGACGGTCTGAACCTGACCTGGGAGACGCTGGAGGGGCTGGTCAAGCATAATGGGCCACTTCTTTTTGCCCCCTCCGGCCTTCGCAACGAAGGCGCTGCTGCGGCCATCTCTCCTTCGGATGCTTCGCATGCGGGGGAGCAAGGTCTGAGTGTGCGGCAGGAAAAGCCCTTGCCGGGCCCCATTGCCGGCTTCGACGCGCGCTGGCCGCTGGAGCTTACCACCTGGCCGGGGCTGGAGGCCCAGCTTGCGGCGCTGGCCGACGACATCGCTTATGTGAACCACGACATCGACGACGGCCTGCGCGCCGGGCTGTTCACGATCCGCGACCTGCTGGAATGGCCGCTGGTGGGGCCGCATGTGCAGGGCGTGCTGGACCGGTACGGCGAGCTGGAACTGTCCCGCTTCATTGGCGAGCTGATCCGTACACTGATGAGCGAGCTGATGGAGGATGTGCTGACCGCTACGCGCGCCAACCTTGCGGCGGGCGCCTTTGCCGGTGCCGCCGCGCTGCGCGGGGCAGGCCGGGCGACGGCAGTGTTCTCTCCGGCGCTGCTGGAGCGGCTGAAGGCGCTCAAATCCTTCCAGATGCAGTACATGTACCGCCACCCGCATGTGATGGCCTCGATGAGCCGGGCCAAGGGCGTGGTGACCGACCTCTATGCGGCATTCGTGGCCGACCCGGACCTTCTGCCCGCCGACTGGGCGCTGGCTGCCCGGCAGGGTGTTCCGGGGACCGTGGCGCGCGACTATATAGCGGGCATGACCGACCGTTTCGCGCTGGCCGAATATGGCCGGGTCTTTTCGGCGGAGATCCAGCTCTAGGCCCCGATGATTCGCGCCGCTGCCGGTGCTAGTCTGTCCGTGCGAGATTCGGGAACTACGACTTTGGCCAACTACGAACGGCACGGTGTCTATGAACCCAACGAGGATGTGCGGGTGTACGACGGTTCCGAAGACGACGAAGACGTTGAAGGCTCGCGCCTGCCGCTTCTGATCGTGCTGGCATTGCTGGTGCTGGCGATGTTCGCCGGGGTGGTGTGGCTCGCCTATACCCAGGGCGTGGCGCGCGGCCGGGGCGAGACGCCCGTGCTGACTGCGGCCGCGGGTCCCGAACGGGTTGCGCCCCAGCAACCCGGCGGGGCGAATGTTCCCTACCAGGGTTTCAAGATCTACGAACAGCCCGCTCCGCCCGACGATGCGGCGGAAGCGCCTGCCGCGGCACCGCCGGCCCATGCCGCCCCACAGCCCCAGTCCCCGCCCCAGCCTAAAGAGGCAGCGTCTCAGCCCCCACCGGCCGCCCCCGCGGCCAAGGCCGCGCCGCCGCCTGCACAGCAGGCTGCTGCGGCTCCCAAGCCTGCCGCGCCGGCGGCCAAGCCGGCGCCTGCACCGGCTGTGCCTGCGCCAAAGTCCATGGCGGCGCTGATCCAGCAGGCCAATTCCGCGCCTCCGGCCAAGCCTGCCGCATCGTCGCCGGCCAAACCGGCTCCGGCCAATACGGTCGCCACGGCCGGCCCCAGGCCGCTCAGCGGCCCTGGCGCGGGCGCCCCGCGTCAATTGGGTCTTCCGATGTCCGCCCCGGCCCAGACGGCGGCTACCAAGCCTGCCGCTGGGACTGGTTCGTATGTCCTGCAGATCGGCGCCTACAAGTCACAGGCTGAAGCCGACGCCGCATGGAAGGCTTACAAGACGCGCCATGCGGCCTTGCTTTCGGGCTACGGCCCGGACGTGCAGCAGGCCGATCTGGGCGAGAAGGGAACCTGGTACCGGCTGCGTGTCGCCGGGTTCAGCAACCGCGAGGTGGCCGTGGCGCTGTGCGAACGGCTGAAGGCGGACGGCGGCGGCTGTTTCCTGGGCAAGTAATGCGTTCCGCGGCGATTTACGGCTGTGCCGGCACCAGTCTGCTGGCCAGCGAAAAGGATTTCTTTCGCGATGTCAGGCCCTGGGGTTTCATCCTGTTTGCGCGCAACATCAGCGATCGCCCCCAAGTCCGCGCCTTGGTTGGGGAATTGCGCGAAACAGTAGGTGACGCCCGCGCGCCCGTCCTGATCGACCAGGAAGGCGGCCGGGTGGCGCGGCTGAAGCCGCCCCAGTGGCATGCCCGGCCTCCCGCAGCGCGCTTTGGCGCGCTTCATGCCGAAAACCCGGAGGCGGCCCGCGAGGCCACCTATCTCAACGCCCGGTTGATTGCCTGGGACCTTGCGGAACTTGGGATCAATGTGGACTGCCTGCCGGTTCTGGATGTGCCGGCGCCGGGCGCGCATGACATCATCGGCGACCGGGCCTTTGCCCACGATCCGGCGACGGTCATCGCGCTGGGCAGGGCCCAGATCGAAGGCCTGCTGGATGGCGGCGTCCTGCCGGTGATGAAGCACATTCCCGGCCACGGCCGGGCAGAGGCCGACAGCCATCTGGCGCTTCCCCGCGTGACGGCGGGCCGCGCGGAACTTTCGGCCAGCGATTTCGTGACCTTCCGGAGCCTGGATCTCTGCCCGGTCGCGATGACGGCGCATGTGGTTTATGAGTCGATCGATCCACAGCGTCCTGCGACTACAAGCCCCAAAGTCATTCGGGATGTGATACGCGGTGAGATAGGATTTGAAGGGCTGCTGATGTCGGACGACCTTTCCATGAAGGCGCTCGATGGGCCCTTTTCGGTGCGCGCCAGGGCGGCCCTTTTCGCGGGCTGCGATCTGGTGCTCCACTGCAATGGCGATATGGACGAGATGCGCGACATGGCGTCGGAAGTGAACGAACTGGAGGGCTTGGCGCTCAGGCGTAGCGAGCAGGCGCTGGCGCGGCTGACGCCGCCCTTCGTGCCCTTCGATCCGCAGGCGGCGGAAGCCCGGCTTGCCGGCCTGCTGGGAGCGGTTTCATGAGCGTGGAATCCGGCGAGAATTTCGACGACTTCGAATCGGCCGTCATCGCGTCCGACAGTGAGGCGCTGCGGGTGACGGTGGATGGCTTCGAGGGGCCGCTCGACCTGCTCCTGACGCTGGCCCGCAACCAGAAGGTTGATATTTCCCGCATCTCGATCCTGAAGCTGGCCGAGCAGTATCTGGAGTTCATCGAATCGGCCAAGCGGCTGAACCTGGAACTGGCGGCCGATTACCTGGTGATGGCGGCCTGGCTTGCCTATCTCAAGTCGCGCCTGATCCTGCCGCAGGAAAAGACGCCGGAGGGTGAGCCTACGGCCGACGAGATGGCGACCCGCCTGCGCTGGCGGCTGCAGCGGCTGGATGCCATGCGCGCCGCCTCGACGCGCCTGATGGGGCGCGAGCGGCTGAACCGCGACGTATTCGGCCGCGGCGATCCCGAGCCGGTCAATGTCGTGAAGCTGCGCACCTACAAGGACACGCTCTATGATCTGCTGACGGCCTATGCCACGGATCGCGTCCGCCGGCTGGGCGGCAAGGCCTACAAGCCGCACATGGCGCCTGTGCTCCATATCGAGGAGGCGCGGGAAAGGCTGGAGCGCATGCTGGGCCGCATTTCGGACTGGAGCGCCCTGACCCGGCTGCTGCCGCCCGAATGGACCGGTGGCGAGCGCCGCCGTTCAGCGGTGGCCTCGACCCTGCTGGCCTGTCTGGAAATGGCGCGGGACGGCAAGGTGGAAGTGCAGCAAATGGCGCCTTTCGCTGAGATATTCGTGCGGGACCGGCCCCAGCCGCCCGCGGGAGCGCAGTCATGAGCAGCGTAGCAAAGATGATCGAAACGATTGAAAAGCAGATGGACGTTCAGAGCGAGCAGGCCAATCCCGAACATCTCAGGATGATCGAGGCGCTGCTGTTTGCGGCCTCCGAGCCCCTGGACCAGAAGGCGTTGGCGACATCGCTGCCCGAAGGCGCGGATGTGCCGGGGCTGCTGAAGGCGCTTGAGGCGATTTATGAAAGGCGCGGCGTAAATCTTTGCTGTATTGCGGGAAAATATCAGTTCCGTACCGCCAGCGACCTGGCCTTCCTCCTGCGCAAGGAGCAACCGGAGCAGAAGCGCCTCAGCAAGGCTGCCATCGAGACACTGGCCATCATCGCCTATCACCAGCCCATCACCCGCGCCGAGATCGAGGACATAAGGGGTGTGGCCATGTCCAAAGGCACGCTCGACATGCTGATGGAAATCGGCTGGATCAAGATCCGGGGCCGCAAGCGCACGCCGGGCCGTCCGGTCACCTACGGCACTACGGAGGCCTTCCTGGTCCAGTTCGGGCTGGAGAGCGTGGCGCACCTGCCGGGTATAGATGAGCTCAAGGCGGCGGGCTTCCTGGAGGCCATGCCGCCGTCCGGTTTCGACGTGCCGACGCCCTCCGATGAACTGGCGCCGGACGAGGACCCCTACGATCCCAACGAGCCCGCAGAGCCGGATCTGCTGACCGGCAGCGCCAATCTGGACGAGGCTTAAGCGGGGCGCGGACCTTTTGCGGGGTGGGTTCGTCGGCCGCGCTCACGTACGCTGGGTACGCTCCACGCGACCTCCTGCCCACACAGCAAAAATCCTTGCGCCCAGCAGCCGGGCGCCCGGGCCATGAGCGACGCGTTACGGCGCGTTCGCCGCCGCCGCCATCTTGTCCACCGCCGCCTGGAAGCGCGTCTTGCGTGAGGAACGCGCATCGGCCTGGGCCTTGGCGTCGCCCACTGCCGTCTGGTTCCAGATCAGGGTGTAGACGAGCTTCGAGTGATGGGCGTCTACCGGCTGCACCGAGACGGTGCCGTGATAGAAGATGGGGGTGAAGGGCTGGGCATAGGTATAGGAGAGGGGGGTACGCGCCACCACGATCTCCACCACCGAGCCGTTGATGGTGCGGACCGAGCCAAGCTCGCCCTTGCCCGAATTCACGGCGCAGCTTTTGACGTCAAGATATTTGCCGATCGCGCACCAGTCGTTGCCGCCGATGCGTTCCCAGGCGACGGCGGCGGGCTTGTTGAGATCGGCCGTCATGGTCAGCGTTGTCCAGTCGGCGGGCTGTGGAGTCTGAGCCCAGGCCGCGCCCGCGCCCACCGCCGTCATCGCCGCCGCCATCAAGATTTTCCGTGCCGTCATCTTATCCCTCTGATTTCGTTCCGCTGTCCGCCATGCCAGGGCCAGCCTTCATTCTTCCAGTTCCACCACCACGGCTTCGCCATTCTCCAATGCGATGGCGAGGTCGCCCTTGCGCAGCGCGACGGCATCCTTGCCGAACACTTCGTTGCGCCAGCCCAGAAGGGCCGCCACGCCGTCGTCCTCGAAAGCAGCCAGCCGCTCGATGTCCTCGGCATTGGCGATCAGCCGCGGCGCGACGCCCGCGGCTTCCGATTTGAGCCTCAGCAGGGTCTTGAGCAGGTCTATGGCGGCGGGTGAAGGCTCGCGCTTGCGGCGCTGACGGTTGTCCGGCGGCGGATATTCGGGCGCCGGACCGGCGAGCCCCCGGGCGATGGCTTCCATCAGCCCCTTGCCCAGCCTGGAATTGGCGAAGCCCTTGGGCACGGCGCGGATGCGATCCAGCGACTCGGGCGTCTCAGGGGGATGGGCTGCGATCTCGGTCAGGGCCTCATCCTTCAGGACGCGACCCCTGGGGATATCGCGGGCCTGGGCCTCGCGCTCGCGCCAGGCCGCCAGGCTCGCCAGCACGGCCAGGAAGCGCTTGTTGCCTGAGCGCGGTTTGAGGCGCTTCCAGGCCTGTTCCGGGTCCAGCCGATAGAGCGCGGGGTCCTGCAGTGCCGCCACTTCCTCGGCCACCCATGAGGTCCGGCCCGTTTTTTCGAGCCGAGCCTTCATCCAGTCATAGATCACGCGCAAATGCGTGACGTCGGCCAGCGCATACTCCAGTTGCCGCTCGGTAAGGGGGCGGCGGCTCCAGTCGGTAAAACGCGCGGTCTTGTCGATTTCCACCCGCGCGATCTTGCGCGCCAGCGTCTCATAGGACGCCGCGTCGCCGAAGCCGCACACCATGGCGGCGATCTGGGTGTCGAACAGCGGATCGGGCAGCACCCCGCCTTGCAGGAAGAATATCTCAATGTCCTGGCGCGCGGCATGCAGCACCTTGACGATGTCGGGCCGCGCGATCAGCGCATAGAA
The DNA here is from genome assembly GCA_035547015.1 of Rhizomicrobium sp. GTDB lineage: Bacteria > Pseudomonadota > Alphaproteobacteria > Micropepsales > Micropepsaceae > Rhizomicrobium. Next base: position 104,453 of record DASZVO010000005.1, on the reverse strand, counting down.
GGGCGCAAGGTCGATATCCGGCGCCAGCGGATCCACGATGGCTTCCACGCCGGGCGCAGCGACCTGGATCAGGCAAAGCCTGGGATAGTAGGTCTGATCGCGCAGGAACTCGGTGTCCAGCGCCAGGTAGGGCGCATCCGCCAGTTCCGCCAGAAGGGCCGCCAGCCCCTCATTTGTTTCCACGATCCGCATGCAGCCGTGATAACGGATTCGTGACCGCTTGGGGGATTTTTAGCCCCGCATTCACGCGCGAAGGTCAGGGAGAGGGGGGCGCTTCCAGCCCTACGGCGCGGCCGGCAAAGCCCGCGGCGTCGAAATAGCGCGCTCCGTCCACCTGCTGCAGGTTCAGGATGGTGCGCATGCCGTTCTCGGCGGGAACCGATTGGATGGTGCGCCTGGTCACATTCACCTCCGTGCCCCCCGCCAGCGCCTCGCTGATCACCCGGCCCTTGAGCTTGCCCTTGGCGGGCAGGGCGATCCCGGCCAGCCGTGCCATGGTAGGCGCGATATCGGCATTGCTGACGGGCGCCGGATCGGCATAGCCAGCCTTGAAGTCCGGTCCGATGGCCGCCATGAAATTCCGCGTCTCGGCCCGCGAAAGACTGCCGTGGCTGCCCTGGCCGGTGAGAAGCGGCGTGTCGTGCACGCCGACCGTGCATTGCAGAGGATTGTCGCACTCCAGCGCGAAGCTGCGGAAGCTCACATAGATGGCGGGCACGGGCGTCTTGGCGCTGCCGATCAGGTTCACGTCGCTCATCGAAAGCGCACCCGGAAACTTGCCCAGCCTGTCGTTGACGAAGATGGCGGCGACATAGTCCTGGGTGGTGAGGAAGTGGACGATATCGCCCGCCAGCGCCTTGGCATTGGGGCCGGGCAGATAGATCAGGTCCGACCCGCCGTTGATCGCCACCACCGCATCGGGATGGGCGGGATCGCGTCCTAGGATGGCCGAACCGCTGGCCAGCTTGCCGCCGTTGCTGAAGTCGAGCGCCGCGCCGGTGGCGCCCGGATTGCGCAGCGGCAGGCCCAGCGTCGCCGCCAGGTCCACCGCCAGGAATCCGGCGCCGAGATCGCTGAGGGCCGCGCCGGACCCGGAATCCAGGCGCGCTGAAGGGCTGGTGGCGCTGGCGTGGCTGACGGTGACGAAGCCGTGATCGGCGGTGACGAACACATCGGTGTTCTTGTCGAGCCCCTGTGCCTTCAACGCGTCCATCAATTCGCCCAGCATGGTGTCGGCGTCGCGCGTCCCTGCCTTTCCGCTGGGGCCGTTGATGCCGGGATCATATTCACCCAGGCTGTCGCGTTCATTGTGCTGGCTCATGTCGGGATCACGCGACCAGAAGATCAGGGCGAACGGCTTTCCGCTTTCTGCGAAATGGGGCAGCACGATGCGGGTCGTGGCCTTCATCAGGTTCACTTCCTGCTCGATGTTCGGCACGGCGCTTTTGGGCGTGGCGGGGACTACGAAGTTCTGCTTCAGCGCGCGGGTATACCAGCTGGGCAGCCCGATGCCGCCCTCATGGCCCGTGGCGTCGTCCAGGATCAGCGTTTCGGTGCCGTCCGCGGCGGCCGTAGAATCCTGGATGCGCGCGGGCCCTTCCTTGCCGATCACGGCGGTGTTGAAGCCTTGCGCGCGCGCGGCCGCCAGCAGCGTGGTTTCGCCCAGATAGTTGCCGCCGAACTTCTGGTTCATTTCGTCCAGCACGGTGTCATTCTCAAGAAATCCGACCGTTGAGCCCTTGAGGCTGATCATCGGGGTGGCCGTCCACAGCGTGTTGCCGAAGTCGCCCGTGTCGCCGATGTAATGGCCGGTGGCGATGGCCGAGGCGTTAACGGTGGTGATGGTGGGGTAGAGGGAATGGCTGTTGGTGAAATCCACGCCCTGGGCCTTGAGGCGGGAGAGGTTGGGCATGTTGCCCGGCTCGACGCTGCCATAGCGCAGGCCGTCCGCCACGAAGATCACGATGTTGCGGCGGGGCGCGTCGGGCTGCCCGTTCTGGGCATGGGCGGGTGCCGCCAGGGCGGCCAGCAGGGCAAGGCCCAGGATCGGGACGGTTCTCATTGCGATTCCCTTCGGCTATGGCCCGAAGCTAACCCGCCATTGCGACAGAAAAAACCGGCCCGAAAGGCCCTGATGCCGCAGACTTGACCGGCCCCCCATAAACCGCCAAAACCCTGCGCCTTCTGAATATCCGCCTTCCGACAGGGTTCTGCCATGCACGCCTATCGCACCCATACCTGCGGCCAGCTTCGCAAGGAGCATGTCGGTCAGACGGTGCGCCTGTCGGGTTGGGTCAACCGGCGCCGGGATCATGGCGGGCTGATCTTCATCGACCTGCGCGATCATTACGGCGTCACCCAGTGCGTGATCGAGCCGGATGCGGAGGCTTTCTCCGCGGTGGATGCCGCACGCTCGGAATGGGTGCTGACGCTGACAGGCAGGGTGGTGGCGCGGACGCCGGAGACGGTGAACGCCGATCTTCCCACCGGCGAGATCGAACTGCGCATCGAAGAAGTGACGGTGCAGGGCCGGGCGCAGGAGCTGCCCATGCCGGTGTTCGGCGATCACGACTATCCGGAAGAAACGCGGCTGACATATCGGTTCCTCGATCTCAGGCGCGAGCGGCTGCACCGGAACATCATGCTGCGCGCCAACATCGTCACATCCATCCGTAGGCGGATGATCGCCCAGGGCTTCACCGAGTTCCAAACCCCGATCCTGACGGCTTCCTCGCCGGAAGGCGCGCGGGATTTCCTGGTGCCGTCGCGCCGCTATCCGGGCGAGTTCTATGCGCTGCCGCAGGCGCCCCAGCAGTTCAAGCAGCTCATCATGGTGTCGGGCTTTGACCGCTATTTCCAGATCGCGCCATGCTTCCGCGACGAGGACGGCCGCGCCGACCGCAGCCCGGGCGAGTTCTACCAGCTCGACCTGGAGATGAGCTTCGTCACCCAGGACGATGTGTTCAACGCCGTGGCCCCGGTGCTGGCGGGCGTGTTCGAGGAATTCGGCCAGGGCAAGAAGGTCACGCCCGCCGATCAGTTCCCCCGCATTCCCTATGCCGAGGCGATGCTCAAATACGGCACCGACAAGCCTGATCTGCGCAACCCGGTCGAGATCGTGGATGTGTCGGCAGTGTTCGCGCGTGCCGACGTGGAGTTCAAGGCGTTCAAGAACAAGACGGTGCGGGCGATCCCCGCGCCCGGCGCCGCGGGCCAGCCGCGCAGCTTTTTCGACAAGCTCAACGAATGGGCGCGCGGCGAGGGGGCGGCGGGACTGGGCTACATCCAGTTTGAGGCGGACGGCGGCGTATTGGTGGGCAAGGGTCCCATCGCCAAATTCATACCGCCGGCGGCGCTGACCGAGATGACGGCAATCGCGGGCGTGAAGGCGGGCGATGCGCTGTTCTTCGCCGCGGACAGGGAAGACCGCGCCGCGAACCTGGCGGGGATGGCGCGCACCCGCATCGGCCGCGAGCTGGGGTTGATAAGCGACGACGCGTACAAGTTCTGCTGGATCGTGGACTTCCCGATGTACGAGTGGAACGAGGACGAGAAGAAGATCGACTTCTCACACAATCCCTTTTCCATGCCGCAGTTCGACCGCGAGAAGTTCCTGGCCCTCGATCCCAACGACAGGGAGACGATCCTGGGGCTGAAGGCCTATCAGTACGATATCGTCTGCAACGGCTATGAACTGTCGAGCGGCGCGATCCGCAACCACGATCCCGACGTGATGCTCAAGGCGTTCGAGATCGCGGGTTATGCCCGCGAAGAGACCGAAGAGCGGTTCAAGGGCATGCTCAACGCTTTCCGTTACGGCGCGCCGCCGCATGGCGGTACTGCGCCGGGCATCGACCGGATCGTGATGCTGCTGGCGGGCGAAGAGAATTTGCGCGAGGTCACCATGTTCCCCATGACCCAGCAGGCGCAAGACCTTTTGATGAACGCCCCGTCGCCGGCGAGCGCGAAGCAGCTCAAGGAACTGCATCTCAGGGTCGTGTATCCGGAGAAGTAGGCGGCTCCGCGATCAGCGGCCCCGGGCTTCGCCGGGTATTGACCTGCCCGCCCAACTTTCCTGTCATGGCCGCGCCGGCAAGCGAGGTTCCCATGATTCCCTTTCGCCTGCGCCAGATCGACCATGTTGTGCTGCGCGTGCGCGATCTTCAGGCCAGCCTGAAGTTCTATTGCGAAATTCTCGGCTGCACGGTCGACATGGTGCAGGAGAGCATTGGCCTGTGGCAGATCCGCGCCGGAAATTCGCTGATCGATCTGGTGCCGCTGGACGGCATGCTGGGAAAGAAAGGCGGCGCCGGCCCGGCCAGGGAAGGCCGCAACCTCGATCACTTCGCCATACAGGTCACGCCCTTCGATGACGCCGCGATGCGCAGGTGGCTGGAAGGCCATGGCGTCGCAATCGCCGAATCCGGCCGCCGCTATGGCGCCGAAGGAGATGGTCCCTCGCTCTATGTCCATGATCCCGACGGCAATCTGGTCGAACTCAAAGGTCCGCCGGACTGATCCCTTCGCGCCAGTCTCTATTTCGCGGCGGTCTTCTTCGCGCGGGCCTTTTTCGCTTTTCCGGGCTTGAGCACCTGCGCCAGGACGACTGCGTGGTTGATCCTGGGATCATGCGCGCCGTAGAGAAGCGTCACTTTTCCGGCAAGTGCGCGCAGCCGCGCCACAGCCGGATTGTCCTTCAATTCGGCGCGATAAAGCCGGCGGAATTCCACGAATCGTTCCGGCCGGTGGCCGAACCACCGGCGCAAGGCGGGCGAGGGGGCGATGTCCTTTTCCCACCCCTCGAGTTCCGCCCGGGCCTTGGACAGGCCCCGTGGCCACAGCCGGTCCACAAGGATGCGCCGGCCATCGCGGGGAGAGGGCGGGTCATAGGCACGTTTGATCGCGAGGGTGCGCATGCATCCACCATAGGACGGCTGCCTTGAGGGAAAAAGCGGCGGGAACATTGCCGTCCCCAAAGCGGCGGAACTGGGCTTCGTGCGTTATCACGACAGTCCCTGAAGGAGGTACGGATGTTCCAGATCCTGACCGGCTTTCCGGAGGATGTCCTGGCCGTTTCGGCAACGGGCCGGATAAGGGCAGAGGACTATGACACGGTGCTTGCGCCGGCCGTGGAAGCGAAGATGCGCGCGCACCGCCCGCTGAAGGCTTTTTTCTATCTGGGGCCGGAATTCGAGGGTCTGAAAGCGGGCGCGATGGTGGAGGACCTGCGGCTGGGCCTGTCCCATTTCCGCGACTGGGGCCGCATAGCGGTGGTGACCGACAAGGCGGCCATGCGCGACACGGTCAACCTGTTCGCCATGTTCATGCGCCAGCCACTGAAGGTGTTCTTCAACGCCGACTATGACAAGGCGAAGGCGTGGATCGAGGAACGCGAGGCCGAGGCGGCCTAGACCCTCAGTTCAGCTTGGCGCCGAGGTCCTTGATGCTGGCGGAGATCAGCCCGTTGGCACGCTGTTCATCCAGGCGGGCGAGGATCAGTTTCTGCGCGCCCGCGACTGCTGCGTCGGCGGCAAGGCCGCGGATTTCGTTCAGCGCGGCAGCTTCGGCCTGCGCGATCTTTTCCTTCGCGGCTTCGGCCCGGCGTTCGATCTGCGCCTTGAGGCCGGCGCGGGCGTCCTGGGCGAAGCGTTCTGCCTCAGCCCTGGCTTCCGCCACAATGCCGGCGGCTTCCGCTTCGGCTCCTGCCGCGCGCTTCTTGTAGTCCTCGAGCAGGGCGGCGGCCTCGGTGCGCAGCCGCCTGGCCTCTTCCAGCTCGGCGGCGATCACGGCCGCGCGCTGGTCCAGCATCTTGCCCACCATGCCGGGCACGCCCTTCCACAACAGAAGCGCGATCACCAGCACGAAACCGACCAGCACCCAGAACTCGGGATTGTCGAGGTGGAACATTTCCATGTCAGGCTCCCACCGCTTTCGCGGCTTCCTCGGCCGAAACCTTGTCGCCGGTCAGATGCTCGACGATGGCCGCGGCGGCGTCGCGCGCCGCCACCGAGACCGCAGCCTTGGCTGTCTCGCGCGTGGCCGCGATGCGCGCGTCGGCAGCCGCCATCGCCTCATGCGCCTCGTGCTCGGCTTCCGCCTTGGCCCTGGTGATCTCCGCGTTGATCTGGGCGCGGGTTTCCTCGGCCAAGGTGGTTGCCCGCTTGCGTGCCGCTGCCAGGGCATTCTGGTAGGCGGCCTCGGCGGCCTCGGCCTCGCCGCGCGCCTTGTTGGCCTCGGCAAGCGCGGCGTTGATGGCGCCGCGCCGGCCGGTGATGGCCGCGTTGATGCGCGGCCCCGCCACGCGCCACAGCACCACGAACAGGAAGCCGAAGGTGATCGCCAGCCAGAAAAGCTGACTGGGATAGGTTTCGGTCTTGAACGGCGGAAAACCGGCAGGCTCGTGGCCGGCTCCCGTCGATTCCGTGGTCTGCGGCGCTTGGTCGGCCATTGTCGCCTGCTTAGAACGCGAACAGGATCAGGAGCGCGATGACCAGGCCGAACAGGCCGGTCGCTTCGCACAGCGCGAAGCCCAGCAGCAGATTGGTGGTCTGGGTCGCCGCGGCGCCGGGATTGCGCAGCGCGCCCGACAGGTAGCTGCCGAACACGTTGCCGATGCCGACGCCGGCGCCGACGAGGGCGATACAGGCCAGGCCCGCGCCGATCATTTTTGCTGCTGCAAGTTCCATTTCAGTTCCCTTCTAGATTTTCAGTGATGATCGTGGAGATGAAGCGCTTCGTTGAGGTAGATGCAGGTCAGGATCGCGAACACATAGGCCTGCAGGAACGCGACCAGCAGTTCCAGCAGCATGATCGCGACGATCAGCAGCATGGGCGCGATGGAAAGCGCCGACAGGACGCCGCCCGCACCGCCCAGCGCGATGACGAAGCCCGCAAAGACCTGGAGCATGGTGTGGCCCGCCAGCATGTTGGCGAAGAGACGCACCGAAAGGCTGATGGGGCGGGTGAGAAACGAGATCACCTCGATCGGCACCAGCAGAAGCAGCAGCGCGAAGGGCGCATGCGGCACGAACAGCTTGAGGAAACCAATGCCGTGCCTGGCGAAGCCGGTCACGATCACGGTGAGGATCACCAGCGCCGCCAGCGCGAAGGTCACCGCGATCTGGCTGGTGACAGTGAAGCTGCCGGGGATCAGGCCGAAGAAATTGCAGAACAGCACGAACATGAAGATCGAGAAGACGAAGGGGAAGAATTTCAGCCCGTCTTCTCCCGTCGCCGAATGGATCATGCCGGCGACGAATTCATAGGACATCTCCGCCATCGACTGGCCGCGCGTGGGCACCAGCCGGCCCGGCTTGACCGCAAGCGTCAGGAACAGCGCCGCGGCCGCAACCACGATCACCATCAGAAGCGACTGGTTGGTGAAGGAGACGTCATAGCCGCCGATGTGCAGCGGAATGAGCGGCTTGATGGCGAACTGCTCCATCGGGTTCAGATTCACGAACCATTCTCCTTGTCGGACCGCGAGGCCGCGATCTCGGCGTTTATCTCGTGTGCCGCGCGCATCACGTTGCGGATGCCCGCGGCTGCGCCCAGCACGAAAAACAAAATCAGGAAGGCCGGTCTGGTGTGAAATCCCAACCGGCCAGACAGCCAGTCGATCCCCCACCCGAGGCCGCCACCCACGATCAGCGCCGCGACCAGTTCGGTGGCGAAGCGGAACGCGATCCCCGACTGGGTCGGCGGCGGACGCTTCGTCCCGGCCGCACGCCTGGTCTGGAGTTCGTCGAGCCGCTTGCCCAGATCGCTCAGCCGGTCGGGGTCTGGAGCCGTCAACACCGTCTCCTGATGTCCGAAAAACCGCTCAAAAAGGGCCTTCGCGGCGCGTCGAAGGCGGGCGGACCATATGTGCGGCCCCAATGGGTGTCAAGGAAGACAGACAGCCACAAAATGTTGATATCGTTGCGGAAAACGGGTCCCGCGCATTATGTCGCGCGGAATCCCGCAAGCGCCGCAGCCGGTTGCCCGAATCTTCCCGATGGAAGCCCGGCGACTACTCGGCCGCGATCTTCTCCGCCTCGGCCAGCGATACCGATACGAGCTGGCTGACGCCGCGCTCGGCCATGGTGACGCCGAACAGCCGGTCCATGCGGCTCATGGTCAGGGCATGGTGGGTGATGACCAGGAAGCGCGTGCCCGACATCCGGGTCATCTCGTTCAGCATGTTGCAGAAGCGTTCGACATTGGCGTCGTCCAGCGGTGCATCCACTTCGTCCAGCACGCAGACGGGAGCGGGGTTCACAAGGAACACCGCGAAAATCAGCGCCATCGCGGTCAGGGCCTGCTCGCCGCCGGACAGCAATGCCAGCGACTGAAGCTTCTTGCCCGGCGGACGGGCGAAGATTTCCAGTCCGGCTTCCAGCGGGTCCTCGGATTCGGTGAAGGTCAGCCGCGCCTCGCCACCCTGGAACAGTTTGGTGAACAACTCCTGGAAGTTCCCGTTCACCTTTTCGAACGAGGCCAGCAGGCGCTCCCGCCCCTCGCGGTTCAGGCTCTGGATGCCGCGGCGCAGGCGGTCGATGGCGCCCACCAGGTCGTCGCGGTCGGCGATCAGCGTGGTCATGCGCGCTTCCTGTTCGGCCGCTTCCTCTTCGGCGCGCAGGTTGACGCCGCCCAGCTGCTCCCTTTCCTGCTTGAGGCGCTCCACGCGCTTCTCGGCCTGCTCGAGAGGAGGCAGCTCCTCGCCTTCCTTGATCTCGGCGCGTTCCGGCAGGTCGGCGGGCGTGCATTCCAGTTCGTCCTGGATGCGGGTCTTGAGTTCTTCGATCCGCTGCGCCGCGCTCTCCGACAGGGCCTGGGCACGAGCGCGTTCCTCGCGTGCGCTTGCAAGCGCGGCATCGGCGGCCTTGGCCTGCCTGTCAGCCTCGGCCAGCACGGTTTCGGCCTCCTGGCGCGAATCGGCAGCCTGGTTGCGCGCGGTTTCGGCGGCGGCAATGGCGTCAAGCAACGCGCTGCGCTTCTGTGCGATCTGTTCGGGCACCGCCTCCGCCTGGGCCAGCTCGCCCGCCAGTTCTTCGCGGCGGCGGGCCAGCTCGGCAATGTGGGCCTCGGCATCGGCCTTGCGCGCCGTCCAGCGGGACTGTTCTTCGCTGATGGCGGCCAGACGGGCACGCCGGGCCTCGCCTTCGCGGCGCAGGCTTTCCAACGCGCCGCGGGCTTCGCCCGCTTTCGCGCGCGCGTCGGCCGTCTGCGTGCGTGCCTCGGCGACATCGGTATTGAGCCGCACGCCATCGCCCAGTTCCGCCAGCGCGGCCTCGGCCTGCCTGCGGGATTCCTCGGCGGCTTCGACCGATTGCGTGAGGCGGCGGATCTCCGCCTCCAGAGACGCCAGCTGCGAAGCGCGTTCGGCGGCCGCCCGGGCGGCACGCGCGGCCTGATCCTGCGCGGCGATCAACGCCTGTTCGGCAGCGCGTTCATTCTGTTCGGCGGACTTCAAGTTCTCGCGCGCAGCCTGTGCGGTCTCTTTGGCGGCGGAATATTCGGCGAACCGGGAGGCGCGGATTTCCTTCGCGGATTCCGCCTCCTGCTCCAGCGCCGCAAGCCTGTTGCGCTGGGAAAGGCGGATGGCCGAAGCCGAAGGCGCATCCGCGGATGCCGAGAAACCATCCCAGCGCCACAGGTCGCCGCGCGCCGACACCAGGCATTGACCCGGCTTCAGGTGTGCCTGAAGCGCCGCGCCCTGGTCGGGAAAGACAAGGCCGGTCATGGCGAGCCGGCGGGCCAGCGCCGGCGGCGCCTTGACGAAATCGGCAAGCGGCTTGCTTCCGGCGGGCAGTTCGGGATTGAACTCAAAGGGGCCCAGGTCCCGCCAGTGGTATGGCGAGGAATCGTCCAGCGGAGCCTGCAGATCTTCGCCCAGCGCGGCCCCCAGCGCGGTTTCGTAACCGGCCTGCACCGTCACCGCATCCACCAGGGGCGGGAACAATCCTTCGCCCTGCGGATGCAGCAGTCCCACCAGCGCCTTCACTTCGGCGGAAAGCCGCGTGACCTCGCGCTCGGCAGCTTCCAGCGGCTCGCGGGCCGCGGCTTCGGCTTTCTCGGCTTCGCCGAACGCCGCGCGGGCGGATGCGGCGGCTGCACGGCATTCATCCGCGGCCGCACGGGCGCGTTCGGTGTCTGCCTCGGCGGCGTGGACATCGGGCGCGTCCTTGGCGCTCTCCAGCGCCGCATCTAGGCGGGCCTGTGCATGGGAAAGCTGCGTAGCGCTTGATTCCACCAGCCCCGCCGCGACGCCGCGGGCGCGCTCATGGCTGGCCTTCTTCGCATTCCATTCAGCCAGTTCGGCCGTGAGCCGCTCAAGCAGGGCTTCGGTTTCCGCCAGCGCATGGGCGAACCGGGCGGACTGCCGCTCGGCCTCGGCCAGCGTCTCGCCCGCATTTTCAGCGGCCGTGTTGAGGGTGCGCTCCTCCTCGCCCAGTGCGGCGAGCGCGCTGCCGGCGTCGCGCTCCAGGGTCTGCTCGCGCTCGGCGTCGGCTTCGGCCTGCGCGGCCAACTGGCGTATGCGTTGGGCCGCCTCACGGGCGCGGGATTCTTCGGCGTCGAGCTGCTCGCGCTGTGCTATCAGGCGCTGGTGCGCGGCGCCGCGCTCGGCCTCGGCCTGGCGCAGCGGCGGCAGGACGGCCGCGGCATCGCTTTGTGCCGTGGACGCCTTGGCTGCGGCCTCGGTAGCCGTTGCGACCTGGGCGGCGGCGACACCGAGTTCTTCGGCGGCTACGCGCTCGCGGGCCTCGGCGGCGGTCCAGCGCAGATGATGCGCCAGCGCCTCGGCCTTGCGGATGTGGCCCGACAGGTTGCGGTAACGCGAGGCCTGCCGCGCCTGGCGCTTGAGGCTGGCAAGCTGGCCCTCCACCTCGCGGATCACATCCTCAAGGCGCGAAAGATTGGTCTCGGCGGCGCGCAGGCGCAGTTCGGCCTCATGGCGGCGCTGGTGCAGCCCTGCGATGCCCGCGGCCTCCTCCAGGATGGCGCGGCGCGCGAGCGGTTTCTGCGAGATCAGAAGCCCGATCTGGCCCTGACGCACAAAGGCGGTAGAGCCGGCGCCCGAGGATGCGTCGGCGAAGAATATCTGCACATCGCGCTGGCGCACGTCGCGGCCGTTGATGCGATAGACGCTGCCCGCCTCACGCTCGATGCGGCGCGACACCTCGATCGTGTCGCAATCGTTATAGGGCGCGCCCGCCGTGCGATCGCTGTTGTCGATGAACAGCGTGACCTCGGCCACGTTGCGCGCGGGCCGGCCTGCGCTGCCCGCGAAGATCACATCGTCCATTTCGGCGCCGCGGATGGAGGAGGGCCGCGTCTCACCCATCACCCAGCGCATGGCGTCGAACAGGTTCGACTTTCCGCAGCCGTTCGGGCCGATCACGGCGGTGAGGCCTGGTTCGACCAGAAGCTCCGTCGGCTCGACGAAGGACTTGAAACCGGAAAGCCGTAAGCGTGTGAACTTCAACTTTATGTCCTCGCGTGAGCCGGCCTAGTGCTGCTTGGCAAGCTCGGTGTCCAGAAGTTTCGCCAGGGTTTCGTAGGGGATGTTCCCCGAGCCCTGCGACACCCCGTTCAGGATGAATGTCGGCGTACCGGTGATGCTGTAGCGGGACTCACCCTCCGACGCGACCTTGTTGATGCGATCATCCTCAGCTTTGTTCGACATGCACTGGTTGGCCTGGTCCGCGCTCACGCCCGCAATGCGGGCCATCAGAATCAGCCCGTCATGCACCTGGTCCGGCGACAGGCCATACTCATGGTCCCATTTGGGTTGATTCCGGAACAGGAGGTCAATGAACGGAAAATACTTATCCTCAGGCAGACAACGGGCGAGTTTCTCGGCAGGCCCATCCTCGGGCGCGATAGGGAACACACGGAACACGTAGAAGATCTTGCCCGTGTCGATGTAGTTGGCCTTGATCCTGCCGAAGCTTGTGCTGTTGAAGGCCGCGCAGACCGGGCAGCTGGGCGCGGCATATTCGATCAGCACGACCTTGGACTTCGGATTGCCCAGCGTCTTGTCGGCGGGCAGAATCTCGTAACCGGCGGTCGTTCCACCGGCCGCGCCGCCCGATCCGCTCACGACATAATAGCCGATTCCCGCCAGGACGATCAGGACCAGGACGCCCAGGGCGATGAAGATCTGTTTGCGCGACACCGGTGATTCTCCGCCATTTTGCGGGGCTGTTTTGGCAGAGAACGGGGCCCGGGTCCAATGCGGGTCCAACGGGCCAGGAGCGGCCGGAAGCCACCGGTTTCGGCGCTGCTATTTCGACGCCAGCGCCGAGTCGAGGAACCCTTTCATCTGGTCCAGGCTGGGAACGGAACCGGGGCTTACGGCCACGCCGTTGACGATCAGGGCCGGGGTGCCGGTGATGCTGTAGCGGGACTGTCCGTCGGCCGCGACCTGATTGATGGCGTCATCCTCCTTGGTTGAGGCCACACAGGCATTGAACTGGTCCTCGCTCATTCCTGCCAGCTGCGCCTGCTTGAGAAGGCCGCCGCGCACGTCCTGAATGCCGTATTCCGGGTCCCATTGTTGCTGGTTGCGGAAAAGCTGGTCCATGAAGGGGAAATATTTTTCCTTGGGCAGGCAGCGCGCCAGCTTCTCGGCCACGCCATCGGCGGCGGCGAGCGGGAAGACGCGGAAGACATAGAACACCTTGCCTGTGTCGATATAGGCCTTCCTGATCTCCGGAAAGATGTCGGCATTGAAGTGGGCGCAATGCGGACAGATGGGGGCCGCATATTCAATCAGCACCACAGGCGCCTTGGGATCGCCGATTGTCATGTCGCGGGCGGTGATGACGTAGTTGCCGTTCGCGGCTGCCGCGCCGGCCCCCGCATCGGCGGTCTGTGATGGCTTTTCCAGGAAATACCAGCCGGCGCCTCCCGCGGCGGCCAGCACGGCCACGACGAGGGCGATCAGGATTTTGCGCGACACGGGGAGCCTCCAGCTTTTGGCTGGTTTTCGCAGATGTCAGCGGCGGCGGGCAAGCGCCTCGAGCGCCCTGGCCAGTCCTTCGGGGCCCTGAAAGCGGCGGCTGGGATCGCGCGGCGGCAATGGGCCCGGCGATTTTCCGGGCGGCGGCGGCACCGGGCGCGCCAGCAGCGCTCCTTGGGAAAATTTGATCTGGACCACGGCGGTGCGGCCCAGATAGGCGTTGATGCGCGCGCAGAGGGCGCGTTTCTCGTGGCCCAGGAATAACGCCGCCCCAGGCAGCGCACGCAGGGTAAGCGTGCCGCCGGATGGCCCGTCCGTCAGCTTCACCGGCAGGGCCAGGCGCGCGACCTCGGGCCCCGCAATCTCGCGCCAGCGCAAGACCAGCGTCGGATCGCCGAAGCCTGCGCGGGTGAATACGGACGCCGCCGCCCAGCCCGCGTCGCGGCCGACCGGCGCGGCGCTGTTGCGGCGCTGCGGCGGCTGTTCCGGTTGTATCTCTTTGCCGGTTCGGGTCATTGTCCGACTATGCCCGCCGCCGCGAAAAGCCGGAAGACCATTTCCGGGGAAACCGCTCTCAGCGTGAGATTGCTTGCCTGGTATGACACGCACCGCCGCGTGCTGCCCTGGCGCGCGCCGGCTGGAACGCGCGCTGATCCTTATCGGGTCTGGCTATCGGAAATCATGCTCCAGCAGACCACGGTCCAGGCGGTGGCAGGCTATTACCGCAAGTTCCTGGACCGCTGGCCGACCGTTCAGGCGCTCGCCCACGCCTCGCAGGACGAGGTGCTGGCCGCCTGGGCGGGGCTTGGCTACTACGCCCGCGCGCGCAACCTGCATGCCGCCGCGAAAATGGTGGCGGACGAGATGGGCGGGACGTTTCCCGCGACCGCAGAGGGCCTGCGCGCGCTTCCCGGGGTGGGCGGCTATACGGCGGGCGCGATCGCGGCCATCGCCTATGACGAGAAACAGGCCGCGATGGACGCCAACGCCGAGCGGGTGATCGCGCGGCTTTATGCCGTGGCGACGCCCTTGCCGAAGGCCAAGGCGGAACTGCACGCGCTTTGCCTGGCGCTGGTGCCGGACCGGGCAGGGGATTTTGTGCAGGCGCTGATGGACCTGGGGTCCGCCATCTGCACGCCCAGACGGCCGGCCTGCGGCAACTGTCCGTGGGCGGATGATTGCCGGGCGCATGCCGGCGGCGTCGAGGAGGCGTTGCCGGTGAAGGCGCCGAAGATCGCCCGGCCGCTGAGACGCGGCGCGGCGTTTGTGGCGGTGGACGAAAGCGGTGCGGTGCTGCTGGTGAAGCGGCCCGACAAGGGCCTGCTGGCCTCGATGCTGGAGCCGCCGCAGGGGCCATGGACGGCGGATTTCCCGTCAAGGGCCGACGCCATGAAGCTGGCGCCTTTCGCGGCCGGCTGGGAGAAACGCGGGGGCGTCGTGCGTCATGGCTTCACCCATTTCGAACTGGAGATGGAAGTCTATGCCGCCAAGGTGCCGGGGCGGCCCCGGACGGCGGGCCAGTGGGTGCCGCGCGACGCGTTGCGCCGTGTGGCCCTGCCCACGGTGATGCGCAAGATCGTGGAACATGGTCTTGACGATGGCGGGCCGTTGTTCGCTGCCCGCCCGCGCCGTTCAGCTAAGCCCGGCGCGTAGCTGCTGGCGCAGCACATCGATCGGCACCAGTGTGCCGTTCATCTCGAACTGCCAGAAGGTCCAGCCGTTGCAGGCATCCACGCCCTGCACATGGGCGCCCATCTGGTGGATCGAGCCGGAGGCATCGGCCACCACCAGCGTGCCGTCGGCGCGCACCTTGGCCTTGTGGTGCTTGCGCGGGCCGTGCAGCACGGTGCCGACCGGCAGAAGGCCGCGCTCCACCACCCAGCCGAACGGAATACGCGGCTCGGCGCGTTTCGACTTGGTCACTTCGATGGCCTCGCCGTCGGCGGGTTCCACCTCGGCGATGCGCGCCCGCGCCACATCGGCATAGGTCTTCTCGCGCTCGATGCCGACGAAGCGACGGCCCAGCCGCCTGGCGACCGCGCCGGTGGTGCCGGAGCCGAAGAAGGGATCCAGGATCACATCGCCTGGCCTTGTCGAGGCCACGATAACCCGGTGCAGCAGGGCTTCCGGTTTCTGGGTGGAATGGGCCTTCTGGCCGTCGGCGCCACGGATGCGCTCCGATCCGCCGCAGATGGGCAGAGTCCAGTCCGAACGCATCTGCAATTCGTCGTTCAGCGCCTTCATGGCTTCATAGTTGAACGTGTATTGCTGCTTGGGATTCTTGGTCGCCCAGATCAGCGTCTCATGCGCGTTGGTGAAGCGGCGGCCCTTGAAGTTGGGCATGGGGTTGGTCTTGCGCCACACCACGTCGTTGAGGATCCAGAAGCCCAGGTCCTGCAGGATGGCCCCGACGCGGAAAATGTTGTGATAGGAGCCGATCACCCAGATCGAGCCGGTGTCCTTCAGGCAGCGCCGCGCCGCCGTCAGCCAGTCGCGGGTGAAGCGGTCATAATCCTCGAAGCTGCCGATCTGGTCCCAGTGGTCGTCCACAGCGTCCACCCTGGACTGGTCGGGACGGCGCAGTTCGCCGCGGAGCTGAAGGTTGTAGGGAGGATCGGCGAATACGAGGTCGGCGAAGCCCTCGGGCAGCGCCTTCATGCGCGCCACGCAATCGCCCTCGATCACCTGGTCCAGTTTGAGAGATGTCATGACGCCAGCCCGAATCATTCACAGCGGAACCCACAGTGATTCGGGGTGATTCGGGCGTCAAGAGTCTTGTGGAATCAAAGTCTTATTGATTGAGTCCACCGATCCATCCCCATACAAGATGTTGTAGATGGGGGCAAAGCTGCGGCGATGATGGACCGTCACGCCATGGGCCTTCAGGCCGTCATAGTGCTCCGGCGTGCCATAGCCCTTGTTGCTTTTCCAATTGTAGCCGGGATGTTCGTCATGCAGCGCGACCATCATGCGGTCGCGCGTCACCTTGGCGACGATGGAGGCGGCGGCGATCGAGAGCGAGGCGCCGTCGCCGCCGATGATCGTCTCGCAGGGGCAGGGAAGGGCAGGCGGATCGTTGCCATCGACCAGCGCGAAACCCGCTGAAATCGAGAGCGCGCGCACGGCCCGCGCCATGGCGAGGTGCGTGGCCTGGCGGATGTTCACCAGGTCGATCTCGCCTACGCTGGCCTCGCCTATGCCCACCGCCAGCGCCATTTCCATAATGCGGGGATAGGATGCTTCGCGCTCTTCCTCGGTCAGTTGCTTGGAATCGTTGAGCCCCCGTGGATATTTTTTGAAATCCAGTATGACCGCCGCGGCGACGACGGGACCGGCCAGGGGTCCGCGCCCAGCTTCATCCACGCCGCAGATGAAGAAGGGCTCGGCCCGGCCGGCCAGAAGGCGCTTCTCGTGGCGGAAATGGGGCATCCCCCATGATTAGAACAGGGCAAGCTGGTCGCCAAGCCGGGGCGGGCGGCGGAACCTGTGGACGGCCAGCGGCGGATTCGCCCGGTTCAGTCCCAGCCGCTTCACCGCCATGTGGAAGCGCCGCGCCATCATTTCCGCATAAGGCCCGGTGCCCTTCATGCGGGTATTCCAGGTGGAGTCATAATCCTTGCCGCCGCGCATCTGGCGGATCAGCGCCATCACATGCCTGGCGCGGCCCGGCACATTCGCTTCGAGCCATTCGCGGAACAGATCCTTGATCTCGAGCGGCAGGCGCAGCAGCACATAGCCGGCGCTCCTGGCGCCGTGGTCGGCCGCCGCCGTCAGGACCGCCTCCATCTCGTGATCGTTGAGGGCGGGGATGGCGGGGGCGAACATCACGCCCGTAGGGATGCCCGCATCGGAAAGACCTGCGATCGCCTGCAGGCGCCTTTGCGGCGTGCCGGCGCGCGGCTCCATCTGGCGCGCGAGGCGCCGGTCGAGCGTGGTGACGGAAAGCGCTGCCTTGGCCAGGCCCATCGCCGCCATTTCCGACAGGATGTCGATGTCGCGCAGGATCAGCGGCGATTTGGTCACGATGGCGACGGGATGGCGGAAGTCGCGCAGCACTTCCAGGATGCTGCGCGTGATCTGCATCTTCCTTTCCACCGGCTGGTAGGGATCGGTGTTGGTGCCCATCGCGATCACGCGGGGCACATAACCGGGCGCGCTCAGTTCTTTTGCGAGCAGTTCGGCCGCGTTGGGCTTGGCGAACAGGCGGGATTCGAAATCCACGCCCGGCGACATGCCGAGATAGGCGTGCGTGGGCCGCGCGAAGCAATAAATGCAGCCATGCTCGCAGCCGCGATAGGGATTGATGGACTGGTCGAAGGAAATATCGGGCGACTGGTTGCGCGCGATGATGGTGCGCGTGGCGTCGCGGATGATTTCGGTCTTGATGGGTGGGGGCGGATCATCGCCGGCCCGCCAGCCGTCATCCCAGCCGTCGTCCAGCAACACGCGGGCGTGTTTTTCGTAACGGCCGACGGCATTGGAAACCGCGCCGCGGCCTCGCAGCCCTTCCGGCCGGATGGTCGTGTCAAGGACGATAGTCATGGGTTAGGACTATACGCCCAAATTAGAACAAAGCAAGTACAAAATTGCCGGAACCGCTTTTGGGGGCAGTCCCGGCGAATTTTGAGCTGGCAGCCCTATTGCTGCGGCGTGGCGGGCGTTCCGGACGGGCTGGGCGACTGGCTCGGCGTGCTGCTTTCGCCGCCCGATGTGCTGCTGCCCGTGCTGTCCTGCGAGCTGCTGCTCGAGTTCTGCGACTTGTGCTGCTTGTTGCGCGCTATGCGGGTGCCGTTGCTGTCGGTGGTGGTAGTGGCGCCATTCGACGACCACGAACCGCCGCTCGCGCCGCCGGCAGGAGGCGCCGCGCCGCCCATTGCATTGGGGCTGGAACTGCCGCCGGCGTCCTGCGCCAATGCAGCACCCGCTGCCAGCAGGAATCCTGCCGTGAGTGTGACGAGTCCATTTCGCATATGCTCTGCTCCTCTGATCCCTGGAAGTGTTGGGGGTTCTTGCAGAACGTGCGACGCATGATGCTGTTGCGGGAAGTTCCTGCCTGCAAGCAAATGTGAAGAGGCATTGCCGCGTTGCGTCAAATCGGCATCGGGTGCGCGGCAATCCGGCCACGGCAAATCCGTTGCATGCAGCCCTTTTGTGCGCTTTATCCGGGTCACGGCCGTGCCCGCGCCGTGCTAGAAACGTCACAGATGCCGGACCGACCGGCGCGTTCGATCACGGTCCAGGAAAATTTTTCAGGGAGAATTTCAATGAAAGTCGCATTTTTCGCTTGCGTCCTGCTGCTGGGCGCGACTTCGGCCCATGCTGCTTCCGACGTGGCCGTGACGGAGAAGATGGCATTTCCCGAAAGCCTGACCTCGGGCCAGGACGGCAGCATCTATATCGGCAGCATGAATCTGGGCGCCGTTTACAAGGCCGCGCCGGGCCAGGCCACGGCGACCACGTTTATCTCCAAGGAACAGGGCGGTTTCGGCCGCGTGCTGGGCGTGCTGGCGGACAGCGCGACCGACACGCTGTGGGTATGCGACAATGACGGCGCACGCGCCTCGCTCAAGACCTTCGCGCTGCGCACCGGCGCCAGGCAGAAACAGTATGATTTTCCGGGCGGCGGTTTCTGCAACGACATCGCGCTCAAGGGCGGCGACGCCTATGTCACCGACACCAAAGGCGGACGCATCCTGAAGCTTGCCAAGGGCGGCGATGCGCTGACCGTCTGGTTCACCAACGATGCCTCCGATCCGTCGCTGGACGGCATCGTGTGGAAGAACGGCGTGCTCTACACCAACACCTACAACGGCAATCATGTGATCCGGATCACCGCGCATGCGGACGGAAGCGCCGGCAAGGCCACGGTGCTCGCGCCGTCGATGGAGGTCTTTCAGCCTGACGGCATGCGCCTGTCGAAGGACGGCAGCATCCTGATGGTGGAGGGCCGGGGCAAGGACGGGAACGGCCGCCTGGATGAAGTGACGGTAAATGGTGACAATGCCACCATCAGGGTGATCAAGGACGGCTACATGCTGCCGACCGCTGTGACCGTGGTGGGCAACACCGCTTATGTGCTGGAGGCCAAGCTGAACTACCAGCGCGACCCGGCGCTCAAGGACAAGGATCCGGGCACCTTCACCGCCCATGCGGTGGCGTTGAAATAGCAGCCTTGCACCGCGCCGCCTTTTTCGGGGCGCGATATTCTGCAAGTATCGCGCTTCGATATTCCCCATTTCCGATTTCCCCGCGGGAGAATGCTCATGATGAAACAATGGATGACCGGCGTGGCCTTCATGACGCTGCTGCCGGCAGCGGCGCTGGCCCAGGATGTGGCCCAGCCGCCGGAGTACAATCAGGCGGCGCGTGATGCCTCGCTCAACAGGCCGCTTACCGAGATGCCGCTGACCGGAACGCCGAACGGAATCACGGTGATGCAGGGCCACAATTCGGTCGGCTTCCCGGCGCCCAGCCTGGTGGAAGGCCAGCCCATCGAAACGCGCGCACCGGAAAAGAAGGACGACGTGGCGGCCTTCGCCGGACAGACCCGCGCGCCCTACAGGAAGAGCGTGGACTATAAGGTGGCGACGCTGGCCGAAGGGCTGAGTTCACCCTGGAGCATGGCGTTCCTTCCCTCGGGCTCCATCCTGATCACCGAAAAGACCGGCACGATGCGCGTGCTGGGCAAGGACGGCAAGCTGTCGGCGCCGGTCTCGGGCGTGCCCAAGGTCAACTATATCGGCCAGGTCGGCCTTCTGGACGTGGCGCTGGACAACAAGTTCGCGACCAACAAGCGCATCTTCTTCAGCTTCTCCGATCCGGTCGGCGAAAAGGACAGCCAGATCGTGCTGGCCCGCGCCACCTTCGACGAAAAGGCCAACGCGCTTTCCGATGTGAAGGTGATCTATCGCGTCACCCCCGCGCTGGATGCGAAGGCCCAGATGGCCAATGAAGGCGGGCGAATCGCCATCGCGAAGGACGGCACCATCTTCATGACCGTGGGCGACCGCTCCAAGTCGCCGCCATGGCTGGTGGCGCAGCGTCTCGATACCGCGCTGGGCAAGGTGATCCATGTCACGGCCGATGGCGTGGCGGCGTCGAACAATCCTTTCATCGGCAAGCCCGGCGCGCTGCCGGAAATCTGGTCCATCGGTCATCGCAGCGAGGAAGGCCTGGCCTTTGATACGCACGGAAGGCTGTGGGAAACCGAACACGGTCCGCGCGGCGGCGACGAGCTCAACACGCCGGAGCCCGGCAAGAACTATGGCTGGCCGGTGATCACCCATGCCATCGACTATCCCGGCGAAACCATCGGCGAAGGACAGGTCGCCAGGCAGGGCATGGAGCAGCCGCATTACTATTGGGATCCGGTGATTGCGCCGTCGGGACTGGCCTTCTACAAGGGCAATCTGTTTCCGGCCTGGAAGAACAGCGTCTTTGTGGGCGGCCTGCGCGGCCAGGCGCTCTATCGCCTGGAGCTGCGCGGCACCAGCGTGGTGGCCGAAGAGCCGCTGCTGGTGGACCTCAAGCTGCGCATCCGCGACGTGCGGGTCGGCCCCGACGGGGCGGTGTATGCGCTGAGTGACGGGCCGGGGGCGAAGCTCCTCAAGCTGACGCCCAAATAGGCAGCCGTGCCGTAAATATTACAGTCGCTTAATCGTTCCCGCCGCGGTTCACCCTGCGGCGGGAATTTGTTTGCGCATGTCGCGGCATCCGCCATTATGACGGAATGATATCGGTCGTCATTCCCACCCTGAATGCCGAGCGTCTGTTGCCGCGCTGTTTCGACAGCCTGATCACGGCGGCGGTGCGCGGCGTGGTGCGCGAGGTGATCGTCTCCGACGGCGGTTCGGGTGACGGCACTCTGGCTATCGCGGACGCGGCGGGCGCGCATATCGTGCGCACGGGCAAGGCGCGCAGCGCGCAGCTGGCCGCGGGATTCGCGGCCGCAAAGGGCGACTGGCTTCTGTTCCTGCGCCCCGAAACCGCGCTGGAGCAGGGATGGGAGGCGGAAGCCGAATCCTTCATGAGCCAGGCCGTGCTGGAACGCCCACGCGCCGCGGTGTTCCGTTTCGCGCTGGATGATTTCGGCGGCGAGGCCCGGCGCGCGGAAGCCAAGGCGGCGCTGCGCACGGCGCTCTTCGCGCTTCCCTATGGCGACCAGGGCCTGCTGATCCCCCGGCGTCTCTATCAGAAGGTCGGCGGCTATCGCGCGCTGGCCGACATGGAGGATGCCGACATCGTGCGCCGCATCGGGCGGCGGCGTCTTGTCGGCCTGCGCGCACGGGCCGTCAATGTCGCGCGTCCGCATCAGGGCGCGCTGCGCGGCGCGGCGCTGATGCTGCTGCACACGTTAAGGGTGCCCAGCGGCGTTCTCGCCAAGCTCTGACAGTTTCTGGCCCTGGCTGAATTTCAGGCCATAGCCAGCGGCGGAGCGCGCCGTCTGCGCCCCTTGCGCCGGATGATAGACCGGCCACTGGCCGCGCGCCGTATCTTCCAGGCTCTGCGCGTCCTGGCCGAAGCGGCGGCGATAGAACCAGTGGTAAAGCATCAGCCGCTTGACGTAGGAGCGGGTTTCGGCGACCGGAATGCTTTCCACGAACAGCAGCGGATCGTTGGCGCCGCCCTTGGTGGTGCGCCAGCGGTCCACCGCCTGCGGACCGGCATTGTAAGCCCCGCCCAGTTCCAGCAGGCTGCCGTCCAGCCGGTCCAGCAGCAGGGCGATATATTTCTGGCCCAGCGACAGGGCCGTGCCGGGATCGTAAAGCGTATCGGGATCCTTCACGCCCAGCTTCGACGCTGTGTAGGGCATGATCTGCATCAGTCCGCGCGCGCCGGCAGGCGAGGTGGCCTGGGCCTGGAAGCGGCTTTCGATGCGCGCAAAGGCCAGCACCAGCGAAGAGTCGATCTGGTAGCCCCCGTCGGGGCTGTAGGGCGGCACGGGGAACAGGCCGGTCAGCATGATGCCGTGCGAGGCGCTGGCTTCGCTGGCGCGCAGCTCGACATTGGGCACGCCGATCGCGTGCGCCAGCGCCGCCATGGCCGGATCGAGGCGTTCGTTGTTGTCGACAAAGGCCCGGTTGAGTTCGGGGCCCACGAATTCCGTTTCGCCGATTTGCCACAGGGCCACGGCGCGGTGTGCCGCGGGCACCGCCATCAGGTCGTGGAAATCGGCCTCGTTCAGCACGGCGTCGGCAAAGCCCGTCTGGGTGTCGATGCCCAGCACGCGCTCGGCAATCAGGCCGTAGAAGCTCGGTTCCTTCTCGGCCGCGAAGTTCAGCAGCGTGACGACCTTCAGCGGATCGCCGGATTGCATGTGCGCGCGCGCGGCCCAGAAGGCGGCCTGTGCCCGCAGATTGTTCTGGGCCTGCGGCGTTTCGGCCAGTTTCTCCAATTGCGCGATGGCGTCGTTCCACCGGCCCATGCGATAGGCGGCAAAGCCCGCGTCCCACATCAATTGCGGCACGGAGGGATCGGATACCGAAACCGCCAGCCGCCAGGCATCCGCATCGCGCATTTCGGCGCGGTAGGAGGCGGCGATCCGGTGCGCCAGGATCGCCACATCGGCGGCGGAGCAGCCGGACTGGACCTGCCGCATCAGCGCCTCGGCCTGATCGGGCTGGCCCGCCTTGATCGCAGCAAGGATGGCGGGCATCACGCCGCGCGCGGCATCGGCCGAAGGCACAGGCTCGGGCAGTTCGACATCCTCATAGCCGCCGGTGCGGCGGCCCACGCCGCTGGGCGCGGGGATGTTCGTCACCACCGCGACCCTGATCTTCCTGTGATGGCGGCGGATGGTGCGCGTGGACCGCGCCACCGCCAGCCGGTAGATGCGCTCGGCCACCGGCAGGTCGCGATATTCCTGAAGCCAGGCCACCAGCTTTTCGACCGACAGGCTTTTCTCCGAGGCGGACAGGAAATGCGCCGCTTCCACATAACCTTCCAGGGAGGTATCGCTGACCTTGGCGAACAGCATGTGGGCCTTGCTGTATTGTCCGGCGCGTTCCGCCGCCATGATCTTGCGATAGAGGGCCACGTCGTCGGCGCTGAGAACCTGCGCCTGCGGCATGGCGATCCGGGAGGGGGCTGCCGGCGCGGCGGCGGGCACCGGCGGCACGGCAGGCTGGGCCTGCGCGCCATTGTCCAGCGCGCCGTTGCCCAGCGCGGCAGCCAGCAGGACAGCCAATGCGATGCGACTGCGGATGATTCCAGCCCTTGAAACAGCCGAATCTAGTTACCCTGCGCCGCCAGTTCCGGCAACCCGAGCGCCTTCATTTTGTCGCGCACGGCCTGCAGGTCGCGCCAGGCGAGCTTCTTATGCGCGGGCTGGCGCAGCAGGTAGGCCGGGTGCAGCGTCGGCATCATGGGCACCATGCGATCGCCCACGCGATACTCAAGCCAGCGGCCGCGCAGTTTCATGATGCCTTCGCTCACGCCGGCCACGTGGCGTGCCGCCGTCGCCCCCAGCAGGATGATGATGCCGGGCTCGGCCAGTTCGATGTGGCGGCGCAGGAAGGGCAGGCAGGCCGCCGCTTCTTCCGGCGCGGGATCGCGGTTGTCCGGCGGCCGCCAGTTGATCACGTTGGTGATGTAGGCGTTCGTCTTCCGGTCCAGCCCGATGCTGGCCAGCATCTTGTCCAGCAACTGGCCTGCGCGGCCGACAAAGGGCCTGCCGATGCGGTCTTCGTCGCGCCCCGGCGCCTCGCCGATCAGCATCACGCGCCCCTCCGGAACGCCATCGGCAAAGACGGTGCTGGCGGCGGTGCGCTTGAGGGCGCAGCCGTCAAAGGCCTCCAGCGCGGCCTTGAGTTCCATCAGTGTCGCCGCTTGCGCAGCCATTGCCTGCGCCGTGCCGACCGCATCTCCCGCATCGCCTGCCGCTGCCGCCCTGGCGGGAGCGGGGGGCGCGACCCTTCGCGCTGCCGGCGCCGGCCTTGTGGTCATTGGCGCCGGCTTTGCGGCCAGGCGGTTGACCGGTTCCTCGCTCACGGCTTCGTCCGCGCCGGCTTCGGCAAGCCAGCGCAGCGCCGCCAATGCATCCAGGGATGTGTCGCCCGCCATCGCCCGATCCTAGTCTTTCGAAACGGCGCAAGGCCAGACCGAAAGCGTCGTCCGAAGGGGCCCCGGAACCCCGTCCCGGCCCCGGCGCTGACGGGAAATTAACGCAGCCAGGGGACATTTTCATTTCGCCGGATTTGCCCGAATATGTCCAAAATGGGCTGGACGGCCTGCCGGGGACGACAGCGGCCCGGTTTGCGGTATGCCCCATTGCGAAATGCCCCGTTGGGAAAATGTAGGAACCATGCGCCGCATCATTGCACTTTTCGGCTTCGCCGCGCTGCTTGCCGGATGTGCCACCACCGGCGCGCCTGCGTCTGCACCGCGCTCTGATGGGGACCGCCAGGCCGAGGCCTTCTCCACCTATCTGTCGGCGCGCTTCGCTGCCAGCGAACATGATCTGCCGCAGGCCGCGCGCTATTATGGCAGGGCGCTGGCCAGCGATCCCGCCAATCCTTCGCTGCTGGCGCTGTCCTTCTTCTATTCCACCACGTCCGGCGATTTCGAAGCGGCCGGAAAGTACGCCGCCCAGGTTGTCGCCGCCACGCCGGATGACCGCGCCGCGCGGCTGGCGCTCGCAGTCGTGGATTTCCGTCACAAGGATTATGCCGAGGTCCGCAAACAACTGGCCCTGTCGGCAAAAGGCCCCTTCACGGTCCTGACTGTCTCGCTGTTCGATGCCTGGGCCGCGGCCGCAATGCGTGACACTGCGGGGGTGGACAAGGACCTGCAGGCGCTGAGCGAGCAGAAGGGCGCCGAGAGCATGGCCGCTTTCCACACCGCGCTGCTCCGGGATTACCTGGGCGACGCCGCCGCTGCCGACGCCGCCTACCGGAAGGCCATGGCTTCGGCGGCACCCACGCCGCGCGTGCTCGACGCCTATGGCCGGTTCCTGGAGCGTTCCGGCCGGGCCGCGGAAGCCCGCAAGCTTTACCAGTCGCATCTGGGAGAAACCGGCCTTGCCACGGTGACGGAGCCGGGCCTGGCGCGCATCGCCAAGGGCGAAAAGCCGGAAAGCATGGTTCGCGTTCCCGCCGACGGCGCGGCCGAGGCCCTGTTCGGAATCGCCGCTTCCCTGACCGACGCGCAAAGCGCGGATGTCTCGATCCTCTATCTGCGCATGGCGCTCTATCTGCGTCCCGACCTGGGGTTGGCGCAGGTCCTGCTGGCCGACCGCTTTGAAACCCTGCGCAAGTTCGATGCCGCCATCGCGATCTATCACGGCATCGAGCCATCCTCGCCCTATTTCCGCATGGCACAGGTCCAGGCCGCGCTCGACGCGCAGCGCCTGGGCCGCAGCGACGAGGCCATTGCCGACCTGAAGAAGCTCGTGGCGGCCCAGCCGGCCGACACCGAAGGCTGGGTGGCGCTGGGCGATACCTACCGCGCCTCGGAGAAATATGCCGAAGCGGTCGATGCCTACGACCAGGCTGAAAAGACGGCCGGGCATCTGTCAAAGCGCGACTGGCCCATGCTTTACGCCCGCGCCATGGCCAAGGAGAAGCTCAAGCGGCTGGACGACTCCGAAGCCGATGTCCAGGCCGCGCTCAAGCTTGCGCCGGACCAGCCGGAGCTGCTCAATTATCTCGGCTACAGCTGGGTGGACCGGGGCCGCAACATTTCCGAAGCGCTGACCATGCTGGAGAAGGCGCGGGCGCTGCGCCCCTATGACGGCTATATCGTGGACAGCGTGGGCTGGGCCTATTACCGGCTAGGCCGGTACGACGAAGCCGCGAAGACGCTGGAGGCCGCGGTCCTGCTGGTGCCGGGCGACGCCACGATCAATGATCATCTGGGCGATGCGCTGTGGCGCGCGGGCCGGCGCATCGACGCGCGCTTCCAGTGGAACCATGCGCTGGCCTTCAGCGATAACGATGACGACAAGGCGGCGATCGAACGCAAACTGAAGATTGGCCTCAGCGAAAAACCCGCCTAGGTTCCTGGCCGGTTCAGCTCAAGGCCACCAGAAAAGTCTCCGCCGTGACACGCGAATCCGCGCCTGCCAAGATCAACCTGTTCCTGCATGTCGGGGACCGCCGCGCGGATGGCTTCCATCCGCTGCAGAGTCTGGCGGTATTCACCGCGATGGGCGACGAGCTTGCGATCGAGCCCGCCCCAACCCTGTCGCTGGCGATTGACGGTCCGTTTTCGGCGGCGCTGGACGGGGAGGGCGACAATCTGGTGCTGCGCGCCGCCCGTGCCCTGGGGCATGGCGGCGCGGCGATCCGGCTGACCAAGAACTTGCCGGTGGCGTCCGGCATCGGCGGCGGATCGGCGGATGCCGCGGCAGTGCTGCGCGGCCTGCGGCGGCTGTGGGACGTGGCCGCCGATGACGCCGCGATGCACGGAATCGCGGCCGAACTGGGCTCGGATATTCCGGTCTGCCTCAAATCGGTGGCTACCTTCATGGAAGGGCGCGGCGAGATTCTGCGCCCGGTCGAGGCGTTTCCGCGCCTTCCGCTGTTGCTGGTCAACCCGGGTGTGGCGGTGCCGACGAAGGAAGTATTCGCCGCGCTTCAGGAACGCAGCGGAGCGGACATGGCTCTGCCGCGCGGCCGGTTCACCGACACGGCGGACCTGCTGCGCTTTCTGGAAACCACCCGCAACGATCTGGAAGCGCCGGCCCGGAAGATCCAGCCCGCGATCGGCCTGGCGTTGAACGCGCTCGCCGCGCTGCCGGGCGCTCTGTTCACGCGCATGTCGGGATCGGGCGCGACGTGCTTCGGCCTGTTCGCGGACGATGCGTGCTGTCAAAGGGCGGCGGACTTGCTGGCACAGGCGCATCCCGCCTGGTGGATCGCGCCGACCTTCGTGCCGGAAACGGGTCTCGCGTCTGAAACGGCAGGGCGGGATATCGGCCCGACGCCGGAAGGGCTTTAGGTCCATTTACCCGCATCCCTCCCCCTGGGGGAAGGAGAGGAAATCGAAAATCATCGAGTCAGCCATACGCGATTAGAAGCCATTCATGTCAAGGCGGCCATGACATGAGGCGGGTATTGACCCGGCGCCCTCAGTAAGCCCGTTCGACGCAGAAATCGGCGATGTCGGCCAGTGCCCGGCGGATGTCGCTGTCCGGCAGCACGTCCAGCGCCGCCTTGGCGGCATCGGCATAGGCGCGCGCCCGGCGCATGGTTTCCTGCATCGCGCCGGTCTGTTCGATCAGGGTGATGGCGCGGTCCAGGTCGCTTTCGGTCTGATTGCCGGTCTCGATCACGCGCTGCCAGAAGGGCCGGTCCGAAGGCTTCGCGCGGGCATGGGCCAGGATGATCGGCAGCGTCATCTTGGCTTCGCGGAAATCGTCGCCCACCGTCTTTCCCATCAGCGCCTGGCGGCCGGAATAATCCAGCGCATCGTCCACCAGCTGGAAGGCGATGCCGAGATTTTCGCCATAGGCGCGCATTCCCGACACGAAGGCGGCGTCCCGGCCCGCCAGCAGCGCGCCGGATTCGGCCGCCGCAGCAAACAGCGCCGCAGTCTTGGCCGACACCACGCTGAGATAATGCTCTTCGCTCACCGACAGGTTGTTGGAGGATTTGAGCTGCATCACCTCGCCCTCGGCGATGATGGCGGAAGCGCCCGCAAGAATGTCGAGCACGGCCTGATGCCCGGTCTCGACCATCAACTGGAAGGCGCGGGCGAAGAGGAAATCGCCCACCAGCACGCTGGGCTTGTTGCCCCACATCAGGTTGGCGGAAATCTTCCCGCGCCGGAGCGCGCTTTCGTCCACCACATCGTCGTGCAGCAATGTCGCGGTGTGGATGAATTCGACGGCGGCGGCCAGCCGGATGTGGTGGTCGCCGCCATAACCGCCGGCAGTGGCGGCGGCCAGTGTCAGCATCGGGCGAAGCCGCTTGCCGCCGGAATCGATCAGGTGGCGGGCAAGATCGGGAATCAGCACCACCCCCGAACCCATGCGCGCATGGATCATCCGGTCGGTGGCGGCCATGTCGGCAGCGACCAGGGCATGCAAACGCTCCACGGGGGAAACGCCGGCGTCGCCCGTCCTGGCCGTTTCCGTCCTGCCGTCTCGTGCGGCTTGCATGTCTGGCCCACCCATCGCCCGAGATTACCGAACCGCCCGTGCGAAGGGCAAGCGGGGGAATGACGGCGGCAGGACCGATGGAACAGAGCCCGTGGGACATATGCGCGCGGTTTCGCTATAACAATGTCATGCGCGCAGTCCTCAGAACCACGGACCCGGTCGTACTCGGCTATGCCGCCCATCTTCTATCGCAGGAGGGCATCGAATCCGTCGTGTTCGACACCCATGCCAGCGTGATGGACGGCAGCCTGGGCTTCCTGCCGCGCCGCCTGATGGTGCCCGATGAAGACTTCGCGCGGGCCGAACGGCTTCTGCGCGCCGCCGTGCCGGATGCGATGTGAGCGAGACGTTCCTGGATGGACGCGTGCGGGTGGCGCAGCCGCAGGCCGGGTTTCGCTCGGGCCTTGATGCGGTGATGCTGGCCGCCGCCGTTCCGGCGCGCGGGGGCGAGACGGGGCTTGAACTGGGCGCCGGTGCGGGCACGGTCAGCCTGTGCCTTTGGGCGCGGGTGCCGGGCGTGTCGCTGACCGGCGTGGAGATCGATGCCGGTCTTGTGGCGCTGGCGCGCACGAACGCCGCCGCCAACGGCGCGGATGCGCGCTTTGTCGCCGCCGATATTTTCGCCCTGCCGCCGGCGTTGAAGCGCGGCTTCGATCAGGTGTTCTGCAATCCACCCTTTCACAGCGGGGGCAGGGCGTCGCCCGACGCGGCCAGGGCCACAGCGCTGACAGACGCCGGCGCCTTAAGGGACTGGTTGAGGATCGGCCTGCAATGCACCGCTTCCAATGGCGTTTTCACGGCCATAATACGGGCGGACCGGCTGGGGGAGGCGCTGGCCGTCCTGCCGGGGGCAGGCATCTCGGTTTTCCCCCTGTGGCCGCGCGCGGGCGAGCCCGCCGGGCGGGTGATCGTGCAGGTCCGCAAGGGAGCAGGTGCGGCCTTCCGCCTGCTGCCGGGGCTGGTCCTGCACCGGCAGGATGGGCGCTGGACGCCTGAGGCCGATGCCGTGCTGCGGGGCGGGCAGCCGCTTGCCCTGCAGGGGGGCCGCCTATAGGTTCCGGCCACTTCCGCAAAAGGGGGAATCCTTGGCCGACCCGAAGCCCCGCAAAGGGCTGACCTTTCAGGACCTTATCCTGACCCTGCAGAATTACTGGGCCGCGCAGGGCTGCCTGATCCTGCAGCCCTATGACGACCAGATGGGCGCGGGCACCTTCCACCCGGCCACGACCCTGCGCGCGCTGGGGCCCCGGCCCTGGAAGGCCGCCTATGTCCAGCCTTCGCGGCGGCCCTCGGACGGGCGTTATGGCGAGAACCCCAACCGGCTGCAGCACTATTACCAGTACCAGGTGATCCTGAAGCCCGCGCCGGAGAATGTGCAGGACCTTTACCTGGGCTCCATACGCGCCATCGGGCTGGACCCGGCGCTGCACGACATCCGTTTCGTCGAGGACGACTGGGAAAGCCCCACCCTGGGCGCGGCGGGCTTGGGCTGGGAAGTGTGGTGCGACGGGATGGAGATCACCCAGTTCACCTATTTCCAGCAGGTGGGGGGGATCGACTGCGAGCCGGTTTCGGCCGAGATCACCTATGGCCTCGAGAGGCTGGCCATGTATGTGCAGGACGTGGAGTTCGTCTATGACCTGGCCTTCAACGACCGGTTCCGCTATGGCGAGGTGTTCCATCAGGCCGAGCAGGAATTCTCCGCCTACAATTTCGAACGCGCCGATACGGAAATCCTGTTCCGCCATTTCCAGGACGCGGAAAAACAGTGCCAGGAATTGCTGACGGGCAGGAAGCTGGCGCTGCCGGCCTATGACCAGTGCATCAAGGCCAGCCATGCCTTCAACCTGCTGGATGCGCGGGGCGTCATCAGCGTCACCGAACGCGCCGCCTATATCGGGCGGGTGCGCGCGATGGCCAGGGCGTGCTGCGAGGCCTGGCTGGAAACGCCGATGGGCAAGTATGAGCCGAGGTTCGGATAATGCCCGACCTTCTTCTGGAATTGTTCAGCGAGGAAATCCCCGCCCGCATGCAGGCGCAGGCCGCGAGGGATCTTGAGCGGCTGACGGTGGGCGCGCTGACCGACCGCGGCTTCCTGTTCGAAGGCATCAAGGCATTCGCGGGGCCGCGGCGGCTGACGCTGGCGATCGCGGGGCTGCCCGCGAAACAAAGCGATGTGCGCGAGGAGGTGAAGGGGCCGAAAGTGGATGCGCCGCCGGCGGCCATCGAAGGCTTCCTGAAGAAGACCGGGCTCACGCGCGACCGGCTGAAGGTCGAAAAGACCCCAAAGGGCGACGTCTACCTGGCGGTGATCGAACGGGCGGGGCGCGAGACGGCGCATGTGCTGGCCGAGGTCATTCCCGAGGTGATGGGAAAGCTGCCCTGGCCCAAAAGCATGCGCTGGAAGCCGGGGCTTGCCGTGCGCTGGGTGCGCCCGCTCCATTCCATCCTCTGCACCTTCGACGGCGAACTGGTGCCGTTCAGCTTCGCGGGCATATCGAGCGGGCTGCACACCAAAGGGCACCGTTTCCTGTCGGAGGGCCGGATCGAGGCGCGGCGGTTCGACGACTACGCGCAGAAGCTGCGCGCGGGGCATGTGGTGCTGGATGCCGAGGAGCGCGCCGCCATCATCTTCGAAGGCGTCAAGCAGGCGGCTTTCGTGCATGGGCTGGAAATGATCCCGGACGAGGGGCTTCTGGCTGAGGTGTCAGGCCTGGCGGAATGGCCGGTGATCCTTGTGGGCGCGATCGAGGACCGCTTCATGGACGTGCCGCCGGAGATCCTCCAGACCTCGATGCGGACGCATCAGAAGTACTTTTCCCTGCGCGATCCGAAGACGGGGAAGCTGGCAAATCGTTTCGCGCTGGTCGCCAACATGGTCGCCGGGGACGGCGGCAGGGAGATCGTGGCGGGCAATGAACGGGTGTTGCGTGCGCGGCTGTCGGACGCCAAATTCTTCTGGGACGAGGACCGCAAGCACACGCTGGAAAGCCGGATTGAGAAGCTGAAAGGCATCGTCTTTCACGCCAAGCTGGGCACGCAGCTTGAGCGCGTGCAGCGGATCGAAAAGCTGGCGGGCGAGATCGCGGAGAAGATCGGCGCCGATGCGGCGAAGGCCAAGCGCGCGGCGCGTCTGTGCAAGGCCGACCTGACCAGCGGGGTGGTGGGCGAATTCCCCGAGCTTCAGGGCGTGATGGGCCGCTATTACGCCCTGCATGACGGCGAGGATGCCGAGGTCGCCGACGCCATCCGCGATCACTACAAGCCTGTCGGGCCGTCGGATGCCGTGCCCACCGACAAGGTCGCCATTGCCGTGGCGCTGGCGGACAAGCTGGATCAGTTGATTGCGTTCTTTGCGGCAGGTGAAAAACCTACCGGCTCCGGCGACCCCTTTGCCCTGCGCCGCGCTGCATTGGGTGTGATCCGCATCGTTCTTGAAAGCAAGGTCCGGATAAAGCTCAATCAGAGTGAAGATCTTCTTTCCTTCTTCGCTGACCGCCTCAAGGTCGCCCTGAAAGAGAAGGGCATCCGCCACGACCTGATCGATGCGGTGTTTTCGCTGGGCGGCGAGGATGATCTCGTCCGTCTGGTGGCCCGCGTCGAGGCGCTGCAATCCTTCCTCAGGACCGATGATGGCGCCAACCTGCTGGCTGGTTACAAGCGCGCGGCCAACATTCTGCGGGACGAGGAGAAGAAGGACAAAAGGTCTTACGCCGGCGACGTGCGGGAAAACCTGCTGACCGAACCCGCCGAAAAGGATTTGTTTGCGGCGCTCACCATGGCGCGCGCCGCCATCGCGCCGCTTCTGGAGAAGGAAGATTTCGCCGCAGCCATGCAGCAGATGGCGGCCTTGCGCGTTCCGGTGGATGCCTTCTTCGAAGGCGTGAAGGTGAACGCCGATGATCCGAAGATTCGCGAAAACCGGCTCAACCTGTTGTCTTCCTTGCGCACCACACTGCACGGCGTCGCGGATTTTTCAAAGATCGAAGGCTGATTTTTATCACTGGAGACGGCGCGTGGCGCATTGCTACGAACCGGCCATGGAGACGGAAATATGACAAAGTGGGTATATGCGTTCGGCGACGGCAAGGCGGAAGGGCGCGCGGACATGCGCAATCTTCTGGGCGGCAAGGGCGCCAACCTGGCCGAGATGTCGAACCTGGGCCTGCCGGTGCCGCCCGGGCTCACCGTCACCACCGAAGTGTGCACCTATTACTATGCCAATGGCCGCACCTATCCCGCCGACCTGAAGGCGCAGGTGGACGCGGCGGTGGCCGAGATCGGCCGCATCGCGGGCGGCACCCTGGGCGATCCTGCGCGGCCCTTGCTGTTGTCGGTGCGCTCGGGCGCGCGCGTCTCCATGCCCGGCATGATGGACACTGTGCTGAACCTGGGCCTCAATGCCCGCACCACGGAAGGATTGGCTGCGCTCACCGGCGATGCGCGCTTTGCCTATGACAGCTATCGCCGCTTCATCCAGATGTATTCCGACGTGGTGCTGGGCGTGGACCATGCCGCGTTCGAAGAGATCATGGACGATGAGAAGGACGCCAAGGGCGTCGAACTCGATACCGATCTGGATGCGGGTGACCTCAAGCGCATCGCGGGCCTGTTCAAGGCACGCGTCGAAAAGGAACTGGGCAAGCCGTTCCCCGAAGACGTGCAGGAGCAGCTTTGGGGCGCGATCGGCGCGGTATTCGGCTCATGGCAGAGCCCGCGCGCCAACACCTATCGCAAGCTCAACAACATTCCCGAAGACTGGGGCACCGCGGTCAGCGTGCAGGCCATGGTGTTCGGCAACCGCGGCGACACTTCGGCCACCGGCGTGGCCTTCACCCGCGATCCTGCGACCGGCGAGAAGCTGCTCTATGGCGAGTTCCTGATCAACGCCCAGGGCGAAGATGTCGTTGCGGGCATCCGCACGCCCCAGCCCATCTCGAAGATCGTGCGCGAACGCCAGGGCGGCAAGCGGCCTTCGATGGAAGAGGCGATGCCCCAGGCCTATGCCGAACTGAAGGCCATCGGCGAGCGGCTGGAACAGCATTACCGCGACATGCAGGACGTGGAATTCACGGTGCAGGAAGGAAAGCTGTTCATGCTGCAGACCCGCGCCGGCAAGCGTACCGCCGAAGCGGCGCTGCGGGCGGCGGTGGACATGGTGCGCGAAGGGCTGATCGACCGGAAGACCGCGATCACCCGCGTGGAGCCGGAGGCGCTGAACCAGCTTCTGCATCCCACGCTGGATCCCGATGCGCCCAGGGAGCAGATCGCGGCAGGCCTGGGCGCCTCGCCCGGCGCGGCCACCGGCGAGGTCGCCTTCACCGCCGAGGAGGCGGAGAAGATGGCCGCCGACCATCGCGACGTGATCCTGGTGCGCACCGAAACCAGTCCCGAGGATATCCACGGCATGCACGCCGCCAGGGGCATCCTGACCGCGCGCGGGGGCATGACCAGCCACGCCGCCGTGGTGGCGCGCGGCATGGGGCGGCCCTGCGTGTCCGGCGCGGGCACGCTCAAGATCGATGCCGCCAAGGGCGAGATGGTGGCGGGCAACGTCACCATCCGGCGCGGCGACATCATCACCATCGACGGCGCTTCGGGTCAGGTGTTCAGGGGCAAGGTAGGCCTGCGCCAGCCGGAACTGACCGGGGATTTCGGCACGCTGATGGGCTGGGCCGACGAGGTGCGCCGTCTGAAGGTGCGCACCAATGCCGACACGCCCGCCGACGCGGCCACCGCGCGCAAGTTCGGCGCGGAAGGCATCGGCCTGTGCCGCACCGAGCACATGTTCTTCGACGCCGAACGCATCGTCGCCGTGCGCCGGATGATCCTGGCCGACAGCGAAGCCGACCGGAAGGCGGCATTGGCCAAGCTGCTGCCGATGCAGCGCGGCGATTTCGAGGCGATCTTCAAGGAGATGGCGGGGCTTCCCGTGACTATCCGCCTGCTCGATCCGCCGTTGCATGAATTCCTGCCGCACATGGAGGAGGAATTCGAGGAAGTGGCCGCCGCCGCCGGCACCACGGTCCAGAAGCTGCGCGCGCGCGCCATCGCGCTGCACGAGGCCAACCCCATGCTGGGCCATCGCGGTTGCCGCCTGGGCATCACCTATCCGGAAATCTATGAGATGCAGGCCCGCGCCATCCTGGAAGCGGCGCTGTCCGTGGAAGAGCAGGGGGGCGCGCCCGTGCAGCTGGAGATCATGATCCCGCTGGTGGGCTTCAAGAACGAGCTGGACATGCTGGCCGGGCGCATCGCGGGCGTGGCCGACGCGATCCGGACGGAACGCGGAAAGGTGCCGGAATACATGATCGGCACGATGATCGAACTGCCGCGGGCGGCATTGCGCGCGGGCGAGATCGCCCAGACCGCGCAATTCTTCTCTTTCGGCACCAACGACCTGACCCAGACCACCATCGGCATCAGCCGTGACGATGCGGGCATGTTCCTGGGCGATTATCTCGCGAAGAACGTGATCGCGCGCGATCCCTTCGTGAGCATCGATACCGAAGGCGTGGGCGAGCTGGTGAAGATCGCGGCGGAACGCGGGCGCAAGACGCGGGACAAGTTGAAGCTGGGCATCTGCGGCGAGCATGGCGGCGATCCGGATTCGATCCGCTTCTGCCATGAGACGGGACTCGATTATGTGTCCTGCTCGCCGTTCCGCGTGCCGGTCGCGCGTCTCGCTTCGGCACAGGCGGCGCTTAAGAGCGCGCGCGGCGACGTTTGATCCGCATACGGACCATGCAGGAAAATCCTGGATTTTTATGGCTTACATGACGCTATGTCATGTTTCCAAAAAAAATTGTTTGACGATTTCTTTACGGGCGGGCACAA
The DNA here is from genome assembly GCA_035547015.1 of Rhizomicrobium sp. Lineage (GTDB taxonomy): Bacteria > Pseudomonadota > Alphaproteobacteria > Micropepsales > Micropepsaceae > Rhizomicrobium. The sequence goes on along the minus strand of DASZVO010000005.1, from coordinate 69,570 downwards.
GCCGCCGGGTATGGGTGCTGGAAACTTACGGAACTCCTGAAGGAATACGCGCAATCGAAACAGCCTGATTGACATAGCCGCCGTGAAGCGTGCGCCGGACCAGAAACGGCGCGCAGGACGCGGCAGCGAAACAGACCAAGCCATATAGACCAAGCGAAACCGAAAAACCGAGTCCATAAGCCATGCCCAAGAAAACCCAAGACGCGATTTCGCGTTCCGATCGTGTGCTTGTTGCCGCGATGGCGATCATCCTGGCTACCGCCAGCGCCGCCGTCGGCGCTTCCATGACTTACCGTCCGTCTGAGCCGCGTCCCGCCCTGCCGGTGATGCGCCCGGTGGCCGAAGCGCCCCGTCCCGCCGCCACCGATGCGGTGATGACGCGCCTGCTCGCCGAGCACAAATGCCTGTCGGAAGCGCTCTATTACGAGGCGCGCGGCGAGGGCATGGTGGGCCAGAAAGCCATTGCCGAGGTCGTGTTCCACCGCATGAATCATGGCAACTACGGCCATTCGATCTGCGCCGTGGTCTATGAGGGCAAGGACCGTCCCGGCTGCCAGTTCTCGTTCGCCTGCAACGGCGACGCCAGGAAACCCAAGCAGGCCGACGCCTGGCGGCGTTCGGAAATGCTGGCTGCGCAGATCCTGACCGGCGAGGTGCCGCTCAAGAACGCCACCGGCGGCGCCACGAATTTCCATGCGGTTTCCGTTTCGCCCGACTGGGCCGACACGCTGGAAAAGACCACCCAGATCGGCAACCACATCTTCTATCGCGGCGCGCCCCGCACGCGCGCGTCCTGACCGGATCAGAAATCCAGTCCGATATCCAGGTTCGATGCCGAATGCGTGATCGCGCCTGAGCTGATGTAGTCCACGCCCGTTTCCGCGATCGCGCGCACCGTCTCCAGCGTGACGTTGCCGGACGCTTCCAGCACTGCGTGGCCCTTTGCCAGCCCCACGGCGCGCTTCAATTCATCGGGCGGCATGTTGTCCAGCAGGATCGCGTCCGCGCCCGCGCGAAGGGCTTCCTCAAGCTGCGCCAGCGTGTCCACCTCGATCTCGATCTTCACCATGTGGCCCAGGCCCGCGCGCAGGCGCGCGACGGCCGGCGCAATGCCACCCGCCGCCTGGATATGGTTGTCCTTGAGCATGGCGGCGTCATCCAGCCCGAAGCGGTGATTGAAACCGCCGCCGCAGCGCACGGCGTATTTCTGCAAGGCCCTGAGACCGGGAATGGTCTTGCGGGTGCACACGATGCGCGCCTTCGTGCCTTCAATCGCGTTCACCAGTGCGGCGGTCGCGGTGGCGGTGCCCGACAGCGGTCCCAGGAAATTCAGCGCCACGCGCTCGGCGGTGAGGATGGCGCGCGCCGGTCCGGAAACCGTGGCCAGCACGGCGCCGGCCGCGGCTTGCGAGCCATCCGGCGCAGCCACCGTGAACGTCACTTCTGGATCGACCAGGCGGAAAGCGATCCCGGCGCAGATCAGGCCCGCGATGCGGCCGGGCTTGCGGGCCACGAATCGGGCGGTCGCCATTTGCTGCGCGGGAATGGCGAGTTCGCTGGTGATGTCGCCCGCGCGGCCCAGGTCTTCTTCCAGCGCGGCGCGCACCATCGGCTCGACCAGCAGGGAAGCAGGCGGGCGGGTGAAGTCCAGCGCGAGCGTCATCTGCTGGCGCGGCGCGGCGATGTTTCGTTGCGGGCGGCGATCGTCCCGGCATCGGCCAGCGTCATGAATGTGCGCACGCCCTCCGCCGCCGTCTGCAGCCAGTCGCTGCGCCAGTGACCGCCGCGCGATTCCCGGCGCGCCAGTGCCGCGGCCGTCACCAGCTTGGCGGCGGCGGTCATGTTGAGCAGGGCGGGCTCTGCATTGGCCCGTTCCAGGCGGGCGATCACCTCCAGCGCGCGTTTCAAGCCCGCTTCATCACGTTCCAGCGCCACGTCGCGGGCCATCGTCTGGCGCAGGACATGCGGCGGAGCGGGGCTGGCAAAGCGTTCCGGGGCAGGCGGAGTGCCGCGTATCGCGCCCGCCTGGATATGGCCGCGCACATCGTCCGCGACGCGCGCGCCGAACACCAGGCCCTCGAGCAGCGAGTTGGACGCCAGCCGGTTGGCCCCGTGCAGGCCGGTGGCGGCACATTCGCCCGCCACCCACAATCCGGGCAGCGAAGACCGTCCCATGTCGTCGCTGGCGATGCCGCCCATGTGATAGTGGGCGGCCGGCGCCACGGGGATGGGCTGGGTGGCGGGATCGATGCCCGCCGCGATGCATGCCGCATGAACGGTGGGGAAGTGCCGCGCGAAATCCGCGCCGATGGCCTCGCGGCAATCCAGATAGACCTTGTGGCCCGCCACGATCCGGCGATGGATCGCGCGCGCCACGATGTCGCGCGGCGCAAGCTCGCCATCCTTGTGGATGGCGGCCATGAAGCGTTCGCCGGTTTCGTCGATCAGCACCGCGCCTTCGCCGCGCAGCGCCTCGGTCGCCAGCGGGGCGGGATCGCGGCCCACGGCAATGGCGGTGGGATGGAACTGCACGAATTCGGGATCGGCTATGACCGCGCCCGCGCGCGCCGCCATGCCCAGGCCTTCGCCCCGCGCCTCCGGCGGATTGGTGGTCACGGCATAGAGCGCACCCAGGCCGCCGGTCGCCAGGATGACGGCGCGGGCGCGGAACAGGATCAGCCGGGCCTGGCTTCCCAGTCCGGCGCGGGCAAACAGGCCGGTGACGCGGCCATCCTCCATCGCCAGCTCGATGGCATGGAAGCCCTCCATCAGGCGGATGGAGGGCGTGGCGGCGGCGCGTTCCGCCAGCGTGGCCGAGATCGCTGCACCCGCTCCGTCGCCCCGCACATGCACGATGCGGGGGAGGGAATGGGCGGCCTCGCGGCCCAGCGCCAGCGTGCCGTCGTCCTTGCGGTCGAAAGGCGCGCCATAGGCGACAAGGTCGGCGATGCGCGCAGGGGCTTCGCGCGTGACCAGATTGACGATGGCCGGATCGCAAAGGCCGGCGCCCGCCGCCATCGTATCCCGCGCGTGGCTTTCCCAGCTGTCGTCCGCGCCGACCGCCGCGGCGATCCCGCCCTGTGCCCAGGCGCTGGAGCCGGAAACGCCGGGGCGCGTGCCCGCCAGCACGATCGTGGGCATGGGCGCGAGCTTGAGCGCGGTGAACAGGCCCGCGATGCCGGCGCCCAGGATCAGGGCGCCATCGGTTTCGACGATATTGTCGATGCGGGGAGACATTGCGGCGCGTGGTCCGTGATTGGTGGATTGATGGATGCCGCGTCAGGCCTTCACGGCCAGCATGCGGTCGATGGGAGCCCTGGCCCGCGCCGCGACGGCGGGATCGACCACGACTTCATGCGTCATGGTCCTGAGGCTGTGGAGGATGCCGTCCAGCGTGATGCGCTTCATGTGCGGGCAGAGATTGCAGGGGCGCACGAACTCGGTTTCGGGATGCTCGGCCGCCACATTGTCGCTCATCGAGCATTCGGTGATCATCACCACGCGCTGCGGATGATGCGCGCCGACATAGTTGATCATCGCGGCGGTCGAGCCGGCGAAATCGGCCTCCGCCACCACTTCCGGCGGGCATTCGGGATGGGCCAGCACCACGATGCCGGGATGGGCCGCGCGATAACCGCGGATCTCGTCCGCCGTGAAGCGCTCATGCACCTCGCAGGCGCCCTCCCAGGTGATGACCTTCACCCCGGTTTGCGCCGCCACGTTGCGGGCAAGATATTTGTCGGGGATCATGATGACGGTGTCGGTGCCGAAATCCCTGGCGATGGCTTCCACCACCTTCACGGCATTGCCGCTGGTGCAGCAGATGTCGCTTTCGGCCTTCACCTCGGCGCTTGTGTTCACATAGGTCACGACCGGCAGGCCGGGATATTTCTGCTTCAGCAGCCGAACATCGGCCCCGGTGATGGAGGAGGCCAGCGAGCAGCCCGCGCGCATGTCGGGAATCAGCACGGTCTTTTCCGGCGAGAGGATCTTCGCCGTCTCGGCCATGAAGTGGACGCCGGCCTGCACGATGACCTTCGCATCCGTGCGCGCGGCCTCCCGCGCCAGCGCCAGGGAGTCGCCGACGAAATCGCCCACGCAATGGAAGATTTCCGGCGTCATGTAGTTGTGGGCCAGGATGACGGCATCCTTTTCGCGCTTCAGGCGGTTGATCTCGGCGATCACCGGCGCATAGGCATGCCACTCGATCTTCGGGATGAAGCTCGCGACCTTGGGGTACAGGCCCTCTGTCGCCCGCGCGACCGCATCGGTATAGGCCAGCTCGACACCCATCTTCATCACTCCCGTGTGCACCACATTAATACTCAATTGGAGTATATATGTGGTGCAAAAAACCCGGCCTTCAAGAGGCCGGTTCGGGCTTTATGCTACACGGGAGCATATTGAGGTCAAGAGTCGCCGGAGCGCGGATCAGGGTTGCATTGCGGTCTTATGACGTTTTGCCGCTATTCCCATGAATGTCATGCGATCTTGCTGCGCCGCGCGCCCAGCCGCACCCCCGGGGCGGGGCGCTCCCGCAGGACCTCCCGGCGGAACCGGAACAGTTCGGCGGGCCGGCCCCGGGCAGGCGTGGAGAACTTTCCCGTACCTTCCACCAGCCCCTGTTCGGCCACCAGGCGGCGGAAATTCTGTTTGTGCAGGCGAAGGCCCGCCAGCGCCTCGACCGTGCGCTGAAGCTCCAGCAGCGTGAAATTGGGGGCCATCAGCTCGAACACGACCGGGCGGTATTTGAGCTTGCCGCGCAGCCGGGCGATCGCCGTGGCGAGAATCCGGCGATGGTCGAACTGCATGGCGGTGCCCAGTGTCGGACCTCTGGTTTCCCGCCCGCTGTCGCGATGGAATTCTTCCACCAGTCCGGCTTCATAGAGCAGTTCGTACCGCTCCAGCACACGCTCTTCGTCCCAGCCTTCTCCGAAGCAGACATTGACGCGCTCGCGGCGGATCTCGGCGGCTTCCGCATTGGGCGAATCCTTCACGAACTTGCGCAACGCCGGAAGGATCACGTTGTCGATCATGGTGGGCCGTGCGTCGCGCCAGTCCTCCCACGGAAAATAGTGATACCAGCCGCGCCATTGCGTATCGGGCGCTTCGCGCACCTGGCGGGCGAGCGCGAGATAGCCCACCGACACCACGCGCGCCGCAGCGTCCGCCAGGCCCGAGGCGGGCAGGTGCCGCCCCCTGTCGCCGAACGTATAGAGTTGCTCTGTATAGCCCAGGTCGAACTTGGTCTGTTCGCCCACCCATTTGCGCAGGCCCGATTCCAGCGTGCGGTGATGCGCAGGATCGAAGGGGCCGAAGGGCAGGGCATCCTGCGTTCCGGCATGGCTGACCACCAGCACGGAAGGCTGCTCGCTTTCCACCGCCACGATGGCGACGGAAAGGCCGATCGAAACCACATTCTCCTTGGCGCTCATGGTCTCACAGGCCCACCAGCGGAAAGACGGTAGGCACGCCTTCGGCCATCAGCCGCGCGGGGCCCATGCTGTTGAGCGCCAGCACCATGCGGCCCTGGCGCTCCAGCGCCTCGTCGGCATGCTGCACCAGAAGGCGGTTGGGCAGGGCGTGCGGCGCGCGCTGCCGCATGGCCTTGGCGATCTGGATTTCGCTTCCGGGGCCGAAGCGGTCGCAGAGGATGGCGTAAGCGGCGGCCATCGACCGGCTGATGCCCGCAAGACAGTGGATCATCAGGGGCGCCGAGCCGTCCCAGCCGCGCGAGAAGGTCAGCAGTTCGTCAATATGCTCCCGCGCGGGCGGAGCGGGGCCGGCTGACGGGTCGGTGATGTCATTGACCCTCAGCCTGAGATGCCCGCCCCGGATGAAGCCCGGCGGCATCTCGATCATCTGCTCCGGCGACAGCAGGCTGACCAGATGCGACGGGCGGTAGATCGCCAGCGCTTCCTCAAGGCCCGACAGGGGCGTGACCAGCAGGCGGGGCATGGGGTCTTTTAGCACCGGATTTCGCATTCAATGAGCATAAAGCCGGCCGAACCGGGCAAGGAACAGGCTCTCTGCCTCGCCCGTGGCCAGGGGCGTGAGACGGGGCGTCCGGAGGCCCTTGGGCGGACTGCCGAACAGGGGCTTCGCCTCGGCCTCGGAGAACCCCGCAAGCTGGGTGGCCTCATAATAGGCCGAGATATGGTCGGCCCGCTTGAGCAGGGCTTTGAGGGCCGGCGGAACGATCGATGGCAAGCCAAACCGCAGATGAATTGCTGCCTGAAGTTTTTCTTCCAGGGCCTTGTAATTCATGCCGACGGCCGCCTTGAAGGGGCTAATGAGGTCGCCGACAACATACTCCGGGGCATCGTGCAGCAGGGCCGTCAGGCGGGCCTCGCGGGACAGGCGGGGCGAGAGTTCCGTCACCAGCCGTTCCACCAGCACGCTGTGCTGGGCCACCGAGAAGGCGTGTGCGCCCCTGGTCTGGCCATTCCAGCGCGCCACACGGGCCAGTCCGTGGGCAATATCCTCGATCTCGACATCCAGGGGACTGGGCTCCAGCAGGTCCAGGCGCCGCCCGCTCAGCATCCGCTGCCAGGCGCGGGGCGGACTGTTTTTCCGGCCAGGCATCCGGTCAGGCATAGAGCAGCCTTACGGCGACCAGGGTCAGGGTGCCGGCCAGCACCAGCCGCAATGCCGCATCGGGCAGCCGGGGCGCGAACAGGCTGGCCAACATGATGCCGGGCAGCGAACCGCAGAGAAGGGAGACCAGCACGCTCGTATCCACATTGCCCGAGAACAGGTGGCCAAGCCCGGCCGTTAGCGTCAGCGGCACGGCATGGGCGATGTCGGAACCGGCGATGGCAGCCACCGGCAGTTCCGGATACAGCAACAGCAACGCCGTCACGCCCAGCGCACCGGCGCCGACGGAGGAGATGGTGACCAGGCCCCCCAAAATCGCGCCGGTCAGGACGGTGTATGTGAGGGTCTGTCTTTCGCTGAGTGTTCCCACCCGGCGCGTATAGCTGGCCAGCAGCCGCCGCCGGAACACCAGCGCCGCGGCGGTTGCCAGCAGCGCAACCCCCAACACCCTGGTCACCAGCCCGCTGTAGGCAGACGGATCGATCCTGAGCAGATGGAGCAGCGCCAGCGTCAGCAACGTCACCGGGATGCTGCCCGCAGCCAGCCGCCGCACGACCCGCCAGTCGACGGTCCGGTTGAAGGCATGCACCACGCTGCCGCCCGTCTTGGTGACGCTCGCATAGATCAGGTCGGTGCCCACAGCGGTCACCGGATGGACATTGAAAAGCAGGATCAGCAGCGGCGTCATCAGCGAGCCGCCGCCGACACCGGTCATTCCGACAAGGAAGCCGACGGCGAAACCGGAAAGGACGAACAGCGGCTGGATGGTCGCGAGCAGGGCCATGCGAATTATTGTTTTCGGCGTTTTTTTGCGGGGCGCGCAATCTCACACAAAGAGCGCGCATCGACAATCGCTTGCAATCTGCGGGTGGTTATGGGCGCGGCGGCCGCACGCGAACTGGGCAGTCTGGGCAACCTGGCGGCGACCGCGCCCGCGCCGCCCGCACGCCAAACGGGCAGCCGTTAACGCACCGTCCATCAGTATTGAGAAAGGGCTAAGGACCGGCTTTCCCGCCGCATCGGCGGGCGCCCATAACCTCAACTGGGCATTTAGGAATTCCCGCTAAGACGACTGGGTATCGCCTGTCTGGTTTGAATTGCTTGTGGAAGAATATGACAGAACCGGTCGACCCGATGCTGAATGTCCGGCCGCGTTCGCCCGGTCTTGCAGGCGCGTTGTGCTGCTTCGTGGCAGGCATCATCATCGGGCTCGGCATTGTCGCCGATCTGGGGGGCGAGGCGGTGGCGGGCCTGGTCGTCGTGGCGGCCCTCTGTCTCGCGCTGTCGGTTCTTGCGCAGGTCGCGGCCGACACGCGGCGCCGCGTCACCGCCGGTGAAGCCAGCTATCGCGCCTTTTTCGATCATGCGGTGGACGGCATCTTCCGCACGACGTCCGACGGCCATTATCTCGCGGTCAACCAGGCGCTGGCCGACATCTACGGCTATGCCACGCCCGAGGCGCTGATCGCGGGGCTCACCGACATAGGCGCCCAGCTCTATGTCGAGCCCGGCCGGCGCGAGGAATTCCGTGCGCAGATGCAGTCCAACGACGTGGTGACGAATTTCGTTTCGGAGATCTATCATCGCTCCGGCAAGCGCATCTGGATCTCGGAGAACGCCCGCGCGGTGCGCGACTGGTCCGGATCGCTTCTGTGCTACGAGGGCACGGTCAAGGACGTCACCGAAAAATTCGAACAGGAGCGCGCGCTGCGCGCCGCGCTGCGCCAGGCCGAGATCGCCAACAAGATGAAAGCCGCCTTCCTGGCCGCCATGAGCCATGAACTCAAGACGCCGCTCAATGCGGTGCTGGGTTTTTCGGAAATCATCCGCGACCAGGTGCTGGGACCGGTCGGCAACCCCGCCTATCGCGAATATGCCGACGACATCCACAATAGCGGCGCGCGGCTTTTATCCATCATCAACGACGTGCTGGACGTCTCGCGTCTCGAAGGCGGGCTTTTGACCATCGACGCGCGGCCTGAAAACTTCATGGATCTGGCGGAGCGGGCGATGGGGCTGGCGCGCGGCCTGACCCACGACAAGCGCCGCATCGAGGTCGAGGCGCCGGCCGACATGCCGTCGCTGCGGGTCGATCCGCGCCGCCTGTCGCAGGCGCTGGGCAACCTTCTGGCCAATGCGCTGAAATTCACGCCCGCCGATGGACGCGTGCGCCTTCTTGCAAGGCTGGCACAGGACGGCAGCGCCCAGCTTGTCGTGGAAGACACCGGCATCGGCATGGCGGAAGAAACAATCGCGGCGGCCCTGGAGCCCTTCCGCCAGATCGACGGCACGCTGGCGCGCCGCTTCGAGGGCACCGGCCTTGGCCTGTCCATCGCCAAGGCGCTGACGGAACTGCATGGGGGCACGCTGGCCATCCGCAGCGCGGTGGACGAGGGTACGACCGTGACGCTTTCGCTGCCTCCCACCTGCGTCGGCACGCGGCCGGGCGTGCCGGCCAGGGTCGCCTGAAGCCGCTGCCTCAGGCCACCGATATTTGTTGTGCGCGGGGCGCGGTAAGGGTAACACCCGCGCCATGTCAACCGGCCCTACCTCCGCCATTGTCCTGTTTTCCGGTGGACAGGATTCCACGACCTGCCTTGCCTGGGCGCTGTCGCGTTTTCAGCATGTGGAGACGGTGGGATTCGATTACGGCCAGCGGCACGCGGCGGAACTGGCGGCGCGGCCGCGCATCCTGGACGGGTTGCGTGGATTTTCCGGTTGGGGAAAGCGGCTGGGCGATGACCATCTGCTGCCGCTGGATGTGCTCAAGGCAATCGGCGGCAGCGCGCTGACCGACGACATGCGGATCGAGATGGGCGAAAGCGGGTTGCCGACCACCTTCGTGCCCGGCCGCAATGTGATGTTCCTGACTACGGCCGCCGCGCTGGGCTATCGCCGGGGCATCGGGGACCTCGTCGGCGGCATGTGCGAGACGGATTTTTCCGGCTATCCCGATTGCCGCGACGAGACGGTGCAGGCGACGGCGCGGGCGCTGTCGCTGGGCCTGGCGCGTGCGGTCAAAGTGCATACGCCACTGATGTGGATCGACAAGGCCGCGACCTGGCGGCTGGCGGAGGAACTGGGGGGCGCCGCGCTGGTCGATCTGATCGTGGAGGAGACGGTGACCTGCTATGAAGGCGACCGGACGCACCGTCACGATTGGGGCTATGGCTGCGGCCGGTGCCCCGCCTGCGAACTCCGTGCGGGCGGTTACGCGAAATACAGGGCCGCATGACTTATTCAGTCAAGGAAATCTATTACACCCTGCAGGGCGAGGGCGCGCAGGCCGGACGCGCAGCCGTGTTCCTGCGCTTTGCGGGTTGCAATCTGTGGAGCGGACTTGAAAAGGACCGTTCCGAAGCCGTGTGCCGGTTCTGCGACACCGATTTCGTGGGCACCGACGGGCCCGGCGGCGGCAAGTTCGCCGACGCCGCGGCGCTGGCGCGCGCCGTCTTTGCGCATTGGCCGCAGGGCACGAAGGGCTGTCCGTATGTCGTCTGCACGGGCGGCGAGCCGCTGCTGCAACTCGACGGGGCGGCTGTCGCGGCGCTGCATGACCTGGGATTCGAGATCGGAATCGAGACCAACGGCACGCTTCTGCCGCCGCCGGGTATCGACTGGATCTGTGTGAGCCCTAAGGCCAATGCAGTCCAGAAACTGACGCATGGCGACGAACTGAAGCTGATCTATCCGCAAGATGGAGCGCCGCCCGAACGCTATACAGGCCTGGATTTCAAGAATTTCTTCCTGCAGCCCATGGACAATGCCGACCGCCTCGCCAATACCGAGGCCGCGACCCGCTATTGCCTGGAACATCCCCAATGGCGGCTTAGTCTCCAGACCCACAAGCTGATCGGCATACGCTGAACGGCCCTGCATTTCCTGCATGTTGAACGGGGGCGTCCGGCCCCCATTTCAGTCCCTCATTGGAGGGTTTCATGGATTCCTGGCCGGTTGCCATCACGTTCGCCGCCTTTGCCGCCGTCATTTTCGCCTATGGCTTTCTTGTCGCGCCGTATGCCTAGAAGCGGGTGACGATCTTATCCATGTCGGGACGGGGGCGTTCTTCAAGCTCTTCCTTCGGCATTCCGATATAGATGAACCCGGCAACCCGTTCCCCCGGCTTCAGGCCCATCCTCTCCTTCACCGCAGGGTGATAGGCGTACCACTCGGTCAGCCAGTTGGCGACGAAGCCCAGCGCAGTCGCCGCAACCAGGATGTTCTGGCACACCGCGCCCGCCGACAGTTCCTGTTCCCAGACCGGTATCTTGTGCTGCTCGCGGGCATGGGAGATGACGGCGATCACCACGGGCGCGCGCAGGAAGCGCGCGCGTTCTTCCTCGATCTGCCTGGGGCGCTCGCCCTCGGCTTCCAGTACCTCCGCCAGGATGTCGCCGAACCGGTCCCGGCCCTTGCCCTCGAACAGGATGAAACGCCAGGGAAAGAGCTTGCCGTGGTCCGGGGCGCGTGCCCCGGCCTTCAGGATGTCGGCAAGCTGGTTCTGGGTCGGCCCCGGCCCCTTCATGGCCTTGGCGGAGCCGGAGCGGCGGCTCAGCAGCAGGTCCAGGGTGTCGGGGGCAGGGGCATTGAATTCGGATTTCTTCGACATGGTTTCTTGGCGTCCGTGAAGGGTTCAGACGGAAGGTATATCGCAACGTTCTGGCGGCGCGGCGCCCCTGCGGGCACAGAAGCGTGAAACGCGCGCGCCGTCGAGATAAAGGATGCCGGCATAGGTTTGGGCCGTCACGCTCCCGTCGAATACATAGCCGATGCCGTCCTGCCGCAGCACCAGGCGCGAACCCTCCCGCGACCAGTGCCCCGACAGCGTCGGCTGCACCGGTTGGCCGCTCAGGGCATCACGCCCGTCTTCCCGATAGCGGCCATTTTCATCGAGCCGCCATGTATAGATCACATGCGGGAAAATCTCCGGGATCACGCAGGTCCATTGACCCGCCATTCCTTCGGCTGCCCACACGGGCCGGATGGCAAGGAAAAACAGGGCCGCAAAGGCCGGGAGCAGGCGGCGGCCCGGCTTGCGGTATTTTGAAATCGTACAATCTTTCATGGTAAAAGCACGGTTCCGGTTCTGAGAGGTCTATCATGGCCAGCCTGCGCGAACGCGAAAAAGTCTCCACCGTCGATCCGATCTGGACCGCCATGCGCCAGCAGGCCGAGGCGATGGCCGGGCGCGAGCCTACGCTGGCGGGCTTTGTCCATGCCACCATCCTGCAGCATGAGCGGCTGGAGCAGGCGCTGTCCTATCACCTGGCGCGCAAGCTGGGCGGGGAGGATCTGAGCCCGCTGGCCATCCGCGAGATGTTCGACGATGCAGCTGCGGCCGATGGCGCATTGGGTCCGTCGGTGCGCGCCGATCTTTCCGCCGTGTTCGAGCGCGATCCGGCCTGCCGTTCCTATCTTGACGCCTTCCTGTTCTTCAAAGGCTTCCATGCGCTGGAAAGCCATCGCATCGCGCACTGGCTGTGGAACGAGGGCCGCAAGGCGATGGCGCTGTTCCTGCAGAGCCGCATCTCCCAGCTGTTCGCGGTGGACATCCATCCCGCGGCAAGCATCGGCCGGGGCATCATGCTCGACCACGCCACCGGCATCGTGATCGGCGAGACGGCGGTGGTGGAGGACGATGTTTCGATCATGCAGGACGTGACGCTGGGCGGCACCGGCAAGGAAAGCGGCGACCGCCATCCCAAGATCCGCCGGGGGGTTCTTCTGTCGCTGGGCGCGAAGGTCCTGGGCAATATCGAGATCGGCGAATACAGCCGCGTCGGCGCGGGCTCGGTTGTGCTGAAGCCGGTACCCCCGCATTGCACTGCGGTAGGCGTTCCGGCCAAGCTGGTCAATTGCGACGGCTGCGAAAATCCCTCGCAGCAGATGGATCACTACATTGACGAACAGCCGGACAATACCGGCTGACGGCGGCCCGGCGATGCGCCTTGACGGCGCCCGCACCGGCGTGCCAGTTCAGGCCCGCACTAGCATGAGGAAGCGTCCTTGACCCGCAGCGAAATCTGGCGCCTGGAAAAATACCTGCGCAACCTCTTCCGTCTCGACACCATCACGGTGGTGGAGCGGCCGAAGCAGCCGGATTCCGTCGAGGTGCAGGTCAATGGCGAGTTCGTCGGCGTCCTTTTCAAGGACGAGGAGGACGGCGAAGTCTCCTATGCCTTCAACATGGCGATCCTGGAGATGGATCTGCCGGACGCGCCCGCGTCCCGCAGCTAGCTTTTCGCCTTGAAGCGCGCGATCAGGGCATCCACGCCCGACGCCACTTCGCGCCAGCGCGACAACCACGCACGCTTGAACCGGTAGGACAGGCTCAGGCCCTGCGCCACCGGCCGGTCCGTGACGATGCAGTTCGGGCTGGGAAATTCCGGCGAGGCGCGCTCGCACAGGATCAGCACAAGGCCGTCCTTGCCTTGTCCCGCAAACAGGTCATCCTGCGCATAGCCGGATTCCGGCCGGAACACATATTGGACAAGGCCGAACGGCCCCGCGGTCCCGCCGCTCTCCGTCAGGGACGGCATGTAGATGCGCGCAAGCCGCGCCTGGGCGTCCAGCCCGCTGGGGTCGCCCCGCAATGACAGATGGATGACGGGCGAGTCCGGGGCATTGCCCGCGAACAGGCGCGCATCCTCATCGGAATAGCCGCGCATGGACGGGAACTGGGCCACCAGCGCCAGGCTGTCCAGCGCACCGCCGGCTCTCGCCGTCTGGCCCTCGATATAGTTCGCAGGGATCGAGAAGGCCGCCCCGCGGACCGTCAGCGCGACGGGACCGGACTCATCGGTCGGAGCGGCCGATTGGGTTCCGGGGCGCAGATACCAGGCCAGGAACAGGCCGCAGAGCCCCAGGATGGCGACCGCGAACGCCAGAGGGATCAGCCAGCCCGAGAGCTGGTGGACATCCTGACGTCGGCTGAGGGCGCGCTGGCTCATAAACCATGTTTATCACCAGGGTCCTTGCGCATCAGCCTCGCAGCCGCGGCCTAGCCCAATTCTTGCGACGCGTGACCTGGAAACATCAATTGCGCGTCATTTCGGAACATGTCTGTCATCTTCCACGTCTGCGCGGTTCTCGTCGCCGCGATCCTGGCGGCCACCGTACCGCTCCGCCGCCCCGACTGCCGGGTTCCCGCGAAGGGACGCCGCGCATGAGAAACCTGGAATTGCTCCTGTTTGCGGTGGCCGGCGGACTGGCCGTATCGGGAATCGTGGCCAACCTCTACCGGCTCCTGGCGGGCAAGCCGAAAAGCCTGCCGGCCAATATCGTCTACTACGCGGTGATGGTGCTCGCCGGACCCAGCGTCCTGTTCGAGAACTCCACGCGGTCCTTCCGCAAGAAGGCCTGTTCCGGGATCGCCTATTTCGTCGCCGTCGCCATCGCCGGTTACTGGGCCTTTGCACTGGGCCTTCTGGCCATCCAGATCGACATGGCGCTCAGATAGGGCAGGGCGCGCAAACGGCGCGCGCCCTGGTCCTTCCCGCGGCTTCACAGGACGGTGAGCATCGAGGCGACAAGCGGGTGACGCACGATATCGGCTTCCGCCAGCCGCACCACCGGAATCTCCGGCACCCTCTCCAGCCTGGCGGCGATATCGGCCAGGCCGGAGATGCCCGGCAGCAGGTCGGTCTGGTCGGGATCGCCCGTCAGCACCATGGTCGAACGCCAGCCAAGCCGCGTCAGCAGCATCTTGATCTGGGTGTAGGTGCAGTTCTGCGCCTCGTCGATGACCACGAAACATTCGCTCAGGGTGCGCCCGCGCATATAGGCGACCGGCGCGATCTCGATCACGCCGTCGGCCAGCATCTGCTTGAGCCTTTTGGTGCCCAGCCTTTCGGTCAGCGCGTCATAGAGCGGGCGCAGATAGGGCGCGAGCTTCTCGGTCAGGTCGCCGGGCAGGAAGCCCAGGCTTTCGCCCGCTTCCACTGCCGGGCGCGACAGCACGATGCGCTGGACCCTGCCGGATTCCAGCGCCTCCACCGCCTTGGCGATCGCCAGATAGGTCTTGCCGGTTCCGGCGGGACCGAGCGCAAGCACGACGCTTTGCGTGTCGATCGCGTCCATCAGCTGTTGCTGGGCCGGGCTCATGGCCCGGATGTTCTTCACATACTTGCGGTCGCGGAACTGACTGTCGGCGCCATGCGGAGTCCAGGCGCCGCGGCCCGGAAAAAGCGGGTGCACATTCTCTTGCGGTTCATAGACAGAGTCACGCGACTTCGAACGCATGGAGCGCTTGGCCATGGATACTCCCGATAGGTGAGACGGATGCGTGGTGGATATGCGCGAGAAAGAGGGGCTGTCCGGTATTCCGGCCCTTGATAACCCTGGCGAACGCAGTGCGGTCTGCACCAGTGCCGTTACCCCCGATATGTGCACATGCGCGACCGGCGTGTGCGTCAGGCGAATCAATCGCCTAGGTCAAGGGTATCGTTTTTTGCGCGGCCGTGTGTGAATTATCGAAGTCTGAAAAGAAAGGATGATGCAGATGCCCGTCTATGCGCTGGATGGCGTGACGCCGGAACTTCCCGCCGATGGCGACTATTGGCTGGCGCCCGATGCCGTGCTGATCGGCCGTGTACGGATTTTGAAGGGCGCGAGCATCTGGTTCGGCGCGGTGCTGCGCGGCGACAACGACTGGATAACCGTGGGCGAGGACTCGAATGTTCAGGATCATAGCATCATTCACGCCGATCCGGGCCAGCCGGTGACGATTGGACGCGGCGTCACCATCGGTCACCGGGCGATCGTGCACAGCGCCGGCATCGGGAACAATGCGCTGGTGGGCATGGGGGCCATCCTGCTCAACCGGGCGCGCATCGGCAACGACAGCCTTGTCGGCGCGGGCGCGCTGGTGACCGAGGGCAAGGCGTTCCCGGACGGCAAGATGATCCTGGGGACACCGGCCAGGATCGCGCGCGACTTGTCGCCCGAGGAGATCGAAGGAGTCCGGAAATCGGCCCAGGTGTATGTCGCAAATGGCCGACGCTTTGCGGCGTCTCTGAAGGCGGGCGCCCTCTGACGCTAGCCGCGTTTCACCTTGCGCCGTTCGGGGCCGGCGTATTTGGGAGCAGGGCGGCTCCACATCTTGCGGATGCGTGTATCGGTTTCGGGACCGAAGTTGAACCAGGCCGCCTTGTCGTGCACCGCATCCACGATGAACAGCGTGTCCAGCTTGCCCAGCTTCTCGATCAGCTTGTTGCGAATGACATTGACCGAAGCGGCGGCGCTCAGCACCCAGGCCTGCGGCCCCAGACGATGCGCCTGGCCGAGGGAGTGGATGGCTTCCTCGAGCAGGGGAATGGAGCCGGATTTCATGTCCGAGACGATCACGAAGTGACCCGGCCCGTTCGTGACCTTGGATTCGCTGTGGCTGCCGAAACGGCGCGCCACCGTCGGTTCGGACGCGCCTGCGGCTTCGGGGGACCTTGCGGCAGGTTGGAACAGCGCGCGCAGTTCGGGATGCTCCGCAGCCGGACGAAATTGCCCTTCGCCGGCGCGCGAAACGAGCGAATGATGCGCCAGGCGGTTTTCCGCGCGGAAGCCCTCCATCTGCTTCAGGTTGTACGGGCCGTACAGGCGCCCGCCCGCGTTGATGGTCCAGGATTGCGTCATGCCGCCAGCTCGGAATCTCGGCGGGAACACTAGCCGGCAATCGTTACGCCTTGGTTGACTCTGGCGGAAACGAACCGGGCGTTAACAGCACAGTGTGGCCAGTGGAATCTAGAGGAGCTCCCATTCCCCATCCGGGCGGCGGCAGGCCGTTCCGTTCCGGTCGAATTCCCGGCCGCGCCGATAGACCACCTGCGTGAAATCGCGGCACAGACGCGGTCCACGCCAGTATTCCCTGTCGGTGACGATATAGCCGCGATTGGATCCGCGGCTCCATTCATAACGCCGGCCGACCGGCCCGTGAAAGCTTCGCCCGTAAGCACGCGCGGCGTAGGGCAAGTCGTCGCACATCATGTCGCCGGAGACGGCATGGCGCGCGAGCCTTTCCAGCAACGTGTCGGCACGGCTGCGGATGCCGCAGTCGATCGCGGAAGCGGGCGACCATGTCAGGACGAAGAGCGCGGCCGTCGCAATGGTCATCCTGTAGAACATCGCAGTCCCCTGTTCCGGGCCGGCTGCGGCACCGGAGGCCGGACGGCTCCGGCGCGAACGCCGGAGCCGCAAACAGTCAGTCGAAGCGCCAGTTGCCGGTGCCGATCTC
Source organism: Rhizomicrobium sp. (assembly GCA_035547015.1). Lineage (GTDB taxonomy): Bacteria > Pseudomonadota > Alphaproteobacteria > Micropepsales > Micropepsaceae > Rhizomicrobium. The sequence goes on along the minus strand of DASZVO010000005.1, from coordinate 52,748 downwards.
GCGGCAGGCGGTGCCGGTGCGTGTGAAGCTCTGGCCGCCGCGATACGAAGTCTCCGTGAAGTCACGGCAGACCTGGTCGCCGCGGCGGAATTCGCGGACCGAGGTGAACGTACCGTGATTGCCGCGATTGCGCCATTCATAGGGCCGGCCAATGTCGCCGTTCAGACTGTCGGCATAGATCCGATAGGCGACGGGCTGGTCCTCGCAGTCGATGTCGCGGCCAATGACGTTGCCGAGCAGCCCGCCCAGCACCACGCCGCCGGCGACCGCGCCGCCGCGCCCGTGACCGGCCGCACCGCCGAGCAGCCCGCCGGCCAGTGCGCCGAAGATGGTGCCGGCAACGGCATTGCCGCGGCGGCAACTGTCTTCATAGTGGCCCGGCTCGTAATAGGCGGCTGCGGGAGGCGGCGGAGGAGGTGGCGGCGGCGGCCCGTACTCGCGCTCGAAGCGCGGCCGGGGGTAACGGACGCGGTGGTATCGTCCGTCGCGGCCATAATAGCCGTCATGGTCGGCATCGCTGTAATAGCCGTCCGGGTCGTTGCCCGGCGGCACCCATCCCGGCTGTGCGGATGCCGCGCCGGATGCGAGCGTCAGCACTGCGGTGACGGCTACCGCAATCTTCCTGGCAATCATCATAGTCTCCGTTTCAAACCTGTCCCCGCCCGACATTTGCCGCCCCTGCCTGAACCGCGGATGAATGGGCCTCTCAATTGACGGAATAGTCTGCCACCGACCAGCCATTGTTTTCAAAGCTCAACGTGACCGTCTCCACGGCCGCCGCCTTCCGGGCGAAGACCGTGTCATAGCGGATGACGGCGGTATTGCCGCGGCTGAGATCTATGGACTTGAGATCGCGGCTGGCGACCGCCCCCAGCGGCGCGCGCTTCTCTGCGGCATCCTTTGCCCAGGCATCCGTCTTGCGGCGCGCCTTGAAACTGCTGCCGGCCTCGGACCAGCTCTGGGCATAGTTCTTGTCATCCAGCAGCACCAGCCATTGGCGTGCCCGGTCATCGGGCGTGGCCGTGGCGGCCGTGCTGGGAACGGCACTTTGCGAAAAGGCCGGGCTTGCAAAGCCCAGCATGGCGAGGAGAAGGAGGGTGCGCGCGGACATGGTGGCCTCCAAAGCCCACCCGGCCAAGACAACGGGCGGGCGGAAAAAGGGTTCAGCCAAACACAATGCGGTGCATGATCCGGCCGGGCAGGAATGCAAGGCTGCCCGCGATCAGCAGGCCGCCGATATAGACCCCCATCATGGCTTTTCTGTGCAAAGCGATGTTGTGGGTCCAGGCGCCGCGCAGCGCGCCCACGACGCCGAACAGGGTCAGGGGCACGAACAGGTGGATCGGCCCGAAGCCGAGCCCGAACACATGGACAATGTCGAGTGCGGATATCTGGCTGATGAAGATGGCGGCGATGGCCGTGACCGTCATCAGCGTGAGATAGGCATACCCCGTGGCGCGGTGCCACGGCGCGCCCTTGGTGCTGAAGAAGATCAGCCAGGTGCCCAGCAAGAAGGCCGGCACGACTGTCGCGACATGGATTTTCACCGCCACCGGCGCGGCAAGGAGCGGGGCGAGCGTCATCGACTCCCTCCCGCCGTCAATAGGTCCGCGCCTTGGGCGGGATGTATTCCACGTCGTTGGTCAGCGTGTAGGTGTGCACCGGGCGGTAGTCGATGCGCGTTTCGCCCGTATCCACATCCAGCCAGGCCAAGGTATGCTTCATCCAGTTGGTATCGTCGCGGCTGGGATAGTCTTCGCGGGCGTGCGCGCCGCGGCTTTCCAGCCGGTTGACCGCGCCCGCCACCGTGACGGCCGCCTGCTGGATCAGGTTGTCGAATTCCAGAGTCTCCACAAGATCGGTATTCCAGATCAGCGAACGGTCCTGGATGCCGATATCGCTGCGCTGGGCATAGATGTCCGCGATGCGCTGCCGGCCCTGGGCGAGCGACTCGCCCGTGCGGAAGACGGCGGCATCCTCCTGCATCGCGCGCTGCATTTTCGCGCGCAGCACCGCCGTGGGTGTGGAGCCTTTGGCATGGCGCAGCCGGTCGAAGCGCGCAAGGGCTTCGTCGCCCGCGTTTTTCGGCAGTTCCTGATGGCCGCCGATGCCGGCCAGCGACTTCGCCGCCTCCATGCCCGCGGCCTTGCCGAACACCACCAGGTCGATCAGCGAGTTGGAGCCCAGCCGGTTGGCGCCATGCACGCTTACGCAGGCCGCTTCGCCCACGGCCATCAGCCCGTGCACCACCGTGTCGGGATTGCCGTTCTTCAGCGTCAGCGCCTCGCCGGTATAGGCGCAAGGGATGCCGCCCATGTTGTAGTGCACCGTCGGCAGCACCGGGATCGGCTCTTTCGTCACGTCAACGCCGGCGAAGATGCGGGCACTTTCCGAGATGCCGGGCAGGCGTTCGTGAATGATCTTGGGATCGAGATGCGACAGGTGCAGGTGGATATGGTCCTTGCCGGGGCCGACGCCGCGGCCTTCGCGGATCTCGATGGTCATGGCGCGGCTGACCACATCGCGGCTGGCGAGATCCTTGGCATTGGGCGCGTACCGCTCCATGAAGCGCTCGCCCTGTGAATTGGTCAGATAGCCGCCTTCGCCGCGGACGCCTTCGGTGATCAGCACGCCCGCGCCGAAGATGCCGGTGGGGTGGAACTGCACGAATTCCATGTCCTGCAGCGGAAGGCCCGCGCGCAGCACCATTGCGTTGCCGTCGCCGGTCTGCGTATGCGCGCCCGTGCATGAGAGATAGGCGCGGCCATAGCCGCCCGTGGCCAGGATCACCTTGTGCGCCCGGAAGCGGTGGATGCTGCCGTCGTCCAGGCACCAGGCCATCACGCCGCGGCAGGCCCCGTCGTCCATGATGAGGTCGAGGGCGAAATATTCGATGAAGAAATTGACTTCGTTCTTCACGCACTGGCCGTACAGGGTGTGCAGCATCGCATGGCCGGTGCGGTCGGCGGCGGCGCAGGTCCGTTGCACGATGCCCTGGCCGTAATTGCTGGTCATGCCGCCGAAGGCGCGCTGGTAGATCTTGCCTTCCTCGGTGCGGCTGAAGGGCATGCCGAAATGCTCCAGCTCATATACCGCTTCCGGCGCATTGCGGGTGAGGTATTCGATGGCGTCCTGATCGCCCAGCCAGTCCGAACCCTTCACCGTGTCGTACATGTGCCAGCGCCAGTTGTCCTCGCCCATGTTGCCAAGGCTGGCGGCCACCCCGCCCTGGGCCGCCACCGTGTGGCTGCGGGTGGGAAAGACCTTGGTGATGCAGGCTGTCTTGAGGCCGTGCAGCGCGCATTCCAGCGTGGCGCGCAACCCCGCGCCTCCGGCGCCGACAACGACGACATCGAAGGTGTGATCGACAATCTCATAAGCAGGCATGGAGGACCTATAGCGCGGCGATGCGGACGATGGCGAACAGGCTGAGCGCACCGACAGCGATGAGCGAAAAGCGGATCAGGATCAGTAGGAAAATCCGGGCTCCTGCGGTGTGGACATAGTCGTCAACCACCACCTGCAGCCCCAGCGCCGCGTGATAGAGCGAAAAGACCACGAAGGCGCCCATCAGCAGCGCGTTCCAGGGATGGGCCAGGAACTGCAGCGCCGTGACCTCGCTGGTGCCCGCCAGCCCCAGCATGACGTACAGGAACCACAGCGACAGCGGCACCAGGGCAACCGCGGTGACGCGCTCGCGCCAGAAATGGCCGGTGCCGGTGTGGCTGGCACCCATGCCCTGAACCCTGTGAAGGGGTGTTTCGGCGCTGCTCATTGCAGGTATCCTCCATGCTCGGTCCAGACGACGGCGAAGATGGCGACCGCCGACAGGAAGGAGAGGGCGAAGACCAGCACGCTGTTGCGCTCGGACACTTTCTTGTCGAAGCCATAGCCCAGGTCCCAGGCCAGATGCCGCACCCCCGAAAAGAAGTGATAGGCCAACGACCAGGTGAGGCCGAAGATCACCACCAGGCCGATGGGGGTATCCACGATGGCATGGAAGCTTTGCCATCCTTCCGGACCGTTGGAGATGGAAACCAGCCACCAGGCCAGCACCAGCAGGCCGGCCGACAGGGCGATGCCCGTCGCCCGGTGCGTGATCGAGGTCATCATCGTGACCGGCCAGCGATAGATGGTCAGATGGGGGGAAAGCGGGCGCGCGGCCGCGACCGGTCTTTGCGGACTTGTCTGTTGTGGGGAGGCCGCCATGAATCCTTCCGAAATGGCCTTGGGAAACGTCGAACGAACGGGGGCGGAGTTTAGGGGCGACGTTCCGCCAGTCAACCGCGCCTTTTGCGGGTCCGCTATCGCTTTGGGCCGCAGCTTGCGGCACATTTCCGGCCGTGGGGACCGTGCGCGAATCATCGGTGGCGACAAGGGGTTGGCTGGCCTTGCAGGTCGCGGATGCATCCGTGGCGGTGCTGGGGGTGGCCGCGCTTGTGCCGATGTTCCTGACGGCGGCCTTCTGGAATGGCTTCCCGCTTATTTTCTACGACACCGGCGCCTATGTGCTGGAAGGGCTGGGCCACGTCTTCCTGGTGGAGCGCTCGCCGGTCTATGCCGACCTCCTGTTCCTGGCCGGCGGACATTTCAGCCTGTGGCCCATTGTGGTCCTGCAAGCGGCGATGACCGGCTATATCGTGCTGGAAACGGCGCGATGCGAGGTTCCGGGCCTGACACTCGGCGGACTGCTGGGGATCGGGGCCATCCTGAGCACGCTGACGGGCATCAGCTGGTATGCCGGGCAGGTCGAACCGGACTGCATGACGCCGCTGGTGATCCTGGGGATGTGGCTGCTCCTCTTCCGCACCGCGCGCCTGGGCAGGGTCCGTGTCCGATGGGTGGCCGGATTGACCGGGCTGGCGGTGGCCGCCCATCCGTCACATATGGGACTGATTGCGGGGCTCCTGATCGCGGCGGGGCTGCTGCGGCTCGCCGTCCGCTGGAAGCCGGACCTGCCGCGCCCGGACATGAAACACGGCCTGGCCGGGCTCGCGGCATCGCTGCTGCTGGTCGTGGCGGGCAATTTCTCGCTGACCGGCCATCTCTTCATCAGCAAGTCGGGTTCGGTCTTCGTCTTTGCGCGGACCATGCAGGACGGCATCGTCAAGCGGCTGCTGGACGAGACATGCCCGCCCGCCGGCCATGCCGACTACCGGCTCTGTGCCTACAAGAACCGGCTCAAGAAACGCGCCGATGCCTGGCTGTGGGGCAACAGCGGCTTCAGGGCTCTGGGCGGATTTTCCGGCGTGCAGCAGCAGGAAGAGGACCGGCGCATCATCCTCGACAGCCTGATGCGCTATCCGCTGATGCATGTGCGCGCCGCCGTCTATGATTCGGTGCTGCAGTTCCTGATGTTCCGCACCGGCGACGGCATCGAGCCGCAGGAATGGGTGCTGGAACAGGGCTTCCGGCGGATGATTCCCGGGCAGATGAACGCCTATCTGGGCGCGCGGCAGCAGCGCGGGCTGCTGCGCTTCAAGACGATCAACCTGGTGCATGTGCCGGTGGGCGCCATGTCCATCCTGGGTATGCTGCTGCTGCTCCAGCATGTCGCGGTCCGGCGCAACTGGAGCGAGGGCGTGCTGCCGGCGCTGGTCCTGCTGGGCCTGATCGGCAACGCGATCATTTGTGGCACTTTTTCGAACCCCCATGACCGCTACCAGTCGCGGGTGATCTGGCTGCCCACGCTGGTGCTGATTCTGGCGGTTGCCCGTGACCGGCGCGCGTTGCAACCTGTGTCCGAATCCGGCACTTAACCGCATGGCTCATTCCGTCCTGATCGCGCCGTCCATCCTGTCCGCCGACTTTTCCAGGCTCGGCGCCGAGATCGAGGCTGTCGAGGCCGCCGGCGCGGACTGGATTCATGTGGACGTGATGGATGGGCATTTCGTGCCCAACATCACCATCGGTCCCCAGGTTGTGAAGGCGCTGCGCCCCCATGCGAAGAAGCCGCTTGATGTCCATCTGATGATCTCGCCTGTGGATCCGTATCTGGATGCATTCGCGGACGCCGGCGCCGACGGCCTGACCGTGCACCCCGAGGCCGGACCGCACATCCATCGCACGTTGCAACAGATACGCAGGCTGGGAAGGCGCGCAGGCGTTGTGCTGAATCCCGGCACGCCGGTCGAGGCCATCGACAATGTGATGGACCTTGTGGACCTGGTCCTGATCATGAGCGTCAACCCGGGCTTCGGCGGCCAGAGCTTCATCGAAAGCCAGCTCGCGAAGATCGAGGCCGCGCGCAGGCGCATCGACGCGCAGAAGAAGATCAGCGGCCGCGATATCGCGCTCCAGGTGGATGGCGGCATCACCCCGCAGACCGCGAAGCTGGCGATCGCGGCCGGCGCGACCGTGCTGGTCGCGGGCACCGCCGTGTTCCAGGGTGGGCCATCGCGCTACGCCGCCAATATCGCCGCGCTCAGGGGCTGACCATGCGGGGCGAGCTGCTTGTGCCGCTCATGCCCGAACTGACCCGCGCCGCGCTCCGCCGCGCATGCGCGCCCTTGCGGATATGGTGGCGCAGCAACTGGCTCTATCGCCGTCTGCTCACCGGCCCGCTGGCCGACCATATCGTGTTCCATCCCTGGGACGCGCTGCCGCGCCGCCTGGAAGACGCCGACAGCCTGCTTCGGGGGCGCTTCCGTTTCCAGGGGCAGGCGGTCGATGTGCCCGATGGGGTATCGATATTCGACGTCTGCCCGCCCGGCGCCGCCTGGCTGGAGGCTGTCCACGGTTTCGCCTGGCTGTCGCCGCTGGCGGCCGCGGGCGGGGAGAACGCGCGCAGGCTGGCGACCAACCTGATCGGCCAGTGGATCAAGCGATACGATCGTTATTCCGAGCCGGCCTGGCTGCCGCACATCCTGGCGCAGCGGCTGGCCAACATCTTCGTCCATGGCCGCCTGGTCATCGTGAATTCCGAGATGACCTGGCGCTCGCGCCTGTTCGTCAGCCTGCGGGAGCAGTGCCGCATGCTGGAGCGCATCAGCGGGGAAGCGCCCGACGGCCTGCCCCGGCTGGAGACGGCGGCGGTGCTGGCCCTGTCCGGCGTTTGCCTTGACGACAGCCCGAGAAGGCTGGAGACGGGCCTGGCACGGCTGGAAGCGGAAGTCGAGCGCCAGATCCTGCCTGACGGCGGCCATGTGAGCCGTTCACCGGAACAGTTGCTGTCGGCCTATCGGCACGTGGCGATGGTGATGGAGGCGCTCGCGGCGGTGAATGCGGAGCCGCCGCATCTTCTGCGCAATGCCCATGACCGCATGGCGACGATGCTGCGTTTTTTCCGGCATGGCGACGGGGCGCTGGCATGTTTCAACGGCGGCGCCGAGAACGATCCCCGCACGGTTGCAGGCCTGCTGGCGCGCGATCCCGTGAATGGCCAGCCCTTCCAGCATGCCCGTTACAGCGGCTATCAGCGTCTGTCGGCCTCGCATACCTTGGTGCTTCTGGAATGCGGCAGGATTCCGCCGGGGCCCTTCGCGCTGCAGGCCCATGCGGGGGCCTGCTCGTTCGAGATGTCGTCCGGCAACGACCGGATCGTGGTCAATTGCGGCGCGGGTGGCCACCTGCACCCGACCTGGGACTGGGCGGTGCGCGCCACGGCAGCCCATTCCACGCTCACGCTGGCGGACACGTCCAGCGCCTTCATCCTGCCCGCCGGTTTCGTCCGGGACCTGCTGGGTCCGCGCCTGATGGGCGGCCCGCGCGAAGCCCAGTCGCGCCGCGTGGAGACCTCGCAGGGCTGGAGCGTGGAGGCCTGGCATGATGCCTATGCCGAGGATTTCGGCGTGCGGCACGAACGCCAGGTCACGCTTTCGCCCCAGGGACTGATGGTGACTGGCTGCGACCGGCTGGTGCCGGTGGACGCGAAGGCCGCCGCGGAACGGCCCGCCAGGGGACGCAACTTCGCGGTGCGCTTCCATATCCATCCCGATGTGCGGGTATCGCGGCTTGAGGGCGGCGGCATCCTGCTCAAGCTGCCGGGCGGGGAGGGCTGGCGTTTCCGGGCCGGGGGCGGGGCGCTGGAGGTGGAGGAGAGCGTCTATCTGGGCGGCCATCTGGTGCGGCGGGCCGAGCAGCTGGTCGTCAGCGGCGTGATGAAGGATTCACCCGCGGAAATCGCATGGGTGTTCGAGCAAATCGTCGCATAACCCGGTGATCTGGCGGGTTGTTCGCGCCCGTCTCCGCATGGCAAAATGGGCCAAATCACCCCGCACGTTCCAGGAGCCCCGGTAATGGTCGAAATCATGCTGCCCAAGAACAGCCGGGTGAAGAAGGGCAAGGTATGGCCCGCCGAGAAAGCGGCCAACGGCAAGAAGCCGAAGCGCACCAAGGAATTCAAGGTCTATCGCTACGACCCCGATTCCGGCGGCAATCCCACGGTCGATACCTACACGGTGGACCTGGACAGCTGCGGTCCGATGGTCCTGGACGCGCTGATCAAGATCAAGAACGAGATCGACCCCACATTGTCCTTCCGCCGCTCGTGCCGTGAGGGCGTGTGCGGGTCCTGCGCCATGAACATCGCCGGCGGCAATACCCTGGCCTGCACCAAGGCGATCAACGATGTCTCGGGTGCGGTGACGGTCTATCCGCTGCCGCACATGCCGGTGGTGAAGGACCTTGTGCCGGACCTGACCAACTTCTATGCCCAGTATTCCTCCATCCAGCCTTATCTTCAGACGCGAACGGCCGAGCCGGAAAAGGAATGGAAGCAGACGCCGGAGGACCGCGCGAAGCTGGACGGGCTCTATGAGTGCATCCTCTGCGCCAGCTGCTCGACGGCGTGTCCGAGCTACTGGTGGAATTCGGAACGCTATCTGGGACCGGCGGCGCTGCTGCAATCCTATCGCTGGCTGGCCGACAGCCGCGACGAGCTGACCGGCGAGCGGCTGGATAATCTGGAGGACCCTTTCCGCCTCTATCGCTGCCATACCATCATGAACTGCACCAATACCTGCCCCAAGGGGCTGAATCCGGCGGCGGCGATCGCCGAGATCAAGCAGATGATGGTCAAGCGGAAGGCCTGAGGCGCATGACCGGCGTTATGTCCGCCTGATGTTTCCCGAACGGCTGACAAACGGCTATCGCACGTTCCTGAACGGGCGGTTCGCTTCCGAGCGGGTCCGCTATCAGGAGCTTGCCGCGTCGGGCCAAAGCCCGTCGATCATGGTGGTCGGTTGTGTGGACAGCCGCGTCTCGCCGGAGGTGATCTTCGATGCTGCGCCGGGCGAATTGCTGGTGGCGCGCAACGTGGCGAACCTGGTGCCCCGTTACGAGCCGGAAGGGGAGACGCAGCACGGCACCAGTGCGGCGCTGGAATTCGCCGTGCGGGCGCTGAAGGTTTCGCACATCGTGGTGCTGGGCCACGCCTTCTGCGGCGGCATCAAGGCCTTCGCAGGGGGCGGTGCGCCTTTGTCGGCGTCGGACTTCATCGGCAGGTGGATGAGCCAGATCGCGCCGGCCGCCGAGGGGCTTGGTCCGCGCGAGCATGATGGCGAGGAAGGCTGGCTGCGCCGGCTGGAATTCGCGTCCGTCGAACTCAGCCTCAGGAACCTGATGACCTTTCCGTTCGTGAAAACGGCGGTGGAGAAGGGCGATCTGGCCCTGCACGGGGCCTATTTTGGGGTGGCGTCGGGAAGGCTTCTGGTCCGCAACGACAGGACGGGGCAATTCGAGCCGGTTGCCGGCTAGGTCATGCGGCTCTGCAGGCGCCGCCACAACATCGCACCCGCCATGTTGGCCAGCCAGCCGTGCGGATTGACGCCGCAGACCTTGACCACCATCTGCACCAGCTTCTGGATATGGTGCCGGCGGTAGATGGTCATGCTGGCGGCCGTGGAGAGCCGGGAATATTTGCTGCGGACATAAGGCTTTGCAGCTTCTTCTTCAGCCGGAACATTCGCGCAGTAATAGGCATAGGCCAGCTCGTCGTCGTCGCTTTCGCGCACCCGGCCCACCGCGATCCAGAGCTTCTTCCAGATGCTCATGTCCGGCTCGGACTGGGCATTCAGCGTGTCATAGAACAGCTTGTAATGGCGGTACTCGTCGGCGGCGATGCGGCCCGCAACTTCCTGCAGCACGGGCTCTTCGGCGGCGTCGCGGATGGCCGAATAGTAGGACGAGGTGCCTGATTCCACCACGCAGCGGGCGATCATCTCGCCCCGCCGCGAACCGCGTACCGATACCGCGTCATCATTGGCGAAATGAGGCGGGGTGTAGCCCTTGCGGAAGCGGGCGAAGGCTTCTTCCAGCTTGAACGTGGGATCGGCCATCTCGGCCCAGCGACCCAGCGCGCGGCCGTGCTGGCTTTCCTCGTGCCCCCATTGCTCGATGGCGTCGAGGGTCTTGGGGCCCGAATTCCGGAATACGCGCTTGAGATAGGTCACATAGTCGGGCGCATTGTATTCGACCAGGGCCGCGGCCTTCACGGCGGCAAGCAGGTTCGGCTCGACTTTCGTGGAGTCGAACAGTGACCAATGGACATCCTCCATGGTCCAGCCCTGCTTGTAGACGGGCGCAACCGCCATGCTGCGTATGCCCAGGTGCTTCGTGACTGGTTTATAGCAAAGCCGCGGGCGCAGCCAAAGCCTCGAGTTCCAGCGGGTTAATTAATCCGTAGACGTCTCAAAAGGCTGCGCGGACGAGTTTGAGATCGTCCACCAGCTGCGCGGCCTTCAGGCGCTCCGCGTCAGTCTTGGCGGCGATCTCATCCTCTTCCGCGTCCTTTATCCGCTGGTCCAGCACGGCCAGGTCCAGCTCTGTCATGGGGATGGCTTCCTCAGCCAGCACCGTGATCTTGGCCGGGCCGATCTCGGCAAATCCGCCCCGGATGAAATATCTGTCATCCTTGCCGTCCGCCGACACGTCGATCATGCCAGCCCGCAGCGTGGTGACGACGGGGGAATGGCCCGCCATCACGCCCATGTAGCCTTCGGTGCCGGGCACGGTGACCATGTCGGCCTGGGCCGAGAGCAGCAGCTTCTCGGGCGAGACCAAGTCGAAAGCGATTTTACTTGCCATTTCTACTCCTCCTCACCCTGAGCCAGTCGAAGGGACATGGTTCGACCGGCGCACCATGAGGACGTTTTGATTAAGCCGCCTTGGCCGTTTCCGCCGCCATCTTCTGGGCCTTGGCCACGACTTCCTCGATGGCGCCGACCATGTAGAAGGCCTGCTCGGGCAGGTGGTCGTATTCGCCCTCCACAATCGCCTTGAAGCTGCGGATCGTGTCGGGCAGCTCCACGAACTTGCCGGGCGAGTTGGTGAACTGCTCGGCCACGAAGAAGGGCTGCGACAGGAATCGCTGGATCTTGCGCGCGCGCGCCACGATCAGCTTGTCGTCTTCCGACAGTTCATCCATGCCCAGGATGGCGATGATGTCCTTCAGCGCCTTGTACTGCTGCAGCACGGCCTGGACGCGGCGGGCGACGTTGTAGTGCTCTTCGCCGATCACCTGGGGATCGAGGATGCGGCTGGTGGAGTCCAGCGGGTCCACCGCCGGGAAGATGCCCTGGGCGGCGATGTCGCGCGACAGCACGGTGGTCGCGTCCAGGTGGGCGAAGGAGGTCGCGGGCGCGGGATCGGTCAGGTCGTCGGCCGGCACATAGATCGCCTGGACCGAGGTGATCGAGCCCTTGTTGGTGGAGGTGATGCGTTCCTGCAGGTTGCCCATCTCGGTCGCAAGCGTGGGCTGATAGCCCACCGCGCTGGGGATGCGGCCCAGCAGCGCCGACACTTCCGAACCGGCCTGGGTGAAACGGAAGATGTTGTCGATGAAGAGCAGCACGTCCTTGCCTTCCTGGTCGCGGAAATATTCCGCGACCGAAAGGCCGGTCAGCGCGACGCGGGCGCGCGCGCCCGGCGGCTCGTTCATCTGGCCGTACACCAGGGCGCATTTGGACCCCGCCGCCGAGCCCGCCTTCCTGGGATCGACATTCACGTTGGATTCGATCATCTCGTGATAGAGGTCGTTGCCTTCGCGGGTACGCTCGCCCACGCCGGCCAGCACCGAATAACCGCCATAGGCCTTGGCGATATTGTTGATCAGTTCCTGCATGGTCACGGTCTTGCCGACGCCCGCGCCGCCGAACAGGCCGATCTTACCGCCCTTGGTATAGGGGCAGAGCAGGTCGATGACCTTGATGCCGGTAACCAGGACTTCGGCGGCGCCCGCCTGTTCGGAGAAAGTGGGGGCGTCGCGGTGGATGGCCGCCATATGGGTCTGGTCAATGGGACCGGCTTCGTCGATCGGCTCGCCGATCACGTTCATGATGCGTCCCAGCGTGGCAGGGCCGACCGGCACGCGGATGGGCGCGCCGGTGTCGATCACTTCCTGGCCGCGCACCAGGCCTTCGGTTGTGTCCATCGCAATGGCGCGCACGGCGTTTTCGCCCAGGTGCTGAGCCACCTCGAACACAAGCCGGACTTCCTTGCCGGTGCGGGCGTCGACATTCCTGGTTTCGAGTGCGTTCAGGATGGCCGGCAGTTCGCCCTCGAACTCGACGTCGACGACGGCACCGATGACCTGGATGAGTTTGCCTTTGCTCATGGACTTCTCTCTTTCCTTTTACCTGGGCGGTCCGGCTCGCGCCTAACGCCCGTTAGACCGCACTGGCGCCGGAGATGATTTCGATCAGCTCCTTGGTGATCTGCGCCTGGCGGGTACGGTTCATCTGAATGGTGAGTGCGTTGATGAGGTCGCCCGCATTGCGCGTGGCATTGTCCATTGCCGTCATCTGGGCGGCGAAGAAACCGGCCTGGTTCTCCAGCAGCGCGGTCAACAACTGGACAGAGATGTTCTGGGGCAGCAGCGCCTCGAGGATCGTGTCTTCATCGGGCTCATAATCATAGAAGGGCGCAGGACCTTCCGTCTTTTCGACCACGGCGGGGATCAGCTGGCGCACCGTCGGCGTCTGGGAAACGACCGACTTGAAGGACGAATAGACCAGCGTGACCACGTCGAACGAGCCACCGGTATAGGCATCCAGGATGCGCTGGGCGATGGGTTTGACCAGGGCGAAATCGGGCGACTTGAGGCCGACTTCATAGCTTTCGATGAAGCGGTCGCCATAAAGGCGCCGGAGCTGGTCGCGTGCCTTGCGGCCTATGGTGATGATCCTGACGTCCTTGCCCTCGGCGATCAGGCCGGCGATCTTCTCGCGCGCGGCGCGCACGATGCCCGAATTGAAACCGCCTGCCAGTCCGCGGTCGGAGGTCGCGACAACCAGCAGGTGCCGCTTGTCGCTGCCGGTGCCCGCCAGCAGCAGCGGCGCGGACGGGCCAGACACGCCGGCGGCGAGATTGGCGATCACGCTCGCCATGCCGCGCGCATAGGGACGCGCGGCCTCGGCCGCCAACTGGGCGCGGCGCAGCTTTGCCGCCGCCACCATCTGCAGCGCCTTGGTGATCTTCTGCGTGGATTTCACGCTTCCGATCCGGGTGCGCATTTCTTTTACGGACGCCATGTCCCGATGCTTTCCTTGGAGTCGCCGGGCTTACGCGAACGACTTGGAGACTTCGTCGAGCGCCTTCTTCAGAACCGCTTCCAGATCAGGCGTCAGCGCCTTTTCCTTGCGGACACCCTCCAGGAACTGCGGATAGCCCGACTTCAATTTGCCGAGCAGAGCCTCTTGGAACGCCTGGACGCGGTTGGTGGGGAAGGGGTCGAGATAGCCGCGGGTGCCGGCATAGATCACCGCCACCTGCTCTTCGACCGCGAAGGGCTTGTACTGCGGCTGCTTGAGCAGTTCGGTCAGCCGCTCGCCACGCGCCAGCATCTTCTGGGTCGCGGCATCCAGGTCGGAACCGAACTTGGCGAAGGCCGCCATTTCGCGATACTGGGCGAGTTCGCCCTTGATCGGGCCCGCGACGGTCTTCATCGCCTTGATCTGGGCCGAGGAGCCCACGCGGCTCACGCTGATGCCCACATTCACCGCGGGCCGGATGCCCTGGTAGAACAGGTCGGTCTCCAGGAAGATCTGGCCGTCGGTGATCGAGATCACGTTGGTGGGGATATAGGCCGACACGTCATTGGCCTGGGTTTCGATCACGGGCAGCGCGGTCAGCGAACCGGCGCCGTTTTCCTCGTTCAGCTTCGCGGCGCGTTCCAGCAGGCGGGAGTGCAGATAGAATACGTCGCCCGGATAGGCTTCGCGGCCTGGCGGACGGCGCAGCAGCAGCGACATCTGGCGATAGGCCACGGCCTGCTTGGACAGGTCGTCATAGATGATGAGGGCGTGCATACCGTTGTCGCGGAACCATTCGCCCATCGCGCAGCCGGCAAAGGGTGCCAGGAACTGCAGCGGCGCTGGCTCGGACGCGGTGGCGGTGACGACGATGGTATAGTCCAGCGCTCCGTGGTCGGCCAGCGTCTTGACGATCTGCGCCACGGTCGAGCGCTTCTGGCCAATGGCGACATAGATGCAATAGAGCTTCTGGCTCTCGTCGCCGGTGGCGTTGACGGCTTTCTGGTTGAGGATGGCGTCGATGGCCACGGCGGTCTTGCCGGTCTGGCGGTCGCCGATGATCAGTTCGCGTTGGCCGCGGCCGATCGGGATCAGCGTGTCGATGGCCTTGAGGCCGGTCTGCACCGGCTCGTGCACCGACTTGCGCGGGATGATGCCGGGGGCCTTCACGTCCACGCGGCGCTTGCCGGCCACATTGGTCAGTTCGCCCTTGCCGTCGATGGGATTGCCCAGCGGGTCCACCACGCGGCCCAGAAGGCCCTTGCCGACCGGTACTTCCACGATGGCGCCGGTGCGCTTGACGGTGTCGCCTTCCTTGATGGTGGCGTCAGAGCCGAAGATCACCACGCCGACATTGTCGACTTCCAGGTTCAGCGCCATGCCCTTGATGCCGCCGGGGAACTCGACCATCTCGCCCGCCTGGACATTGTCGAGGCCGTGCACGCGGGCGATGCCGTCGCCGACGCTGAGCACTTCACCGACTTCGCTGACCTGAGCCTCGGCGCCGAAATTCTGGATCTCGCGCTTGAGGATGGCGGAGATTTCCGCGGGCTGGATGTCCATCGTTCACTTCCTTCGTTCGTATCTAGCGGTCTCACCCTTTCAAGGTGAGGAGATTCTTTTTTTCCGGCCCTTCGCTTATGCTTCGGGCGTTCGTCATTTAAAACGATCCACTGGATCGTTTGTCCGCTGCCGCTGACGCGGCCGCGGACCATTTCTCACCCCTTCATGGCCGCACGCAGGCCGTCGAGCTTGGTACGGAGGGAAGAATCGATCATGCGCGAACCCACCTTGACGACGAGGCCGCCGAGCAGGGAAGGATCGACGCGGGCATGCAGGCGGGGTTCCTTGCCCAGCCGGGATTTGAGGACGCTGCGCAGTTCCGCGATCTCGTTCTCGCCGAGCGCGCGGGCGGCGGTGACCTCGGCCTCCGTCTCGCCGCGAGATTTGGCTACCAGCGTCTCGTAAGCCCTGATGATCTGGGTCAATGCGAACAGGCGGCGCTTCTGTGCCAGCAGCAGCACGAATTTGGTGGAAAGCGCGCTGGCGCCCATTTTCTCCAGAAGGGCCTTCAGGGCGCGGGCCTGGTCTTCGGCGCTGAAGACCGGCGATCTCACCAGCCGCACCAGATCCGGGCTGGTCTCAAGCGCGCGGCGCAGGGAACCCAGATCGGCGCTTACCCGGTCCACGGCACCCTGTTCCTGGGCCAGTTCGAATATGGCGTTGGCATAGCGCCCCGCCAGTCCGCCTTCCGCCTTCTCGCTCGCCACATTCACCCTTCGCGGCTTTGGCGCCTGACGCTGCCAACCTGCCGCCGATTGCTGGATTAAGCTATTGAATTAGCTATGTTATCTTATATCAGCCCGAGTCACCCAGGCTGATGCGCCGCCAGTTAGCATGGGCTATGACGGAGACGCAATAATGACCGTCACGCCAGTGTGTCGCGGTACTGGCGCCGGCAATCCTTGACCTTGGCGGGGCAAGACGCGATATGCCCCGCATGATCGAGCTTTCCCAGGAATTCACCTTCGACGCCGCCCACTATCTGGAGGGCGCCCCGGAGTATCGCCGGATGCACGGTCACTCCTTCTATGCCGAGGTGACGCTGCGCGGCGAGCCCGACCCGGCTACCGGCTTCCTGCGCGATTTCGGCGAGGTGGAAGCCGTGCTCAAGGCCATCCGCGAGACGCTGGACCATCGCCTGCTCAACGAGATCGAGGGGCTTGGCGCACCCACGCTGGAGAACCTGGCCCGCTACATCCATGCCCGGGCCAAGGCGGCGCTGCCGGACGTGGTGCGGGTAAAGCTGCGCCGTCCTTCCTATGGCCAGACCTGCGTGTACGAAGGCTGACCGGCCGCTCGCCCGGGGACTTGTGGCGTTCGTCACGCAAAACGGTCCACTGGACATTGTGTTTGGCTTTGGCAAAACATTCCTTACCCTTCGACAGGCTCAGGGTGGGGCCTTTGAAATGAACCTCATGCCGAGCTTGTTGAAGCATGAAGGATGCGAGGTATTGCGTGGCCAAGAAACCCACCCTGCTGGGACGGCAAGTGAAGCAGCCGGCTTCGCCCGAGCAGGCGGTGCTGGAAGCGGTGCCCAATCCCCACCCCGATTCCGACTATGTGGTCCGATTCACCGCGCCGGAATTCACCACGCTGTGCCCGATCACCGGCCAGCCCGATTTCGCCCATTTCGTGATCGACTATGTGCCGGGCAAGGCCATCGTCGAATCCAAGTCGCTCAAGCTGTTCCTGAACAGTTTCCGCAATGCCGCCGGTTTCCATGAAGATTGCAGCGTGAAGATCGGCAAGCGCATCCAGGCGGCGGCGCGGCCCAAGTTTATCCGCGTGGCGGGATATTGGTATCCGCGTGGCGGCATCCCCATCGACATCTTCTGGCAGAGCGGCAAGCTGCCCGCGGGCGTGTGGCTGCCTGATCCGGGCGTTCAGCCCTACCGGGGCCGGGGCTAGTCCTTCACCAGCTTCTTCAGCACCGGCAGCAGCGGCTTTTCTGCTCTGGCATAGTCCTGCCAGGCCTTGCTCCGCGCGATCAGGCGCGGGGCCGTGCGGACCGTGAAGCGGTGCGGATCGAGGCCCTTCTTCAGCGCGCTCCATTCCAGCGGCATCGAAACGGTGGCCCCTTCGCGGGCGCGCGGGCTCAAGGGCGCCACCGCCGTCGCCATGCGGTCGTTGCGCAGATAATCGAGGAATATCTTTCCACGCCGCTTCTGCTTGGACATGTTGACCAGATATTTATCGGGACTGTCCGCCGCCATCCGGGCGCAGAGTTCACGGGCGATGGTCTTGGCTGCGCTCCAGCCTATGCCGGCGCCGGCCTTGAAGGGCGTGACCACATGGATGCCCTTGCCGCCCGTGGTTTTCACGAACGGCACCAGCCCGGCCTCTTCCAGCCGTTGCTTCAATTCTCTGGCCGCCGCCACCACCTCGTCGAAGTCCACGTCAGGCGAGGGATCGAGATCGAAGACGAAGCGGCCGGGCACGTCTGGATGGCCGGGCGCGCAGTTCCAGGGGTGCAGTTCCAGCCCGCCCGCCTGCGCCACGGCGGCCAGCGCCTCCACCCGGTCGATCTGGAGATAGGGCTTGCGGTCGCCCGACACCTTGACCTGGTTGAACAGGTTGGACTGGCCCTGCTGGGCATGGCGCTGGAAGAACCGCTGTTCGCCTGTGATGCCGTCGGGCGCGCGCACCAGCGAGCAGGGGCGGCCCTTGACGTGCGGCATGATCCATTCGCCCACGGCTTCGTAATAGCGGGCGAGATCCAGCTTGGTCACGGGCTCGCCGTCGCCCGCATCGGGCCACATCGCCTTGTCGGGGTGGGTGATGGGGATATTCATGACCACCGCGCCGCCGGAGCTTTTCCTGGCCATCGTCTTTCGTCCCTTGCGCGGCTCGGCCAGAGGCTGGTCCGCCGCCGGCGCTTCCGCCTCGACCTCCTCGGCTGGCTTGTCGGCGCGCAGGCCCTTGAAAGCCGCCTGCCGCACCATGCCGTCGCCGGTCCAGCCCGCGAATTCGATTTCCGCCACCAGTTCGGGCTTTACCCAGTGGACGCCCTTTTCATGCCGGGGTGCGCCCTGGCCGGTGAACGGGCTTTCTTTGGCCGCCACGTCCGTCAGGCGCGGCAGCAGGCGCCGGACCTTGTCGGCGGAATAACCGGTGCCGACCCGGCCTACGTAGATGAAATGGCCATCCTTGTGCACGCCCACCAGCAGCGAGCGGAATTTCCCCGCGGTTGTGGACCAGCCGCCGATCACCACTTCGTGCCCGGCGCGGCATTTGGACTTGGTCCAGCTGTCGCCCCGTCCCGCGCGGTAGGGCGCGTCGGCGCGCTTGGAGACAATACCTTCCAGCTTCATCCGGCAGGCGGACAGAAGCACCGTATCGCCGACCCCGGTGAAGTGTTCGACATAGCGCAGGTGCGGATCGCCTTTCACGGATTCCAGCAGCGTCTTGAGCCGGGCTTTGCGCGCAGTGAGGGGCAGGGCCCGCAGGTCCTCGCCCTTCGCGAACAACAGGTCGAAGGCAAAGAAGATCAGCGGATCGGATTTGCCGTCCGACAGGGCCGCCTGCAGCGCGGCGAAATCCGGTGCGCCGTCATGATCCAGCGCGCAAACCTCGCCGTCGAGGATGCAGTCGGGCAGGCGGGCCGCCGTGCGGGCGATGGCCGTGAATTTTCCGGTCCAGTCCAGCCCCTTGCGCGTGCGAAGGTGTGCTTTGCCGCCTTCCACGCGCAGCTGCATGCGATAGCCGTCGAACTTGACCTCATGCACCCAGCCGGGGCCGGACGGTGGCCGCTCGACCAGCCGCGTGAGCTGGAATTCGACGAAGCGGGGCAGAGCGGACACTTTCTTCCCTTGCGGCTCCTTTTCCGGCCGATCGTTGCCGGCATTGTCCATCCTGCGGCTTCTGGATTGCCAGACCGCATTGGCGCGGAAGGCCTTCGCGCGCATGAAAGGCGTGGGTTGCCGGCCCGTGCCCGCTTCGATTGCTTCCATGGCCCGGCCGGAGGCCACGGAGCGGTCTTTCTCCAGTATCCCGTCGCCGTTGCCGTCTCTGGCGTATTTGTCGCGGTGCTTGATCAGCAGCCAGTTGTTGCGCTTGCCGCCGAACCGGTCGCCCTTCATCCGCACCAGCACCCAGCCGCCATGCAGTTTTTCGCCGTCCAGCACGAACTTGAGATCGCCCTTGGCCAGCATGGCCCCGGCATCTCCCTCGGGTTCCCAGTAGCCGCGGTCCCACAACATCACCGTGCCGCCGCCATACTGTCCTTGGGGGATCGTGCCTTCGAAATCGCCATAGTCGAGAGGATGATCCTCTACCTCCACCGCCAGCCGCTTGTCCGCCGGATCGAGGGACGGGCCGCGCGTGACGGCCCAGGAATGAAAGGTGCCGTTCCACTCCAGCCGGAAGTCATAGTGCAGCCGCGTGGCCTCGTGCTTCTGGATCACGTAGCGCAGCCGCCCGGCCGGGGCGACGGCCCGCCGCCCGCTGGGCTCGTCCGTCACCGAGAAGTCGCGCATCGACTGGTATTTCTTCAGTCTTTGCCGTGAACCCGCCCGCGTGCCGGCCTTTCCAGCGGCGGCCTTTTTCGCGGTTGTCTTTCTGGCGGATTTCCTGCGGGTGGCCATGAAACTCCTCCCCCCGGAAACATAGTTCCCGGCATGCGTTTCCGTTCCTGCGATTTCAGAAGGAAAAGACCGATGGCCGCCAGGAGAAAGATCAAGGCGCCCGCGAAATCCGTCCGGCATCGGGCGGCCCCGCGACGGACGGCGCCACGCGGCCACCACCGGCCCGCCAACTCCAATGAACCGCGCCTGCCAGCCCGGCCCACCTGGCAGGGTCAGTTGCGCCTGTCGCTGGTGTCATGCCCCGTGTCGCTGTATTCGGCCACCACCCGCCGCGGCGACATATCCTTTCATCTGCTGAATCCGGAGACCAACAACCGGATTCGCATGGTGCCGACCGATCCCGATACCGGACCGGTGGAGCGCGCCAGCCTTGCCAAGGGCTATGAGATCTCGAAGAACCATTATGTGGTCCTCAGCAATGAGGAACTGGAAGCGGTGCGGCTGGAGACGACCCGCACCATCGACATAGAACGCTTCGTGGACGAGAAGGAGATCGACCGGCTTTACTGGAACGATCCTTTCTACCTGTTGCCCGATCCCAAGGGCGGGGCCGAGGCCTATGGCGTGATCCGCGAGGCGCTGGCCGAAACGGGCCGCATCGCGCTGGGGCGCGTGGTGATGCACACGCGCGAGCGGCTGGTGGCACTGGAGCCGCGCGGCCGCGGCATCATCGTCTATACGTTGCGCATGGGGAACGAGGTGATCAGTCCCGCCGCAGCCTTCACGGATATTCCGGCGGGAAAGCCCGAAAAGCAGATGGTCGAGATCGCGCGCAAGATCATCGAACAGCAGGAAGGCGACTTCGAGCCGGAGAAGTTCGAGGACCGTTACGAGAATGCGCTGCGGGACCTGATCCGGCGCAAGGAGAAGGGTGAAAAGCTGGTCACCGCCGAGCCGGTCGAGGAAAGCAATGTGATCGACCTTATGGCGGCGCTGAAGCGCAGCCTCAGGAACGGCGAGGGGGCTGCCCGCCGCCGCGCCCGCTGACATCCGCGGCATGAAGTGACGTTTGCTTAACCATTATTTGTGAGCCTGCGCGCGGTTTTCTCGTGGTTTTCCGGGGCGCACCATGACCCGCACGCTTCTTCTGCCCTGCGCGGGCCGCTCTTCCCGCTATCCGGGCGTCCGCCCCAAATGGATGCTGACCCTGCCGGATGGGCAACTTGCGCTGGCGCGCGCCGCCGCCAGCCTGCCGCGCGACGCCTGGGAACATCTGGTCATCGCCGTGCGCGCGGACCACGAAGCCGCCTATGGCTGCCGCGAACTGCTGGGGCGCGTATTCGGCGGAGCGGCGGAAGTCATCGTCATCTCCGACGACACGCGCGGGCCTGCCGATACGGTGGCGCGCATGTTGCGGGAGGCGCAAGTCGCGGGCGGATTCGCCGTCAAGGATGCGGACAGCTTCTTCGATCCCGGTCCATTGCCCGACGTCAGCTTCGTTTCGGTTTCGGACCTGCGCGAGGCGCCCGATATCTCCAACGCGGGCGCCAAGAGTTATGCGGTCGTCAACGACGATGGGCTGGTCGTGGAGATGGTCGAAAAGAACATCGTCTCCAATTTCGCCTGCGTGGGTCTCTACGGTTTCTCGGACGCGGGGCAGTATCTTGGCCATTTCGACGCCATCGCACGGGAGCGGGAAGCGGGCGAGATCTTCGTTTCCCATGTGATGAACCGCGCCATCGCCGCGGGCCTTGCGGTGGTCCCGCACCGCGCCGCGGGGCTGATCGACGTGGGCACACTGGAAGACTGGCGGCGGCATGTGCGGCCGCGCGGTACCATCATATGCGATCTGGACGGGATCGTGTTCCGCAACCACAGTCGCTATTTCCCGCCCTATTGGGAAGACGCCGACGAGCCCATCGAGGCCAATGTCGCGGCTTTGCGCGACTGGCAATCGGCGGGCGCGCAGATGATCTTCATGACCGCGCGGCCCGAACAATATCGCGCCAAGACTGAGGCCGCGCTGGCGGCGCTTGGCCTGGCCGTGCATGCCCTCATCATGGATTGCCGCCACGGCCGCCGGTTCCTGGTCAACGACCACGCCGCCTCCAACCCCTATCCGTCGGCCGTGGCCGTCAGCATGGAGCGCGATGCGCCGGTTCTGGGCGATTATCTGAAGGACTGGCGGTAGATCAGGCGGCAGATACTGCCGGCAGCATTTGCCGTCCATGCGCCGTCGCGCAAGCAGGTGCTGGCACAACCCTCTGTTCCGACATTCTTTTCCTGGTCTTGCCGCTGGTCCGGTATTTGCTGGTTTTCGCGCATGCGCGCGCGGCTCAACCTTCGGCCGGAAGCGGCGGAGAGCTTGCATGGGCTTGCCGCTCCGCCCCCATTCGTGCGTGTGCTCAAGGGCCATTCCGGCGCCGAGGTCGTCCTTCACAGCGGCGCTGGTACCAGCCTGGTGCGCAAGACGGCGGGTACGCCAGCCCAGAATGAACGGCTGCTGCGCCAGTCGGCGCGGCAACGGGAGCTGCTCGCCTGCGGCTTGCGCCTGCCGCGCGTGCTGCGCGAAGGACTGGATGAGCACGGCCGTGCCTTCTTCGAAATGGAATATGTTCCCGCCCGGTCGCTGGCGGCCATCCTGTGCGATGCGGCGCCCTTTGATGCGGCCTCGGTGGAAATGGCGCTGGGGCGGATGCTGGGCCTGTTCCAGATGACCGAGGACGGGGCGCTGCCCGCGCGCCCGTTCCACGACAAGCTGGACCAGATCGCCGCCGCCGTGCCGCAGGCCAGCGCATTGACCGCACGCCTGCGGGCGATGGACTGGGAGGGCATACCGTCGTCGCAGGGCCATGACGATCTGACGTTGGAGAACATCCTGGTCTGTCCGTCGCGCGGCCTGGTGTTCATAGATTGCGATGAGGCGTTCGTTTCGTCCTGGTGGCTCGATGTCGCCAAACTGTGTCAGGACGCGATGGGCCATTGGTGCATGCGTGCGCTCTACCTGAATAGGCCCGGCAGCGTTGCTTGGCTCAATGCCCGTCAGCGGCTCGACCGGATGGCGCAGATGCTCGGGGCCATGGCGGCCCGCCTCGACCCGCGCCTTCCGGCGCGGCTGGCGCAACTGACTGCGCTGCACCTGCTGCGCACCCTGCCATATGCGCGGGACGCGGCGCTGACGGCTTTCGTGCTGGCGCGCGCCGCGCATGTTCTGAAGGAATCGCCATGACCAGGCCCGTCACCGCCATTGTCACCGGATTCACCAGGAACGAGGATCTGTGCCGGCGCAGTCTCGCACCGCTGCGCAAACTCAAACGCCGCGGGCTGATCCAGCGGATACTCCATGTCACCTGGGAAAATCCCATCCTGGATGATTTGGTGGCGCCGATCGCCGGCATGCCCGAGGTGGAAAGCGTGCGGGTGCCGGAGCCGCAGACCGTGGGCACGCCGGACCAGAAGGGCGTGATCTATCAGATCCGCAACCTGGAAGCCGCGCTGGCGCTGGTTCCGGAGGAGGATGCCGTCATCCTGAAAACCCGGCCTGACTTTGTCGCCGCCACGGAATTCCTGGCCGCCAAGATCGCCGGTTTTGAAACGCTGTGCGGCCCGTCGGATCTGCCGGAGCGGATCGACGTGCCTGTTCCGGCCTCGCCCTTCAAAGGCAGGATCTGGCTGCCCTGGGCGGATTCCAACCAGCCCTTCTTCTTCGAGGACGCGGCATTCATGGGCCTTAAATGCGACGTCTCCCGGCTTGCCGACCGCAGGGCGGAGACATGGCCGGAGGCATTGACCGACCGGCGTTTCGGCTGGTTTGCCCATGTGGTGCGCTTCGCCGTGCCGTTCCTGTCCGCCTATCCGATCTTCGCGCGCTACCTCCGGGAATTCCGGCTTTTCCCCAACGACCTGGAAGTTCGCAGGCGGGTGCTGCCGTCTCTTCTCGAGGATCCCTTCTTCTGGCACCTGATCGTCGCCCATGCCTGGATCATGGCGACATGCTTCCATGTCGACTGCGGCGCGCCGCGCCAGCTTGAATTCTATGCCAATACCTTCAATGCCGATGCCGATTGGTCGCGGCTGGAGACGCTGCGGGTGAACCCGCCCTATGACGATATCGAGAACTGGCGCAAGGGACAGGTCCCCGGCGCCGCGCTGCCCAGCGTGTCGCGCGCCTATGGCCGGCTGGTGGATGACGGCTGGGCCACTGCGCTGTTCACGGGCCCCGTGAGCGATCTTACGCCCGAAAATATCCGTGGCGTGCTGCGAAATCTGTCGCTGTACGGCGCCGGCATGCTCACCGGCATCGAGAACGCGTTCTACCAGCGGCTGGCGAACCTTGTGGACCCCAAGGTACCGGCCGCCTGAGGGAGGCAGAGGCGGACCGGACGGTCCTTGCCCCCGAACCTCTGGACTTTTGGGATTTCGGGGATTAATCCGGCGCGAGTTTCGTCTCTTGGGGCGAAACCGGGGCCGCGATTGCGGCTCCAAGTGCGCACCGGTGCCCGAAAGGGCTTCATCGGGAATGTGGGTGGGAGAAATCCCCTGTCCACGGCTGTCCCTGCAACTGTAAGCGGTGAGCATTTGCGCTGGCGGCATTGGAGCCGCGGTCACTGGGCCTGAAGCCCGGGAAGACGTGCAGATGCGAGGATCCGCGAGCCAGGAAACCGGCCGGTGCGTGTCGCTTTGCACGACGCCAGGTGAGCGCCGCGCACGGTATCTGGAAGACAGATCCGCATAGCGATGTCGTCCGCCCAGTGGTTGGGCAGCTGCCGCGCGTGTGGGTGGGATTCCCGATGCGCTGCAGAAATGCATCGTAGAGGGGTCACCTGATGTCACTGCACATTTCCCGTTCCATGCTTCTTCCGACCGTCGCACTGGCGGTTCTGTGTGCTGCTTCCGGCGCTTTCGCACAGGCCGGAAGCACCTTCGAACAGGCCGTCGTCGTCGCCAATCGCGCGCCGCTGGACCTGGCCCAGATCGGCAACTCGGTCACCGTCATCGACCAGTCCGCCATCACGCGGCTCCAGGCGGTCCATATGTCCGACCTGCTGGCGCAGACCCCGGGGATCACCGTGTCCGGCAACGGCGGGCCCGGCACCCCGCATTCGCTTCGCATTCGCGGGGCGGAAGCCGGTCAGACCCTGGTGCTGATCGATGGCGTGCAGATGAGCGACCCGTCCTCGACGGACAATTCCTATGACTTCGGCAATCTGCTTGTCGGCGACACCGCACGCATCGAAATCCTGCGCGGTTCCGCCTCGACCCTGTATGGCAGCCAGGCTATCGGGGGCGTGATCAACATCGTGAGCGCCACGCCGGACAGGGAAGGCCTTTCCGGCGATCTGCAGGGCGAGGGCGGTTCGCTCTCCACGGGCCTGGTGCGCGGCGGCATCAGCGGCAAGTTTGACAAGCTCACATTCCGGCTGGCCGGCGGCTTCTATACCACCGACAGTGTTTCCACCTTCGATTCACACTTTGGGGGCAGGGAAACGGACCCGTATCGCAATCAGGCCTTGAGCGGCCGCGCCGCCTACGCGTTCACACCGGACATCTCTCTGGACGTTCGGGCCTTCTATACCAACGGCAAAACCAACTATGACGGCTTTCCCCCGCCGCAGTTCGTCTTCGCGGACGAGGGCGACTATGGCACCAACCAGCAGTTTGTCGGCTATGCGGGCCTGAATGTCGCGCTGCTCGACGGTCGCCTGAAGAACAGGCTGGATTACCAGGCCACGGCCACCGACCGCGCCGACTACATCGATACCGGCACGTCCGTCACCCGCACCGGCCGGTACAGCGGCGACAACCGGCGTCTGGAATATCAGGGCAACTTCGCCATCGCGGACGGTTACAGTGCCGTCTTCGGCTTCCAGAATGAGAACAGCTCGATCGCGAGTCCGGAGCCGGCCCATGCCCATACCTGGCTCAACAGCTATTATCTGCAGTTGACGGGCGAGGTGATCGACGGCCTGACCCTGACGGCCGGCGGCCGGGAAGACGACCACAAGACCTTCGGCGGTCATTTCACTGGAGAACTTTCCGCCGCGTACGACCTCAAGGAAACGGGCACGATCTTCCGCGCCAGCTGGGGCCAGGGCTTCAAGGCTCCGTCGCTGTATCAGCTCTACAGCATCTATGGCACGCCGGGCCTGCTGCCGGAACAATCCAACAGCTGGGATGCCGGCGTGGAGCAGCATCTGCTGGACGACAGGCTGATCCTGTCCGCGACCTATTTCTCGCGCCACTCCCGGAACCTGATCAACTTCACAACGCCGATCTGCCCCGGGCAGCCCCAATGCGCGACCCAGCCGGTCGGATTCTACTACAACACCGGCAAGACCATGACGAACGGCGTCGAGCTGCAGGCTTCCTACGAGATCCTCGACGGCCTGGAACTGTCGTCGAACTATACGCACGAGCTGGCGCGCGACAAAACCGTTGGCGCGATCACCTACGGCATGCTCCTGCCGCGCCGTCCCAACGATACCTGGAACACCGCGCTCGATTACACCTTCGGCTTTGGTCTCAGCGCCGGTATCTCCACTCTTTATCGAAGCGCCAGTTTCGACGATGCCGGCAACACGCGCCGGCTGGGCGGATATGCGCTGGTGAATATCCGGGCTTCCTATCCGATCAGCGACCAGCTTGAGGCCTATGGCCGTATCGACAACCTGGGTGACGCCTTCTACGAAACGGCCTACCAGTATGGCACGTGGGGACGCACGATGTTCGTGGGCCTGCGGGCGCATTTCTGATGCAACAAGCCCCTTCCGCAAGGAAGGGGCCGTTCTTTCCGAGGGACGGGATGGCGGCGAGGCGGACTGCATGCTGGGTGGCGGGTGCGTTCTGCCTGCTGTCGCCCGCTCTTGCTGCCGGACCCGCCGCCCCGAAGGTCCGAGTGGCCTCTGTCACCGTCTGTGGCGATACCTATGCCCTGATGCTGGCCGACCGCGACCAGATTGCAGCCGTATCGCCGGAGGCCGGCGGGCCGCTCGCCTATTATCCCGACAGGGCCAAAGGACTGCCGCGCAATCGCGGCGACCTCGAGGCTCTGCTGGCGGCGCATGCGGACCTTGTGCTGCTCGAAGAAGGGGGCAAGCCGCAACTGGTACAGGCTCTGAAGCGGCTGGGCATCAGGACAATCGTCCTGCCCGGCAGCGCGAAGTTCTCGGACATTGCGCAAACCGTCCGGACTGTGGCCGATGCCCTGGGCCAACATGCGCGCGGGGAAACAGTGGTGGCCGACATGATGCGTCGCATCCACAAGCTTGAAGCGGAGCGGCCGCCGGAGGACAGACGGCCCATCGCGCTTTATTTCCGGCCCGATGGTGGAGGCAGCGGCAAGGGCACGTTCGTGAACAGCATGATCGAGCTTGCGGGCTACCGGAACCTGCAGGCCATGCTCGGCCAGGAGAGCTGGAGGAACGTCCCGCTGGAATCCATCGTCCAGAAGCCGCCACAGGTTTTCATCACCGCATTTTTCGATACGCAAAGCGAATCCGTCAACGCGGTCCGCGGCAGCAAGCTGGATGTCATCAAGGCGGTGAACGTTCCGGTCGTCTCGTTGCCGGGCCGGGGCATGGTTTGCCCCAGCCCGGCGCTTGTCGGGGTCGCCGAACAGGCCGCCGCCATGCGTCACAGGCTGTTTCCCGAGGCCGGCCGATGAATCGAAGCGCCTCCAGGACTGTCCTGCTCGACGCCGCGCTTGTTGGCGTAATAGCGATCCTGATTGTCGCTTCCCTGCTGATCGGGCAGGTGCATCTGCCGCTTGGCGATGTCATCGGCGGGGCCCTGGGCGCGGCGCCGGCGAAATCCACCATCATCATCCAGCAACTGCGGTTGCCGCGGACCCTGCTTGCACTGCTGGCCGGTGCGGGACTCGGTCTGGCGGGGGCTGTGCTTCAGGGCTTTCTGCGCAATCCGCTGGCGGATCCCGGCGTCATCGGCATTTCCGCTGCGGGCAGCCTGGGCGCCGTCGTCGCGATCTATTTCGGCATCTATGCGGCGTCGGCCTGGGTGATTCCGCTGGGCGCCATGTCGACCTGCGCGGTGGCGACCATCATTCTCTATGTTATTGCCGCGCGAAATGTCGGGACGCTGACGCTTTTGCTGGCCGGCATCGCGATCAATTCCCTCTGCCTGGCCTTGATATCGCTCTGCATGAATCTTTCCACCAACCCCTATGCCGTCAGCGAGATGGTGTTCTGGCTGATGGGCTCTGTCAGCAACCGCACATTGTTCGACCTGGGCATCGCGGCGCCCTTTGTGCTTGCTGGCATTTTGATCCTGCTGCGCAGCGGCAAGGTGCTCGATGCCATGAGCCTGGGCGAAGAGGTGGCCCGCAGCCTGGGCGTGGCGCTTCAGCGGGAGCGCATATTCCTGATAGGAGGCGTGGCCTGCATCGTCGGCGGCGTTGTGTCGGTGGCGGGAGGCATCGGTTTTGTTGGCCTGGTCGTGCCGCATCTGATGCGCCCGCTTGCCGGCCATCTTCCCAGCCGCATCCTGGTACCCAGCATGCTGGGCGGCGCGGCGCTTTTGCTGGCTGCGGACATTGTCGTGCGGCTGATGGCGAACGGCCCGGAGTTGCAGCTCGGCGTCCTGACATCGCTGATCGGCGCGCCGTTCTTCTTCTACCTGATTGTGCGGCGGAAGGCGCTGAGCGATGAGTAGGCTGACGGTCCGGGACCTGTCTGTTTGGCTGCAGGGCGCGCCGATCGTCCGGAACGTCTCCTGCGCAGTCGGCGCCGGCGAGATCGTGGGTGTGATCGGGCCCAATGGCGCCGGCAAGTCGACGCTTTTGAGGGCCGCGTGCGCGCTGATTCCGGCCGCAGCAGGCGCAGCGGTCCTGGACGGCCAGGAGATCACAGCCATGTCGCCGGATGCGCGCGCCCGGGCGATTGCCTATCTGCCGCAGCGGCATGTCCTGCACTGGGACCTGTCGCTGTCCCAGGTCGTATCGCTTGGACGGCTGCCGCATGTCTCCGGCATGGACCGGCTGACGCCGGCTGACCGCGATGCGATCGGCCGCGCGATGGAGATTGCCGAGATCACCGCCTTTGCCGATCGCCGCGTCGGTACACTGTCGGGCGGCGAACTGGCGCGCGGTATGCTGGCCCGGGCGCTCGCCGTCGAAGCGCCCCTGCTGTTCGCGGACGAACCGGTCGCGGCCCTGGACCCCTATCATGCGCTCCACATCATGGAGCTTTTGCGCGATCTGGCCCGATCCGGCCGCGCGGTGCTGGTGGTGCTTCACGATCTTACGCTTGCGCTGCGCTTCTGCGACCGGCTGCTGCTGTTGCAGGGTGGACGCCTGATCGCGGAGGGCGCGCCGCAGGACGTTCTGGTGCCGGAACGGCTTGAGGCGGCCTATCGCGTAAATGCGGAATACGGGGTGCGGGCAGGCGAGCCCTATATCGTTCCCTGGACTCGCCTGCCGGGCGGAGGGCTCGGATAACTGGAAGGCGGCACCACCACGTTTCGTCGCAGCCGCAAGCAAGCCGATGCATCGCGTGCAAGGACTCCGCGCGTTCGGCACGCGAAATCGCGTCGCAGCGGATCATGACCTGTCTGAAATAGATCAGGATCGTCATTCCGCAGGATGATCGCTGCAGGTCGAATGTTGACCGTGGTATCCAGTATTCATTCTTCCGCCGCCGGTTGCATTCGCTGCGCGAATCTTGGAAGTACGCCGCAGAAGGGGCTGCTACTGGAGGATACCAATGAGCAGATGGCCCCTTCTTGCGCTGGCCGCAATCGGGTTTACGATTCCCGCAACAGCATTCGCTGAACCGGTGCCGGGCAAGGTTGCCGACATGATCCGGGCCGCGGCTGCCGATGGCGACGCGGCGGAACTGGCGGCGACGGTCAAGGCGGCCAAGAAGGCGAACCCGGATTCATCGGCCGAGATCGACGCCCTGGTCTCGCAGCTTCAAGCCGAGGCCGATGCCCGGCACCAGGCGGACCTGGAGCGGCAGGGCTTTTTCGACGGTTGGAGCGGGCAGGGCGAGGCGGGCCTTTCGAACTCGACCGGCAACACCCGAAGCACCACGTTGGCGCTGGGGCTGAACTTCCTCAAGACCGGCCTCAGATGGGACCATGCACTCAATGGCACGGTGGACTATCAGCGCGACAATGGCGTGGAGACCAAGAGCCGTTATTTTGCCGGCTACAACGCACACTACAAATTCGACGACCGCTTCTATGCTCTCGGCTTGCTGAGTTGGGAGGGTGACCGCTTTTCGGGTTTCAGCAGCCGGTTGAGCGAGTCCGTTGGCCTCGGATATTTCCTGCTCAAGGAACCGGACATGTCGCTTTCGGTCGAGGCCGGCCCGGCGCTGCGGCAGACGGACTACATCGTGGGCGGCTCGGAGAATAGCTTTGCGGGCCGCGCCGCCGCCAACTATCAATGGACCATCCTGCCGGACCTGGTCTTCACGGAAGCGGTGTCTTTCTATGGCGAGAGCCGGGACAGCACACTGATCTCCGACACGGGACTGACCGTCCACCTGATTGGCGCGCTGTCGGCACGGGCGTCCTATCACGTCCAGTATGAGAGCAATCCGCCGCTGGCGCTGGAGAAGACCGATACCACTTCGCGGCTGACGCTGGTCTATTCCTTCTGACCGATCGCGCTCTTTCCGGCGGGCCTTTCGCCTTTGCCCGTCGGGGGAGCGGGAATGGCCATTTCTTTGCCTCGGGAGACGGCGCGACCCACTGACGCCATGTTCATGCGTCGTGCGAAAGGTCAGCTCTAAGCGTTGAAAATAAATGGCTTGCCATTGTGGATGGAAATATGAACTGGGAACTTCGCATTCCTTGGGCTCCCGGTGCGGCCAATGCACGCGTGGCGTGGACAGGGGCGGCAGGGACGTCCCCAAAAGCAATCGAGCACCTAAATCTACGGCGGGTGGTAAGTCGGATGTGACTACAGCTCATTGCTGCTTCATGGCGGTTATACATTTGACAAGGTGTTATTCTGCCAGCCGCCCGCAAAACTCCAACTGGCTATCGTACAAGGATAGCTGCATTGCGCCAAAAGCGGTCATCCGGTCCGCTCTGGTTCGTTCAGCGGGATACGAGCACGTCGCAGTCATCCACAAACCATCGCTCGCCGGTCGCCTTCATGAGCCCAATTTTCACGAGGTGGCGCAACCGCCAACGTAAAAACATGTCGCCAACCCAATTCCGGCAATCAAGACGAGACATCCCTAAGCCGATGACCCTTGCGGGGTTCACGAATTGATTTGGGCAAGCATCCAAAAGCTCTTGATCAAAGATCGCGTAGTCCCGAACCTCCAAACCATCGTCGGTCTGATAGCGGACCCCTTCGCTTCCCCACAATCTGTTGCGATAGTCGCGGGCGAGTTCATCCCGCTTGGCCTCAGCTAAGACCACACTATGTGCCGCGCACGCTGCAAGCGTGTCTGGATAGAAGTGCGAAACGCCAGCCATTTCCATTGAAGTTGGCACATGAACTAACGATACCTGCCCGGAATAATTCTCCAATTGTGCCACTGCAAACCGAAGAT
The DNA here is from genome assembly GCA_035547015.1 of Rhizomicrobium sp. GTDB lineage: Bacteria > Pseudomonadota > Alphaproteobacteria > Micropepsales > Micropepsaceae > Rhizomicrobium. Next base: position 21,668 of record DASZVO010000005.1, on the reverse strand, counting down.
GTGTCTGATCATCGGCTGCATCCGAAGACCAAATCACAATTTCGTTCGCCGAGTTCAGTTCGGGCGCTATCGCGCGCCATTGCTCGTCCAGGCCAGAAAACTCGGTAGAAAGCCCTTCTAGATACATGTCGCGCAGTGGAGCCCACCACGAAGTTCGCGTCGCATCGTCGGCCAGCGGTCCGATGTCCAGATCGTCATCGACGGCCATCACTTTGCCGCCAAGACCGTGATCTCGGCACGCCTGCGCCACCAATCCACGTGCCGCCATGCCTGGTGCGAGATGGACTCGTTTCATGGGAGATTAATACCCACTAGCGACCGGCTTCGGCACTGGAACTGTTTGACTCAGACTGTGGCGCGGTCCGAACAGCCATAGGTTTGCAATCGGTTGGAGACGGCCCATTGGCCGGAATGACAACCTCTACCGAGATAGGCATCCTGTCTCCTCTCGGCACCCATCCTGTAACGAGCCAGTCGGCCCCTTGAGGAAATGCCTGAAGTACCAGTCGATCCTGGACCAGCGGTCTGCGCTGCAACGGCTGATTGATACCGAGGAGCAGCTTGTCCGGGATCAGATCAGGCCGATCACCGATTCGGAGGCCGAGACGATTGCCAGCCGCCTTCGCGAGCGCCTTGAGAACGCTCCCAAAGAAATCAAGAAGCGCCTGCTGCGGGCCACGGTCGGGGATGTGGTGGTGAGGCCAGACGAGATTGAATCGTTGGGCCTTTTGACGCCTTGGCGGTAACTGCCGCCTCGGTCCAGAAACCAGACTGGACCCTGCCAGACGCGGTTCATATTTCTGGACGTGAATGGCTCCCCGGGCAAGATTCGAACTTGCGGCCAACCGGTTAACAGCCGGTTGCTCTACCACTGAGCTACCGAGGAACGCGAGCGCCGGGCGTATTACCGCGTCCGCCTGGCCAAACCAAGCGGAAAATCGCGCGGACTAACCATCTGATTTTCCGGCTTCCCCACGAAAAATGAGGCCGGGAGGATATCCCGGCCCCAAGGCGTTGGGTAATGGTGGGGTGTCTTCAAGGAAGACGGCTTCAGCATGCACCGGAGAGGGTTAATAACCGCTTAACCCTGTGGATTGTCCCCGGAAAAGTTCCGGCCGGCTGAAGCCGCCGGGAATTGCGGCTAAATTTGCATTCATGCGGATTCCCAAAGCCCAGCGCGAAGCCCTGGCGCGGCAGGACGCGCTGTTCATCGCCGAGGGGCTGAGGCCCGGCGATCCGCGCTCCACGGAAGCGCATTTGCGCCACACCGCTCTGCTGCTGCGCGACCGTCAGGCCCGGTCGCCCTGCGCAAAGGCGGTCGCGCATGTGGCGGGACTGTTTGAGCGCAGCATTCCCTCCGTGGCGCGCGGAGCGATCGCCTGCGCGAGCGGTTGCGCATGGTGCTGCCATCAGCCGGTTTTCGTGACGCCGCCGGAAGCCTTTTTCGTCGCGGACCAGATCAGGACGCGGACCGAAACCATTGCTGCCATGGAACGCGCGCTGTCCGCGGTTGCGGGCCGCCAGGCGGACGCGGAGCGGGTCCCCTGGGTGCGCTGCCCGTTGCTGGGCGATGACAATCTCTGTTCGGTCTATGCGTCCCGGCCGCTGGCTTGTCATGCCTATGTCTCGATCCGCGTGGAGGACTGCAGGCATAGCTACCCGCATCCCGGCAACGCCACGGTGACGGCGCCGGCAGCTTACCGTGAGGTGCGCGAACTCTGCCGCATGATCCTGCTCGCAGCGGCGCGGGTGAATGGTCTTACCGACGCGGGCTATGAGATGAACGCCGCCGTCATTGCCGTGCTTGGCGCCGACAATGCCGAAAAACGCTGGCTGCGCGGCGAAGATATCTTTGCTGGGATTCCCCGGACGTCGCCTCTGTCACCCCAGGACGACCGCAAGATCGCCTTCATGGCCGCCAGCATAGCGCCGACGCTTTAGTCCGGTCAGCAGGCAGATCAGTGGCGCTATTTCGGCATCGGGATCGAGACGGCCTTGCCGGCGCCGCGTTCGGCGATCCAGATCGTGTCGCCCGCGGGCTCTACACCGGTCGGCGTGTTCAGGCCATCCTTCAATACGGTGACGTGCGCTTTCTCGCCTTCGATGGTCAGGGCATCGACCTTGCCTGCGCCATTCTCCGCCAGGAGCAGTTTTCCGCCTGCGGCGCGCATGCCGTCCGGTCCCTTCACCGGCGCATCCATCCAGATGTCGATGGGCGTGCCGGGCTTGCCGTCCGCGCCTACGGGAATGCGGTAAAGTTTGTTGAAGAAGACGTTGTTCACATACAGCTCGCCGTTCAGGAACGTGATGCCGTCAATGCCGAGAAGGTTGCGGTTGTCCAGATACAGTTCCGCCGCCGCGGCTCCCGGCGGCAGGCGATAGATCTTCGCGTTGGCGGTATCCGAGATGTAAAGCGCCTTGTCGGGGCCGATCGCGAAATCGTTGCAGGTTGAATTCTCGCCCGGCAGGTTCCAGCGCAGCTTTTCCTTTCCGGTCTTCAGGTCGAATCCGTGCAGCGCCGTGTGTCTCTGGACGGGCGTGGTGTTGGGTACGGGCGTAAGCTGGCAGGTCCAAAGCGTGCCGGTGGCGGCGTCCGCCAGCTGGCCGAAGAAGAACGTGCCGGGACCTTCCGCGCTCGCATCGATGAACCGTTCGGCCGTGCCGGCGCCTTTCCTGACGCGGTAGACGTAGGGCGAGCTGGCGCTGCCTGCCATCAGGGCCCCATCGGGCGCCACGGTCAGGCTTTCCGGCTGGGATTTTTCGTCATGGATCAGGATGTCGGCGGCCATGGCGGCGGGGGCGGGAACCAGCAGCAGCACAGCCAGGGCAGCGGAGATGGGTGTCTTGCGGATCATGGATTTCCCCTTGCGCGTATGACCGCAAGGATACCACGGCAATTGCGGAGATTGTGTGGAGGCCACGCCCGGAATTGAACCGGGGTACACGGATTTGCAGTCCGCTGCGTCACCACTCCGCCACGTGGCCTCGGGAAGTTGCGCCGGTGTGACACCGGCAGGCGGCTGGCGGCTATAGCAGACCGGTGGGCGCGGGGACAATCCTCTCAGGGCCTCCCTGGCGCGCGGAGTCGGGCGAAGAATGGCCGCGTTGTCGGCAGAGGCTGGGCGGCCTATAAGCCAGCGGACTTCCACTTGGACTTTGAAGGGGCTCTCCGATGTCCGAAACCGCGCGCTTCAACATGGTCGAGGCCCAGATACGCACCTCGAACGTCACCGATCCGCGCATCCACGCGGCCATGGGCGTCGTGCCGCGCGAAAAGTTCGTGCCGGCAGCCGCCCGCGCGCTGGCCTATGCCGATGTGCCGGTGGCGGTCGCGCCCGGACGCTATCTGCTGGACCCGCGCAGCTTCGCCAAGCTGCTGCAGCTGGCCCGGGTGACGGCGGAAGACCGGGTGCTCGATGTGGCCTGTGGCACGGGCTATTCCTCGGCCGTGCTGGCGCGGCTGGCGGGCGAGGTTGTGGCGCTTGAGCAGGATGCCGATTTGGTCCGCATTGCCAGTGAGTTGCTGGCAAATGCTGTGGGTAAGGTTGAAGTGGTGCAGGGGGGGCTGATCGAGGGTGTCAGGGGGCAGGCCCCATTCGATGTTATCTTTGTAAACGGGGCCATCGAGCAGGCGCCCGAAACCCTGCTGTCCCAGCTGGCGGAAGGGGGCCGGCTGGTGGCGATCATGCGCGAGGGTGCCCAGTCCCGGGCCTGGTTGTTCCTGAAGGAAAACGGTCAGATCGGCCGGCGGCCCGATTTCGACGCCGACGTGCCGTTGCTGGCGGGGTTCAGGAAGGCCGTGGGCTTTGTGTTCTGAGGGCCGCGGAAATTAATCCAATCTTTGCCATCCGGCCCTCACTGTCCTAGGGTCTGATTCGCACGCCAGCGCCTTGGCGGATGGAGCTGCCAATGTCGAACGCCCAGCACGAACCCACGATGGAGGAGATCCTTGCCTCCATCCGCAAAATCATTTCCGAAGACTCGCCGGAAGCGGCCGCCCCGCCACCTCCCGCGCCCCAACCTGTCCATGAGCCGGTCCATGAAGAAGTGCTGGAGCTGACCCAGGAGGCCGAGATCGTGCCGCCGCCGGTACAGGAACCCGCCTTCGCGCCTTTGCCGGAACCTGCGCGGCCCGAGCCGGTACAGCAGGTCCAACCGGTCGCCCAGGACGTGGTTTTCGAGCCCGCCGCGCCGGCGCCGGCCGACCACAGCGACATCTTCTCCGACCAGACCCGCAAGGCGATGGAGGATACCTTTGCCGCCATTCCCGTGGAACAGCCGGAACCGGAGGCGCCGCGTGCAGCGGCCGCCCCGATCGCGCCGGTGGACGGCGCGACGGTGGAAAGCGTGTTCGAGCGGGCCGTGCGCGACAGCTTCGAGCCGGTGCTGGTCAAGTACCTCTCCGACAACTCGCCCGCGGTGATCGAGCGCATGAAGCCGGTGATCCGGGAATGGATGGACGAGCATTTCCCGGCCCTGCTGGAAGGCGCGGTCCGCGCCGAGGTGGAGCGTGTCGTCAAGGCCCGCGGGCGGCGTTGAGGATACAAGCCCGCGACTTGACCTAGGCCGCAAAAAGCCGGAAAGCGTCGGCCGGAAATTCCGGTTTCACGATGCTCGACAAGACCTTCAATCCCGCAGACGTTGAAAAGCGCATTGCTGCCCGCTGGGAGGAATCCGGCGCTTTCCGCGCCGGGAGCCGCCCGCAGGCCGAACCTTTTTCCATCGTCATTCCCCCGCCCAACGTCACCGGCCGCCTGCACATCGGTCACGCCCTCAACAACACGTTGCAGGACATCCTGGCGCGCTTCGAACGGATGCGCGGCAAGGATGTGCTGTGGCAGCCGGGCACCGACCATGCCGGTATCGCCACCCAGTTGATCGTGGAGCGCCAGCTTGCCGAACGGCAGATGAGCCGCATCGGCCTGGGCCGCGAGAAGTTCCTGGAGGAAGTGTGGAAGTGGAAGGCCGAATCCGGCGGCGCCATCGTGAGCCAGCAGCACCGGCTGGGCGCGTCGGCCGACTGGAGCCGCGAGCGCTTCACGATGGACGAGGGGCTTTCGCGCGCCGTCACAAAGGTGTTCGTGGAGCTGTACCGCCAGGGCCTGATCTACAAGGACAAGCGGCTCGTCAACTGGGATCCGCGGCTGGAAACGGCAGTGTCGGACCTGGAAGTCGAGAATATCGAGATCAAGGGCCATCTCTGGCATATCCGCTATCCGATCGAGGACAGCGACCGCTTCATCACCGTGGCGACGACGCGTCCCGAAACCATGCTGGGCGACACGGCGGTGGCGGTGCATCCTGACGACGAGCGCTACAAGGCGCTGGTGGGCCGGCACGCCGTATTGCCGCTGACGGGACGGCTGATACCCATTATCGCCGACGCCTATTCCGATCCGGAAAAGGGAACCGGCGCGGTCAAGATCACGCCCGGTCACGACTTCAACGACTTCGAGGTGGGCCGCCGCCACGATCTGCCGCTGATCAACATCCTGGCGAAGAACGGCACGCTCAACGAAACCGTGCCTGCGCCCTATCGCGGCCTGACGCGCGAGGCCGCGCGCAAGAAGATCATTGCCGACCTGGAGGCGTTGGGCCTGGTCGCGAAGATCGAGCCCATCACCCATGCCGTGCCGCACGACGAGAAGACCAAGACGGTGGTGCTGGAGCCGTTCCTGACGGAGCAATGGTACCTCAACGTCGCGCCGCTGGCGGAGAAGGCCATCGCGGCGGTGGAGAAGGGCGAAACGAAATTCGTGCCGGAGAACTGGGCCAACGTCTATTTCGGCTGGCTCAGGAACATCCGGCCCTGGTGCATTTCGCGCCAGCTCTGGTGGGGCCACCAGATTCCGGTCTGGTACGGGCCGGATGGCGAAATCTTCTGCGCCGAGACGGAGGAAGAGGCCATCGCCCAGGCAGGCGGCAAACCGCTGACCCGCGACGCTGATGTGCTCGACACCTGGTTCTCGTCGGCCCTGTGGCCCTTTTCGACCTTGGGCTGGCCGGAGAAGACGCCGGAGCTTTCGCGGTTCTATCCCACATCCGTGCTGGTCACGGGCTTCGACATCATCTTCTTCTGGGTTGCCCGCATGATGATGATGGGGATTCACTTTCTCGGCGAAGTGCCGTTCAGGACGGTCGTGATCCACAACCGCGTCCTGGACGAGCAGGGCGCCAAGATGTCCAAGACCAAGGGCAATGTCGTGGACCCGATCACCCTGATCGACGAGTTCGGCGCCGATGCCTTGCGCTTCACGCTCGCACTGGCCGCGGGCCAGAGCCGCGACATGCGTATCGGGCCGGCCCGTGTGGAATCGGGCCGCAACTTCGCAACCAAGCTATGGAACACGGCGCGGTTCTGCGAGATGAACGGCTGCGTCGCCGTGCCGGGGTTCGATCCTGCCGCCGTGGGCGAAACGGTCAACAAATGGATTGTGGCGGAGACGGCGCAGGCCGTCCGCGAGGTTACGGCCGCGCTGGAGGCCCTGCGCTTCAACGATGCCGCGGCGGCCGCCTATCGCTTCGTCTACGACATCTTCTGCGACTGGTATGTCGAGATCGTCAAGCCGGTCTTCCAGAAGGGCGTGGAGGAAGCGAAAGCCGAAACCCGCGCCACCGCCGCCTGGGCGCGCGACCAGATTCTGAAATTGCTGCATCCGTTCATGCCCTTCATCACCGAGGAGCTGTGGGAAGCGACGGCGGCTGCGCCGCGCGATACGCTGCTTCTGGTGGCGAAATGGCCAACGCCCGCCGCGCCACCTGGCGCCGCTGCCGCCAGCGCCGAGATGAACTGGGTGATCGATCTCATCAAGGGCGTGCGCTCGGTCCGCTCGGAAATGAATGTGCCGGCGGGCGCGAAGATTCCGCTCGCGCTGACTGGGGCATCGCCCGAAAGCGCGGCCCGACTCGCGCGCCATATCGATGTGATCAGCGCCTTGGCGCGTCTCTCCTCGGCAGAGGCTGCGCCCGAGATTCCGGAAGGCTCCGTCCAGTTCGTGCTGGGTGAAGCCGTGGCGGCGTTGCCGCTGGGCGAGGTGATCGATTTCGCGCGCGAACGGGCGCGGCTGGAGAAGGACCTGAAAAAGGCACAGGACGAAGTCGCCCGCTTCGACGCCAAGCTCGCGAACGAGCAGTTCGTCGCCAAGGCTCCGGAAGAGGTGCTGGCCGAGCAGCAGGCCAAACGCGCCGAGGCGGCGGCCCTGGCGGTGCGGCTGAGCGACGCAATCGGGCGGCTTTCGCAATAACCTCGGCGCGGGACGGGTTGCAGCCGGGCCGGGACGCTCTTAACTCTTCGACAGCCGTCTAACTGCTGTCGGAGAATCCATGCCCACCCTGTTCGATCCGCTGCAATGCGGGGCCATTTCCCTGCCCAACCGAATCGTCATGGCGCCGCTCACCCGCAGCCGCGCCACGCCGGACGGCCGCGTGCCCACCGATCTGCAGGCGAGGTACTATGTCCAGCGCGCAGAGGCGGGTCTGATCATCTCCGAGGCCACATCGGTCACGCCCATGGGGGTGGGCTATGCGGCCACGCCCGGCATCTGGTCCGACGAGCAGACCGAGGGCTGGAAGAAGATAACCGCGGCCGTGCACAAGGCGGGCGGGCGCATGGTGCTTCAGCTCTGGCACGTCGGGCGCATTTCCGATCCGTTGTTCCTGAACGGCGCGCTGCCGGAGGCGCCCAGCGCCATTCGCCCCAAAGGGCATGTCTCCCTGGTGCGGCCCGAGAAGGAATTCGTCACGCCGCGCGCGCTGGAAGCCTCGGAAATCCCCAGCATCATCGCGGCCTACAGGAAGGGTGCGGAAAACGCGAAAAAGGCCGGTTTCGACGGCGTACATATCCACGGGGCCAACGGCTATCTGCTCGACCAGTTCCTGCAGGATTCCACGAACCATCGCACCGATGCCTGGGGCGGCACGCGCGAGAAGCGCGCCCGCCTGATGCTGGAAGTCACCGACGCCTGTTGCGAAGTGTGGGGTTCCGATCGCGTCGGCATGCACCTGGCGCCGCGCATGGACAGCCACGACATGGGCGACAGCGACAGGCTGGGCACCTTCACCTATGTCGCGCGCGAGCTGGGCAAGCGCGGCATAGGCTGGATCGCCGCGCGCGAGGCGCAGATCGGACCGGACACGCAGATGGTGGATTCGCAGGGCCGCCCCCGCGAAGTCGCCAACAAGGAAAGCATCGGCCCCCGGCTCAAGGAAGCGTTTGGCGGCGTCTATATCGCGAACGAGGGCTTCACCCGGGAAAGCGCGGAGAAGGCACTGGTCGAAGGCTGGGCCGACGCCGTGGCGTTCGGCAAGCCGTTCATCGCCAATCCCGACCTTGTCCGGCGTTTCGCCGCGGGCGCGCCTCTCAACGCCTGGGATACCAGTACGTTCTACAGCGGCGGTGCGCGGGGTTATGTGGATTATCCCGCCCTTGAGATGCCTTAATCACGCCCTGTTGCTGACGGGAAGCTTTGCACACTAAGCTGCGTCATCGTCCCAACAAGGGAGAGTGCAGATGCGTCGTCTTGCAAGGATTTCCGCCGCAGCCATGATTGCCCTGGGTGCCGGCACGGTTTCGTCCTATGCGGCATGCAACGGTGATGCGAGCACGGAAACGGCCCTGGGCGCCGGTTCCGGCGCGCTGGTCGGCGGTCTCGCCTCGCACAGCATTGTGGGTGCGGTGATCGGCGGCGTGGGCGGCGGGCTGATCGGCAACGCCATCGGCCACAGCAACAACCGCGCCGATTGCCGCCGCGCTGCCGCGCACCGGGCAGCCCGTCATCGCGAGCACGATTCCTATTACGTCGATCGCAATGGCCATCGCCATTACGACTATCGCTGATTGCAGCTTTTGAATTGCGGACCCCGCCGGATCGCTCCGGCGGGGTTTTGCTATGTGCAGCCTGCCGAAGGCCGGATCGCGCGCGGGCGTCACAACATTGGAATAATTCCAATCAAGACCCCGCGATTTCCCGATCTGTGAACGGTTTGCGATTTTGACGGACATGCAACGCCGCCGCGCAGACCCGTCAGGCGAAATTGCGGCTTGAAGCGGGCACGGACAGGAGGCCATAGTCCGCCGCCTTTTTTGCCAAACCCTTCAAGGTCCAAGATGAAATTCGACAAATCCAAGCTGCCCTCCCGCCATGTGACCGAGGGGCCGGAGCGGGCGCCGCACCGTTCCTACTATTATGCGATGGGTCTGACGGAAGCGGAGATTCACCAGCCCTTCGTGGGGGTGGCGAGTTGCTGGAACGAGGCGGCACCCTGCAACATCGCCCTGATGCGCCAGGCCCAGTCCACCAAGAAGGGCGTGAAGAACGCCGGAGGCACGCCCCGCGAATTCTGTACCATCACCGTCACCGATGGACTCGCGATGGGTCATGAGGGGATGCGGTCTTCGCTGGTGTCGCGCGAAGTGATCGCCGACAGCGTGGAGCTGACCATGCGCGGTCACTGCTATGACGCGCTGGTGGGGCTGGCGGGCTGCGACAAGTCGCTGCCGGGCATGATGATGGCGATGCTGCGGCTGAACGTGCCCAGCGTCTTCCTTTATGGCGGCTCGATCATGCCGGGGCGCTTCCACGGCAAGGACGTGACGGTTGTGGACGTGTTCGAAGGGGTGGGCCAGTTCTCGGCCGGCAAGATTGCCGAAGGCGAGCTCTGCGAGTTGGAAAAGGTCGCCTGTCCCGGCGCGGGGGCCTGCGGCGGCCAGTTTACGGCCAACACCATGGCGACCGTGGCCGAAGCCATCGGCCTGGCGCTGCCTTACTCATCGGGTCCGCCTGCGGAAATCCTGGAGCGCGACGATTTCGCGCTGAAGGCGGGCGAGGCGGTGATGGAATTGCTGGCGAAGAATATCCGGCCGCGCGACATTGCCACCCGCAAAGCGTTCGAGAATGCAGCCATGGTGGTCGCAGCCAGCGGCGGTTCGACCAATGCGGCGCTGCATCTGCCGGCCATGGCCAACGAGGCGGGCATCAAGTTCGATCTGTTCGACGTGGCCGAGATCTTCAAGAAGACGCCTTACATCGCCTCGATGAAGCCGGGCGGCAAATATGTCGCCAAGGACCTGTGGGAGGCCGGCGGCGTGCCCATGCTGATGCGCGCGCTGCTGGATGCAGGCCTGCTGCATGGCGACTGCATGACCGTCACCGGCAAGACCGTGGCCGAGAACCTCAAGGACCTGGCGTTCAACCCGGACCAGAAAGTGATCGTGTCGGTGGACAAGGCGCTCGCCCCCACGGGCGGTGTCGTGGGCCTCAAGGGCAATCTCGCCCCCGAAGGCGCGATCGTGAAGATCGCGGGCCTGAAGCACATCAAACATCGCGGCCCCGCGCGTGTGTTCGACTGCGAGGAAGATGCCTTCGCGGCGGTCGAAAAGCGCGACTACAAGGAAGGCGATGTGATCGTGATCCGCTGGGAAGGCCCCAGGGGTGGGCCCGGCATGCGCGAGATGCTTTCCACCACGGCGGCGCTTTACGGACAGGGGGTGGAGAACATCGCCCTGATCACCGACGGGCGCTTCTCGGGTGGCACCCGTGGCCTTTGCGTGGGGCATGTGGGGCCGGAAGCCGCCGACATGGGCCCCATCGGCCTGTTGCAGGACGGCGACATCATCGTGATCGATGCCGAGAAAGGCAGCCTGGATGTGGAGCTTTCCGAGAGCGTATTGGAAGAACGTCGCAAGACCTTCAAGCCGAAGCCGCCGGGCTTCCGCACCGGTGCGCTGGCCCGCTATGCGAAGAATGTCGGCCCGGCGCGCTGGGGCGCTTTGACGACGCCGGGGGCAGAGGAAGAAGTGCGCTGCTACGCCGACATCTGACGGCTATGTGAAGGCGCGCACGCCGTCAGCCACATACTGCACGGCCAGGGCCGCCAGCAGCACGCCCAAAAGCCGTCCCAGCACGGCCTGGCCCTGCGCGCCCAAAAGCCGCTCCAGCCGCGCCGCGCTGAAGAATACCAGCACGGCGATGACCAGGATCGCGGCCATGATGGCGATCAGCGCCACCAGCGCCAGCACGCTGCCGGCGCGCCCGGCAAGAAGCACCATCGCGGTGATGGCGCCCGGGCCCGCCATCAGGGGTATGGCCAGGGGGAAGGCGGCGATGGGTGCGCTGGCGCGATCCGGTTGCACCGTCTCGCGCGGGGCGCGCCGCTCGAACACCATCTCGAAGGCAATCGCGAACAGAAGCAGTCCGCCCGCGATGCGGAAGGCCGCCAGCGAGATGCCCAGCCTGTCCAGAAGCCAGCCGCCGAACAGGGCCGTGCCCGTCAGCAGGCAGAAGGCGATCACGCCGGCTTCCAGCCCGACCTTGCGCCGGGTCGCGGCGTCCATGCCGCTGGTCAGGGCGGCGAAGACCGGACCCAGCCCGACCGGGTCTATCACCACGAACAGCGTGACGAAGGCGGAAACCAGCGTCTCGATCATGTGACCGTTCTAGGCGATTTCGGCTGCCGCAATATCGCCACCGTAAAGGATCAAAAGACATGCCGGGTTGCGGTGAAGGCTACCGCCCGGCACAACCACCCAATACAAACCATAACAAAAACCAGGGAGGACCGCATGACAATGCGCATGACGATCATGACCGCAGGCCTGCTGGCGCTGATTGGGGTCACGCCGGCCATCGCCGCCGACAGCGTGCTGGCCATCAAGGTTGCAGCCGCCACGCGCGATGCCGCGAACAGGGCGCGCGACGGAGCCCGCCATCCCCAGGCCAGCCTGGAATTCTGGGGCCTGAAACCCGGACAGACCGTGATCGAGGTGGCACCCGGCGGCGGCTATTGGAGCGAGATACTGGCGCCCTATGCCCTGGCCACGCACGGCCATTATATCGCCGCGACCGGTGCGCCGGGCCAGAAGCTTCCCGCCAGATTCGACGACAAGGCCACATATGGCGACATCCGCTACACTGTGTTCAACAATACGTCCGGTCCCCTCGGCCCGGCCAACTCGGCCGATCTGGTGCTGACGGCGCGCAATATCCACGACTGGATGTGGACGCCCGGCATGGCGCAAAAGGCGATGGCCGATTTCTATGCCGTGCTGAAGCCCGGCGGCATCCTGGCGGTGGAGGACCATCGCGCCGATCCGCGGCCGCAGGTGCAGGAGGCCCGCGACGGTTATGTCAATACGTCCGTCATCGTGGGCATGGCCGAAAAGGCGGGTTTCAGGCTGGAGGCCAGGTCCGAGATCAATGCAAACCCGAAGGACACCAAGGATCACCCCTTCGGCGTCTGGACGCTGCCGCCAACCAGACGCAGCGCCCCGCAGGGCCAGCCTGCCAATCCCGGTTTCGATCATTCCAAATACGATGCGATCGGCGAGAGTGACCGCATGACGTTGCGCTTCCGCAAGCCCGCCTAGCAGTCTGTGGCGGCCTCGGCCATGATGACCGGGGATTCGAAACGGAATGGCTCAGCCGCAGTCATGAAGCGGAACGGCTTTGCCGCGGCGCTTGCGGCCGGAATCCTGTTCGGTGTGGGCGGTACCTTCGCCCAGTTCCTGTTTTCCCGTCGCGGCGTGGCGGTGGAATGGCTGGTGCCTGTACGGCTTCTGGGCGCGGGCGGGCTGATGCTGCTGCTCGCCGCCGCATGGGACAGACGCGCAGTGCTGGCTGTCTGGCGTACCCCCGGCGATGCGGCGCAACTTATCCTGTTCGGCATCGTGGGCATGATGCCGGTGCAATATACCTATTTCGCCGCCATTGCGGCGTCCAACACGGCGACGGCCACGGTGCTGCAGTACACGGCGCCCGCCATGGTCGCAGTGTGGCTTGTGCTCGGCTCCCGGCGCCCGCCGTCACCGCGCGACTATGCGGCTGTCGCGTTGGCGCTTGCCGGAACCTTCTTCCTGGTGACGCACGGTGATTTCCGGGCGCTTTCCATTTCTCCGCAGGCGCTGTTCTGGGGTCTGACGTCCGCCGCGGCGGCGGCTTTCAATGCCATCCAGCCGGCGGGGCTTTTGCGCAGGCACGGGGCCGGCAGCATCACCGGCTGGGGTATGCTGACCGGCGGGATTGCATTGTCCTTCCTGCATCCCCCATGGGCGGTGACCGGCAGGTGGGACGCAACCGCCTTGTGGTTCCTGCTCTTCATCCTGACCTTCGGCACGCTGGGGGCGTTCTACCTCTATCTCAGGGCGGTGCATCTTGTCGGGGCACAGCGGTCCAGCCTGCTGGTCTGCGCCGAGCCCCTGACCGCCGCAGCGCTTGCCACGCTATGGCTCGGCACATCCTTCGGCGGCATGGACTGGCTGGGCACCAGCTGCATCCTGGCCACCATCGTGCTGCTGGCGCGCGACCAGCGCGGGCAAGCCGAAAAAGTCACCTGACGACCGGTTCAGGTCATCAGTTCTTTCAGGCCGTCCGCGAAGGAAACCTGCGGCATCCATCCCAGCGCCGTGCGTATTTTCGTTATGTCAGCCAGGGTCGCCATGGAATCGTCCGGCCGCGCGGGCGTGTGGCGCTGGTCGGAAGAGATCATGTCGGCCAGTTCCTGCACCGAGATATTGCTGCCGCTGCCGACATTGAAGACCTCGCCGCGTAGATCGCTTTCACAGGCCATGATGTTCGCGCGCACGATATCGCGCACGTGGATGAAGTCGCGCCGCTGCCGGCCGTCGCCGTGGATCTCCAGTGGCAGGCCTTCCGCCTTGCGGCGGAGGAAGATGCCCAGCACGAGCGCATAGGCGCCGGTTTCCGGCTGACGCGGGCCATAGGCGCTGAAATAGCGCAGCACCACTGTGGGCAGGCCGAACATCTCGTTGAACAGCAGGCAGTATTGTTCGCCCACATGCTTGGTCAGGGCATAGATGTTGAGGAACTGCGGCGGGCCGTCCTCGCGGTGTGGGGGCGGCCGGTTGCCGTAATAGGTCGCAGAGCCGCTGTAGATGAAACGCTTCACGCCGGCGTCGCGCGCCGCCAGCAGCATGTTCTGGGTACCGGTGACGTTGGAGCGGGTGCAGAGCTCCACATGCTCCTGCGACGGACCCGAACGCGACATGGCCGCACAGTGAAAGACATGGTCCATGCCGTCGGTGGCGCGCCTGCAGGCCTCGATGTCGGCAGTGTCGGCCAGAAGAAACTCGCAAGCCCCGGGAACCCATTCGCGCCGGCCATAGGCCAGATTGTCCAGGACCCGCACGCGATAACCCTTTGCCAGCAATCCCTCGCAGAGGTGACTCCCGATGAATCCGGCGCCGCCGGTGACAAGCACGTTCTTCATGTTCTGTTCCCGTATATATTCCGGAAGAAAGCCAGGTCCTCGGGTGTATTGATGCCGCGCGCCTCGGTGGCGTCCGCCACCGCAAGCGGCGTGATCGACCAGTCGCATGACGCCAGGAAAGGCAGAAAGGGAAGGAAGTTGATCTCACCGGTCGCCGCGCCTGGCGCGGCAGCGGCAAGGTAATCGTCCCAGGACCGGCGCAAGCCCTCCGTGTTCAGCAGGAAGGTTCCTACATCGCCGAACCCGCCCGGCGCGCACCGGTCGCCCTCCCGCGTCTGGAGAACGCGCGCCAGGCGGCCGTCTTCGAAGACATATTCCACATAAGGTTCGGCAAGGCGCGTCACAGGCAGGACCGCATGGCGCGGTGCGGGCGCCAGGGCCGCGATCGCGCGGGAGAGCGTATCGGACGAGACGAACACCTGGTCTCCCCAGACGATCAGGACGGCATCGAAATGCGACCAGACATCGAAGCCGCGGAAGATCGCATCACCCATGCCGATGGGTGCGGGCTGGACGCTGGTGGAGACGTTTGCGGGCAGGGACGGAAAAGCCGCCGCGCCGTCCGGCGACAACACCAGGTGGATGTGGTCGGTCAGCGGCGTCAGCCGTGCGTGCAGGATGGACCAGATGGTCTGCGTTCCGGTCAGCGGGGTGAGGATCTTCGGCCCCTTACGGCCCAGCCGCGAGCCGCGTCCGGCGGCGGGAATGACGGCGCAGACGGTCACGGCAGCGCCTCTGCGAATGCGGTAAGGTCGGCAAAATACCGGTTGACCATGTTGCGTATGGCTTCGTTGTGAACCCCGATGGTCTTCAGACCGGCAGCTCCGGCGCCGATGATCCCGGACGGAGCGTCCTCCACCGCGACCGCATGGGCGACATCCGTCTTGAGCATTTCTGCCGCCATCAGGAACGGTGCGGCGGCGGGCTTGGCTGCGGCGGTGTCTTCGGCGGCGATCACAGTCATCACATGACGCTCCAGGCCCGTGACGTCCAGGGCTTTCAGGGCCGATGCCCGGCTGGCCGCGGTGACGATCCCGACCTTTGCGCCGCGCGCACGCAAGGCGGTCAGCAACGCCGCCGCGCCCGGCATCTCGGAAAGGCCGCCGAGCAACGCACGATAGTGGGCCTGCTTGAGGGCCGTAAGGCGGGCGACTTCGTCTTCGGCCGCGCCGATCCGGCGGAACGCCGTCTGCGTGGTCAATCCCGCAACGGCGCCATAGTCGAAACCCGCCAGAAGATCGGCTCTTTCCGTTTCCAGAACATGCCTGTAGGCCTGATCGTGGAGAGGCGCGGAATCCACCAGCGTTCCGTCCAGGTCGAACAGGAAGCAATCCGTCTCTTGAAGGAAGTCGCGCGTCATCGGCCGAAAAGGCTCGTCAGGTTGCGAAGCCCGCGGCGCATCCGCCAGCGTGGATCCGTGAAACCGGAAAAGGTGCGATAAAGGACCGGAAGCTCGGCGACCTCCACGCCGCGGCGCACCAGATGGCGCACGATGGCCAAGGGTGCGTCGTCGCGCGCCGCCACGTCGTCGGGAAGACCGGAAAGGCTCGTGCGGCGGAACACGCGCAGCCCGGTCAGGGGATCGGAAAATATGATCCCCGTGCGCAGGTAGAACAGCGCGCTGAGGAGGAACGCCGCCATCTTTCCAAGCCAATAGAGGACGCGATGCTCTCCATAGGCCGCACGGACCGAAGTGATGAATTGCATACGGCTTTGTGTGCGCGATCCGAACACGCCGCCCAGCGAGGTCTGCTGCTCCAGCAGGCGGATGATGTTCTGCACGTCGCGGAAACCGTATGCCCCGTCGCCCGTCATCAGCACGAGATACGCACCTCCGTCCCGCCTGAGCCAGTCGCGCAGATAGGCGGCTTCGGGAAACAGGCCTTCATAATGCACGGCGCTGACGGGTTCGCCGGGCTCCCCCGCCGCAACGCGGTTGAGGACCAGCCGGGCATCGCCGCGCCAATCCGTTTCGAGGAATTCCTCGATCAGTTCATCGCGCGCGACGGAACGATTGTGGATGTCGGCAAAGATCTCGACCGATAGCGCGTCGGCACCGGTGCCGGCGTGGAGCGCCAGCACACAATCGGCGACGGCCCTGCCGTTATGCACCTGCGGGCGGAGCGCCGTCGAAAAATCGCCCTTCACTATGGCGGTGCCGCCCCATGTCTCGCCCGTGATGGCCCCGGCCGGCAGGCGCGCGTTCGGGTCGAGCAGGGCGTGCGTGACGGCAGCACCATACGTCGTGGCCCGGTCCAGGATATCGCTGGCGGACAGGCCCTGGATGTCGTTGTCGCCGTTAAGGTTCAGGACCAGGGCCTTGATCCGCGCGGGAGCGGCGGCCAGTGCGGTCCGCGCGATACGGTAGCTGGGCAGCAACGAGGAATGCTGCGTGCCGGGGCCATAAAGAATGATGTCGGCTTCCGACAGCGCGGCGGCGGCTGGCGGGGAAAGATTTGGCACGGCGTCGTGTGCCGCCAGGAAGGCGCGGCGACCCGCGATGTCCAACGCCGTCAGCATGCGTGTCTCTTCATCCGTCAGCGGCTGTTCCAGCAGATAGAGATCCGTGATCGGAACCGCCGACTGCGGCCCGACGATCTCCGCTTCGCAGGAAAGATAGGTTCCATCCTGCTTCAACCCGGTCAGCACCCGATTCTGCTGCTCGCCGACATTGAGCAGCCTGGCCCGGCTGCCCACCAGGTCTCCCACTTCTGCGGCGGCGGCATTGAAATCGCTGCCCCGTGCGAGGTAGGCGCCCGCGAACACCAGGTTCCCGAGCGAACAGTCACGATAGTCGAAGAACGAGGGCGTGCCGGCCGCATGATCGAAGAAGCGGCCGAGCAGGATGCGCATGCGCGCCGAAAGATCGGGCGGCAGTTGCGTGAACCAGCTCCGGACAGGTTCAGCAAGCAGCCCCGGATCGCCGACGCGCACGAACCGGGCCAGGTTCTCGATGTCTTCCGCGCCGGTGGAGCCGGGCAGGCGGTATTCCATCAGGTTCTTGAGTGCATATTGCGCGTCGGAATAATTGCCCAGCAGGTAGGAGAAATTCTTCCGGAAGTCCGATGGCCCCAGCATGCCGGGTATGAAACTGCGCAGTGCGCCGGTTGAAAGCCCGTCGTCATAGGCATTGACCAGCAGGGTCAGGCTCACCTCGGCACGGCGCAACAGGGCGCGGATGATCGTCGCGCTGCCACGCCCGCCGCAGAACAGGACGATCTTGACAGGACCGCTCATGCCGGACGCGACAGGACGCCCAGCCGCAGCAGCAATTGCCGCAGGGCGATATAGGCCACGAACAGGAAACGGTGCGCCGCGCCGCGCGCGAGCTTCATGCTGCTGACGCCGGTGGCGCGTGGACGATGCGCGATGCGCACTTCAGCAGGTACGATGCCGCATTCCAGAAGCCGCGAGGTCACTTCGGTAGAATAGTTCATGCCCTTTGCCTCCAGCCCCAGGCTGCGCAGGCGCGCGCCCCATACCAGCTTGAAGGCCGAATTGAAATCGCGCACATGCGAGCCATGCACCAGGTTGCAGACCAGACCGCTGGCCCAGCTTCCGAATTGC
Source organism: Rhizomicrobium sp. (assembly GCA_035547015.1). Lineage (GTDB taxonomy): Bacteria > Pseudomonadota > Alphaproteobacteria > Micropepsales > Micropepsaceae > Rhizomicrobium. The sequence continues at coordinate 3,878 of DASZVO010000005.1, read as the reverse complement.
GCGAAGGGCACATCCTTCTTGCGGCGGACCCCGATGGCGGCCAGGCTGCCCGAGCGGCGCAGCGCCGTCAGCATATCCGGCAGGTTCTGAATCGGAAACTGGCCGTCCGAATCCATCAGCAGGACCCAGTCGCCGCCGGTTGCAGCGATGGCCGCGTTCAGCGCCGCCGCAGCGCCCTGGTTGCTGGCGAAGTGGAGCGGTCTTACTTCCGGAAATCGTGCCGCCAGCCGGTCGAGGATCGCCCCTGTTCCGTCGCGGCTGCCGTCATTGCAGATCACGACTTCGAAACTGCCGACCTGGGGCTCATCCGACAGGAAGTCGCGCCATTCCGTGACCACGGCTTCAATGCCGGCGGCCTCGTTGTAGGCAGGCGCCGCGACCGACAACCGGACCGGCGCCTGCAGGGATTGCGAAGGCGTGTTCATGCACGCTCTGCCAGCATGGCGGTATAGGCGGTTTCCAGGTTGCGGGTGAACCGCTCGGTGTCGAAGAGCGGCATGTTGCTTCGCGTCTCGGCGATCCTGGCACGGATCGCGGCCAGCCGCGCCGGATCGCGCGCAAGCGCGAACGCCAGCGCTTCGTATTCTTCCAGGTCGCGTGCGATCAGGTCGGAAAGCCCGGCAGCGTTCAATATGCTGCCGGCCACGCGCGCCGGGAAGGAGCGGCCCGGCGTGGTGACCACCGGCAATCCCGCCCACAGCGCGTCGCTGGCTGTCGTATGGGCGTTGTAGGGCAGGGTATCGAGAAACAGGTCGGCCAGTTGCTGGCGCGCCATGTGCTGCTCGGGCGTGGTGCGCGGCGCGAAAACCAGCCGGTCCGGATCGACCCCGCGCGCGGCCGCTTCCCGCCGCAGATTTGTCCGGATGGCGGCATTGCCCTCCAGAAGCCACAGCACGCTGCCGTCCACCTCCGCAAGCAGCCGCATCCATATGTCGAACAGCGGGGCCGTGATCTTCCAGTTGTGGTTGAAGCAGCAGAATACGAATCCCGAATCCGGCAAACCGGCGTCCGCGCGCGATGGCGGCGGCAGGACGGCGGTTGTCGTATCCGTCACCCACAGCGTCTCGGGCAGGGCGACGACCTTTTCGCTGAAGAAACGGTCCTGGTCTTTGGGGATTACCAGGCGGTCTGCGATGATGTAATCGATGAAGCCGCTGCCCGACGTTCCGGGATAGCCCATGTATTTGGCCTGCACCGGGCAGGGACGCCAGGCCAATACCCAGGGCCGTGCGCCGCTGGTGTGCCCGCCCAGGTCCACCGCGATGTCGATCTCCCAGGCGCGGAGCAACTCTGCGACCTCGCGGTCGCTCTGCTGGCGCGCGTCGTGGAAGCGGTCGAAGGCCCGCACCAGGCGGGTGCGCATGGCGCTGCCGTCATCGGGGCCGAACGAGACAGCCACGGTTTCGAACCTGCTGCGGTCGTGGCGTTCGAACATCTCCACCGTCAGCGCGGCCGTGACGTGCTGGTGGAAATCGGCCGACAGATAGGCGATGCGGATGCGGCTGTGCGCATGGCGGCCGCCGGTCCACAAGGCGGGCAGGGGCGGCGGCCCGGCCTGGCGCACATAATTGCGCGCGCAGCGCAATTGCAGTTCGTTGTCGTCCCAATAGCCCATCAGCACAAAGGGCTGGATCACGGCCCTGCCTTCCAGGACCTCGGCCTTCAGCCTGTCGCGCAGTCCGGCAGCGCGGGCCCAGTCGCCGATGGTCATGGCCGCGTTGGCAAGCCCGCTCAACGCATTGGGGTGGCGGGGATCGATGGCCAGCGTCTGTTCGTATGCGGCCAATGCCTGTTCCGGCTGGTTGAGCCCGGCTAGCGCGTTGCCGCGATTGTAATGGGCATCGGCGAATCCGGGCCGGATGGCGATGGCCCGGTCGCAATCCGCCAGCGATTCCACGAAACGCTTGAGGCTTGCCAGCGCGACGGCGCGGTTATTGAGCGCATCGGTATGATCGGGCTGCAGCGCCAGCGCTCTGTCATAGCTGGCCACCGCATCGCCCACACGTTTGAGGTCGAACAGGATCACGCCGCGATTGTTGAGCGCTTCCACGAAATCGGGATATCGCGCCAGCGCCAGGTCCACGTCGGCCAGCGCCGCGTCGAACCGCTTCATGGCCCGGAGCGCCAGGGCGCGGTTGTTGCGTGCGTCGGGGAAATCCGGCGCCAGCGCCAGGGCGTTGCCGAAGCTCTCCAGCGCATCTTCGAAACGCCCCATGTCGAACAGAACCGCCCCGCGGTTGCTGAGGGCCTCCACGAAGCGCGGCTGCATCGCCAGCGCCTTGTCATGACTGGCCAGCGCCTCGTCCAGACGCCCCAGCGCACGCAGGGCCTGGCCGCGCTTGCTCCAGGCCGCCGCATAGTCCGGTCTGGCCCGAAGCGCCCTGTCATAGCTGGCCAGCGCCTCGTCGAACCGGCCCAAGGTGCTCAGCACATTGCCATAGTTGGACAGGATCTCCGGCGTATCCGGCGCGATCTTGAGCGCCGCGCCGATCAACTCCAGCGCTTCGCCAGGCCGTCCCTGCTGCGCCCGTACCACCCCCAGAAGATGGCGCGAGGCCGCCTCGCGCGGCTCCGCCGCCATCAATTGCAGGTAAAGCTTTTCCGCGGCCGCCAGATTGCCGGTCTGGTGGAAGGCGATGGCCCGGTCGAGAATGGCTTGCGGGTTCATGGCAGGTGCGCTTTTGGGAGCCGGGGAAGGGGTGTCAGGGCGGTCAGTCGGTTCATACCAGTATCGGCGGAAATGGACAGAGCGGCCCGCGGAGAATGCCCATGCGGCCGTGCGCCCAACGGACGGGCCGTGCGCGAGGCTGCCCTCTTGCAGGTGCGAAGACGCCGGGAGGCGCCGCTCAACATTCTGATTCTGATCCCGATGGGCTGTCGGGACCGGCCGCGAAAAGCATCCGTCATAGCTGTCGAATCCGTCCGGCGAATATCACAGGGGTACACCTTTAGCGTGTGTTAGCATGCCTGCAGTCTGCTGGTTTGGGGGTTCTGATGGTCAGCGGCGTAAGCATCTCGGAAACAATGGAATTGATGTCGCCAACGGCTTCGGCCGGAAATCGGCGGCGATGGCCACGCGCCGAATTTCTCTCGGCTGTCCCGCGCATGGCGCTCCTGGCTGCCGGCGTGGTGCTGCTGGCGCTGCAGCTTATCCTGCTGGCCGGCCCTTTCATGCCTGACACCGGCAACTGAGCCGGTTTTCGCGTGGCTGGTGACTGCCCGTCAGCCACGCCTTTGCCGTCTTGTGCCTTAAATAGTCCGTAGTCCTGGATTGAACTGCTCATTGAGCACGGGATTTGACCACGCGGGAGATCTTCCGTGAGCGACGCGATTGCCATCACGCTGCTGTTCGGCGCAATCACATCGGCGCTTGGCATCAACCGTCAGATGGAGACCTATCGCTGTTATCATGGTTGGCGCTTCCTGACGGCGCTCGTCCTGACGGTTGTCTTCATGGTCTGGTTTGCCATCGCCGCCGTCTGGATGTTCTGGCACAGATAGCCCCGGCGGACGCATTTTCGTTGATCCTGTGCCACCCGCCAGTCCCCGACCCCGGAATTCCAGCCGCCCTTGCCTTGCGGCGCCCGTCTCAGTAATGGATCGGCCGCCGCGGATGGGTGGCCGAGCGGTTTAAGGCAGCGGTCTTGAAAACCGCCGGGCCTGCAAGGGTCCCGTGAGTTCGAATCTCACCCCATCCGCCAATCTGTTCTATGCGATGCGCCATATCCGGAAGACGGGGATTTCCGATGACGATCAAGGCCTATCTTGCGGGGCCCGAGGTTTTTCTGCCCAACGCCGCCGAGATTGGCGAGCACAAGAAGCAGATCTGCGCGCGACACGGCATCACGGGCCTTTTCTCGCTGGACAGCGGGGTGGAG
>DASZVO010000004.1:0-19237 GCA_035547015.1 Rhizomicrobium sp. | reverse complement strand
TGCGCACTGAATCGGCGACCGAAAACGCATGATGCGGGCGACGTTCGATGCGCGCCGCATTGATCCCTTTCGCGACAGCCTGGCCGGTCGCTGCAAGAGTTGTGCACACACCGAGGTGGCCCGGCGCACCGGCGCAATCCTTGCCGCACTCTTAAACGTTCTTTTACGCCGCGCGCCTAGCATGGCCGTGCAATTTTCCGGACAGCCGCCATGCGCCGCACCGCCATCGCCGCCACATTTGTGTTGAGCGCCGTCATCATGCCTGCCCTGGCAGGCCCTTCGGCCGCCGGACGGGGTGAAGTCAATCTGGCGCTGGACGAGGTCCATACCCTCACCTTCCGCGGCCCGGTGGCGACGGTCTATGTCGGAAATCCCACGATCGCGGACATCACCATGGTCGATGCCCGCCATGCCTTCGTGCAGGGCAAGGGCTATGGCCGCACCAACATCGTGGCCCTGAACCAGGACGGCGTGCAGGTGTTCGGCACGCATGTCACCGTCACCGGCAACGAGAATGGCGGCACGGTGGTGCTGAACCGCGGCGCCCAGCGCATCACGCTGAACTGCGCGGGCCAGCGCTGCGAGCCGACGCCCATGCCCGGCGACGGCAAGGACGCCTATGAGCCCAGCGACGGCGTGACCGCCGCGCACCAGAGCGCCGCGCGCATGGCCGCCGCCAACGCCGCGAAGTAATTCCCGAGCCTGACATGGCCGGGCGGCGGCGCCGCGAACGGTCATGCCGGAAAAGGCGGATCCGTCAGCAGGAGAAGCTTGGTCCCCCGGATGGCCCGCGGGTCATGCCGCGCGAGCCTAGCGGCTGACGCGCAGGCTGGTGATCTGCTGGCCGATCAGGTTGAACGCATTCGCGATCTGGCTGGTGCTGGTCAGGTCGTAATACTTGCTGGCGTCGGTCGCGCAGTTCTGCAGCACGGTGGAGTTGCCCTGGGTGCCGCCGATATCCACGAACACGGCATAGATGATGATGTGATCGGCCTTGGCGTTGGCGCAGACCGCGCTCATCCGGTTGTCGACCGAGGTGCTCTGGTCCGAGCCGTTGCCATACCAGCGATCCTGTGTGTTCAGACCGTCCGAAAGGATGATGATATAGCGCGTGGTGTTGTCCGGCAGCGTGGGGGCGTCGAGCGGATCGCTCTGCGACAGCGCATGCCAGCCCCAGACCAGGCCGATGGGCTGGTTGGTCGAACCATTGGCCACCATGGAATCGACTTCGCTGCTCAACGTGTCCCAGTCATAGCTCAAGGTGGTGAGCGCCTGCGGGCAACTGGAATACTGCTCCGCCGGGAACTGGCTGGCCGGCGTGCCGGAAACCGGCGCGGTGTTCATCACGTCATAGTTGCCGGAGTCCGGCCCGCTGTCCGTGCCGCGGTCCATCACGCAGCCGTTCCAGGTGCTGTGGTCGTCGGGCGTCCACACGGCGGAGGCGTTCTGGCAATCGGTCTTGGTCGTGTAGCCGGAAAAGCTGCAGGTCCCGTTGGTCCAGGTTCCGGTGGCGGCTTGACAGCTGCTGGAGGTCGAATAGCCGGAGATGTTGCAGCTGCCCCCACCTCCTCTGCGGTTGGCCGTCCAGGTGCCGTGCGTGCTGGTGCAGGTGGACTGGTCCGTGATGCCCGATATGTTGCAGCGGCCGTTGGTCCAGGTGCCGTGCGTGCTGGTGCAGCTCGACTGGCTGTGCTTGCTGGACACGCTGCAGGAGCCGTTGATGGAGTCCCAGTCGGTCCAGTCGATCCAGCTTTTGGTGTAGTTGGCCCTGTTGACGTTGACGTCCTTGACGAAGGGGATAATGGCGGCCTGCACATCGCCCGGATTGGCGGAGGCGCTTCTGAGCATATTGAGAAGGTTGTGGGTCGCGGCCTTGAGCGCGGCGATCTTGGTGCTGGAGCCGGCATTGGGGCACGGGCTGCCCGCATTGGGGTTGCTGTCGGACTGGCACATCGAACCGGTGTTATCCAGCACCAGCGAAACCCAGAGCTTGGTCTGGCCCCACACCACGGTGGTGGTGTTGTTGATGGCGATGGAGGGGCGGATCCACTTGACGATCTGGGTCGGCACATTGTCGGTGGTGGTGAGGACCACCGATTGGTTGGTGATGGTCATGGACAGGCCCGCCGCCCTGGCGGCCGCGTCGTAATAGGTGTAGTTGGCCAGGAAATACTGTTCCGCCAGGTTCTTCAGGTTGGTGCAGGCGGTATCGGTGGCGCCGGCCGCGCAGTTGGACGGCTTGCTGGGCTGGCGGCCCACCGCCAGCGCCGCCGCGTCCAGCGCCGCGCCCATGTTCGAGCGGGCGACCACGGCGCGGGTGTAATCCATGCCGGTTCCCGCCGCCAGCACCAGCGGAATGATCGAAAGGCCGAAGATCATGGCCATGTTGCCTTGGGCGGCGCGGGGGAAGGCCCGCAGCCGCGCCAGCAGCAACCCGAGGAGTTTGCGCGATCTGCCCATGCGTGTTTCGCCCGTTACAGGCGCCCCAGCCTGTTTGCGGGGGCCAGTATCGGCGCTGAGAGGTGAAAATGCCGTTGCTTTCGCGAAACAGGGTTGCCGGCGCGTAAAGGATATGCGCGGCAGCGTCATCATCCTTGAATCAAAGATTAAGACCGCCGCTGACGTTGCGTTAACGCGCCATTGAGCATGATGCGGCCTTTCCCTTGGGAAGGCCGGCCTCGCGCCCGTAAAATCGCCGGGCCTGGCCAGGGGGCCGCAAAAGAGGCTGGACGTGCCGTGACCGTCAGGGATCGCCGGAGCACATTTTCCGCGAAGCTTTTCCGGCGCCTGCGCGCCGAGCGCAAGGGCTCGGCCATGATCGAGTTCGCCATGCTGGCGCCGGTGTTCTTCGTGTTCCTGCTGGGCACGGTGGAGGCGGGCGTCATGTACTTCGCCCAGGCCGACCTGCAGCAGGCCGTGGCCACCGCCGGCCGCCAGATCCGCACCGGCGCCGACCAGAACGCGGGCTATGTCGCCGACAGCGGCGGCAGCACCACCAATGCCGACTGGTTCAAGCAGCAGATCTGCAACGCCGCGGGCTCGCTGCTGCGGGACTGCACCGGCAAGCTGCAGGTGCAGGTGGTGTCCTATGCCAGCGGAGGCTTCAGCAACATTTCCTATACCAGCCCGATCAGGAACAACCCGTCCAATCCGAACGACCCCAGCAACGGCACGCTGGATCCTGCGGTCAGCGGCTATTCGCCCGGCTCGGCCTGCGACGTGGTGCTGGTGCGCGCCTTCTATCCCTGGACGGTGGTGACCCCGCTTCTGACCTGGTTCCTGACCGACATGAAATCCAGTTCGGCGGCCCCCCGATTCGACACGCACCTGATGACCGGCGCGGCGGCCTTCCGCAACGAACCCTTCACCAGCGCGGTGTCCGGATGCTGAAGCTGCGCAGGTTCACAAGGACCCAAAGCGGCATGGCGGCCGTGGAGTTCGCGCTGATCTCGCCGGTGCTGCTGCTGCTGTTCTTCGGCACGGTGGAGCTTACGCGGGCCTTTGGCGCGCGCGCGCAAGTGCTGGAGACGGCCAGCACCGCAGCCGACCTGGTGGCCCAGGCCGGTGCGCTGAGTTCGTCCGACATCTCCAACGTCTTCACCGCCGCCACCGCGATCCTCTATCCCTATTACGATCCCGGTTCGGGCGTGTCGTACAAGGAGATCAAGCCGCGCATCATCGTGGCCAGCGTGATCGACAACAACGACACCAGCTTCATGACGGGCAAGGTGCAGTGGAGCTGCGGCTTCAACAACACCGGCTCCGGCGGCTCGGAGATCGACAACAGCCTGGATGCCGGCAAGATCGTGGACTTCAACGGCCAGCCGCTGATGACCAGCGGCGGCAGCGTGATCGTGGCCAAGGTGGTCTACAGCTATGTCTCGCCGACCACCCAGATACTCACCGGCCCCACGCTGATGACCAACACCTTCTATCTGCAGCCGCGCCGCGTGGCGCAGATCCCCGCGCCCGCAAGCTGCCCCACTTAAGTCAGCGCGGGCGGATCAGCCCTTCCTGCGCCACCGACGCGACCAGCGTGCCGTCACGGCGATAGATCGCGCCCCTGTTGAAGCCGCGCGCGCCGGACGCCGACGGGGAATCCTGGACATAAAGCAGCCATTCGTCGGCGCGGAAGGGCCGGTGGAACCACATGGCGTGATCGAGGCTGGCCACCTGCACGCTGGAGAAGATGCTTTTGCCGTGCGGCAGCAGCGCGGTGTCGAGAAGCGACATGTCCGAAACGAACGCCAGCAGCGCGCGGTGCAGGGCGGGGCCGCCGGACGGATGATCGGACGGATGATCGGATAAACCGCCGCGCGTCCTCAGCCACATATGGTCGATCGCGGCGCGCTGGGGCCGGTCGCCCACGCCCCGTCCGATCACCGAGCGCGATTCGAAGGGGCGCTCGCGCGCCACCCAGGCGGCCATCGCCGGCGGCATGTCCGGGCTGCGCAGCAATACCTGCTGGTCGTCTTCCAGCTCTTCGGGCGGCGGCACGATGGGCATCTGCGCCTGATGCTCGAAGCCGCCTTCTTCCTTCTGGAAGGACGAGGCCAGCACGAAGATCTGCGCGCCATGCTGGATGGCCACCACGCGGCGGACGGAAAAGCTGCCGCCGTCGCGCGAGCGGTCCACCTCATAGAGAATCGGCACGCTGGGATCGCCGGGGCGCAGGAAGTAGCCGTGCAGGGAATGGCAGGCCCGCATCGGGTCCACGGTGCGGGTCGCTGCGATCAGGGCCTGGGCCAGCACCTGGCCGCCGAACACGCGCTGTACCGGCTCGGGCGGCGAAATCCCGCGAAAGACGTTGTCCTCGATCTGCTCCAGGTCCAGCAGGGCCAGAAGCCGGGTTAGGGCCGTTTCGGGCATGAAAAACCTCCTGCGGCCGGGGTGGCCTGTTATCCATATGGAATTGCTTGCAGAATCATGCAACCTGGACGCGACGGAAAGGACTTGGATGACAGACCGTCAGGTATTGAAAATGTAAATCGGGAATCATTGTGTCTCCAAATCTGTGGCCGCACTGTCACAGCAAGCCCGTAAAACCTTTGAATGCGGGCAGTTACTCGACGCAAAGCCACAATTGGGATGGAGACATTTTCGGTCTTCGCCGTTATAAGCACCACATTGGTTTACGACGGTTCCCGGCAGGCCCCCTGCCCGTCGGTATTTTCAAGCGAGGGTAGAAAGATGAAACTTCGAATGCTCGCCATGGCGACGGTTGCCGCTGCGGCTCTCAGTACGCCGGCGCTGGCCGGCGAAGGCTGGTACCTTGGTCTGGGTGGCGGCTGGAGCGGTCAGGACGGCATCACGGCGAGGTCCGTCAACACGGCCACGGTCGCCAGCACGGGATCGTCCGACAACGGAATCGGCGTCATCTCGATCGGCTATGCCTTCCCCGAGAACTGGCGCATCGAAACCGAGCTGGGTTACACCTCCCATGACGTCAGCTCCGGCGCCGCTTCGGGCAGCGACGACCTGCTGACCTCCATGATCAACCTGGCCTATGACATTCCCCTGGACGATCAGCTCAAGCTGACGCTGGGCGGCGGTCTGGGCGTGGGCAAGCTGCATGCGCGTCTGGACACCCCCGGCGTCGCGGCGCCCGTGCTGCACGGCACCAACTCCGCCTTCCAGTGGCAGTTGATCGCGGGCCTGGCCTACTCGATCTCGCCCGACATCGACCTGTTCGGCGAATATCGCTATCGCTCGAACGAATCCGACTCCGACTTCGGCGGCACCGCGCCGCTGGCGCCGTGGCATGTCGACAATGCGACGGAGAATGTGATCCTGGTCGGCGTGCGCTGGTTCATGACGCCGCCCCCGCCGCCTCCGCCGCCGCCTCCCCCGCCGCCGCCTCCTCCGCCTCCGCCGCCTCCGCCGCCGCCTCCCCCGCCGCCGGCGAAGACCTACATCGTGTTCTTCGACTTCGATAAGTCGAACCTCACGTCGGAAGCGCAGGCGACCGTCACCGAGGCTGTGTCCGCCGCCAAGACGCTGGGCTCTGTCCGCATCCTGGTCACCGGCCACACCGACACGGTGGGTTCGGACCGCTACAACCAGGCGCTTTCGATCCGCCGCGCCACGTCCGTGAAGGACGAGATGGTCCGCCAGGGCCTGACGGCCGACTCGATCGCGATCGAGGGCAAGAGCTTCCACGACCCGCTGGTTCCGACCGGGCCGGGCGTGCGCGAGCCCAAGAACCGCCGCGCGGTCATCGACCTGGGCGGCTGATCGCCCCGGCATGGAATGGAAAGGGCGGGCCTTGCGGCCCGCCCTTTTTCTTTGCGCGCGTCGAGCCGGTTTCTTGGGGAGGCCGGTTCGGCGCTGTTACGGATTGCCGGCCTCATCCTTCGACAGGCTCGGGACGGGGCCCACTCCTCATGGTGAGTCCGTCGAATCCTGCCGGCAAACCGCAACAGGGCCGCCGGTTCTCGTGCGCCGGATGCACCGCGGAAAAGAAAAGGCCGGTCCTGCGACCGGCCTTTTTCGTTTGCCCTTTCGTTCGCGGTCTATTGCGACACGACCGCCGTGTTCGGCGGATCGCCCGGCAGAGCGGGGCGCGGGATCGGCATGACGCTGGGCCCGGCCTGGACGCCCTGGAAGGTCATCGCGACCTTGATCTCGCAACTGTTGACCGGCGTGTCCTCGTTGACCTCGATGCCCGAAACGAAATCCTCCAGCACCGGCTTGTCCGGCGCCAGCGCCGCCGCGAACACGATGTCGGCCATGCGGCAGAAATCGGCATGGGCGCCGGGCCGGGTGCGGCGCTGTTCGGCATGAGCGATGGCGCGCGTCTTGTAGGCGTCATAGGCGGCATTGCCCTTGGCCGCGCCGTTCAGCCGCTTGAACATCCGCAGCATGGTGGCGTCGGAGCGGCGCAATTCCTTCTGGAACGTCGTCTGGAAGCGGTTGAACATCGCCACCTCATTGGGCCCGCAGGCCAGCGCCGCATCCGTGAGTTCCTGCTGCACCGCCGATACCTGGATGGCGGAGACTTCCGATTTGGTGGCGCAGGATGCGGCCTGGACTTCGGCGACCGGCGCGCCGGCGATGACAAGGGCCGCCGCGCAGGCGCCGATCCTGATGGTTTTCATGCTCACCTCCTGGGCTCTGCCGCTAGAGATAAAGCATATTGCGCTGGCCCGCCAAGCCCTTGGGGCAAACGCGGAACTTTCGCCATCAAAAGACCACGCAACAGCGGGGCATCGCCTTGCGTTTTCCCTTCATCAGCAAGGCAACGTCATGCGCCCGTTTCACATTGCCGCGTTAACCGTGACGGTCCTGATTTGCGGGGCGGGACCGGGTCTTGCCTTCCGTGCGCCGCAAACCAACACGGCCTTCCCGACCGAACATCAGCAGGCGCAGCAATATGGGCAGGACCAGTCCCCGCCCTATGCCATGAATTATGCCGACGAAGCCGCCCAGACGCTGGGCGTGCGCGACGGCCGCTGGGAAGCCTTTGACACGGGCTCCACCGATCCGCTGGTCCCCAGCCTGAAGGGTGGTGTTGACAGCGGCGGCGCCATGCTGCGGCTGCAGTGGCGGTCCGGCCAATAACCCGCCTTCCCCCTGCCTTCCCGGTCTAGTATTGGTGCGGCCCGCGAGGCCCCGCAGGAAGAACGCCATGGCTTACAAAGTCGCCGTCATCGGCGCGACCGGCAATGTCGGCCGGGAGATGCTGAACACCCTGGCCGAGCGGCAGTTTCCCGTCAGCGAGGTGGTGGCGCTGGCCTCCACCAGCTCGGTCGGCACCGACGTGTCGTTCGGCGACGGCACGCTGAAGGTCAAGGCGCTGGACTATTTCGACTTCGCGGGCACCGATATCGCGCTGATGAGCGCGGGCGGAAGCATCGCCAAGACCTGGGCGCCCAAGATCGCCGCCCAGGGCACGATCGTGATCGACAATTCCAGCGCCTGGCGCATGGACCGGCAGGTGCCGCTGGTGGTGCCGGAGGTCAATGCCGACGCGCTGACCGAGATACCCAGGGGCATCATCGCAAATCCCAACTGCTCGACCGCCCAGCTTGTGGTGGCGCTCAAGCCGCTGCACGACCTGTTCACCGTGAAGCGCGTGGTGGTTTCCACCTATCAGTCCGTGTCGGGCGCGGGCAAGGAGGCGATGGACGAGCTGTTCCGCCAGACCCGCGCCATCTTCGTGGCCGATCCGGTCGAGGTGGAGGAATTCACCAAGCAGATCGCCTTCAACGTGATCCCGCATATCGACAATTTCCTGGATTCCGGCGTCACGCGCGAGGAATGGAAGATGGCGGTGGAGACGCAGAAGATCCTGGACCCAGACATCCAGGTAACGGCGACCTGCGTGCGCGTGCCGGTGTTCGTGGGCCATGCCGAGGCCGTGAACATCGAATTCGAAAAGCCGGTGACGGCCGAACGGGCGCGCGCGGTCCTGCGCGAGGCCCCGGGCGTGCTGGTGGTGGACAAGCATGAGGACGGCGGCTACGTCACGCCCATCGAGGCGGCGGGCGAGGACGCCACCTATGTCAGCCGCATCCGCAAGGACCCCACGGTCGAGAACGGGCTGAACCTGTGGATCGTGGCGGACAATCTGCGCAAGGGCGCCGCGCTGAACGCGGTGCAGATCGCCGAATCGCTCGTAAACCGCAAACTGTTGAGGGCCGCATAATGCCGAAGGCTTACTGGATCGCGCGCGTGGACGTTCAGGATCCCGAGACCTACAAGAAGTATGTCGAGACGGGCAAACCCGCCTTCGAACGCTACAACGCCAAATTCCTGGCGCGCGGCGGGCGGACCGAGTCGCTGGAAGGCGTGCCGCGCGCGCGCAACGTGCTGATCGAGTTCGCCTCGATGGAGGACGCGCTGGCCTGCTACAACTCGCCGGAATACACCGCCGCGCGCAAGATCCGCCAGGCGGTCAGCGAAGGCGAGTGGATCCTTGTCGAAGGCGTTTAAGCCGCGGCGCACCGCGCTCTACGTTCCGGCCTCGAACGCGCGCGCGCTGGAGAAGGCGCGGGCGCTTGACGCCGACGCGATCATCCTGGACCTGGAGGATGCCGTCGCGCCGGAAGCCAAGGACGCGGCGCGCGCGCGCGCCGCGGCGGCGGTTGCCGGTTTCGCCCCGCGCGAGACGGTGATCCGCATCAATCCCGCCTTCACCCCCTGGCACGAGGACGATATCGGCGCGGCCATCGCCGCGGGGCCCGACGCGATCCTTTTGCCCAAGGTCTCTGACGCCGGTCAGGTGCGCGCGACGCGGGCGCGCACGGGCGGCGTGCCGCTGTGGGCGATGATCGAAACGCCCGCCGCCGTGCTGAACGCCGCGGCCATCGCCCATGCCGATGTGGAATGCCTGGTGCTGGGCGGCAACGACCTGGTGCATGGGCTTCAGGCGCGCCATCGCCCCGACCGCGCCAACCTGGCCGCCGCCATGTCGCTGACCGTGCTGGCCGCGCGCGCTGCGGGCATCGCGGTGCTGGACGGCGTGCACAACGACCTGGACGACGAGGACGGATTCGCCGCCGCCTGCGCGATGGCGCGCGACTGGGGCTTTGACGGCAAGACGGTGATCCATCCCCGCCAGATCGCGCCCGCCAACGCCGCCTTTTCGCCCACCGCGGCCGAGATCGCCCATGCGCGGCGCGTGCTGGCGGCCTTTGCCGCCCATCCCGGCCAGGCCGCGATCGCGCTGGACGGGCGGATGATGGAGGCGCTGGACGCCGACATGGCGGCGCGCACGCTGGCGCGCGCGGGCCTGTGAATGCTGCTGGCACGGTATCGCGGCGTGGTGGGCAATGGCGGGCTGAAACCCGATCCGGCGCAGGAGAACGCCATCCGCAAGCTGAATGCGCTGGCGCGCGCCCTGGCCGAGAGGCCGCGCCTGTCGCTGTTCCGCAGACGGCAAGACCCCAGGGGGCTTTACATCTGGGGCGATGTGGGGCGCGGCAAGACCATGCTGATGGACATGTTCTTCGAGCAGGCCGCCGTCACCAGGAAGCGCCGCGCCCATTTCAACAGCTTCATGCTGGACATCCATGCGCGCATCCATGCCGAGCGCCAGAGCGGGGCCGGCGACGATCCCATCGCGCCGGTGGCCCGCAGCATCGCCGCGGAGGCGCGGCTTCTGTGCTTCGATGAATTCCAGGTGACGGACGTGGCCGACGCCATGATCCTGGGCCGGCTGTTCGAGGCGCTGTTCGCGCAGGGGGTGACCATCGTCGCCACCAGCAACACCCCGCCGGACCGGCTGTATGAAGGCGGCCTCAACCGCCAGCTTTTCCTGCCGTTCATAGAAGAGATCCGGCAAAGGCTGGAGGTGGTGGAGCTGAACGGTCCCACCGACTATCGCCTGCAGCGCATCGCGGGCATCCAGGTCTATCTGACGCCGGCGGGGCCGGACGCCGATGCCGCGATGGACGCGGCCTGGCGGCGGCTGACGGATTCGAAGGCGGGAAAGCCGTGCAGCCTGACGGTGCTGGGGCGCGAGGTGCCGGTGCCCCAGGCCGCGCGCGGGGTGGCACGGTTCGATTTCCGCGACCTGTGCGCAAAGCCGCTGGGCGCGGCCGATTACCTGGCGGTGGCGCAGAATTTCCATACCGTGCTGCTGGATCACATTCCGCAGATGACGCCGGAGATGCGCAACGAGGCGCGGCGCTTCACCCTTTTGATCGACACGCTGTACGACGAGGGGGTGAAGCTGGTCTGCAGCGCCGCGGCCCCGCCGCAGGATCTGTATCCCGCGGGCGACGGGGCCGACGCCTTCCGCCGTACCGCCAGCCGCCTTGCCGAGATGCAGAGCGAGGATTATCTGAAGCGCGGACATGGAGTTCACGCCCTTCATGACTAACGTCTATTGGGCTTGCGGGTTTGTCCTGGCCTGCATCGGCTTCTACAAGTTCGTGCTGCCGCGGCTGAGGGCCTTCGACCGCGCCAATGTGGCGCGCATCGAACGCGAGGCGCGCGACAAGGCCGATGCCAACGCCCATATCCGCCATGCGCTGGAGGTGGCCGACCAGCAGGTGGAAGAGATACAGCCGATCCAGGTCGGCACGCTGACCCATTACCTGTTCGAGGCCCAGGTCTTCGCCACCCGCGAGGAAGCCGAGGAGATGCGCGCCCGGCGCGTGGGCGCGGTGGCGCGGCGGTTCTATGACGAACTGCCCGCGGCCCTGATGCGGCAGGGCGACTCCGCGCCGCGCTCGCCCCTGTCGGCGCGCGAGCGGGCGTCACAACGCTGGAAGCGGACGATTCATTGACACTACGCCGCGCCGGATTTTGTGGCGTGGGCAGGAGGCCGAGCGGAGCGTACCTGGCGTACGGGAGCACGGCCGACGAACCCATGACGCAAAAGACAAGCGGCCTTTCAGGCCGCCTCGCCCTTGAGCAGCCGGGGCAGTTTGCCCACATCCCCGCCCGCATGGCGCATGAAGAAGCGCCGCGCAGGCCCGATGGAATCCACGATGCCCAGGCCCAGGTCGCGGATGGCGCGCAGCGGCGCGATGTCGTTGGAGAATAGACGGTTGAGCGCATCGGTGGACGCGGCCAGGGTGAAGGAATCGAACCGCCGCCAGCGTTCATAGCGCTTCAGCACGTCCAGCGCGCCGATGTCCTGGCCCAGGCGCGCGGCATCCAGCAGCACTTCGGCCAGGGCGGCCACATCCTTCAGGCCCAGATTCAGGCCCTGGCCCGCGATGGGATGGATGCCATGGGCGCTGTCGCCCGCCAGCGCGAAGCGCGGCTTCACGTAATCGCGCGCCAGGTGGAAGGCGAGCGGGTAGGACCAGCGCGGCCCCGCCGCGCGGATTGCGCCCAGATGGGCGCCGAAGCGGCGCGCCAGTTCGGCATGGAAACCTTCGTCGTCCAGCGCCAGCAGGGCGGGCGCCTTGTCCTTCGCCTCGGTCCAGACCAGTGACGACCTGTTGGTTTCGGGTTGGCCTGCCGCTGCACTGCCTGGGGCCGGTGTCATCGGCAGGATCGCGAAAGGCCCGGACGGGAGGAAATGCTCATAGGCCACGCCATTGTGCGGTTTCTCATGCGCCACCGTGGCCACGATGCCCGTCTGCGGATAGGACCAGCCCACGATGCCGATGCCCATCTGCGCGCGCAGCGGCGACTGGCGTCCTTCCGCCGCGATGGCGAGCGCGGCGCCGATCTCGCGCCCGTCGGCCAGGCGGGCGGTCACGCCGCCCGCGTCCACCGACAGGCTTTTCACCGTGGCGGGGGCCAGGTGTTCGAGACCGGGCGCGCGCGCCGCCGCCGCGTGCAGCGCGGCGCGGATATGCCGGTTCTCGGCAATGTGGCCCAGGCTGTCGCTGCCCACCTCCTGCGAGTCGAAATGCAGCGAGAAGGGCGAGGCGGGCCTTCCCGCCTGTCCGTCGGTCACCAGGATCTCGTGGATCGGCTGGGCATGGGGGAGGAGATCGTCCCAGACCCCCAGCGCCTTCAGCATCCGCACGCTGGCATAGGCCAGCGCCGACACCCGCCCGTCGAAGCGCGGATCGCGCGTGGCGGCGGGATCGCCGCTGTCGGCCACCAGCACCGAAAGCCCGCCCTGCGCCAGCGCCAGCGCCAGCGGCAGGCCCACCAGTCCGCCGCCTGCAACGATCACATCGACATGCTTCACAATTTTGCTCCAATCACGCCTGTTTTTTGTGCAAAAACGCAATTTTGCACAATTGACGGGCAATCGAGTCTGCCTGTTTTTGAATCAGCACGCGGCGCTTTTCCAAAAACATCCTTGCCGTTCAACGTCTTACCGGGCCGTCCGGCAACTGGCCCGCTTCTTGATAAACGGTTAAGGCCGGGCTTCCGCCCGGCGCTGGCATAACCATGGAAGGACGGCAGATGAAGCTTATTACGGCGATCATCAAACCCTTCAAGCTCGACGAGGTGCGCGAATCTCTCTCCGCGCTCGGCGTCCAGGGCATGACGGTGACAGAGGTCAAGGGGTACGGGCGGCAGAAGGGGCACACGGAAATCTATCGCGGCGCGGAATATGCCGTGAGCTTCCTGCCCAAGCTCAAGATCGAAGTGGCGGTAAAGAGCGAGATGCTCGACGCGGTGATCGACGCGATCACCTCCAAGGCGAAGACGGGGCAGATCGGCGACGGGAAGATCTTCGTCACACCGCTGGAACAGGTCGTGCGTATCCGCACCGGCGAAACGGATGGCGACGCGCTGTAGGCCGCAAGGCTTACGCCCGTCCAACAAGGGGACTGAAAGATGAGAATTGAGACGTTGAAAAAGGCGGGGCTTGCAACGCTTGCCGGCCTGGGCACATGGGCGATGACCGCGGGCGCGGCCTTCGCCGCGGACGCGCCGAAGGATCCGCTGAATTCGGGCGACACCGCCTGGATGATCACGTCGTCGGCGCTGGTGCTGATGATGACCATTCCGGGCCTGGGCCTGTTCTATGGCGGCATGGTGCGCAAGAAGAACGTGCTGGCGACGCTGGCGCAGAGCTTCGGCGCCACCTGCCTGATCACCGTGCTGTGGATGATCATCGGCTATTCGATCGCCTTCACGCCCAATCCCGACGCGGGCCTGAACAACTGGATCGGCGGCTTCGGCTCGCTGTTCCTGTCGAAGGTGACGCTGAACTCGATCAATCCCCTGGCCGGGACGATCCCCGAGTCGGTGTACATGTTCTTCCAGATGACCTTCGCGATCATCACCCCGGCGCTGATCGCCGGCGCGCTGGCCGACCGCATGAAGTTCTCGGCCTTCCTGTGGTTCATGGGGCTGTGGCTGCTGTTCGTCTATTGCCCCATCGCCCACTGGGTGTGGGGCGGCGGCTGGCTGGGCACGGCGGGCGCGCTGGACTATGCCGGCGGCTCGGTCGTGCATCTGAACGCGGGCACCGCGGCGCTGGTCACCTGCCTGGTGCTGGGCAAGCGCATCGGCCTGGGCACCGAGAACATGTCGCCGCACAATCTGGTGCTGTCGGTGATCGGCGCCAGCCTGCTGTGGGTCGGCTGGTTCGGCTTCAACGCCGGTTCCGCCGTCACCGCCGGCTACAATGCCGGCATGGCCGCCGCTGCGACGCAGATCGCGACGGCCGCCGCGGCGCTGGGCTGGATGTTCAGCGAATGGATCGTCGCCAAGAAGCCGTCCGTCCTGGGCATGATCTCGGGCGCGGTGGCGGGCCTGGTGGCAATCACCCCGGCCAGCGGCTTCGTCGATCCGGTGGGCGCGCTGATCATCGGCATCGCCGCGGGCGTGGTCTGCTACATCTCGGCGGTGTGGGTGAAGAAGGCCATCGGCTATGACGACAGCCTGGACGCCTGGGGCGTGCATGGCGTGGGCGGCGCGCTGGGCGCGCTTCTCACCGGTGCCTTCGCCTCCAACAAGATCAACTCGCTCGGCAAGGGCTGGCTGATCGACGGCAATGGCCACCAGATGCTGATCCAGCTTTACGACGTGCTGGGCGTGTTCTTCTACTGCGCCATCGTCACCTTCATCATCCTGAAGGTGATCGACATCATCGTGGGCCTGCGCGTCTCGCCGGAAGTCGAGGTCGAAGGCCTGGACATCAACCTGCACGGCGAAACCGTGCACGACTGAGCATTCCTCCCTGAACTGACCAAGGGCGGGCCGAAAGGCCCGCCCTTTCTTTTGATCCGTTTCGCTGTTTATCTGCCGATCCCCCTCCGTCGCGGCCCGGGCTTGCGAAGTCGCCGCGGCTTTGCTGCGGCGCGCGAGCTTCCGCTTTGACGGACGGGTCCGTGCAAGTACATTCCGGCCATGTCAGAGACTCGTCTTGCCGCCCTTCCGGAGGGGCCTTTCGCGCGCCTCGCCCGGCTTCTGGGCGATGTGAAGCCCGGGCGCGAGCCCATCTCGCTGGCGGTGGGCGATCCGCATGGCGCGGTGCCGGACTTCGTGATGGCGGCGCTGACGCAGAACGCCGCCGGCTTCGGCAACTATCCCGGCATCGCGGGAACGGAAGACTGGCGGCAGGCGGCGGGCGGATGGCTGAACCGCCGCTTCGGCCTTGGCGGGGCGATCGACCCTGAGCGGCACCTGCTGCCGCTGGCGGGCACGCGCGAGGGGCTGTTCTCGGTCCTGTTTCCCGTCATGCCCGAACGCAAGGGCGGCGGACGGCCCATCGTGGCGATGCCCAACCCGTTCTATCAATGCTATGCGGCGGCGGCGCTGGGCAGCGGGGCCGAGCCGCTTTACGTGCCCGCCACGCGCGAAAACGGCTTCCTGCCGGACTTCGCGGGCCTGCCGGACGAAACGCTGCGGCGGCTGGCCGCCGTCTATATCTGCAGCCCGTCCAATCCCGAAGGCGCGGTGGCGGACGAAGCCTATTGGCTGCGGCTGTTCGAACTGGCCGACCGCCACGATTTCTTGGTGCTGGCCGACGAATGCTATGCCGACATCTGGTTCGACAAGGCGCCTACCTGCGCGCTGCCGGTGCGGCTGGCGCAGACCGGCGGCTTTTCCCGGCTGCTGAGCTTTCATTCCCTGTCCAAGCGGTCGGGCCTTCCGGGCCTGCGCGCGGGGATCGTGGCGGGCGACGCAACGCTGATCGCCGCCTTCCGCGCCTTCCGCAATGTGGCGGGCCCCACCGTGCCGGGGCCGCTTCTGGCCGCCGCCGCCGCCGCCTGGCGCGACGAAGCGCATGTGGCCGCGGGCCGCGACGCCTATCAGCAGAAGATGAAAGCCGCCGAAGGAATCCTGGGGCCGCACATGAAGTGGCCGGGGGGCGGATTCTTCCTGTGGCTGGAGGTGGGAAACGGCGAGGGTTTCGCCTTGCGCGCCTGGCGCGAGCAGGGCGTGCGGCTGCTGCCCGGCGCCTATATGGGCAGGGAAATGGTAACCGGAAAAAGCCAGTCAAACCCTGGCTTTTCCTATGTGCGGATCGCGCTGGTTAACGATTTATCAACCATTGTGGCCGCACTCGAAAGACTGAGGGAAATTCTCTAGCCGTGGGCGGCTTCTTCGTCATGCGCGTTAGCATCTCGGGAAGCAGCGCGATGAAGGGGTGACATGCGTTCATCCAGGATGATCGGCGGCGTCTATCAGCCCCGCGCCAGGGGCGGGGCGATGCAGGATGCACTGGCCGACGCGCGCCTGGCCGTGAACCGGCTGGTGCGCATCGTGGCGCTGCGCGGCGCGGGGCTTCTGCTGGTGCTGGCCGCGGGCGTCGCGCTGGCGGCGCTGGTGAGCTATTCCGCGGACGACGCCAGCCTGAACAACGCCAACCTGCGCACGGTCTCGAACTGGCTGGGGCCGGTGGGCGCGGTGGCGGCCGATCTTCAGCTGCAGCTCTTCGGGCTTGCGGCCCTGGCCTTCCTGGCGCCGCTGTTCGTGTGGGGCGCGCGGGCGCTGCGCGGCAAAGCGGTGAAGCATGCCATGTGGCGGCTGGTGGCCTGGCCGCTGGGCACCATGACGGTGGCGGGCGGGCTGGGCCTGTTTCCGCGGCCCCAGAGCCTTCCGGCGGGCGCGGGCGGGATGATCGGCATCGCCGCCAGCGGCCTTTCCGCCCATGCCGCGCAGGTCTGGCAGTTGTCGTTCGTCGCCTGGGCGCTGCCGCTGCTGCTTCTGATCGCGGGCCTGCCGCTGGCCTTCCTGGCCACGGGCCTGCGCTTCATGCCGCTGCTGCGCGGCGCGATGACCATTCCCGCGGGCGCGGTCTGGCTGTACGGCAAGCTGCGCCGGCCGGCCTTCTGGCACCATCACGACGAAGACGAAGACGCCGGCGAATATGAAGATGACGACGAAGGCGCCTATCACTTGGACGACACGGATGACGGCCCCGGCAGCGCCGCGCCCGAGCCGGTGGGCGTCACGCGCGCCAGCGAACGGCTGGCCGAGCGCCAGAAAAGCCGCGTCAAGCGCGATGCGCGCCCCAGCCCCGCCCCGCGCCGCGCCGACCGCCAGCCCGCGCTGAACCTGGCCAGCGGCGAATACCAGCTTCCGGGTCTGGACCTTCTGAACGAGCCGCCGCCGCACAAGGACAATCACACGCTCTCGGACGAGGCGCTGGAAGAGAATGCCCGCATGCTGGAAGCGGTGCTGACCGATTTCGGCGTCAAGGGCCGCATCACCGCCGTGCGCCCTGGCCCGGTGGTGACGCTGTATGAATTCGAGCCCGCGGCGGGCGTGAAATCCAGCCGTGTGATCAGCCTGGCCGACGATGTGGCCCGTTCGATGAGCGCGGTGGCCGCGCGCATCGCCACCATTTCGGGCCGCAACGTGATCGGCATCGAACTGCCCAACCAATTCCGCGAGACGGTCTACTTGCGCGAGATGTTCGCCAGCGCCGATTATGAAAAGGCCCGCGCGCCCCTGACCGTGGCGCTGGGCAAGACCATCGGGGGCGAACCGGTGATGGCGGACCTGGCCAAGATGCCTCACCTGCTGGTGGCGGGCACCACCGGTTCGGGCAAATCGGTCGGCCTGAACACCATGATCCTGTCGCTGCTGTTCCGGCTGACGCCCGAGCAGTGCAAGCTGATCATGATCGACCCCAAGATGCTCGAGCTGTCGGTCTATGACGGCATTCCGCACCTGCTGTCGCCGGTGGTGACCGATCCGCGCAAGGCGGTGGTGGCGCTGAAATGGGCGGTGCGGGAGATGGAAGACCGCTATCGCAAGATGTCGAAGATGGGCGTGCGCGGCGTGGAGGCCTTCAACGAACGGGTGCGCAAGGCCAGGGAAAAGGGCGAGATCCTCAAGCGCACGGTGCAGACCGGCTTCGACCGCGAGACCGGCAAGCCCATCTATGAGGATGAGACGCTGGAATTCGAACCCATGCCCTATATCGTGGTGGTGGTGGACGAAGTGGCCGACCTGATGATGATCTCGGGCAAGGAAATCGAAGGGGCGGTGCAGCGGCTGGCCCAGATGGCGCGCGCGGCGGGCATCCACCTGATCGCCGCCACCCAGCGCCCATCCGTGGACGTGATCACCGGCACCATCAAGGCCAACTTCCCCACCCGCATCAGCTTCCAGGTGACCAGCAAGATCGACAGCCGCACCATCCTGGGCGAGCAGGGCGCCGAGCAGCTGCTGGGCCAGGGCGACATGCTCTATATGGCGGCGGGCGGGCGCATCCGGCGCGTGCACGGGCCGTTCGTGTCGGATCATGAAGTGGAAGACGTCGTGCGCTTCCTGAAGTCCCAGGGCTCGCCGGAATATCTGGATGCCGTGACCGAGGAGCCCGACGAGGACGAGGGCGATCCCTATGCGCTGATGGGCGGCGGCAACCGCGAATCGGGCGACGATCTGTACGACAAGGCGCTGGCGGTGGTGGCGCGCGACAAGAAAGCCTCGACCAGCTACATCCAGCGGCGGCTGCAGATCGGCTACAACCGCGCCGCCAGCCTGATCGAGCGGATGGAGCAGGAAGGCGTGGTCTCGAGCCCCAACCATAAGGGCGTGCGAGAAGTGCTGCTGCCGGATCACGAAGACCGGTAGGCGCACGCCCTCCTGATTTCGTTGCGCGCCCGAGGGCGTGCGGGGGCGTGCGGAAAGTGCTGCTGCCCGGCCATGGCGAAGACCGGCAAGCGCGCCCTGCTAGGCGCGCTCCCGCAAATCGCCTAAAAGATTAGCGTCCGGCCGGAGTGCAGCATGGCATCCTATATCGACAGGTCACTGGGAGCGGGCGAGATCGTGATCGCCCGCGCGCGTTTCCACTGGCTCTATACCGTCTATGCCTGGGGCGCGCTGCTGCTGCCCGCGGCGGTGCTGATCGGGCTTTACATCGAGGCCGACGGCCAGGCGCTGGACGGCACCAAGCCGCTGACCTGGGGCCTGTTCGCCGCGGCTGTGTGGCTGATCTTCGGCGTCATCACCTGCATCCGGCTGCTGGCGCGCAAGTGGGCCACCGAGATCGGGGTCACCAGCCACCGCTTTGTCGAGAAATACGGGCTGCTTTCCATGCGCAGCAACGAGATCGCCCTGCCCAACATCGAGGGCGTGCGGGTCAACCAGAGCCTGTTCGGGCGGCTTTTCGGCTATGGCACGGTGCGGATCGAAGGAACCGGCGTGGATTCGGTGACCACGCCGCGCATCGCCGACCCGGTGGGGTTCGTGCGCGCGATCCAGACCGCCAAGGAACATCTGGCCCGGCTGTGACGCCCCGCCCGAAGGCGCGGAAAAAGGGCCGAAAGCAGGGCTGGACAGGGCCGGACGCATGGCCTATATCCGCCCCCCTTGGCCAGCCTTTCCGACCGGAAAATATCCGTCTTCCCAAGGTTTTGACGCGGGGTGGAGCAGCCCGGTAGCTCGTCAGGCTCATAACCTGAAGGTC
>DASZVO010000003.1:0-183438 GCA_035547015.1 Rhizomicrobium sp. | reverse complement strand
GCCGGCATGGGCTTGAGGCCGAGCCGGGCGAACAAGGCGCGGTCCTCCGCCGCCACCGGATTGGGCGTGGTGAGCAGCTTGTCGCCATAGAAGATGGAGTTGGCGCCGGCCAGGAAGCACAGCGCCTGGGTCTCCTCGCTCATGTCCTCGCGGCCGGCGGACAGCCGCACCATCGAGCGCGGCATGGTGATGCGCGCCACCGCGATGGTCCGCGCAAAATCGAGCGGATCGAGCGGCGCGGCGCGATCGAGCGGCGTGCCTTCGACCTTGACCAGCATGTTGATCGGCACGCTTTCGGGATGCGCCGGCAGCGTGGCCAGCGCCTCGATCATGCCGACGCGATCCTCGACCTGCTCGCCCATGCCGACGATGCCGCCGCAGCAGACGTGGATGCCGGCCGCGCGCACCTGCGCGAGCGTGTCGAGCCGGTCCCGGTAGGTCCGCGTCGTGATGATGTCGCCGTAGTATTCCGGCGAGGTGTCGAGGTTGTGGTTGTAATAATCGAGGCCGGACGTCTTCAGCCGCCGCGCCTGCTCGCCGCTCAGCATGCCGAGCGTCACGCAGGTCTCGAGGCCGAGCGCCTTCACGCCCTCGACCATCGCGCACACCTTGTCGAGGTCGCGGTCCTTGGGCGAGCGCCAGGCCGCGCCCATGCAGAAGCGCGACGCGCCGGCGGCCCTGGCGGCGCGGGCGTCGGCCAGAACCGCTTCCACGTCCATCAGCTTGGTGGCCTTGACCCCCGTCTCGTGCTTCGCGGATTGGGAGCAATAGCCGCAATCCTCCGGGCAGCCGCCGGTCTTGATCGACAGCAGGGTCGAGATCTGCACCTGGGTGGGATCGAAATGGGCGCGATGGACGGCCTGCGCGCGGAACAGCAATTCCGGGAAGGGCAGGGCGAACAAGGCGGCGATTTCCGCGCGGGTCCAGTCGGAACGGGGCGCGGCGTGCAGGTCGGAGGCTGGTGCGTTCATGCCTCCATTCTAACCGGTTCCGGCATGGGTAAAAGGGTGTGGACGGAGGAGGGCCAAACCGCTAACAAGCCCCACTCGTCTTTCGGGACGGGCCCCAGTGGCGAAATGGTAGACGCAGCAGACTCAAAATCTGTCGCCTTCACGGGCATGCTGGTTCAAGTCCGGCCTGGGGCACCATCTATTCGGGCCCGGCCGGGCCGCGAACAATGGCCAGCACGCCGCGGGCGGCGGAAGGTCTAGCGGACGCGGATGGCGGCGGCACCGGCCGCGATGATGCAGGCGGCGGCCATGCGCATGGGCCGCGCATTTTCCTTCAGGATCAGGATGGAAATTGCGGCGCCAAAGAGAATCGCGGTTTCGCGCAATGCGGCGACCACGGGGATGGACGCGTGTGTCATCGCCCAGAGGATCAAGGTATAGGAGATCAGCGTTGCCGCTCCGCCCAGAAAGGGCCGCCACAGGGCGGCGTGGCCGTAACGGGCGAGGGCGTGCCGGCCTTTCGCCGCCAGCCACAGCACGAGCGGCAGGCCGGTGAGGAGAAAGACCCATAGTGTGTAGGCGCCCGGCGCCGCGGACAGGCGCGCGCCGAACCCGTCGATCAGGGTATAGGCCGCGATAACGAGTGCATTGACGACGGCATAGAGAATGCCGCGCGCCTGTTCGCGCCGGCTTCCCATCGCCATCCCGAAGATGCCTAGGCAGATCAGGACAATGCCCGCGGCTCCGCCCGCGGAAAGCGGTTCGCCCAGAAAGGACGTGCCTATGAAGGCCACGATCAGAGGCGCGATTCCGCGCATGAGGGGATAGGTCTGGCCCATGTCGCCGGCATGATAGGTGCGCGCGACCAGCAGGAAATAAACGATATGGATGACGCCGGAGGCCGCGATATAGAACCAGCTCGCCGGAAGCGGCTGCCGGAGAAAAGGCAGCGCCAGCGCCGCGATCGCCGCGGCGGCGCCGGTGACCAGCACGGTCGTCACGGTCTTGTCGTCGCCCAGTTTGACGACGGTATTCCAGCCGGCATGCAGGGCGGCCGCAAACAGGACGACGATGAAGATGGAGAACGGCATGGTATCCAATCTCTGCGGCTGGCCAGGTCGCAGGAGTATGCCACGCAGGCCGCAAATACGAGAAGAGAAAGGCGGGCGAAGCCATTTGCGCCCGCTCCCGTGATGGCCTAGCTTCCCTGAAAATTTCAAGCCCAGGGGGAAACCATGCGCGCCGTTGCCTTGCTTGTTGCCGCTTCACTCGCCGCCGGTCCGGCCGCCGCACAACCCCTGCCTGCGCCTGCGAGCTATCCGCCGGTGGTGGGCGAGAAGGGCCTGGTCACCACCCATGAATTGTCGCTGGAGATGGCCGAGAAGATTGCGCGCGCCGGCATAGACGCCTGCCGCAGAATGGGCTTCCACACCACCATGACGGTGCTGGATTCCTCCGGCGCGCTGAAGGCCTTCCTGCGCGACGAGAAGACCGGACCGCATACCATCAGCCTCAGCAAGGACAAGGCCTATACGGCGCTGACGCTGGCCAGCCGCTTCGCCACATCCGGCGCATTCGCCACCGCGCGCAATTCCACGCTGGGCTCGCCCATGACCAATATCCAGGGCGTTGTCGGCGTGGCGGGCGGCGTTCCGATCAAATACCGCGGCGAAGTGATCGGCGCGGTCGGGTCGTCTGGCGCGGTCGGCGGCGACAATGACGAGAAATGTTCGCAAGCCGGGATCGATGCCGTCGCAGACCAGCTCAAATAGCTTCGATATCCGTCCCGCGCGCAGCATGGCGGAGCTGACGGCGACGGCCGCGCTGTTCCGGGCCTATGCCGCTTCGCTGTCCATCGACCTCGCGCCCCAGGGTTTTTCCGCCGAACTGGCCGCCTTGCCGGGTCCTTATGGCCCGCCGGGCGGGGAGATCCTGCTGGCCAAGCGCGGCGATCATGTGCTGGGCTGCATCGCGCTCAAGCCGCTGGAGCCGCCCGATGTGGCCGAGATCAAGCGGCTGTTCGTGCGCCCGCAGGCGCGTGGGCTGGGCGTGGGCAAGGCGCTGGCCGAAGCGGTCCTGGATGCGGCCCGCGCGCTGGGTTATGCCGAGGTGAAGCTCGATACGCTGCCGCAGATGCGCGAGGCCCTCGCGCTTTATGGAAGCGCCGGTTTCACGCCCATCGCGCCCTACGGCAGCCATCCCTATCCGGGCCTGGTGACGTTGGGCCGGAAGCTGTGAATGAAGAAACGGCGCCCCCGCATGGAGGCGCCGTTCCTTTCGTTCGGGACCGTCAGTGGCTGGCCAGCACCACGCCGGCGATCAGGCCGGTGGCGGCGGCGGCCAGCACGAAATTGTCATCCACCCGGCGCCATTCATAGCCGCGCGGCGGACGCGAGAGGCGATAGCGGCGATAATCCACGCGCACGCCGCGGCCCCAGTCGTCGCGGCCGATATGGCCGCCTTTGTGCCAATCGTGGTCATGGCCGCGCATCATCATGGGACCGTGCGACGGCTGGGCCAAAGCCTCGGTCATGGGCGTCGCCAGCAGCGTCAGGGCAGTGGCGGCGATGAACAGGCGTTTCATGGGGAAATCCTTTCTCTTTAATGATGACGAGGAGATTAAAGCGGCACGCATGAACCTGAACTGAATGCTTTGTGGCGAAATGATAACCATTGTCGCAAAATGTCGGAGATCGCGGAGCCGCCGGCCGGCGCATGGAATCTCCGGCCGTCTGGACCATGCTCCGCGCCAACGATGGGAGATCGCGCATGGCACAGACCTGGTTCATCACCGGCACCTCCAGCGGCTTCGGCGAAGCCTTCGCCCGCTTCGCCATCGCGCAGGGTCACAACGTCGCCGCCACCGCCCGCGACGCATCGAAGCTGGCGGCGCTTGCCGCGCGGGCGCCGGAGCAGGTTCTGGCGCTGACGCTGGATGTCACGCAAGCCGGCGATGCCGAAACCGCGATCAAGGCTGCCGTCGCCCGCTTCGGCCGCATCGACGTTCTGATCAACAATGCGGGCTATGGGATCGTGGGCGCGGTGGAGGAGACGCCAGACGCCGAGCTGCGCGCCCTGATGGATACCAACTTCTTCGGCGCCGTTGCGGTGACCCGTGCCGCATTGCCGGTGCTGCGCGCGCAGAAGGCCGGGGCGATCGTCAACATCTCCAGCCTGGGCGGCCAGCTTTCGATGCCGGGCTTCGGCGCCTATTCCGCCAGCAAGTTCGCGCTGGAAGGTCTGTCGGAAGCCCTGGCGGCCGAGATGGCGCCGTTCGGCGTCAAGGTCCTGATCGTGGAGCCGGGCCAGTTCCGCACCAATCTTGCCGCAGCGGGCGCGATGCGCCAGATGCCCGACACCGGCTTTTACGACACGACGGCGGGCAGGGTGCGCGAATTCGCCCGCACCATGCACGATACTCAGCCGGGCGATCCGCTGAAGGCCGCGGCAGCCATTGACCGCGCCCTGCGTGCGGAAAAGACACCGCTGCGCCTGCAGCTGGGCGCCGACGCGGTGGAGATGGTGCGCAGCCACGCCCAGGCGCTGCTTGCCGACCTGGAGCAATGGGCCCCGCTGGCCGTCGGCACCGCTCTGGACTAAGTCCCGCAGGCCGCGCGCGGCTGCCTTGCGAATTCCGGCACCGGAATCCGGAGGCAGCCGCCCCGGATTTCTGGTTTCCTGAGTCCGACTCGGGGAGACGGTATGAACGCGCGCAACTGGGGACTGCTGCTATTGCTTTCGCTTCTATGGGGCAGCAGCTTCTTCTTCTACAAGGTTCTGGTGGCCGTGCTGCCGCCCGTGACGGTGGTGCTGGGGCGGGTCGGCATCGCGGCGGCCGCGCTGCAACTGTGGCTGCTCGCCAGGGGCACGCCCATGCCGGTTTCGCCGCGCCTGTGGAAGCGTTTTCTCTTGCTGGGTTTCCTGAACAATGTGCTGCCGTTCGTTCTGATCGCCTGGGGCGAGACGCGCATCACCAGCGGCATGGCCGCGATCTTCAACGCCACCACGCCGATCTTCATGGTGGCGGTTGCCCATTTCGGCACCGATGACGAGAAGCTTTCCGCCGGAAAAATCATCGGGATCGCGCTCGGCATCGCGGGCGTGGCGGTGCTGGTAGGTCCCGCCGCCTTTCGCGGCGCAAGCTATATCTGGGGTGCGGTGGCGGTGATCGGCGCATCCTGCGCCTATGCCTTTGGCGGGGTCTACAGCCGCCGCTTCAAGGATCTGCCGCCGCTGCAGGCCGCCGCGGGGCAGATCACGGGCGGGGCAATCCTGCTCGTGCCGCTGTCGCTTGCGGTGGACCGGCCCTGGACGCTGGCCGTGCCGGGATGGGAGATCTGGGCGTCGTTGCTGGTGATCGCGCTGGTCAATACGGCGCTGGCCTATGTGGTCTATTACAGGATGCTGGCCAGCGCGGGCGTCACCTATATCTCGCTTGTGACGTTCCTGATCCCCGTGGTCGCCTTGCTGCTGGGCGCGGCCTTCCTGGGCGAGAGCGTCACCATCCAGGCGCTGGCCGGCATGGCGGTCATCGCGATGGGCCTGGCCGCGATAGACGGGCGCCTTTTGCCGCTGGCCCGTGCGCGCCGGGCCGCGTGAGGCCCGTTATTCGGCCGTCCAGCCGCCGTCTATCGAGATGATGGAGCCGGTGATCGAGCGCGCC
Organism: Rhizomicrobium sp.; assembly: GCA_035547015.1. Classification (GTDB taxonomy): domain Bacteria; phylum Pseudomonadota; class Alphaproteobacteria; order Micropepsales; family Micropepsaceae; genus Rhizomicrobium. The sequence goes on along the minus strand of DASZVO010000003.1, from coordinate 177,825 downwards.
ATGTCGCCCGCCAGATACAGGGCCAGCGCCGCGATCTCGTCCACCGTCACGAACTGCTTGGTCGGCTGGGCGTCCAGCAGCACGTCGTTGATCACCTGTTCGCGCGTCAGTCCGCGCGAAGCCATCGTGTCGGGAATCTGCTTCTCCACCAGCGGCGTCCAGACATAGCCGGGGCAGATGGCGTTGGCGGTGATGCCGAAGGTCGCGGTCTCCAGCGCGATGGTCTTGGTGAAGCCCGCAATGCCGTGCTTGGCCGAGACATAGGCTGATTTGAAGGGCGATGCGACCAGGGCATGGGCGCTGGCCGTGCTGATGATGCGGCCCCATTTCTTCGCCTTCATCCCCGGCACCGCGGCGCGCGTGGCGTGGAAGGCGCTGGACAGGTTGATCGCGATGATCTGGTTCCACTTCTCGATGGGGAATTCCTCCACCGGCGAAACGAACTGGATGCCCGCATTGTTGACAAGTATGTCCACCGATCCCAGCGTCTTCTGTGCGTCCGTCACCATTGCGGCGATTTCATCCGGTTTGGTCATGTCGGCGCCGCTGTAGATCGCCTTGACGCCGAAATCCTTTTCGATGCCGCTGCGCTCCTGTTCGATAGCCGCCGCATCGCCGAAACCGTTGATGCAGACATCCGCGCCCGCTTGCGCAAAAGCGCGGGCAATGGCGAGCCCGATGCCCGAGGTGGAGCCGGTGACGAGGGCGACTTTGCCTTTGAGCATGCTATTCTCCGCGAAATGAGACCCGACGGAGCATGGCATCCTGCTCATGCCCCCGGCAGAGGCGATATGGCCGCAGAGGCGGCTGAATTGTCGAAAATGTTAATTCGAATCCGGGTATAAGGCGGTCATGGACACAAAACCTTTGCATCCCGGTCCGGCCGATCCCGCGGGCCATCGCCATGTCCGGATACCGCGGCCCGAAGGCTGCGGGCGGATTGCGCTGGTGCTGCAGGGCGGCGGCGCGCTGGGCGCCTATCAGGCCGGCGTCTATCAGGCACTGCACGAAGCGGGGCTGGAGCCGGACTGGGTGTCCGGCGTCTCCATCGGCGCGATCAACTCCGCGCTGATCGCGGGCAACCCGCCCGAGCGCAGGCTGGCGGCGCTGTGCGAATTCTGGGACCGCATTACCGACCGCACCATCTGGCCCTATACCCCCGACGGCGACATCTTCCGCCAGGCCCGCAATGCCGTTTCTGCGCTGACCACCACGTTGTTCGGCCAGCCCGGCCTGTTCCGCCCGCACAAGATCAGCCCCTGGCTTCTGCCCGCGGGCAACAAGGACGCCACCAGCTTCTATGACAATGCGCCGCTGCGCGAGACGCTGCAGGAGCTGGTCGACATCGACCTGCTCAACAATGGCGATGTGCATTTCGCGGTCGGCTCGGTCAATGTGCGCCGGGGCAATTTCGTCTTCTTCGACAACCGCAAGATCGACATCGAGATCGCGCACATCATGGCCAGCGGCGCGCTGCCGCCCGCCTTCCCGATGGTGCAGATCGGCACCGACTATTTCTGGGACGGCGGCATCGTCTCCAATACCCCACTCCAGCATCTGCTGGCGCAGGATGACGACATCAATTCGCTTGTGTTCCAGGTGGACCTGTTCAGTGCCAGCGGCCCGCTGCCGCGCACCATGACCGATGTGCTGGGCCGGCAGAAGGACATCATCTATTCCTCGCGCACCCGCCAGGTTACCGACATGTTCGCGCGCCTGCAGCGCTGGAAGCAGCGAACCTATGATGCGCTGGTCAAGGTGCCTGAAGACGCGCTGAGCGACGAGCAGCGGGCTATGCGCGACAAGCTTGCCAAGCTGCCGCAGCACACGATCCTGCAGCTTATCTACCAGAAGAAATCCTATGAGGGGAATGCGCGCGATTACGAGTTCTCGCCGGAATCCATGCACGAGCATTGGAAGAACGGTTACGAGGACACGCAGCGTTCCCTCCGGCGCAAGGACTGGCTGGAGATGCCGCCCAAGGGCGTGGGCATCGTGAGCCACGACGTTCACCGCGAATATGAAGGCTGAACAGCGCGCGCTGCTTGCGCCGGGAGCGGCCGGTGCGCGAGCCTCCATCGCCGGGCGGCTGGAGCGGCTGCCCGCCACGCGGGGCTTCTGGCGGCGGGTGACGCTGCTGTCGCTGGGCGGATTCTTCGAATTCTACGACATGTTCCTGGCGGCCTATATCGCGCCGGGCCTGGTGAAGGGCGGCATCCTCACCGCCACCACGCCGGGGCTGTTCGGCACCAGCGGCGTCGCCGGATTCATCGCGGCCTTCTTCGCCGGATTGTTCGTGGGCACCGCGCTGTTCGGTTTCGTGGCCGACCGGCTTGGCCGGCGCGTGATCTTCATGGCGTCGCTGCTGTGGTATGCCGGCGCGTCGCTGGTGATGGCGTTCCAGCATGATGCGTTTGGCCTGGATTTGTGGCGCTTCCTTTGCGGCATCGGCATCGGCGTCGAGCTGGTGACGATCGACACTTATATAGCGGAGCTGTCGCCGCCGCATGTGCGTGGCCGCGCCTTCGCTTATGCCAATGTGATCCAGTTCCTGGCCGTGCCGCTGGCGGCGTTTCTGGGCTGGCTGCTGGTGCCCCGCACGATCCTGGGACTGGACGGCTGGCGCTTCGTGGTGATGGCCGGATCGGCGGGCGCGGTGCTGGCCTGGCTGGTGCGCGCGTCCCTGCCGGAAAGCCCGCGCTGGCTGGCTCAGCACGGCCGCGCGCAGGAGGCCGAAGCCATCGTCGAAGCCTGGGAGGTGGAGGCGCGGCTCGCGGGCGCCGTGCTGCCCGAACCGAAACCGCTTTCGGCCGAAGAGGGAAGGGGCTCGTTCGGCGAAATATGGAAGGCGCCTTATCTGGGCCGCGCGCTGATGCTGACGGTGTTCAATCTGTTCCAGGCGGCGGGCTATTACGGCTTCGCGAGCTGGGCGCCGACGCTGCTGATCGCGAACGGCATCGAGGTGACGCGCAGCCTGGCCTATACCTTCGTCATCGCCATCGCCGCGCCCATCGGGCCGCTTCTGGGCATGGCCTTCACCGATCGCATCGAACGCAAGTGGACCATCGCGGGCGCCGCCCTGGCCATCGCGGCCAGCGGCCTGGCCTTCACCCAGGCCCGTGGCATGACGGGCGTGATCGCCTGCGGCGTGGCGCTGACGCTGGCGAACAACATCCTGTCCTTCGCCTATCATGGCTATCAGCCCGAGCTGTTTCCCACACGCATCCGCGCCCGGGCGGTGGGATTCGTCTATTCCTTCTCGCGGCTGTCCACCATGTTCAGCGCCTTTGCGATCGCGGCCATCCTCAAGGGCTTCGGCAGCGCGGGCGTGTTCGTTTTCATCGCAGGATGCATGGCCGTCGTGGCGGCGGTGATCGGGCTGTTCGGACCGGCGACACAGAACCGGCCGCTGGAAGAGATTTCGCGCTGACGCCCCGCGCGGTTTGTCGTTTCCGCCGCTGCGGCGTAAAAGCCGGGTCATGAATTACCGTCACGGCTATCATGCCGGAAACTTCGCCGATGTCGTCAAGCATGTGGCGATGACCGCCATCCTTCTGCATCTGCGCAAGAAGGAAACCGGCTTTTCAGTGATCGACAGCCATGCCGGCCGCGGGCTTTACGACCTGTCCGGCGCGCAGGCCGCGGCCACCGGCGAGGCGCTGGGCGGCATCGGCAAGCTCACCGGCGATCTGCCCGGCAATCTTCCGGAGGCGCTGGCCGCCTATCTGGCGCTGGTGAAGGAAGGCGGGGCGGGCGCCTATCCCGGCTCGCCGCTGATCGCCGCAAAGTTGTTGCGCCGGCAGGACCGTCTGACCGCTATTGAAAAGCACCCGGAGGAATTCGCGGTGTTGAAGGATGTGCTGGCGCCGTTCCGCAACGCCGTGGCCGAGAATGCCGACGGCTATGCGCGTCTGGTGAGGCTGTTGCCGCCGCCGTCACGGCGCGGGCTGATCGTGACCGATCCGCCCTTTGAATCGCCGGACGAGTTTTCGGCCCTGGCGCAGACGGTGCGGGCGTGCCTGCGCAAGTTCGCCACCGGCATCTTCCTGATCTGGTATCCCATCAAGTCGCGCGGCGCCGCCGACGCCTTTGTGGGCGAGGTGCTGGCGGCGGGCCCCGGCCGGGCGCTGGCCGTCGAAACCGCCGTCGCGCCCCAAGATGAAAAACGTGATGAAAAGCTCGCGCGCGCCGGGCTTCTGGTGATCAACCCGCCCTATGGCTTCGAAGCAGCGATGCGCGACAGCGCCGCTGTGATCGGGCCGCGGATGGATGCGGCCATCACCACGGCCTGGCTGGCGGGCAGGGAATAGTGGTTTGCGGAAATCCGCCCTGCCGCCCAGGGAACTTGGCGCTGACGCCGGCTTGTGGGTGCCGTTGCCCAATGCAATCATGCGCGGCGCGAAGTTTCCGGTCGGACCTGCGATAACAACGGCAATCGAGGGGTGCCTGCCATGTGGACGTTCCAAACACGGCGCGATCTTCTGGGGCTGATCCTGCTGGCGGCATCGGGCGCGCCGGTTGCGGCGGCGCCGCAAAAACCGAAAATCGGCATCATCGGGGCGGGCCGTGTCGGCGGCGTGCTGGCGAAGCTGTGGGCCGGCGCCGGCTACAGGGTGATGCTGTCGGCTCGCAATCTCGATCCCGTGCGCCAGCTTGCGGCGCAGATCGGCCCCAATGCCCAGGCGGGAACGCCCGCGGAAGCCGCGGCTTTCGGCGATGTGGTGGTTGTCTCGGTGCCGTATGGCGCGCTGCCCCAGATCGGGCGCGACTATGCGGGCGCGCTCAAGGGCAAGGTGGTTCTGGACACCTGCAACCCCGTCGTGCAGCGCGACGGCCCCATGGCGCAGGAAGCGCTCGACAAGGGCACGGGCGTGATGGACCCGCTCTACCTGCCCGGCACGCGGCTGGTGCGCGCCTTCAGCACCATCAACTATGTGCCGCTCGAGCACGAGGCGCATCGCGCGGGCGAGCCGATTGGCATTCCGCTTGCCGGAAACGACCGGCAGGCGCTGGAGGTGGCCTCGCAGCTGGTGCGCGATGCGGGGTTCGAGCCTGTGGTCGTGGGCGACCTGTCCACCGCCAAGAGCTTCGACATCGGCCAGAAGGGCTCGAAGGTCCACCCGGTCAGCGAGCTCCGCGCCATATTGGAGATCAAATAGCCGGTTTTGGCGGTGGCGGGCGCGGCCGGGCCCGCGGATTGCGGGCTCAGGACGTCCTGTCCGGGCCGAAAAACCCCGCCCGCAAAGGGCCTTGCCATCGCCGGGCGGCTCCCTTATCACCGCCGGCGGACAGGTGGTCGAGTGGTTGAAGGCACCGCACTCGAAATGCGGCGTACGTGCAAGCGTACCGTGGGTTCGAATCCCACCCTGTCCGCCACCCATTAGTCCAGCACGATCCCAAGTTGTCCCGGAAAGTGCACTAACCATAAGAAAATAAATAGCTATTTTAGAAGCCGGGCATCTAGACCCGTCCAGCATCACCCACCACTATCCCACGTATGAACATGGGTTGAAGCGTGGGTTTCAAATGGCACGGCAGATCGCGCGGCTGAACGCGCTGGCTGTTTCAAAACTGAAGAAGCCGGGCATGTATGCTGATGGCGCGGGCCTGTATTTGCAGGTGTCCGCAGCGGGCACGAAGTCTTGGATTTTCCGCTTCACGATGAACGATCGTAAACGCGAGATGGGCCTCGGCCCGCTGCTCGATGTGTCGCTCGCGGAGGCGCGTGAGAAAGCTCACCAGTGTCGCAACCAGAAGCGCGACGGCACTGATCCCATCGAGGCGCGCAAATCGGCCCGCCAGCAGGCACAATTGGAAGCCGTCAGGGCGTTCCTTTCAAGGACGCCACTGAGGCGCATGGCCCGTCCTGGCGGAACGACAAGCACGGCGACCAGTGGCGCAACACCCTCGCTGCTAACGCTTATCCGGTGTTCGGCACCATCGCTGTCGGCGATGTGGATGTTGGCTTGGTGATGGAGGTCATCGAGCCGATCTGGACGACCAAGATCGAGACGGCCAGCCGTCTGCGCGGGCGGATCGAGAAGGTTCTGGATTGGGCGACCGCTCGCGGCTATCGCCAGGGCGAGAACCCGGCCCGCTGGCGCGGCCATCTGGAAAAACTGCTGCCGGAGCGGTCCAAGATCCGCAATGTGAACCACCATCCCGCGTTGCCGTTCGCGGAAATCGGCGCGTTTATGAAATCGCTCCGCGCCCAGGACGGCACGGCGGCGTGGGCCATGTCTGCCTCCGTAATAAGATTTGGGCACAGCACGCGGAAAGGGCAAAATGGCAGCCGGTATTATTGAAATCGAACCGCATATACGTCTTGACCATCTTCGGAGGTTCTATTCCCTGCTGGCGGTTCTTCGGGGCCGAACGCGCGGGCCGAGGCTGCTTGCCAGTTGCACAGGTCAGATGGTTTGGCCTGCTCGCGGTGTGTATTTTTTTATGGAAGAAGGAGAAATGCGCACCGGGTCAGGTGATGGCCATCGCGTCGTGCGCGTCGGCACTCACGCCCTCAATGTAGGTTCTCACACCAAACTCTGGACCCGGTTGTCGCAGCATCGCGGTCAAAAAAAGAGCGGCAGTGGCAATCATCGCGGTTCTATTTTTCGCTTGATCGTCGGCACGTCACTCATTGCACGACATGGCTATGAGTTCCCGACGTGGGGGCATGGCAGCAATGCTACCGCCACTGTTCGTGCAGATGAAGTCACCCTTGAAAACGAGGTCAGCCAGATTATCGGGGGAATGCCTTTCCTTTGGTTAGAGATTAACGATGAGCCAGGACCAGAAAGCCTCCGAGGTTACATCGAGCGCAACAGCATCGCCTTACTGAGCTGCGTCAATAGACCGGCGGTTGATCTGCCGTCAGAGAGGTGGCTTGGCCGTTATTGCGACCGTGAGCGCATCCGCAACTCGGGCCTCTGGAACTCCAACCACGTAGAGGAGACTTATGATCCTGCCTTCTTAGACGCGCTTGAAAAGTTGGTATCCGATATGAAGGTCACAGCGTGATTGTCGTAATCCAGTGTGCGTCCAGTAAGCGAGCAGATGCAGGATTTCTATCAACGCGGGACGGCAAACCAACCTTGTTTGTAGCGGACCCAGAACTCGCACCTCAAACCAGCAATCTCGCCTATGCACGGCCAGACGACGTTGCCGACAACGGTCAGAACTGGAGAGACGCACTACTGCGCTACAACGAAGCACCTGGAAGCAATCCGTTGCGGCTCTTGCCCGCGTATCAGCTATACACCAGGGACACTTATCGTCGCCTCGTTGAACGCTTTGGCATAGATAGTATCTATATCCTTTCGGCTGGCTGGGGTCTCATTAAGGCGTCGTTTCTAACGCCAGCCTACGACATTACATTCAGCGTCGCCGCAGAGCCTTACAAGCGTAGAAAGAAAGGCGAGCGATACCGCGACCTGCAAATGCTCCCCCCTGACTGCCAGGACGAGATCGTTTTTCTGGGAGGCAAAGACTATCTGCCACTGTTCTGCACCCTCACAGACGGCCTGCGCTGCCCGAAAACGGTTTTCTACAATTCCGGGTCGCCTCCGGCAGCACCAGGATGCGTTTTGAAAAGGTTTTTCACCACCACCAGGACAAACTGGCACTATGAGTGTGCGGACAGGCTAATTGCCAACTAAACCAGAGTATCCTGAGCGGGCTAGAGCCAATAAACCATTAAAAAAGATGATGGGCCAGGTCAACGAGGTCCAGCACTGTCCATAATTTCCAGTGGGACTAAGCGTGGGTACAGCGAAAGGTCGGCAGAAAAAGCGTTTGAAATCATACCTTAAGGCGGTGAGTCCACCCTGCCCGCCATCGAATTGTCTAAGTATTTCAAATATTTAAATCAATTTTTGGGCGGCATTTTGCGTCATGATAACGCATCATAAATTTCGTGTGCCCATTGGATTTTCTATGACTTCATCCAGTTAAGTGAGATCAGTACACGGACGAAAAAATCTCGCCCGAAATTTGTGGATATGATTACGTAGCGCCACATCGATTCAGGGTGCGTGTCAGAGCGCGACTTCGAATCCCGGTTTGTCCTCGATAATTGTCAGCGGAAACCCGACTAGCTGGCGTCGAATTGCAGGGGGCCGTCATGCCGATTTTTACTGATACCGAGATCGTCCGCCTATTTGGGTTTGAGGATGGCGAGAATGAGCGACCAGATCGCTTAAAGGAATATTTCTTTAGGAATCGCGCCTACGAGAATCTGGTGGGTGGATTACCAATAAGGATTCTTGTTGGGCATAAAGGAGTGGGGAAAAGTGCCCTACTAAAGATTGCCTATTTAGAGGACAAAGATCGCCATGAGTTGGCGATCTGGTTGCAGCCAGACGTGCTGAAAGACGTTGCTGAATCTTCGGATCGAAGCTTTGTTCAATTAGTGAACGATTGGAAAGCTGCTCTAACGCACAAGATTTTTGCTCATATTGCCGCGTTAGTCGCCGCGAACGTCAGTTCGGTAAAGGCGGGTATCCAAGGCTCCATCGAATCGCTTGTTCGTGGCCTCACGAATGTTTTCAAAGCTGAAAAGACGCTTATCTATGACGAAATTTCGCGTGAAGCTGTATCCAACTTTCTCAATACGAAGCGAATAGTCGTATATCTGGACGATCTTGACCGCGGATGGGAAGCGAACCGACAAGATATCGTGCGAATTAGCGCCCTCCTAAATGCCATAAGGGATTTGTGTGGCAGTTCGCAAAATCTTTCTTTTCGATTGGGGTTGCGCAGCGATGTCTATTTTTTGGTGCGTACCTCCGATGAATCTACGGATAAGATTGAAAGCAACGTAATTTGGCTCACTTGGTCAAATCACGAAATCCTCGCGATGATGGCCAAGCGTGTCGAAACTTATTTCGGTAGAGTGGCAGATGAGCAATTGCTTTTGGGTCTGAAGCAGCGCGATTTGGCACAAAAATTCAACCCAATAATGGTTCCGATATTTCACGGGGTTGGAAAATGGGAAAAGGTCCCGACCCATCGTGCACTGCTTTCACTTACGAGAAGGCGCCCGCGCGACTTCGTTAAGCTTCTGTCGTCAGCGGCTCGTGTGGCCTACAAAAACAGTCACAAGATAATTCAGTCAGGTGACATTGCAGCAATATTCGAGGCGTACTCGTCCGAACGCCTCCAAGATATCATCAATGAATTCCGTAGCGAACTGCCATTGGTCAAGCCGTTGGTTTATGGCATGAGGCCGACAAGGAAAGAGAAAACAACGCTTGAGTCCTACATGTTCACTAACGATCAGTTAGTGACGAAGCTTAAGAACCTCATGCAGCAAAACTCGTTCTCGTTCGTCAATGGGCACGTCGTTACTGCTCACTCGCTAGCCGAATTTCTGTACAAAATCGATTTAATTACAGCGCGCAAGGAAGAGGGCGGGATAATTGTTAGGCGGTACTTTGACGAAAGTCGTCACTTGCAGAATCAGTTTGTGGATTTCGGGTTCAAATGGGAAGTTCATCCAGCTTATAGGTGGGCACTACAGCCTGGCGAACCGGATGCCATTTTTAAAGATGTCGATCTGATAGCGGACAATGACTGAGATAATCCTCAAAATGCTCGCCAGTCCGTCGTAAAATGCGTCATAAAGCGGAGCCGGATTGTATCGGATTAATATGGACTGATCCGGAGGGTTTCGCGGGGCAAGTATTTGAGCGAACTCGAAAATCGCACTGATACGGGCCGCATCGCACGCCAAGTCGACGCTACCCTGTCCACCAATCGAAAATCGATGCAGAATAATCTGTGAAACCGACATGATTCAGATGAAGCGGCCGGAAGACGCTGCAAAAGGGTTGCAAACCGCCTGGAACGCGCATGACATGGCCGGACTTGGATCGCTGTTTCACGCGGATGCCACCTTCGTGAACCGGTTCGGGCATTATGTGCGCGGCGTCCGCGAGATCGTTGCCCTCCATGCGCCGATCCACGAAACGATCTACCGGGATTCCACGCTCGAGAATGAAGTGATCGATACTGTTCCCATAGGCGATGGAGCAGTCATTGTGCATTTCTGGAGCCGCCTCACGGCCGGGGCCGCACATCCTGCGGGCCCGCATTCCGTGGATACGCTGATCCTTGCCGTGCTGACCCGCAGCAGCGATGTCTGGCGGATCAAGGCGCTGGAAAACGTGACTCTGACGAATCCGCGCACCGGGGAAAATATCCTGCGAAAATAGGCGGCCCGGCCCACGCGTTCGAAATGCGCGCGCCGCCACCTGCCTGGAACGTGCCCGGAACGTGCCTGGAACGTGATCGAGTCCGGACAGGCCCCAGCTGGTTGCCCGCGGGGGACCGCTTATCGCGCCGCCGTTTCCGGGCAATTGTCAGGCGCGGGCTTTCCGGCGAAGCGGGCGGCAATCCATTCCACCGCGGCGGGCGCGGCATCGCGCGCGATGAAGCGATGGGTGACGCCGGGCATCGCGACCATGCGCACGCGGTTTCCGGCCCGGCACAGGCGCTTGCGATAGCTTTCGGTGATCTGCGGCGGGATCGTGGTATCGGCGCTGCCCTGCGCCAGGAAGACCGGAACATCCTTCGGCGGCGCGCCCGGCGTGTTGCGCGCGGCAAGCGCGGGCCAGGGCTCCGTGACCGCGAGGCTGCGGCGCATGCGATAGGTGACTGCGGGCATGGGTTTATCGGTGGGCTGGGTGCTGCCGTCGCGCGGCGCTTCAAAACATACGCGCGCCAGCGTCATGAGCGCCGGCATGTCCGCAGGCGCGACAAGCCCATCGAGAGAGATGCCATAGACGCGCGACCAGGCCCACATCAGCATCGCCGAGAAAAGCCGGCTGTCGGGCGTATCCGGATCGCCTTTCTGCAGCAGGGCAAGCTCTGTCGCGGGCGCGGCCGCCGCGATGCCGGCCAGGTGAAGTTCAGGCGCATAGTCATGCGCCAGCAGCCCGGCAAACAGCGTCGCATGGCCGCCCTGGGAATGTCCCCACACGGCGAAACGGTCGCCCGCGTGTGCGCCGGGCATGTTGCGCGCGGCGCGCACGCCATCCAGCACCGCGCGTCCCTCGCTCAGCCCGACCAGGTAGGGATGCGGGCCCGGCGTGCCCAGGCCGGGATAGTCCGTCGCCACCACCACATAACCGCGTTGCAACAATTCCCTCAGGCCCTGGATCGTCTGAAGGACGGACGGCGAGAGCGACGGCGCGCAAGGGCGGTCGACGCCGGTGGTCGGATGCTGCCACGCCACGACCGGCCGCCCGCCCGCAGGCGCTGCGCCACGCGGCACCACCATCACGCCCGAAACCGCGACCGGCTCGCCGTGCAGCCCCGTGGAGCGGTACAGGATGCGGAAGGCGGACGCGCCGCGCGGCGCGACGCTGCCCAGCGGCTCCTGCCGGATGATCGTTCCGGGTCTGCCCGCGACCTGCTTCGCGGCGGCATAGAATGCGGACTGCGCACGCGCGGCAGGAGCGCCGGCCACAACAACCGCTGCGCAGGCAGCCGCAGCCAGCCTGGGCCGCGGATCACGTTTCGCCCTCACGATGCCTCCCATCGGCACGCGCAAACTGTGATCCGCAATCGCAGCGCCCGCAAGGGCTTGCGTCATGCGCGCGGCGTTGTGACAGAAAGTATCCCGGCGTCATTGCCGCCCGGGTGGCGCAAAACTGTCACGCGATGTCGGCCATACCGTCATCCGGCGCTGATAGCGAACGGAACCTGTGGCCACCGCACCATCGAGGGGATCATGCGGAACAGGATCGCGTACGGCCTTCTGACCGGGGCCGCAGTGGCGGCGCTTGCCGCGCCGGCGGCGCACAGCCAGGAAATGGCCGCCAATGATGTGGAAACCGTGGTGGTCTTCGGCACCGGTGAGGCGCGCCAGACCCAGACCGTGAGCCAAAGCGAGATCACCGCGGCCGCGCCGGGCACCAGTCCGCTGCTGGTCGTCTCCAAGCTGCCCGGCGTGAATTTCACCTCCGCCGACGCCTTCGGCGCCTATGAATGGTCCACGCGCATCTCGATCCGCGGCTTCAACCAGAACCAGCTGGGCTTCACGCTGGATGACGTGCCGCTGGGCGACATGTCCTATGGCAACTATAACGGCCTGCACATCAGCCGCGCGATATCGTCCGAGAATATCGGAAGCACCGAACTGGCCCAGGGTGCCGGCGCGCTGGGCACGGCCTCGACCTCCAACCTGGGCGGCACGCTGGCCTTCCATTCCTCCGCGCCGCACGATGCCTTTGGCGTCTACGCCAGCGCTTCCTATGGCAGCTTCGACACCACGCATGCCTTTGTCCGCCTGGACACCGGCGAACTGCCAACCGGCACCAGCGCCTACATCTCTTATGGTTTCCAGGAATCCGACAAATGGAAAGGCGTTGGCCTGCAGAAGCAGCAACAGGTCAACGGCAAGATCGAGCAGAAGATCGGTGACACCGCCACGCTCACCGGCTGGCTCAATTATTCGGCGCGCCGCGAGAACGACTATCAGGACATGTCGCTCGAGATGCTGAACCGCCTGGGCTACAAATGGGACAATATCAGCGGCGACTGGCCGCTCGCGGTGCAGCTTGCCGAGATCTATCAGAACCAGCAGGCGCCCGCCGGCGGCCCGCTGCCCTATCCCGCGGCCGGCACCGCTTTTCCGGCGCCCTTCAAGACCGTGGACGACGCCTATTTCAACGCGGCGGGCCTGCGCAACGACGCCATCGGCGGTGTGACCGGCGACTGGGCGGTCACCGAAAATCTCCAGGTGCGGATCACCGGCTATGGCCACAACAACAGCGGCCAGGGCCTGTGGTGGACGCCCTATGTGCCGACATCCGCGCTGATCCCCGGCGCCGCGCCGATCTCGATCCGCACCACCGAATATGCCATCAACCGCTACGGCGTCGTGTCGTCCGTGGTCCTGACCCTGCAGGATCATCGCATCGAAGGCGGCGTCTGGTACGAAAACAACAATTTCCGCCAGGCGCGGCGCTATTACGGCCTTGACGCCGACGGCCTCAACCGCACCAGCCTGCAGTTCCAGGAAGACCCGCTGGCGACCCAGTGGGCCTATGCCTTCAACACCACCACGCTGGTATTCCACCTGCAGGACGACTGGCAGATCACCGATGCGTTGAAGCTCAGCTTCGGCTTCAAGACCCAGACGGTGAACAATTCCGGCCATCTGCTGGCCGGGCAGGTCACGGTGCCTTTCCTGCCCGTAAGCGCCACCACCTTCACCGGGGGCAAGATCAAGACCGACCAGGGTTTCCTGCCGCAGGTGGGCGCCGTCTATAACTTCGGCGAGGCGGGCGAAGTGTTCGCGGACTACGCCAAGAACCAGCGCGCTTTCGTCAGCGCGGCCACCAACGGGCCGTTCTCGACCACCCAGCCGGGGTTCGATGCCATCAAGGGCAACCTCAAGCCGGAAACCTCGCAGACCTATGAAGGCGGCTACCGCTTCCATTTCGACGGCCTGACCGGCGACATCGCGGGTTATTATGTCGAATTCAACAACCGTCAGCTTGCCCAGACGGTGGGCGCGGGCATCGTGGGCAATCCTTCGGTGCTGTCGAATGTGGGCTCGGTGACGTCGAAGGGCATCGAGGCGGCTGCGACCTGGCGCTTCTGGGACAATATGTGGGCGTTCGCGTCCTATTCCTATGACGACTCGACGTATGACGACGATGTTCTGGACGCGACCGGTGCCGTCACCATGCACACAAAGGGCCGGACCACGGTGGACACGCCCAAGAACATCCTCAACGCCCAGATCGGCTATGACGATGAGACGTTCTTCGGCCAGGTCGGCGTGGCCTATATGGGCCGCCGTTTCGTCACCTATGAGAACGACATTTCGGTGCCGTCGCACACCCTGGTCAGCGCCAATGCCGGCTATCGCATCCATTCCGACAATTTCGCCGACGGGCTCGAGATTCAGGTCAATGCCGACAACCTGTTCAACGAGCGGTACATCTCGACCATCGGCTCGAACGGCTTTGTGGCGCATGGCGACAGCCAGACCCTGCTGCCCGGCGCGCCACAGTCCTTCTATGTGACGTTGCGAAAGCAGTTCTAGGCCGCCGCCAAAACAGGCGCGCTGCACATCGCGTTATCGCATCGCAGCACAAAATTGTTGCAGTGCGACATAATCGCTTTGGGCGCGATTCCGCTTGCGCACCGGCAGTGTCCACGCCAACATTCACATCAGTTAAGTCATTGAATCGCACAATATTTGTACGCGCCGATATCCAAGTGACTGAAACTGCAGGGCGGAAACCGGGATTGATCAACTTTGACCGAAGGAGATCGCCATGATTCGTCTGTTCGCTACTGCAGCACTGTTCACCCTGACCGCCGCCACCGCCCAGGCCGGGGAATCCCTCACCGTCCGCGTCCATAACGCCGCCGTGGAAGCCTGCGCGCCCGAGCGCAGCGCCAGCCTGCCGGTGTCCCATTATGGCGCCATCGACCGGCACTGCATCGATCGCATCAGCAGCGCCGCGCTGCGCCAGATGGCGGCCGTCGCGCAGGCCAAGACCGAGGCTTCCACGGCCGCGCTGGTGGGCAACTGATCCGGCCGCCATGGGCGTCCTCTGTTTCGGAGAGGGCGCCTCAGGCGGTTCGCGGGGCCTGCCGGCTCTGTGATGGGACTGCCTGCGGTGGAGTTGCCTGTCGAAGGCTGCGCTGAAGCGAGCCCGGCTCCGTTTCGCGGTCTTCAGCGTCGTCTGCGCTGATGTCGCCGCGATAGGTTTCCGGCCCGCACCACACCGCGAAAGCGGTGATCAGCGACAGCAGCACGACATAGCAGGCCACGCCCCAGGGCGCGCCCGCCATCCAGCCCGTCAGCAGGGCCGCGATGAAAGGTGCCGGTCCGCCCGCGATGATCGAGCCCAGCTCGCGCGCGAAGGCGAAGCCCGAATAGCGCAGCCGCGGCCCGAACAGTTCCGCGAAATAGACCGCCTGTGGGCCGAACATGGCGCCGCTGCCGATCCCCATCTCGACGACGAAGGCCAGCGCGATCATCACCGGCTCGCGCGTGTTGACCGCCAGGAAGAAGGGAACGGCGCAGGCCGCCGAAAACAGCGCGCCGAAGATATAGACGGGCCGCCGCCCGATGCGGTCCGACAGCCAGGCGAAGAAGAAAAGCCCACAGACCAGCGCGATATTGCCCAGGATCACGCTGCCGATGGCCGTTCCGCGTGCGACATGCAGCGTGTTGATGACATAGCTGAGGCCGAATACGGGATAGAGATAGCCCAGCGCGTTCTCCGCCAGGCGCGCGCCCACAACGACGAAGAAATTGCGCGGACTGCGCCGCACGGCCTCCAGCGCGGGAAGCTTCAGCGGCGGGCGCGCGCGGCTGGCGACTGTGAAGACCGGCGTTTCGCTGATCTTCGCGCGGATATAAAGGCCGAGCCCCAGCAGCAACAGCGACACCAGGAAGGGGATGCGCCAGCCCCAGGTCAGCAGGTGGTCGCCGGCCAGCGCGCTGACGGCCCAGAACACCCCGCCCGCCAGCGCATTGCCCGCCGTGGTGCCCATGGGCGCGAAG
This sequence comes from Rhizomicrobium sp., assembly GCA_035547015.1. Classification (GTDB taxonomy): domain Bacteria; phylum Pseudomonadota; class Alphaproteobacteria; order Micropepsales; family Micropepsaceae; genus Rhizomicrobium. The sequence continues at coordinate 162,293 of DASZVO010000003.1, read as the reverse complement.
GCGCCATAGAGGCCGCGCCGTCCCGGCGGGGCGAATTCCACCGCCATCACCACGGCACCGCCATATTCCGCGCCCGCGCCGAAACCCTGCACCAGCCGCAGCAGCAGAAGCAGCAGCGGCGCCCAGAGTCCGGCCTGTGCATATGTCGGCAACAGGCCGATGGCGAAGGTCGATCCGCCCACCAGCAGCAACGTCGCCACCAGCATGGGCTTGCGCCCCCAGCGGTCGCCGAAATGGCCGAAAAACAGCCCGCCGAAAGGCCGCGCCAGGAACCCGACCGCGAAAGTGGCGAAGGACGCCAGCGTGGCGACCGCGGGATCGTACTTCGGGAAGAACAGCGGCCCGAACACCAGCGCCGACGCCGCGCCATAGATGAAGAAGTCGTACCATTCCAGCGCCGAGCCGACCGCCGCCGCCAGCAGGACGTGACGCAAGGCCATGCGTGGCTCCATCGGCGTCTCCCATATTCTGCGGCGGCGTTTTCGCCGTTCTTCAGACCGCTTCGCGGCGTTCGAAATATTTGTGCCGGGCGGTGCTCTGGTTCTCGTAGATCGAACCCTGGCGCGGCGCGGGCGGCAGCGGCATGCGCACCGGCACGGCCTCCACGCGGGGCTGGTTCGACGGCGTTCCCGAAACGAGCTGGCGGTTCCACGCCGCATAATCCTTGATGCCCATCAGCGGCGAGGCGTCGGCGGCGGCATATTCATACAGCAGCAGGCGGCGCGGGCGGTCCGAGACATTCTGGGCAGAGCCGTGCACCAGCCGCACATGATGGAAGCTCATGTCGCCCGCGCGGCCGGTCAGCGGCACGGCGCTTTCGAAATCCACCTCGCGCCGCGTCGGATCCATCGCGCCGCAGAATGTGCCGTCGGGCGCATGATGGTCCCACACCGGCCCCTTGTGCGAGCCGGGCACCACCAGCAGCGGGCCGTTCTCGAGAAACGCGTCGTCCAGCATCACGCCCACCGCCAGCAGATCGTCATTGGTGTGCGGATAAAAGGCCCAGTCCTGGTGCCATTCCACCGGCGAACCGTAATGCGGCGCTTTCAGGTTGATCTTCGATCCATGCAGCCGCACGCCCGACGGGCCCAGCAGCTTTTCCAATATCGAAACCAGGCGGGGATATTTCGCCAGCTCCCAAAAGGCCGGCGTGTGCGTATGCGGCAGCTTGATGCGCCGCACCTTGGGATTGTCCGGCGTATGGCCCGGCTCCAGGTCATAGATGTCGGTGTGCGTGCTGACGCGCGCGGCCCCGGCCACCAGTGCGTCCAGGCTCTCGCGCAGGCGCGCCAGCATGTCCGGCTCCAGCACGTCCGGCACCACCAGATAGCCTGTTTCGCGATACTGCTCGACGTCCCGTTCCGAGATCATTCGGCTTCCTTCCCCTTTTCGATGCTAGGGCGGGCTGCTCGGCGGCGTCAAGCGCATGGAGGCTATGTTTCCGACCACATCCGCAAGAGGTTGTGATAAATGCCAAGCAGGTCCGGCGCCGCCGGATTGCCGGCCGCCGTCTGATGAAGCCGGCGGATCGCGCCGTCCAGCCGGTACAGCAGTTCGCGCCGCGCGTCGTCGCGCACCATGCTTTGAATCCAGAAAAAGGACGCCAGCCGCTCGCCCCGCGTGACGGGCGCAACGCCGTGCTGGCTCGAAGCGGGATACAGCACCATGTCTCCCGCCGCCAGCTTGATCCGGCGCGGCCCGAACGTGTCTTCGATCACGAGTTCGCCGCCGTCATACGCCTCCGGCGCGTTGAGAAACAGCGTGGCGGCAAGGTCGCTGCGTACCCAGGCCGATCCGCCCGCCTGGGCGAACTCGAACAGGGCGGCATCATTGTGCACCCCATAAGTCTGGCCGCCGCCATAGCGGTTGAACGACGGCGGACATATGCGGGCCGGCAGGGCCGTGGCCATGAAAGCCTTGCTTGCGGCGAGCGCGTGGCGGACGGCATCGCTCCATTTCCGCACCTCCGGGTCCGTCAGGTCGGCTTCCGCATTCTGCTTGACGCGCGCGGCGGCCGGGCCAGCCGTTGTCTTGCCGTCGATCCAACGCGCCCGGCCCAGCGCCGCGCGGCAGGCGGTGGCCTGTTCCGGCGTGAAGACGCCCGTGATGTGCACCAGCATTGTCCCCTCCCGCGCCGGTCTTCCTGGGCCGGATTTAACCGCGCGCGCCCACCGCGCGCCAGCCATAGAGATAGGTGATGTTGATGCGGCGGTTGGTGTAGCCGGGGCGGAAACGGAAGCGATCCGTCTCGTGGAAAAGATCGGAATCGAATATGACCGCGCGGTTCGCCCGATAGGGGATGGTGATCGCCCTGGCATCCGACTGTTTCAGGAACGCGCGTATCGCCGCTTCGTCGGTATTGTAGCGGGCAAAGTCCCAGTCCAGCGGCGCGGCCTTGTCCCATACGACAAGGCCGCCGCTCTGCGGATCGAGATTGGCCTCGTCGGGCGTGATCCAGAAATTGACGTTCACGGCCGCGAAGTCGGCATGCAGACTGGTGCCCGCGCATTCGCTGTCATACTTGAAGGCCCAGAGCTGCAGCAGCGGGTGGCCGCCCATGATCTGCGGAAAGGCCTGCCTGAGGTCCTCGCCGATCTGGGCCAGCAGCGGCGCGGCAAAGCCGTGCTCGGGCAGGGTACCGAGATAGCCGTTGGGAAAGGTGCTGCGCCAGAAGGTCGAACCCCAGCATAGGCGGCGCAATCCCTCCAGCGCCTCCGCCGTAAGCAGGTCGTCGATCACGACAAGCTTGGGATTGCCGGTTTGCCACTGCGCGGCGATGGCATGGGCATCGCTGCGCGGCCGGATGGAAGATCCGGGCAGGCGATCGCCGTTCTCCAGGCGCAACACATCCAGCGCCGCGCCGCCCAGATATTCGCGTTGTTCCTGGTCATGCCGGATGCGATGGGGCTGCGGCTCGGTTTCTGCGGCTGCGCGGACGGTCCGCGCATGGCGCAGGAAGGCCTCAAGGGCCTCGTGCGTCCGTCCCTGTTCGGCGAGAACGGCGCCTAGGTGGCGATGAATCCCGGGATGGTCGGGCGACAGCGCGATCGCCTTGCGGAAACAGCTTTCCGCCTCCGTCAGCAAGCCGCGTTGTTCCAGGACCACGCCCAGATTGCCATGGGCCTCCGCCATTTGCGGGGCGGCGGCTATGGCGGCGCGATAGGACGCGGCGGCTTCCTCCAGCCGGCCCTCCAGCTTGAGCAGGTTGCCCAGGTTGTTGTGGGCGGCTGCGAGCGTCGGATCCAGCCGGATCGCATTGCGGAAACAGGATCTGGCGTCCTTATGGCTGCCCAGGCGCACCAGCAGAAGCCCCAGATTATGATGCGCGCTGGCCAGTTGCGGCTGCAGCGCGACCAGGCGGCGATATACGTCCGCGGCCTCCGCCAGCTTGCCCGAAGCCGTCAGCGCCTCGATGCAGACGGACCAGTATTTTGGCCGCGACGGCTCCAGGTCGAGCGCACGCATCAGATAGGGCAGGGCTTCGGACAGGTGCCCCTGCTGCGCCAGCGCCGCGCCCAGGTTGTGCGTGGCATCCGCCTGCTCGCCGTCAACCGCAAGCACCTGGCGGTAAAGCGTTTCCGCCTGCGCCCACTGCCCCGCGCGGTGAAGCGCGACGGCACGCTGCAGGATCGGCGCAACGCGGATGGAACCCGGCATCATGACGGAACAGCATTGGTGCGGAACGGCTCAAGGCGCAAGCTTTCCGCGCCCGCGCGTGCCCCATCGGACTTGTCGCGGTATCCGCGGGGCAAGACAACTCGCGACAAATCTTCGGCCTGCGCGCCGCGCGATCTCATCCTGTGAGAGATGTCTTTGCCGCGGCGGGGCGCGCAAATAGCGAAGCATGGCCGGGCTTTTCCGGCGGGAAACGACGGGCAGCAGCGCGCCGCGCCGCGGCGCGGCCGATGTTTCGCGTTGACTTGAAATTTCACGGTACCGACGATTGCGGCAACCGGCGCGGGAAAACAAGCCGGAAACAAGGGGAACGTCATGCAATCGCTTCTGCAGAAACTCATGCTGGGCGGCTCGACGGCCGCGTTCGTCGCAACGGCTGCCTATGCCCAGGCGCCCAGCGCATCCGATGTCGAACAGGTGGTCGTGACGGGAACAAGCCTGCGCGGCGTGGCGCCGGTCGGTTCGAACGTGATCACCGTGGACCAGAAGGCGATCGAGGCGGCGGGCGCCGTGAATGCGCAGCAGCTTTTGCAGACCGTGACGTCGATCAGCACGGCCAACGCCGCGCCGCAGGGCGAAAGCGTCTATTCCTTCTATGCGCCGCAGATTCACCAGCTTGCCGGCAGCGCCAGCAATTCCACCCTGGTGATCGTCGACGGGCTGCGCCTTCCGGGCGGCGGCACACAGGGCTATGTCGAGACCGACCCCAACATCATCCCCACCGTCGCGATCCAGCGGGTCGAAGTGCTGGCGGACGGCGCCTCTTCCATCTATGGCTCCGATGCCGTGGCAGGCGTGGTGAACTTCATCACACGCAGGGAGTATGACGGCCTGCAACTCAGCGGCCAGGCCGGTTTCGGCAGCGGCTATTCCACCAACACGTTCGGCGCGCTGTTCGGCACGCACTGGGACCAGGGCTCGGTGATGGTCGCCGCGGGCTACACCTATCAGAGCAACCTGGCCAACAATGCGCGCAGCTTCGTTTCGATGGGCGACTATACGCCCATCGGCGGCAGCAATCTCGGCAAGGTCTTCGGATGCCCGACCGCCGCGATGGTGGTGCCCGGAAATACGGGCGTGTATCTGTCGCCCGCCTCCACCACCACGGTGCCCAACGCGCGCCCGTCCTACAACTGCAATACCAGCATCTATGGCGACGACCTGCCGGAATCGATACGCGAGAACGCGCTCATCAAGGTCAATCAGGATTTCGGCAGCCGCCTGTCCACCACGCTGATGCTGAACGCCAATGTCCTCAAGAGCTATCGCCAGCTCGGCCCGGGTTCGGTATCCAGCGTGACGGCCTATGGCCCGGGATCCGGCAAGGGCGGACAGATCAACCCGTTCTTCCAGGCGCCCGCCGGTGCGCCGGCCGCGACGCAGGAAAGCGTCACCTGGGTGGACCTGATGGGCAATGGCCCGGGCGGCACGGACTTCGGCCATACCGAATCCGAGGAAGACGTGATCTACGGCACCTTCGTCGCCAACTACAAACTCGGAGACGACTGGGAGATCAAGTTCAGCGACTCGCTGGGCTGGAACCAGAGCTCGCTGCAGACGCTCAACGGATTCTGCACGTCCTGCGCCATCCTGGGCATCAACGGAACGGCCCAGGCCAGCGGCAGCACGACGGCGACGGACGTGTCGGGCCAGAACACCATCTCGCTCAACCTGCCGCTGACCACCGCCAATGCCATCGACGTCTGGGGCCCCGCCGGCAGCAACCGCTCGTCGGCGGCAGCCCTGCAGAATCTCTATCGCGGCCGAACCGCCAACACAGACAACAACACCCACAACCAGTCCAAGCTGGAACTCAGCGGATCGCTGTTCGATTTCCCCGGAGGGCCGGTCAAGATGGCGCTGGGCGGAGAGATCGTGAACTATCACCTGGTCCATGACCTGCTGTCACAGCAGGGCACGGGGCCGACATTCCGCGGCCTCAGCGACCTGACCTTCCGCTACAAGCGCGTGGTCTATTCGGCCTACGCCGAATTCGCCCTGCCGTTCATCGGCCCCGACATGAACATTCCGCTGGTGAACAAGCTGGATGTCGATCTTTCGGCGCGCTACGACGACTACAGCGACGTAGGCTCCACCTTCAACCCGAAATACGCCATGAACTGGGAGCTGGCCGAGGGCTACCGGCTCAGGGCCAACTATTCCACCTCGTTCGTGGCGCCGCCGATGGGCGTGATCGGCGATCCGGCATTGGGCGGCATGTACAGCGGCGGGGCTTCCGTCACCAATGGCGGCATCACGGTGCCGGTGGCCGCCTATCCGACGGTCACCCAGCTGCCCGGCTGTGCGGGAGCGACCGTGTCATGCACGCTGGGCGCGGGCGTGCAGGGCCTCAACCGGCAGTTCGGCGGCGGGCTCAGCAACATCCGGCCGCAGACCGGCAACGGCTGGTCGGTAGGCGCGGACCTGACGCCGCCCTGGCTGCCGGGCTTCAGCGGAAACGTCACCTTGTTCAACAACGCCTTCAAGGGCGGCGTGACGACGCCGACGATCGGCCTTGTCACCAGCACGGCCGCGCTCCAGCATCAGCTCACCATTTGTCCCACGGGCTGCACACAGGCGCAGATCGACGCCTTCACCCGCGTGCCCAACGGCGCGATCTTCAATGGTACGATACCCTCGACCGTCTATTTCCTGTTCAACCATGACGAGGCCAACGTCATCTATCTGTCGATCCAGGGCATAGACCTTCAGGCCCAATACGACTTCGATACTGATTATGGACACTTCACGATCGGCGACAGCCTGACCGAGTTCACCAGGTTCGACCAGAATGCCTTTGGCGGTCCTTCCTTCAGCATCCTCAACACGTCGGGCCTGAACGTGACCTTCCCCAGCATCCAGACGCAGAACCGCACGACGCTGGGCTGGTCGAACGGCCCGCTGGAGATCACCGGATTCATCAACTTTACGGGCGGCTACCGCTTTGTCGGGAACACGGCGGTGGCGCCGATCGTGTTCGACGCCAACGGCAATTATGCCAGCGGCGGCGACGTGGTGAAGTCGAACACGACCTTCGACCTGCACGCTTCTTATGACTTCTCGGAGGGCTGGGCCAGCGGCATGCAGGTGTTCATCGACGTCAAGAACCTGTTCGATACCGACCCGCCCTTCGTCAACGGCAATACGGGCGGCATAAACCTGGGCGCCAACGGCTACAATGCCTTCGTCTCCAATCCGATCGGGCGCGTGACGTCGTTCGGCGTGCGCAAGACATTCTAGATTGGCGGATGGACTACTGGACGCGTCTGACCTTGAAGACGCCGGGGTTGCCGGCGACGGCCAGGTTGTAGCTTCCCAGGAACCCGTGGCTGAGGCGGACGGTGTAGTTCGCCGCCGGTCTGTTCCAGTGCGCAAAGCTGGTGTCGCCGGAGACCTGCTTCCAGACCTGGCCATCGTCCAGCGTCACGGTGAAGATGCCATGGCCATCGAAGGAATAGGACGCCATCCGGGCCGAGAGGCGGTCCGCGCTGTCGGGGATTTCTGAACCGGCCGGGGCGCGCATGCCAAAAGGCGTGGCGGCTGCGGCTCCTGTCCTGGCAAGCCGCGGCGGAACGGCAGGCGGAAGGCCCAGGTAGGTCCGGGCCGGTTCTGCCGCCGCGTAATAGCACCGCAGCCATTGCCGTTCGTCCGGCATGGTCTTGCATGCAAAGGCCTGCGTCATGACCTGATCGCGCAACGCAGCGTCACGCGCCGGCGGAACGCCATGCGGCGGGTTTGCGACAAGTCCTGTCTGCCCCGCGGGGGCAGGCGGCATGCGCAGCGCCGCGCGCGCGGGCTGTGCGGCGCCATAATAACAGTCGAGCCATGTTCTCGTGTCGCTTATGGATGCGCAGCGGAATGCGTTCGACATCGCCTCGTCGCGCGGCCGCGCGGCGGCCGGATGCGCAAACACAACCGCTCCGGCTGCCGCCAGAACTGCGATATCCAGGCGCATGAACCCTCCGTTCCATCCCGATTTTATCAATACACGTCCATTTCATAAACGCTGTCGAGACCCGCGGTGAGTTCCTTTGCCGCTCGCATCTTCTCACCTGATGAGAGGGATCGGGGTCACGTCTTTGACACCCCCGGATACGCCGGACAAGCATTCATCGCCGCACCAGCCGGAAGAGTTGTGGACGCGGCAGAGGAAACAAGAGGGCTGTATCATGAGTGCTCTTTCGCGGCGGCTCCGGCTTGGCGGTTCGGCGCTGGCTTGCGTGACCATCGCGTCCGTCCTGCCGGCAATGGCCCAGGCGCCAGTCCAAACGCCAGCCCAAACGCCAGTCCAAACGCCAGTCCAGACGGCGGGCGAAAGCGTGGAGGAAGTCACTGTCACCGGCACCAGCATCCGCGGCGTGGCGCCGGTCGGCGCCAACTTGGTCACCGTGGGGCCCGCGGATATCCAGAAGCAGGGCGGCCAGACGCTGGACGAAGTGCTGAAGCAGGTGCCGTCGTTGTCCAGCATGGGACAGGTCGGCCAGGGACAGCACAACAGCACGTATTTCTCGCCCAACATCCATCAGCTGGGCGCCAGCGCCTCGGGTTCGACACTGGTGATCATGGACGGCCTGCGTTTCCCGCTGGGCGGCACCAGCCATTCACAGCCCGATCCTTCCATCATTCCGACCATTGCCATCCAGCGCGTCGAGGTCCTGGCCGATGGGTCGTCCTCGATCTACGGATCGGATGCGGTGGCGGGCGTGGTCAACTTCATCACCCGCAGCGAATATGACGGTCTTACGGTCCAGGCCGAAGGCGGCGGTGCCGACGACTATGTGAAATACAACATCGGCGCGCTGGCCGGCGGAAGCTGGGACCATGGCAATGCCCTGGTCGCCCTGCAACATTCCTTCATCAGCAATATCGCCCTGGATACCCGGGTGAGCACCCAGAACTTCATTCCCTTTGGCGGCACCAACCAGCGCAGCTTCAATTGTTCGCCCGCGACGATCCAGCCGGCCGGTTCCGCCCTGATCTATCCATCGCCGACATCGACCTCGCCCATCGCCAACACCCAGGCCAACGCGCCATGCGACAACATCAGCGGCGATTATGTGCCGAAAGAAACCCGCGACAATATGCTGGTCAAATTCTCGCAGGACTTCGGCAACCTGACGCTGACGGCGACCGCCCTGCTGGCAAATCGCAAGGATGTGACCTACACCTCGGCCGGCACGATCAACGCCACCGTGTTCGGCACGGGCGCGCAGGCCAATCCCTTCTACACCAATCCGCCCGGCGTCACCGCAACGTCGCAGACGGTGCGTTACGACTTCAGCCAGATCCTGCCGCGCTCCATCTCGCCGCAGGGCGCCTCGGACATGTACGCCAACATCAACGCCCGCTACAGGTTCGATCGCGGATTCCTGAACGGGTGGGAAGCGAACATCTGGGCCGTGACCGCGCAGGACAATTCCTATGCCGACACCTATAACGGTTTCTGCAACAGCTGCGCGCTGCTCGCCCTGAACGGCACCACCCAGACCAGCGGTTCGCTGACCACACCATCGATCGTCGGCACAACACTGACGGCACAGCGGCTTCCGCTCACCACCGCCAACGCGCTGGATGTGTGGAATCCGGTGGGCTCCAACCGCACATCGCCGGACACGATCCGGTTCATCAACAGCGCCAATTCCACCACCAACCAGATCGACAGCTTCACCCAGTTCAAGATCGGCGCCAACGGCCCGCTGTTCGACCTGCCCGGCGGCGCCGTGAAGGCCGCGTTCGGCGCGGAAACCGTCAATTACGGCCTGGTGCAGAAAGTCACCAAGACCAACGGCACGGGACCTTCGTCCTTCGGTTCCGGCTTCAGCGTCTTCCATTTTCCGCGCTCGGTACGCTCGGTGTTCGGCGAAATAGACGTGCCGCTCGTCTCGCCGGAAATGAGCATACCGCTCGTCAACAGGCTGGAGGTGGACGTCTCGGGCCGCTATGACGACTATTCGGACGTCGGCGATACCGCCAACCCGAAGTTCGCCGCCGACTGGACGGTGATCCCCGGCCTGAAATTGCGCGGCAGCTATTCCACCTCCTTCGTGGCGCCGCAACAGGACAGCGTCGGCGATCCCAGCCAGAATTATCGCGCGGCCTATGGCGGCGCGGGGCTGTTCGCGACGCCGACCAGCTTCCCCACCGCGCTTTATCCGGGAACGGCGGGGGTGCTGCCCGGCTGCGCCGCCACGGCCACAACCTGCCAGGTCGGAACCGCCGCGACCCAGGGCATCACCTTGCAGCGCGGCATCGGCCCGAATGCCAAGCCGCAAAAGGGCAATGGCTATACCGTAGGCATGGATTTCACGCCGGACTTCCTGCCGGGCTTCAGCGCCAATATCACGCTGTTCGATGCCCATTTCAAAGGTGCCGTCACTTCGCCCAACCCCGGCGTACTGGCTCAGGTGCCGTCGTTGAACCATCTGTTCCAGATCTGCCCGACGGGATGCAGCGCAGCGGCGGTCGCCAATGCGCTCGCGCCCTATCCGACGCTGAACAGCGCGATCCCGGCGACGGTCTATGTGATCGACGACCAGAGCCAGAACAACATCGAGAACCTGTTCGCGCAGGGCCTGGACATCGCCATCAACTACGAATTTGACACCGACGACTGGGGTCATTTCGGGCTGGGAACGGCGATCACGGAGTTCCTGCAATACGACATTTCATTCGGCTATCCGGTGGAAGGGCCGCGCTACAGCCTGCTCAACACCGACGGCCAGACCTCGCAGTTTCCGGAGATCCAGCATCAGTCGCGCACCAACCTCAGCTGGAGCATGGGCGGTTTCTCCGCCGATCTGTTCATGAACTACACGGGCAGCTATCGCAACTGGGCCACCCCCGCCAACCCGCTGACCCGCGATGCCAATGGCAATCCCAGCGGCGGCGGCGATCCGGTGAAGGCGAACATCACCTTCGACGGGCACATCGCCTACGACTTCCCCGACGGCCTTCTGGGCGGCGACCAGATCTACCTGACGATGACCAACATCTTCGACAAGCATCCGCCCTTCTACAACAGTCCGGGCCAGGCCCAGATCACGGGTACCGACGACCTCGTGACCAGCCTGGTCGGGCGGCTCACGGTCGCGGGCATCCGCGTGAAGTTCTAGCACAGCCCGAGGCGCTCCCCCGTGTCTCGGACAAGCCGGGCCCCGCCGCCACGGGCGGGGCCCGGCGCCCTTGTCAGGCGTGGCCCGCGACGGCGGTTTCCCGGATGACGGGACGGCGATGCGAAGGCGGCAGCGTGGGACTGGGCGGAAAGACCTTGCGTTCCAGCGCCGCGGCAGCTTCGAGCAGCGCCTCGCGCACTTCGGTCTGGCGTGCCTCGGTCATGCGCAGGGCATGATCCGTCGCGGACATGGCGGCAACGGTACGCCCATCGGCGTCATGGATCGGGACGGCGACACAACGCATGTCGGCGCGGATCTCCCGATCGTCAACGGCATAACCCAGAAGGCGCACTTTTTTCAGTTCGGCGCGCAGCGCCGCGCGGTCGGTGATCGTCTGGCGCGTCAGGGCCACAAGATCGCCGTCCAGGATGAAGCTGTCCAATTGATCGTCCGGCAAGGCCGCCAGCAGCACCTTTCCCAGGCCCGAGCAATAGGCCTCAAGCTGCGATCCCGGCCGGGTGTTCGGCGACAGGGACGTGGGTGTGCAGACCTTGGCGATGTAGGTGACCATGCCACCTTCCAGAAGGCCAAGATGCACCGTAAGGTCGAAGCGGGTGGAAAGCGCGGTGGTGATCTCCCGGCTCGCCTCGCGCAGAAGCTCGCCGATCGCCACATTATGCGAAAGCGAAACCAGCAGCATGCCGGGGCGATAGCGCCCGCGCGGACCGCGCACGACGGCGCCGATCTTCTCCAGCGTCTGGATCAGGCGATAGCCCGACGCTTCGGGAAGGTTGGCGCGGCGGCTCAACTCACAGCTTGTCAGCCACTCGTCCGGTGCGCGGAAGGACTTGAGCATGTGGAAGGCTTTTATGACGGACTGGTTTGTGGGCGTGGCCATCCTGTTTCCTCTGTTGTTGTCTTATAGATGCCGTCCTGCAGACACCGATGCCTTTTGGCGCGGGCCGTCTTTCGCGATGCCGGCAATGGCATCGATGATCATCTCCTCCTGTCCGCCAACCATACGCCGGCGATCCGGTTCCACAAGAATTTTCCGGCTGAAGGAATTTTCCGGCCGGCATTGGGGCGCGGCCGGTCCTAGCGGCTCGCCCACCAGGCCGCGGCGGAAACGGCGATGCTCGCGGCCGCCGCAAGGCTCAGGATCATGCCGAGCCGGCGGCCGCCGAAGCCCCAGCCAAGCACGGTTTTGGCCACGACGTTCGAAGCCGCCGCGAGCAGGATGGTGACGGCGGCAATGGCGGGCGCCGTTCCCGTGCGGGTCATTTCCGCCATCGAAAGCGTGACGGGGTCCACGTCCAGCACGCCGGAAAGACCGCCCAGCGCGAACAGCATGCCTGTCTCGCCGTGGGAAAGCCATTTGGCCAGCAACAGGATCAGCACGAACAACGCGGTGAAACGCAGAAGCAGGCCCGGCTCGAAAGGATTCTGCAGCGCCAGCGGCGCCTGGGGCGCGTGGCCTGCGCGGCGATAGGCCAGGGCCGCGCCCGCCAGCAGAAGCAGCGATGCCGCCGTGACGGGCGGCGTCAGCGGCGCAAGCAGCGCCGGCGCGACCACCACGGCCAGCCCCGTCATGCGGACCAGCGAAACGGCCCAGGCAACCAGGATGGAGGCCGTCACCGCCGGGCGCAGCGCCGGATCGCGCCTGGCCAGCCGGGCGAAGGTCCATGTGACGGTGGTGGAGGTCGCAAGTCCGCCCATGATCCCGGCATAGAGCAATCCCCTGCGTTCGCCCGCGATCCGCACCGCGGCATAGCCCGCGAAACAGACGATGCCGACCAGCACGGTCATCAGCCAGATCTCGTGGGGATTGAGCGCGCCCCAGGGATCGACCGCGCGGTCGGGCAGGACAGGCAGCATCACCGCCGTCATCACCAGAAGCGCAAGGCCCGCGCGCAGCTCGATCCAGCGCAGCTGGAGCAGGAAGGAATGCAGCAGCCGCCGCTCGGCCAGGATGGCGGCCGTCACCACGCCGCCCGCCGCCGCCACCATCATGCTGCCTCTTGCGGCATAGGCGCCCAGGATGAAGGTCAGCAGGCCGGCGATCAGGTCGGTCGCGGAATAGGTGCCGGCCTGGCGTGCGCGCCGGAATTCGAAGGCGCCCAGCCCCAGCGCGAAACCCAGGAAACACAGGCCCAGCAGGGCGCCGCCGTCACCCGCGGCCAGAAGTCCGCAGAAGCCGCCGAGCGTACCCACCAGCGCGAAAGTGCGTATGCCGGCGACCCGCGAACCATCCTGGGCTTCGCGTTCCTGCCACCCGCGCTCGATGCCGATCAGAAGGCCGATGCTGGCCGCCAGCGCGGCGCGCTGCAGTTCGCCATCCATCAGCGGGCCATGGCGGTCGGGGATGGTTTCATGATCGCGGCCCGCTTTCCCGGTAAGGGTGGAAGGATAGCAGACCGCGCCGGATGGAACAGGCCGTTACTTATCCTTCCTGGCGCGGGCTTCCATCCAGGAGGCCCAGGCCAGAACCCCGCCGAAGACCGAGAAGGCGCTCACCGCCAGGACCAGAAATACAAGTTCATTCGTCGTCACGGTCGTCCCCCTCCCAGACTGAGTCAGGCTGCAAGATCTTCCAGCGCATCGGTATCGAGCAGGCGCACCTGACGGGCGCTGGGCAGCGCGATCACCCCGCCGCGCTCAAGCTGCGAGAGGCTGCGCGAAACCGTCTCAATGGTCAGGCCCAGATAGTCGGCGATGTCCTGGCGCGTCATGGCCAGATGGACCACGCCGCCGTCCGCGGCATGTCCGGCCCAGTGCAGCAGGAACGATGCCACCTTTTCCGCCGCGCCCCGCCGCCCCAGCAGCAGGCAGTGGTCCTGCGCCTGGGCCAGGTTCTGCATCGCATGCCGGAAAAGCTGGCGCGCGACGGCTTCATCCTTCGCCGCCAGCATCTCGACATTGCGGCGGCGATAGGAAATCAGCGTGCAGTCGCTGACCGCTTCCGCCGACAGGGCGCGCTCTTCGCCCAGCTCGAAGCCGAACACCGCGCCGGCGACGTGGAAGGCCTCTATCTGGCGGCGGCCGTCGCTCAGGAACTTGCAGACCCGCACCACGCCCGACACCACTTTATAGAACAGGTCGGTATTGCCGCCCTCGGCGAAGATCTCGCGGCCCTCGTCGACATGCATGACCGTGCCTGCCGCCCGCAGGGGCTCGCCTTCATCGTTCGCGATTGCCGCCGCCCGCGCGCCGAGTGCCGCCGGAAAGCCGTTGGTGCCGATTGTTGCCTGCGCCGTCATTGCGGAAATCCCCTTCGCGGTCTTCACCTTCCTTCTAGGGGCGCCGGCGCAGGCGCGAAATTCGGTTTCCTCCTAAGGAATTCTACGTAGTCGCCGCTCAGGGGCTGATAATGACTTTCAATGCCCCGGTTTCGGCCGCCTGTCCGAAGGTGTCATAGGCGTCGAGAATCCGGTCCAGACGGAAATGGTGGGTGATCAGCCGCGCCGGATCGATCGTTCCGGCCGTCACGGCCTTGAGCAGAGTGGGGGTGGTGACGGTGTCCACCAGCCGGGTGGTGATGGCGATGTTGTGGGACCACAGCCTTTCCAGGTGCAGGTCGGCCTTGTGGCCGTGCACGCCGATATTGGCGATGGTGCCGCCGGGCGCGATCAGGCTCTGGCAGAGTTCGAACGTCGCGGGGATGCCGACCGCCTCCACCACCGTGTCCGCGCCGGCCCCATCGGTCAGCGCCATGACCCTGGCGACGGCGTCTTCCTTGCCGCTGTTGATCGTATCGGTGGCGCCAAAGCGGCGCGCGACTTCCAGGCGGCTGTCGTCCAGGTCGATCATGATGATCCTGGCGGGCGAAAAGAATTGTGCGGTCAACAGCGTCGCCAGGCCGATCGGGCCCGCGCCGACGATCGCCACATTCAGGCCGGGGTCCTGCAGTTTGCCGTTCAGCACGCCGCATTCGAAGCCGGTGGGCAGGATGTCGCTCAACATCACCAGGGCCTCCTCGTCAACGCTGTCCGGCAGGCGGTACAGGCTGGTGTCGGCATGGGGGATGCGGACATATTCGGCCTGCGTGCCGTCGATGGTGTTGCCCAGGATCCAGCCGCCGGTCGTGCAATGTGAATACATGCCGCGCCGGCAATAGCCGCACCGGCCGCAGGAGGAGATGCAGGAGATCAATACGCGCTGCCCCGGCGCGATGCCGGTGCAGCCGGGACCCACGCTGTCCACGATGCCCGTTCCCTCATGACCCAGGATCCGGCCGGGCACACAGGTCGGAACATCGCCCTTCAGGATGTGCAGGTCGGTGCCGCAGATGGTCGTGCGGGTGACTTTCACGATGGCATCGCCGGGCGCCTGGAGCACGGGCCTGGGCCGCTCCTCCAGCGCCTTGTTGCCGGGACCGCGATAGACGAGTGCTTTCATGGTTCAAATCCCTGCATGGATGCGCGGCCATGATGGCGGGGCTTCACGAAGTCACCTTGACAGCAATCAAGCTTTCTGGCGCTTCTGGCGCAAAACAGGCAGGCTTTCCGGGCAATGAACGCTGCAACTGAAATCTCCGGCGCGACGGCGGGCGAGATCGCCGCGGCGCTGGAGGCGGCAGAGGCGGGAACTTGGTACTGGAGCCCGGACGGGCAGGTGACCCTTTCCGCCCAGGCTGCGCGTCTGCTTGGCGCGGCGGACGCGAAGCTGTCCCGCGACGGGTTTCTTGGCCTGATCCATCCTGCCGACCGCGCGCGCATGGAGCGTTCGCTGGCCGGCTGCCTCGATCAGGGGCGGGCTCATGACCTGGATTTCCGCATCGCAGACGGCGCATGGCGGCGTATGCGCGGACGGGCCACGCCGGCAGGCGGCGCCAACGGCATTGTCATCGACATCGCCGGGCGCCGGTCCATGCAAATCGACAAGAACCGTCTGGCGGCCATCGTGGCCTCTTCGGACGATGCGATCGTCGGCAAGACGATGGACGGCATCGTGACCGACTGGAACGACGCCGCGCAGGCGATCTTCGGCTACAGCGCGCAGGAGATGATCGGCCGGTCCATCGCCATCCTCCTGCCGCCGGGGCTGGAGGATGAAGAGCGCCGGATCCTCGAAAGGTTGGGAAACGGCGAGCGGATAGAACATTTCGAAACGCGCCGACTGCGCAAGGACGGCCGGATCATAGATGTCTCGATCACCGTTTCTCCGGTCCGTGACGAAGACGGCACGCTGATCGGGGCGTCCAAGGTGGCGCGCGACATCACCACGGCGAAGGCGGCGCAACGGGCGCTGCGTCAGCGCGAGGCCCATCTGCAATCCGTCCTCGACACGGTGCCCGACGCCATGGTCGTCATAGACACCGGCGGCGTCATGCAGTCCTTCAGCGCAACGGCCGAGAAGCTGTTCGGCTATGAGGCGGGCGAAGTCGTCGGGCGCAATGTCAGCACGCTGATGCCCGAGCCCTATCGGTCGCAACACGATTCCTATCTCGCCCGTTACCTCGCCACGGGCGAGCGCCGCATCATCGGAATCGGCCGGCTCGTGGTGGGACAGCGCAAGGACGGCTCCACCTTCCCGATGGAGCTTTCGGTCGGCGAGATGCGCTCCGGCGACCAGCGCTACTTCACAGGCTTCCTGCGCGACATCACCGAGCGCCAGCAGACCCAGAAGCGGCTGCAGGACCTGCAGGCGGAACTGATCTTCATGTCGCGTTTCACCGCGCTGGGCGAAATGGCCTCCACCCTGGCGCATGAACTCAACCAGCCGCTCACCGCGGCGGCCGGTTATCTCAGCGGCGCGCGGCGCCTGCTCGACGGCGGAAGGGCCGAAGATGTCGCCACGGCGCGCGGGGCCATCGACAGCGCGGCCGAACAGGCCCTGCGCGCCGGGCAGATCATCAAGCGCCTGCGCGAATTCGTGGCCCGGGGCGAAAGCGAACGCCGGCCGGAGAATCTGCGCAAGCTGATCGAAGAGGCAAGCGCGCTCGCGCTGGTGGGCCTGCGCGAAACCGGCGTGCGCGTCTCCTTCAGTTTCGATCCCGCCGCGGACATGGCGTTTGTCGACAAGATCCAGGTCCAGCAGGTTCTTCTCAACCTGTTGCGCAACGCCATCGAAGCCATGCAGGAAAGCCCGCGCCGCGAGCTGCTGACTGCCACGCGGCTGGTCGATCCGCAGACCATCGAGATATCCGTGACCGATACGGGCGCCGGCATCGCGCCGGACATCGCCGCCCGGCTGTTCCAGCCCTTCATGACCACCAAGCCGCACGGCATGGGCGTGGGCCTTTCCATATCGCGCACCATCGTCGAGGCGCATGGCGGCAGGCTCTGGGCCGAGGCCAATCCGGCGGGCGGCACGATCTTCCGCCTCACGCTCCGGAAGGCGGACCCGGCGAAAGACCGGGAGACAGGATGAGACATGTCCGCTGACAGCGTGGTGCACCTGATAGACGATGACGAAGATGTCCGCCGCGCGCTGGCCTTCCTGCTTGGCACGGCCGGCTTCGCCGTGAAGGTCTATGAATCGGCGGACCGGTTCTTCGAGAGGCGCGACGGCTTCGAGGCCGGCTGCGTCATCACCGATGTGCGCATGCCGGGCATGGACGGGATTCAGCTGTTGCGGCGGATGGGCGAGCTGGGCGTCAGGACTCCCGTCATCGTGATGACGGGCCATGCCGATGTGGCGCTGGCCGTCGCGGCGATGAAGGCGGGCGCCGTGGATTTCATCGAGAAGCCCTTTGCCGACGAGACGCTGCTGGCCGCGATCAGGGCGGCGCTTGCCCGCCGGCTTGCGGCACATGCGGGGAACACGCAGCAGGTCCGCGAGCGCCTGGCTTCGCTCACGCCGCGCGAGCGGGAGGTTCTGGACGGCTTGCTGGCCGGCCAGCCCAACAAGACCATTGCCTATGACCTCGGGCTCAGTCCCCGGACGGTGGAAGTCCACCGCGCCAATGTGATGACCAAGATGGGGGCTTCCAGCCTGTCCGAACTGGTGCGGATGGCGCTTTCGGCCCAGTGACGGGAACCCCGATCGGCTGATCCCGGTTGTGCCGGATCAATGTGCCGGCGGGCGAATGCGCCGATGGTCCGCCGTCGGGCGGCTTGCGCCGGGCCGGAAAAGGTCATTGGAAATTGGGAAAATACAGGAAGCTGGTCCTGGTCGTGGACGACGACCGGGCGGTTCGCGAGTCGCTGAAGTTCTCGCTGGAGCTGGAAGGCCTGGTGGTGGAGACCTATGCCAGCGGCGCGCTTCTGCTCGAGAAAGGCGACCCCGGCGCGGCCGGGTGCCTGGTGCTGGATTGCAGGATGCCCGAACTCGACGGGTTCGGCGTGATCGCGGAACTCGCGGCGCGGCATATCGCCGTGCCGGTCGTCCTGATTACCGCGCCCGTCACCGACAGCGTGCGCCGGCGTGCGCGCGAAGCGGGGGCCTTCGGCCTGCTGGAAAAGCCTTTGCTGGGGGATGAACTGCTCGAAACCGTGCGCAGGGCCACCATGACCCGGCCTTGAGTGGGATCAAGGCGGGCGCCTCCGCCTTGTGGAACATGAAAGCGCGCGATGGAGGACGGCATGGACTACAAGACATTGCTGGTGCATCTGGAACTGAACGGCGACAACAGCGGCCTTCTGGCCATTGCCGGCGATCTGGCGCAGCGGTTCGGCGCGCGCGTCATCGGCATCGCGGCGGCCCAGCCGATCCAGATCCTCTATGAAGAAGGCTGGGTGGCCGGCGAAGTGCTCAACCGCGACCGGGAAGAGACCGGCAAGGAAATCGCCGCCTGCGAGGCGCAGTTCCGCAAGGCCCTGGAAGGGCGCGCCGCGGCTGTCGAATGGCGGTCCGCGATCACCTACGAACCGTTGGCCGATTATATCGCGGACCAGTCCCGCTGCGCCGACCTGATTATCACGGGCAAGGACATAGGCGGCGCCTTCCTCGACAACACCCGCCGCGTCAATGTCGGCAGCCTGGCGATGCAGGCGGGCCGGCCGATCCTGATCGTGCCGAAGGGTGTGACGGAACTGCCCATGCGCCATGTCTTTGTGGCCTGGAAGGATTCGCGCGAGGCCCGGCGCGCGGTGTGGGATGCGCTGCCGCTTCTGGCGGCTGCGGGCCGGGCCACCGTGCTGGAAGTGGCGCCAAAGGATGCATGCGCCGCGGCGCAGGCGCGGGTGGCCGACACGGCGCGCTGGCTGGAACGGCACGGGGTTTCTGCCACGCCGATGACGGTTGCGAGCGGCGGAATAGAGGCCGGCCAGCTGCATGCCGAGCTTCTGGACCGCAAATGCGATCTTCTGGTGGCGGGCGCCTATGGCCACAGCCGCGTCGGCGAATGGGTTTTCGGCGGCGTCACATTGGACATGCTGCTGGACCCGGACTTCTGCGTGTTGATTTCACACTAGGCGCGATACCCCGCCTTTGGACTAGACTGGGCGCATGCAGGCAATGCTGCTCAGGCGCCCCCGCGCGCCGCTGGAATGGACCGATCTGCCCGACCGCCAGCCCGCGCCCGGCGAGGTCCGCATCCGCGTCGCAGCCTGCGGCGTCTGCCGCACCGACCTGCATGTGGTGGATGGCGAGCTGCCGCATCCGGCGCTGCCGGTGATTCCCGGTCACGAGATCGTGGGCCGGGTGGACGCGGTGGGCGAAGGCGTCACCCACCTGTCGCTGGGCCAGCGGGTCGGCATTCCCTGGCTGGGTCACACCTGCGGCGTGTGCCCCTATTGCGTGAGCGGGCATGAAAATCTCTGCGACCGGCCGCTGTTCACCGGCTATACGCGCGACGGCGGATTCGCCACGGCCGCGATCGCCGATGCGCGCTTTGCCTTCGCGCTGGGCGAGGACGGTGAGGATGCGGCGCTTGCGCCGCTGCTGTGCGCAGGCCTGATCGGCTGGCGCTCGCTGGTCATGGCGGGAGAGGGCGAGGCCCTCGGCCTTTACGGCTTCGGCGCCGCGGCGCACATCGTGGCGCAGGTGGCGCGCGCGCAGGGCCGCCGCGTCTTCGCGTTCACAAAACCGGGCGACACCGGAAGCCAGGACTTCGCGCGAAGCCTTGGCGCGGCATGGGCCGGCGGATCCGATCAGGCGCCGCCCGAAAAGCTCGATGCCGCGATCCTCTATGCGCCCGACGGCAGGCTGGTGCCGCCGGCGCTTGGAGCCGTGCGCAAGGGCGGGCGCGTGGTCTGCGCGGGCATCCACATGAGTCCCATCCCGTCGTTCGACTATGGCCTGCTGTGGGAGGAGCGGCAGCTGGTATCGGTGGCCAACCTGACGCGCAAGGATGGCGAGGACTTCCTGGCGCTGGCGCCGCGCATCGGCATCCGCACGCACACCACGCTCTATCCGCTGAAGGAGGCCAACCGCGCGCTGGACGACCTGCGCCACGGCCGCTTCGACGGCGCCGCCGTGCTGGTGCCCTGACCGTCACATCGCGCCTGGGGTCACATCGCAATGGTGCGCGTGATGCGGCCGATCACGGCGCCCGGCTCGATCACGCTGTTGTTCCGGCAATCGATCTTCAGGCGGCCGCGGCACGGCGCCATCAGGTCGTGCAGCGCGGATTCGATCCGCACGGCGGCGATGGCGTCTCCGGCCTTCACTTCGCTGCCGTCGTCATACATCCATCGCTCCAGTATGCCTTCGGGCATGATCGCCGACGTCCACAGGTCCGGCGAGACGGCGATCTGTGTGACAAGCTCTATATCGCGGCTCATGTGGTCCTCCCGGAACGGGTTCCAAAATGCCTGGCAACGGCGTCTTCCACATGCCGCAGCCGGGCCTGCACGAAAGTCTCGCTGGCGTCCGGCGTCACGCTGCCGGTGTGGATGTGATCCAGAACCGCCAGTCCGCAGAGGCTGGCGAAGTAATTGTCGAACAGCAGGCACACCGCGCCCAGCGCGCCCGTCTGCTCGATCCATTCATGGGGCGCTCCGCTGGAGCTGAAGCTGATGAGCTTGCGGCCCGCCAGCAGGGGGCTGTAGCTGCGCCCGCCGCTGCCATAAGCGAAGCCGAACCCGAAGACGCGCTCCAGATAGCCTTTCATCATCGCGGGCGGCGCATTGAGCCAGAGCGGATAGAAGAAGGCAAAGACGTCGCAATCCCGCAGCAGCTCCCTCTCGGCCTCGACATCCGCGCCGGGCGCGAAGCCGGGCGCGAAGGGAATTTCGCCGGGCTTCAGGCGGGGATCAAAATCGGTCCCGTAAAGATCGCGTACAATGGCCTCATGGCCCAGTTTCCTGCATGCCCTGGCATACGCATCGGCGGCCGCAGCGGTGAAGCTTCGGACGGTCTTGGGATGTGCGAAAATGACCGCGTGTTTCATGGCCGGAATGCTGGCGCGCCGCGGCTGAAGGCGCATTGCGCCGGATCAAGGTTCCCATGATTGCGCCGGATCAAAGCCGCTGCAAGTCCGTTGGTTCAGCATATGGCTCTGTTCATGAGTGTCGTGTGATGTTGCGGCGTTTTCTCCTGGCGGCTTTCCTGGTCCTCGGCGGGCCCGCCGCGGCACAGCCGCTCGACGCGGCGATTGCCCGCGTCAACGACAACAACCAGACGCGCAACTTCTACCAGCAGCGCGGCGGTGCGTCGGCCTGGACCGGCAATCCCCAGGCCCAGGCCAACGCCAGGCTCATGCTGTCCGTGCTGTCAAAGGCGGCGGACGAGGGACTCGATCCCGGCCACTATCAGGCGCGCGCGAATGGCGATCCGGCCGGAGACGTCGCGCTGACGGCGGCGGCGCTGTCCTACATGCGCGATCTTGCCGTGGGCCGGCCGGAACTCCAGGCGCTCGACCGCGATGTCCTGCTTCCGCCGCGCAGTTTCGACGCGGCGGGCAGGCTGAACGAGGCGCTGCAGAAGAATGGCCTGGCCGCCATGCTGGCGTCGGTTGCGCCGCCGCACCCCGAATATGCCGCGCTGCGCAAGGCGCTTGCGGACCATCCCGATGCCCAGTCCGCCGACATCATCCGCGCGAACATGGAGCGCTGGCGCTGGCTGCCCCCGCTGGAGCCGGACAGGATCATGGTCAATTCCGCCGATGCCAGCCTGCAACTATGGCTGGGCGGCAAGATCGTGCTGGAATCGCGCGTGATCGTCGGAAAGCCGAAGACGCCCACGCCCATCCTGCGCGCGGAAGGCGCGGGCCTGACCGTCAATCCGCCCTGGAATGTGCCGCAGTCCATCGCCGCGCATGAGATCCTGCCCAAGCTCAAGCGCGACCCGTCCTATCTCGCCGGCCAGGACATGGTGTTGCTGAACGGACCGCCCGGCGATCCGAACGGACGGCATGTGAACTGGAAAGCGATCCCCGCGGGCACCTTCCCCTATCGCATCCGGCAGCATCCGGGGCCGAAGAATCCGCTGGGGCAGATCAAGCTGGAACTGCCCAACCGGTTCGATGTCTATCTGCACGACACGCCGGGCAAGACGGCGTTCGACCGTCCGTCGCGGGCGCAGAGTCACGGCTGCGTGCGGGTCGAACAGATATTGCCGCTGGCATCCTATGCGCTTGCCGCTGATCTCGGCGCCAGCGAAAAGATCGCCGCCGCCATCGGCACGGGCCAGACGCAGTACATCGCGCTGAAGAAGAAGCTTCCGGTCTATTTCCTTTACTGGACCGCGGTTCCCGCCGCTGATGGAACCATTGCGTTTCATCCCGACATTTATGGCCGCGACCGGCGGCTGATCGCGGCGTTGCGGGCGCGGCAATTGCGGGTTGCCGCCCTTCCCACCTGCCAGAAAGGCTGACGGTGAGAAGAAATGGGGCGCGCCACCCTGAAACGGTTGCCGCCGCGCCCGGGGCATTGCTAGAACCAGAGGGCTGTCACCCCAAGATCCGTCACGCATGCCGCTGAAGATAAGACGCCGTCATTTCCTGGCAGGGGCCGGTTGCGCCATTCTGGTGCCCGCGCCCGCGCTGGCCAGCTTCCGCGACGCCAGTTTCCGCGATGTCGGTTCCCAGGATTCGCGCGCGCTCGCCTTCGACAATCTGCACACGGGCGAAAAGCTCAAGGTCGAATACTGGGCCGGCGGGCGCTACCTGCCCGATGCCCTGACCGAGGTGAACCATGTGCTGCGCGATTTCCGCTCGGGCGAGGTCCATCCCATCGCGCCGCAATTGCTCGACCTTCTGGTGCTGTTGCGCGCCCGGCTGGAGACGGCCGAGCCGGTCAGCGTGATCTCCGGCTATCGTTCGCCCGCCACCAACGCCATGCTGCGGGGCCGCAGCGAACATTCGGGCGTCGCGTCGAAAAGCCTGCACATGCAGGGCATGGCGATCGACCTGCGCTTCGCCGGCCGCTCGCTGGCCCAGGTGCACAATGCCGCGCTGGCCCAGCGCGGCGGCGGCGTGGGCTATTATCCGGCTTCCGATTTCGTCCATGTGGATGTGGGGCGCGTGCGCACCTGGTAGGTGCGTTCAGCCCCTGCGCCCCAGCTTCGCGGCGAAGAAGGACGCCAGCGCCTCGATCCGCTTCGGCTTCGGCCCTCCGGGCGGCGTCACCCAATGCACGGCGCTTGCGGGCAGAGACCAGTCGGGCAGGACGATCTCAAGCTCTTTCTTCGCCAGTGCTTCGCGCACGATGAATTCCGGCAGAACGCCCAGGCCCGCGCCCGCAACCAGGCTGGGCAGCATCGCTTCGCCATTGTTGACCTTCAGCGGACCGGCGGGCCGAACGGTTGCCGTCTCGCCGTTCTTCCTGCGGAAGCGCCAGGTCTCCTGCGTCGCCTGATAGGAATAGCTGAGGCCCACATGCTCGGACAGCTGCAGCGGATGGCGCGGCCGGCCGTGCGTCTTCAGATAATCGGGCGAGGCCACCAGATAAAGCGGCATGGGGCACAGCCGTCGCGCCACCAGCGATGAATCCGGCAATGCGGCGATGCGGATGGCGGCATCGAACCCTTCACCGATCAGGTCCACCTGCGCATCGCTGAGATGCAGCTCCACCGACACTTCAGGACAGGCGCGGAAGAATTCGGGCAGCAGCGGCGCGACATAGAGCACGCCGAAGGACATCGGCACCGCCAGCCGCACCAGCCCGCGCGGTTCTTCGGACTGCGCCATCGCTTCGCGCTCGGCCGCTTCCGCTTCGGCCAGAAGGGCGGCGGCGCGGCCCGCAAGGCTCCGCCCCGCCTCGGTCAGCGCCAGCCGGCGCGAGGTGCGGTTGAACAGCCGCGTGCCCAGCCGGTTCTCCAGCCGGCTGACCGCCTTGGACACGGTGGCTTTCGATACCTCAAGCGCGTCGGCGGCGCGGGCAAAGGAACGCAATTCCGCCACGCGGGCGAAGATGGCGAAGGCTTCGAGGTCGGGCAGGTTTGCCATTTCCAATTCGGAAACAATGCGTTTCGACTGTTTCTATTTATAGGCCATCGGGCCGGGTCTATCTAGCTCCCGAAACCATCAGGCCGATCCCGGAGAACCCCATGATCGAACTCAGGCCCTTCAACAAGCTTGGCGGCGCGGACCATGGCTGGCTCAAGGCCCGCCATCACTTCTCGTTCGCCAATTATTATGACCCCGGCCGCATGAACTGGGGAGCCCTGCGCGTCTGGAACGACGATGAAATCCAGTCCCAGACCGGCTTTCCCCCGCATCCCCATGCCAACATGGAGATCATCACTTATGTGCGTGAAGGCGCCATCACCCATCGCGACAGCATGGGCAACCTGGGCCGCACCGAAGCGGGCGACGTGCAGGTGATGAGCGCGGGCACCGGCGTGCGCCATTCGGAATACAATCTGGAACCGGAGACGACCCGGATCTTCCAGATCTGGATCGAACCGACCAGGTCCGGCGGCGCGCCCGCCTGGGGCTCCAAGCCCTTCCCCAAAGGTGACCGTTCCGGCCGTTTCGTGACGCTGGCCAGCGGCATCGACGGCGATGAGGATGCGCTTCCCATCCGCACCGATGCCCGCGTGCTGGGGGCGACGCTGAAGGCGGGCGAAAGCGTCGAATACCGCTTTGGCGGCAAGCGCCACGGCTATCTGGTGCCGGCCACCGGCGCGCTCGATGTGGGCGGCGTGCGCGCCAACGCCCGCGACGGTGTCGCGATCAGCGACCTGGAGTCGGTGACGATCAAGGCGCTGGAGGATTCCGAGATCGTGCTGGTGGACGCCGCCTGACGGGGCCGGGCCACTCCTGAGCCTGTCGAAGGATGAGGCCCAGCGCGTTCCGGTCATGGCGAAACCTCATCCTGAGCCTGTCGAAGGATGAGGCCGGGCCAACCTGCCCGACGCACACTCAGCGCGACAGGAAGGCCGCGATTGCCGGATCGCTCTTCAACTGGCGCAGGTCGTCCTCGCCCGGCAATTGCGGGCGGTCGCGCTCCACATTCACCATGCACAGGAAGCCCATCGGCGTTTCGCCTTTGGTGCGGAACTGGTGCCAGGTCATCGGCGGAATGCGCACCAGGTCGAAAGTCCTGACCGGCCTGATTTCGCTCCCGACCAGCACATCGGCCTCGCCACGCAGGATCATCACGCCATGGGTATGCTGGTGGCGCTCCAGCGTGGAATAGCCGCCCGGCGCGACCTCGAAATACCGCAGCTCGCAGCGCAGTTCCGGATCGTGGAACAGCACCTGGCGGGTGATGGATTTGAAAGGCGCCGAGCCTTCCTCCTTGTAGGGAAGGAAAGGCACGCTCTCCCAGCGATAATTCTCGAAAAAGGCGCGGAACAGGTCCGCCTGCTTCTCCTGCGCCTCGTCCATCTTGTCCATCGCCGCCGCTCCGCTATGCCTGCGCCACCGCGCGAGCGAATGCCGCCGCTTCCTCGGTCATGCGCGCGCCCGCCGCCAGCAGGCCGCCGCCGATCAGCAGCATCACATCCCTACCATAGAATTGCAGCATTTCCGCGATGCGGTCGGGCGTCATGCCGCCCGCCGGAACCGGCACGGTGCCCGGAAAGCCGCCCCAGGGCGCAAGCGCGGCATCCGCCAGCGCGCGGCAGGTGGCGGGGGAATAGCCGAAACGGCCGCCGTGATTGGGAAACACGGTCGCGTCCGAGCCCAGAAGACGGAACAGCTTGCCCAGCAGCAGCGGCGGGGCGATGCGCGCCGCACCCGCCATCGCGGGATGGGTCATGAAGGCCATGTCGGGATTTTTCCGCGTGATCGCATGGAACGTGGCCAGCCCCGTCACCATCGGCGCGATCAGCAGTGCATCCAGCCCTTCCGCGCGGGCGATCTCCACCTGGCGGCGGATCTGGTCCAGATTGCCCGACAGCGAGGGAAGGTAGCAGGTGCGCCCGCCATCATGCGCGCGCGCGGTGCGCACCGCCTCCGCGATGCGCGGCACGCGTTCGGCAAAGGGGCTGTAGCTCTGGTCGGCCAGGCCGTGATCGTCCTTGATGAAGTCCAGCCCGCCGCGCGCCAGCCGCCCGGCGATCTCCGCCAATGTCTTCGCGTCCGATCCCTGGGGCTTGAGCGCCGAACAGGTCAGCGCGCGCGCGCCCGCGCCCACGCGCGCGCGCAGGCCCGCAAGCCCGTGGCGCGGCCCGCCGAAGGCCGAAAGCATCGTGTCCGGAAATTCCGCGTCGTGCAGCACCACGTCGGGATGCATCGAGGTGTTGCCGAACAGCATGTTCAGAAGCTGGCCCGCCTCGAGGCCCGTGGTGGCGGCGGCCAGGGCGATGCGCACCTCGAACGTGCCGTTGCCGAGGTCGGTGATCTGCTCCACCCGTCCCACGATGGCGTCCAGCACGCCCCGATCGGTAATCGCGGAAACGGGCATCTCCACGCTCTGCTCGACGGCGATGCCTTGCGCGCGCGCATCGATCTGCGCGGGCGCGTCGGTCACGTGATAGATCGCGGTGAAGCGCGCGGCGGCCGCCGGAACGGCGCCGCCCGTCGCGGTCTTGAGGGAAGTATCCAGCACGGGCGCTCCAACCTGCGGTTCGCGGGGCCGGGAAAGTATCGCGCCGGCATCACCGGCGGCAACAGCCAAATTCGCCTCGCTGTCCGCCGCCGGCCGTTCAGTGCCGGGCAATCAGTGCCAGTCGGGGCCGATATTGTAGAAGGAATAGGTTTCCTCGCGGATTCCGGCCAGGCTGCCGTCATGCCGGGTCAGCTCGTTGAGCTTGTAGGCGGGCGCGGTCTTGATGAGGTCCTTGTCGAAAGGCACCACATAGCCGCCCCTGTCCTCGTCATAATCGAGCAGGGACCAGGGCACGGGATGGTATTTCTCGCCGACTCCAAGCACGCCGCCGAAGCCGAGCGCGGCGAACATGATCTGGTTGGACAGCTTGTCCAGCACCACATCCTCCACCGTGCCCAGCCTTTCGCCGGAACCGTTATAGACGGGCGTTCCCCTGACCCGCGATGCGAGGAT
The DNA here is from genome assembly GCA_035547015.1 of Rhizomicrobium sp. Taxonomy (GTDB): domain Bacteria; phylum Pseudomonadota; class Alphaproteobacteria; order Micropepsales; family Micropepsaceae; genus Rhizomicrobium. The sequence goes on along the minus strand of DASZVO010000003.1, from coordinate 135,232 downwards.
GGCGCTGGTGTGACCGCTGCTGGTCGTCATGGGTTCCTCCACTGGGATATCGGTTGGGGAACGCCGCGCGCGGCCAGTTTGTTGCGGGAACCCGCGCAAATTTCGCGGGCTTCCTAGCCCGTGCGCCAGTTGCGCCATTCGTTGAGCACCAGCGCCAGCGTCACCGTGTCGAACAATGCCAGGCCCAGCAGCCAGTTGGACCAGTCGTCGGCCAGTTCATAGCTCATATAGGCGATGAAGCCGGTCAGGATCGCAGCCGCGAAGGGAAACACCCACTGGCCGTGTCCGCGCAGCAGGACGGTGGTGATCGCCATCTTCAGCGTGCCGTGGACCAGCAGGTAGAAGATCACGAAATGGGCGGGCGACTGCGCCAGCAGCGCCGCGCCCTGGCGGATCAGCCTTGCGGCATGGCCGTGCTGGCCGTTGTAGATTTCCGGCGCGGTGATCTGCAGGGCAAAGGCATAGATGCGCTGCGGTCCCGTGAAGGCGATCACCGTGCCGGCCACGAATTCCAGGCCGCCGACGAACCCCTTGACCAGGATCGTCACCAGATAGGCGATGTGGGCGAGGCTGTTTTTCGGAGGGGACAGGCTGGCGCTCTCGGATGGTTTCCCACCCGATAGTGGCCTACTGCGGCAAAGAAAAGGCTAAAAGCCGGCAGATGCCCCTCGGGGCGGGCGCCTATTTGAAGAAATCGGCCACGATCGAGATGGGCTGGCCGCCGCTGCGCATGTCATGGGGCAGGGCGCGGCGCACGAACATCTCGTTTTCCGGTATCGGCTCGGCCAGGAAATGATGGTCGTCCAGGAAGCACTGGTAGAAATGGATATCGCGGCACTTGCGGATCTCGGACTTCACGATCAGGTGCAGCACGAGCTCGTAGCGCGGAAACCACAGGTGCGATTCCCCATCGCCTGTGAAGCGGATGCGCGCATCGCCGGTGGCGGCGTCGAACCAGGCGCTGGCGCCCATCATCAGATCGCCGATCACCCGCCCGCGATGGTCATAGACCGAGCGCCGCTTGAGCACGGGGCTGCGATAGTCCGGCACGCTGAGGCGGAAGACGCCGCCCGGCTCCAGCACGCGCCAGACCTCGTCCAGCACGAAGGACACCTTCTCGAAGGGAAGATGCTCCAGCACGTCCTGCGCCTGAATCTTGGGGATGGAATTGTCGTCGAAAGGCAGCGCCTGGGTGGCGTCGTGGCGCATCTCGCGCGCGTGCTGCGGATGAAGGGCAAGGCCGACAAACTGCGGCACCTGGAACTGGCGTTCTTCCGGTCCCAGGTTGCCGAAATAGAGGTACGGCCCGGCGTTCATCAGTGCGCGGGCAGCGCCTTGAGATCGTTCTCCGCCTGCTCGACGGTCGATTCGCTGAGTTCGCCGCCCGACAGGGCCTGGACCTGCTTGAGGCTCATGGCCTTGAAGTCGGGATAGGACTTGTCGGCCAGAAGGCCCGGAATGTCCTTGTTCAGGACCGCGGCGCCGGCAGGATCGGCGGCGATCGTCTCGATCGGTGTGTCCCGCGTGAAGCTTCTGGCCAGTTGTTGCGCCTGGGCTGCGAAGGGAAGCGCAGCCATTGCCGTGGCCGCAACGAAGGTCCTGACGAACATCACGATCCTTTCCTGTACGTTTTTCCCGCACAATGGCGGCCCGGCGGTCCCACCTTCCGGGCCCATGCCGAAGTCTGTCTCAAATCCATAAGCAGAAGCAACGCGAACCGTTCCGCGCATGGTTACCCTTCGCTCATGCAGCGCCGTGCGGGATGGCCGGTCACGCGGTGATGTCCACAGACCGGTAAAGGCCCATGGCGCGGTCGCGGTCGTGGCGGTCGCCGGCGAGCCCCGCGCCCAGCCGTTGGGCGCGCACCTCCAGCGCCGTCGCGGCCATCAGGAAAAGCGCCCTGTCGTCCGCAAGCCGCGGGTCTTCGGCAAGCCGGCGCAGCCGGATGGCGGTGCCCAGAAGGCTTCGCAGATCGTGCGGGGCCGCGGAATATCCCATGCCGCATTAACGCGGCGGGAACGGCGGGCGGGTGGGCGGAACATGCACAATGGTAAAAAATTCCTGTCGATATTGCGCCCAATCACAGCTTTTGCGGAAAAATGCCCCCAACCGGCCTCTGCCCGGCCTTGATATTGCTGCACCGCAACATAATCTTGGGACTCATCCAATGTGGCGCAAGCTGGTGGCGTTGATGCGTGGCGATGGCGTTGCTCCGGGGCGGAAGCCCAATCCCCTCCAGCGCCGCCCGGTGCCGGATGCTTCATCCGTGACCGAAATCGCCTTCGCGGGCGCCAACCCCGGCAACCTGCGCATGTTCGGGCATGTCCCGCAGGGCCTTCCGCCCGGTGCGCCGCTGGTGGTGGCGCTGCATGGCTGCGGACAGACCGCTGCGGGCTATGACCAGGGCGCGGGCTGGTCGCGGCTCGCGGACGAGCTTGGCTTTGCCGTGCTGGCCCCCGAACAGAAGGCGGTGAACAATCCGCACACCTGTTTCGACTGGTTCAATCCTGAAGACATCGCGCGCGGCGGGGGCGAGGTGGCCTCCATCGCGGCCATGATCGAAACGATGGTGGAGACGCACGCGCTCGATCCCGCCCGCGTCTTCATCACCGGTCTTTCGGCGGGCGGCGCGATGGCGGCGGCGATGCTGGCGGTCTATCCGGAACTTTTCGCGGGCGGCGCGATCATCGCGGGCCTTCCCTTCGGGGCCGCCGCCAATGTGCGCGACGCGCTGGAAGCGATGCGCAGCGCGCCCCTGCGCACGCCGCGCGCATGGGCCGATGCGGTGCGCGCCGCTTCGGACCATGCCGGGCCCTGGCCCCGGATCTCCATCTGGCACGGCGCGCTGGACACGACGGTGAACGTCAACAATGCCCAGGCGCTTGTGGCCCAGTGGGCCGACCTGCACGCGTTCGGACTGACCGAGGCGCGCCAGGAGATGGTGGACGGCGCGATACGCCTGGCCTGGGGCGACAGGCTGGAGGTCTACACGCTGCCGATGCTGGGCCATGCCACGCCCATCGATTCCGCCGACATCGGCGTGCCCGGCCCCTTCATCCAGGAGGCGGGCATTTCCTCCACCCGGCGCATCGCGTCGTTCTGGGGACTTGCCGCGAAAAAGCCCCGCGCCGCGCCCGTCCCCTCTCAACCGGTGCATGCCGTGCCGCCGCCGGAGCCCGCAGAGGCGCCCCCGCAAGGTCATGCCGCGCCGGAAGAATTGCCGCCCGTGGTGACGGCGGAAAACTTCGTCCGCCGCGTGCTGCGCAAGCTGGGATATTGAGCCGCTCCCGCCTGTTCACGGTGGCAGGTGCCGCGGCCTTGGGTTACGCTTCCGTCATGGCCGGGAAACAGCCCGTCAGCGAAACCCGCCGCGACCAGATGTATCCGCATCTGGATGCCCAGGATATTGCGCGCCTGTCGCGCTTCGGCGAACGGCGCAGCTTTGCGGCCGGCGAACATCTGATGCGGACGGGCGAAGTGGCCGCAGGCCTCGCCTTCATCCTCAGCGGAACGATAGACGTGCGCCACGGCGGCGATTTCTCGCGCCGCCAGTCCATCGTGCGTCATGGTCCCGGCAATTTCCTGGGCGAACTGGCGCAACTTTCCGGCCGGCCGTCGCTAGTGGACGCCGTCGCGGAAGAAGATGTCGATGCGATCGTCGTGCCGCCCCGGCGCCTGCGCGACGTGCTGGTGCAGGAAGCCGAGCTGGGCGAGCGCATCATGCGGGCGCTGATCTTGCGCCGCGTGGGCCTTCTGGAAGCGGGACAGTCCGGGCCCATCCTGATCGGCCCGCTGGGCTCGGCCGACATGCTGCGGCTTGAGAATTTCCTCACCCGCAACGGCCATCCGCACCGCAGCCTGGATTCCGGCAGCGATCCCTGCGCCCAGACATTGCAGGCGCGCTTCAACATCCAGCCCGAACACCTTCCCATCGTGCTCTGCCCCGGCGGACAGATCCTGCATAATCCCGGCGAAGGCGAGCTGGCGCGCTGCATCGGACTGGTCGCGCCGATCGACCCCGACCACATTTACGACGCGGTGGTGATCGGCGCGGGACCGGCGGGCCTGGCGGCGGCCGTTTATGGCGCCTCGGAGGGGCTTTCGACGCTCGTGCTGGACTGCCGAAGCTTCGGCGGGCAGGCGGGCGCGTCGTCGCGCATCGAGAACTATCTGGGATTTCCCACCGGCATCTCCGGCCTTGCGCTGATGGCGCGCGCCTACAACCAGGCCCAGAAATTCGGCGCCGAGATCGCGATCCCCGACGAGGCGGTGTCGCTGGCGCCCGAGCGGGATGCGGACGGCCTCTTCCGGCTTCATCTGGCGATGGGTGAGACAGTGCGGGCGCGCGCGGTGGTGCTGGCGTCCGGCGCGCGCTATCGCCGGCTCGACATCGCGAACCTTTCGGATTTCGAGGGCACATGCGTGCACTATTGGGCCAGTCGCGTGGAAACGCGCCTTTGCGCGGGCCAGGACGTCGTGCTGGTCGGCGCGGGGAATTCGGCGGGCCAGGCGGTGGTCTATCTTGCGGGCCAGGCGAAAAGGATATGGATGGTGGTGCGCGGCGGCAGCCTGGAAGCCACCATGTCGCAATATCTGATCGACCGCATCCGCGGCCTGGCCAATGTCGAGGTGCTGCTGCGCACCGAACTGTGCGCCCTGGAAGGCGAAGGCCCGCTGCTGGGAACGGTACGCTGGCGCAGCCGCGACACGGGCGCTGTGGAAGCCCGCCCCGCTGCCCATCTCTTCTCCTTCATCGGGGCCGCACCCAATACGGACTGGCTGGCCGGTGCGGGCGTGAAGCTGGACGACAAGGGCTTTGTGATCACGGGCGCCGACGGCCGCCACCCGCTGGAGACGTGCCGCGACGGCATCTTCGCGGTGGGCGACGTGCGCTGCGGCTCGGTCAAGCGTGTGGCCGCGGCGGTGGGCGAGGGCTCGACCGTGGTGTCGGCGCTGCACGCCTGGCTCGCAAGACAGCGCGCGGCGCTGGCGGAGGCGGCGGAGTGATGGCGGACGATTTCTGCTCCCACCTCGACACCATCCGCGCGGTCACGCCCGGCAGCCTGGGCTGCGAGGAATGTCTGAAGCTGGGCTGGCAATGGTTCCACCTGCGCGTCTGCCGCGCCTGCGGCCATGTCGGGTGCTGCGACCAGTCGCGCGGCAAGCATGCCACGCGCCATTTCCATCGCACGCAGCATCCCGTCATCGAAGGCTATGACCCGCCGGAAGGCTGGGGCTGGTGCTATGTCGATGAAGTGATGTTCGACCTGGCGGGCAATGTGACGCCGCAGCTGGGGCCGATCCCGCGCTATTACTGAGAGAGAACACCATGCCCGAATCCATCCGCGAAGGTTTCGACGTGTTCCTGCACGACGGGGAAAAGGCGTTCGGCGCGGTGCGCCAGGTGCGCAAGAGCGAGCTGGTCGTCTATATCGAGAATGGCGGCGATTTCGAGATACCCCTGAACGCCGTGATCGATGCCCATTCCGAAAAGGTGATCCTGGATTCCCGCAAGCTCGATCCCAAGCTGAAGGAAGCCATCCGCCGCGCGCATACCGGTGAGGACCCGGGCATTCCCTGAAGACCCCGGCGCGTCAGGGCCAGGGCGTGACGGGGGGCACCTTGTCCGTGGCGGGCGGCGCCTCCACCGAACCGAAGTCGGCGGGGCTGACGATCTCCAGATATTCCATGTCGGGGGAATAATCGAACAGGTAATGCACCATGCCGGGCCGCTGGTGCACCACGTCGCCCGCCTCGACCAGCGTGACCTTGTCCTCGTACATGAAGCGGGCCCAGCCTTTCATCATGATCACGATCTGGAAATCGCAGACGTGATAATGCCAGCCCGTGCCGTCCTTGGGCGGCATGTTGGCCTTCACCAGATGGGCGATCACCTTGCCGTTGGTGGCCCCGGCAATGCCCAGGTCGCGATAGAGGAAGAAATCGCGCAGGCCCCCGGACTTGTATTCCGTGTCGCCCGGCTTGATGTGACTGAAGAAGGTGCTGGACGGCTCCTGGCCCATGGCGTCCTCCATTGCTGCGTCGCACCAATTAGCGCACCAATCCGGCCGGTTGAAAAGAGCCTATCAAACCGGGATGGAACAAATCTTTGCGCCGGCATCTGCCGAAAAAATGTGCATCGCAACATCAGGGAAACGAAAGCCCGCGGGTCCCGGCCGGGACCCGCGGGCGTCCGTGGAAAAGACCGCCGGCATCAGGCGCCGCGGAAATTCTCTTTCGGGTCCACCTTCAGCACGTCCACGATGTATCTCTTGTTCTCGGCCAGCAGCGCCTCCATCGAGCCCCCCTTGGGGATCATCGAGGCGTCGAAGTCCAGCGTCACCCACCCCTGATAGTTCTTCGCGATCAGGAATTTCTGGATGGTCGGGAAATCCACCCCGCCCGAATCCGGTCCCACCATGCTGCGGAACCAGCCGTGACCGCCCGCTTCCGGCCCGCTGCGCGGCACAGCCACCTTGCGGTTGCCGCGCAGATGGCGGGGCGCGTCCTTGTAGTGGACTTCGGCGATGCGCGGCCAATAGGTGGTCAGAACCTCCATCGGGTCCAGCCCGCCCAGCACCAGATGCGCGGTGTCGGCGGTCATCCAGACATGGGCGGGATCGGTCTCCTTCATCAGCAGATCGACCTCGTGCTGGGTCTCCACCAGCGAGTTGACGTGCGGATGCGGGGCCAGCTTGATGCCGTCCTTCAGGATCTCGCGGCCGATCCGGTTGAGGCTGTCGGCGCAGCGCTTGACCTGGTCGTCGCTGACGTCATACCCCGGCGGGCGCGGGCCCATGTTCATCTTGAAATGGTTGCAATAGCCGAAGGGCACGATGAATTCGCGCACGAACTTGATGTGGTCGGCCACAGTCTTGTCGGCCTGTGCGGGGTCATAGAAATTGCCGGAGAAATCCGGCCCGCCGCCGTTCGAGCAGGTCGCCATGCGGATATGGTGCGCATCCATGAACGCCTTGAGCGCCAGCGGCCTGCCCAGATAGTTCACGATATTGTGGCGGAAGGGCTCCACGCCCGGAAAGCCCAGCTTCTCGCCCACGCGCACGGCTTCCTCGATGTTGGTTTCCCAGGAAATGGCGCTGTAGGCATAACGGAAGGGCAGGGGGGCGGCCCCTGCGCCAAGCGGCGCTCCCGCCAGCGCCGCGCCCCCCAGCGCGGCGGACGTCTGGATGAAATGGCGGCGCGTGAAACCCATGTTTTCCTCCCCTGTCTTGTTGTGCCGAGACTGGCACAGCGCGGCCCATCCTGTCTGCTGAAAACACGGTTGCGGCGCGGGCGGCCGGTGTCTATTTCTGGATCGTGAATTCGGTCGTCATGGCGAAAAAACACGTTCTGCCCGACCGGCTGCGGCCGGGGCTCAAGCTGGTCTTCTGCGGCACCGCCCCGGGCCGCCAGTCGGCGCTCCAGGGATTCTATTACGCCAACCGCCAGAACCGCTTCTGGCGCACGCTGCACGAGGTGGGCCTGACGCCGCACCTGTTCGCGCCCCAGGATTACGAAGCCTTGTGGGAGCACGGCATCGGCCTGACCGACATCGCCAAGCATGTCTATGGCATGGACCATCAGCTGCCCGGCGACGCGCTGGGCGCGGAAGCGGTGGCCGCGCTCAAGGCACGCATCGCACGCGCCGGCCCGCGCATCCTGGCCTTCACCAGCCTCAATGGCGGGCGCAAGGTGATGGGCGCGAAGGCGGTGGCGGGCGAGCAGCCCGACATGCTGGGCGAAACGCGGGTATGGATCCTGCCCTCGCCGTCGCCGCTCGCCGCCAACCACTGGGATATCGCGCCCTGGCGCGCCTTGGCGCAGGCGGTGGCCAAGCTTTAACCGCCTTCACGGCAGGTCCACGATCGCGATACCGTTCTTCCCGGCCGGGGTGCCATAGGCAAACACCATTTGCCGCCCGTCCGGGGAAAAGACCGGATGCGTGGCGTCCAGCGCATAGTCAGTCACCTGCATCAGGCCGCTGCCGTCGGCGTTGATGAGGAACACGGCATAATGGCCTTCCGGGCTTCCGCGATCGGATTCGAAGGCCAGCCTTTTTCCGTCCGGCGACCAGACCGGCGCGCGGCCTTGCAGTGGCGGCGTTTCCAGCGTGCGCGCATCGCCGCCCCTGCCGTCCATCAGCCAGATCACATTCTCACTCTGGTCATAGACCTGTCCCCCGTTCTTCTGCCCGGCGAAGGCGATCCGGTTGCCGTCGGGCGATACGCTCGCCATGCCCGCCAGCACAACGGCGCGGTCGGTGAGGGGCACGGCATCGCCGCCCTGGGCATTCATGCGCCGGATCGCCTGCGTTTTCGTGTCGGTGGCGGCCAGTGTCCCGTCCGGATACCAGGACGGATAGACAAGGTCCGCCGCGACCTGGCGCGCGCCGCTGCCGTCGGCCTGCATGATCCACAGACTGCTCCTGCCGCCGCCTTCCGCCGTGAAGGCTATCTGATTGCCGCGCCAGCTTGCCCGCGTGGCCGAAACGGGCAAGGCGATCCTTTCCGCTTCGCCGCCCGCGGCGGACACGCGATAGAAGGACCATTCCCGGCCGTTGCTGGCGGTGCGGCTGAACAGCACTGTCCTGCCATCCGGCGAGAAGCAGGGCCAGTAATCGGCGCTGCCGCTGCCCAAGGCGGTGAGGAACCGCGGCGCGGCCGTCGCCATCAGGGGCCAGGTGCGCGGTATGGGATGTCCCCTTGGCAGGGCGGCGATCGCCTTTGCCTGCGCCTCGTCGATGCGCGGCATGGCGATCTCACGTCCGCCCTGGTGCAATGTCAGGCCGGTCACTGCGCCTTGCGCATCCGGCATGAAGCTGATCTGCGCGGGCACAGCCTTGAGAAAGAATTTTGTGGGACTTTCAGGAAATATCTCCACCGCGGGCTGTCCGCCGGCCTGCGCGAAGAAGCGGCCGCCGTCGCGTCTAAGCGTCAGGACCGTTCTCGGCCCCATCTGATAGCTGCCGGCATATTTGTCGAACTGCGCGGGATCGAAGGAGATCGCAGTCCGGGGCTGCGCCTGCTCGGCGCGGGCCGCCTCGCTCGGCGCGGTCTGGCCAAAGGCATCGCGCGCGAACAGCATCAGCATCACATAGCCCGCGACCACCAAGGCGGCAATCACGCCGATCTGCATCGCTGCTGCGCCCCGCACGAAGAATCCGTCGGCTTCCAGCTCTTCTTCCGCCGTCTCCACCGGGCGGTGGAAGCGCCGGGCGTGGTGCGGCGACACGGGCGCCATGCGCACCAGGCCCATGCGGCGCGTGACTTCCTCCTTGAGGCCGCGCCAGTTCGCGAAGCCGTATTCGCTTGCCAGAAGATGCTGAGCATCGGCCAGCCGCGTGCCGGACGCGCGCAGCTTCAGCACGCCAAGGCGCTGCTTGGCCTCCTTGCGGAGATGTTCGATGTGTGGATTGCCCGGGAGATCGCGCTTCCCGCTGCCGCCGGTCATGGAATCCTTCCTTCCTCATGCCCGGGTGTCCGCTTGGTCCGGGCAGGAAGTCAGGGATGATCCAACAGGGAGAAACGAGCGGGCTGGGCCCTTTGCGCGGACGGCGTGCCTCTCGCAAGGCAAGCCAGCATAAGCACGCCCGCCGCGCGGGCGCAACCGGATTCTGGAACCGTGGAAAGGATCACCCCACGCGTCGGGCCACGGTAAGGCCCGCGACCAGCAGCACCAGGAAGATCACAAGGAAGATGTAGAACAGCGTCTTGGCGATGGCGATGGATGCGCCCGCGATGCCGGTGAAGCCCAGGATACCCGCAATCAGGCCGATCACCAGGAAAATGAAAGCCCATCTCAGCATGGTATTCTCCGCGCTTTCACCGCACAGATAATGCGAAGATGCGCAGAGCGTTCCCCGGGCCGTCAGCGCGGAACCGTCGGGGATGGCGCGGCGAGCGTCCAGCCGACAATGGCCGAAACCGCCGCGCCCAGCGCCTGGCCCAGCGCCTGTGCCGCCGCGGCGACGCTGTTGACCTGGGCATTGGCGGTCTGGGTTGTGGTGAAGGTGCCCGCGACCTTGCGGCCGCGCGCGGTGACCAGTTTGACGGTGATCGCGGCAAGCGCCTGCGGCGCGGTATCGGGCGCGGCGTATTTCGCCTCGAAGTCCTTCACCTCGGCGATGAGGTTATAGTCGGCATGCAGCGCGTCCTGCTCGCGCGCCACCTGCGCGATCCGCCCGGAGGCCTCAAAACCATCCAGCAGCGCGCGCTGGACCATCGCGGACAGGCGGTCGGGATAATTCGCCTTCGCATAATAGTCCATCGTCCCGTCGGCCTGGATCAGTGCGATGCGGTCGGTGTCCAGGCTCTGGGGCATGTCGGGCTGCATGACCGCCAGTGCCCAATCGACGCGTTCGCCGGGCGCGGGTGCGAAGGCCGGATGCAGCGTATAGATCGTGCCCGCTTCCGGCGGGCCCAGCAGGTTGCCGGTGCATCCCGGCAGGACCAGCGCGGGCGCGCCCGCCAGCAGAAGGCGCCGCGTCACGGCGCCGGATTGCGGTTCACGATGACCTGTCTGCCTCATTTGGGTTCGTATCCCTTGCGCCGGTCGCCGAACAGCAACCTGGTCGGCTGGCGGTTGAGCTGGTCGGAGAGCTGGTTGAGATTGGCCACCAGCCGCCGCACCTCGCCGGTCAGATCGGCCAGTTGCGCGATCCCGTCGCCATTTATGACAGCATCGGCATCGTCGGCCACCTTGCCGTATTTCTGTAGCGTCAGGTCCACCTGGGCCAGCGTGGGCTTCAGCGCCTTGCTGGAGCTGTCCAGGCTGGCCATCGCGCGATTGGCGTTGGCGATGGTGGCGTCGATGTCGGCCGAGCGGCGGGCGATGGTGGCGGTGGTCTCGTCCAGATTGGCCATGATATGGGTGAAGGCGCGGCGGTTGTTGTCGTTGAGAAGGTCGTTGATGCGCGTCGCGGCGGTGTTGAGCTTGGCGATCAGTTCCGGCGCGCTCTGCTCAAGCTGCGCGAACGAGGACTGGCGTGTGGCGATGACCGGATATTTCTGGCCTTCCCTGGCCGTCAGCACCGGCGCGCTGGCGGTGCCGCCGCTGATCTCGACATAGGCCCCGCCGGTGAATCCCTGGATGCCGATGGAAGCGACGCTGTCTTCGCGAATGTTGAGGTTGGGCTGGACCTGCATGGTCACGATCACTCGCTGCGGATCGGACGGATCGAATTCCAGGTTGGTGATGCGCCCCACGTCGATTCCGTTGTAGCGGGTGACCGTTCCCTTGGCCAGGCCCGTGACCGGGCCTTTGAAATAGGCCTGATAATATTCGTATTCCTGGCTGTACTGCGCCCCCGCCAGCCACAGCACCGCCACCACCAGTCCGATGACGAAGATCACCACGAAGGCGCCGACGGCGACATAATTGGCCTTGGTTTCCATGCGCGGTCCTCCTCAGGCCTCCATGCCCGCCAGCGCGGCGCGGCCGCGCACGCCCGAGAAATATTCCTTGATCCAGGGATCGCCCGTCTCCAGCAGTTCGGGGATGGTGCCGACCACAAGCTTCCTGTTCACCAGCGCGGCGACGCGGTCGGCCGCCGCGCGCAGCGTGTCGATGTCATGCGTCACCATGAAGACGGTCAGGCCCAGCGCCTTCTGCAGCTGGCGAACCAGTTCGTCGAACTGGTTGGCGGAAATGGGATCGAGACCGGATGTGGGCTCGTCCAGGAACAGCAGTTCCGGATCCAGCGCCAGCGCGCGCGCCAGCGCGGCGCGCTTCTTCATGCCGCCGGACAGTTCGGCCGGATATTTGCCGCAGGTATCCGGCGGCAAGCCCACCAGCGCCAGCTTCATGGCGGCGATCTCGTCCATCAGTTCCTGCGACATGGAAGTGCTTTCGCGCAAGGGAACCTGGATGTTCTCCGCCACCGTTTGCGACGAGAACAGCGCCCCTTCCTGGAACAGCACGCCCCAGCGCATCTCGAGCGCGCGCATGGCCGGGTCTTCCATGTCGCCGATGGGCTGGCCCAGCACTTCCACCGTGCCTTCCAGTGGCCGGATCAGCCCGATGATCGAGCGCAGCAGCACCGACTTGCCCGAGCCCGAGCCGCCCACCACCCCCAGCACCTCGCCCCGCCACACATCCAGGTCGATATGGTCGTGCAGGATCTTGTCACCGAAGCCGTTGACCAGCCCGCGTATGTGGATGACCGCTTCCTTGTTCCGCTGTTCGGCCATCAGATCTCCAGCATCGAGAACACGACCGAGAAGGCGGCGTCCAGCACGATCACCAGGAACACCGACTCCACGACCGACCGGGTGGTGAGCAGGCCCACGCTGGCGGCGTTGCGCTCCACCTGGAAGCCTTCATAGCAGCCCACCAGCGCGATCACGAAGGCGAAGACCGGCGCCTTCACCAGCCCCACCATCAGCGTCCTCACGGCCACTGCCTGCTGCAGCTCGCGCATGAAGGCGGGAATCGAGATGCCCAGGTCGAAATAGCACATCACCCCGCCGCCGATCAGCGCCATGACATCGGCATAGAGCGACAGCAGCGGCAGCGCGATCACCAGCCCGATGACGCGCGGCAGCACCAGCGTCTCGATGGTGTTCAGCCCCATGGTCTGCATGGCGTCGATCTCTTCATTCACGCGCATGGTGCCGATATGGGCGGTGAAGGCCGAGCCGGAGCGGCCCGCCACGATGATGGATGTCATCAGCACGCCCATCTCGCGCAGGGTGATGATGCCCAGACCGTCAATGGTCAGGATCTCGGCGCCGAAGCGGCGCAACTGGTCGATGCCCTGATAGGCGATCACCACCCCGATCAGGAACGACAGCAGCCCCACGATGGGCAGCGCGTTGATTCCGGTTTCCTCGATCTGGGTGGCAATGGCGGCCAGGCGCAGGTTGTGCCGGGGCCTGGCGATGGCCGCGCCCGTGTCCACCGTCACGCGGCCCAGATAGGCCAGCATGGAAACGGTCTGCCGGCCCGCCTCGACCGTGGCGCGGCCGATGCGATAGAGCCGGCCGCGGAAGCCGGGCGGGATGCGCGATCTGGCCGGCTCGGCCGGTTGGCACTGATCCAGACTCTCCAGCAGCGGCTGGTACATGTCTGGCAGGCTGAAGCGCGAGACCTTGCCTCCAGCCGCTTCCAGGGCGCGCCGCGTGCGCAGCAGCAGCCACGCGCCCGCGCTGTCCAACCGGGAAATCCTGCTGGCGTCTATCGCGACGTCGCCGGCGCGCAGGTCGAGGTCATTCAGTTCGCGGTCCAGCCGGGCGCTTTCCGCGATGGTCCATGCGCCGCCCACGGTCAGCGTGCGTCCCTCCCGGTCCAGCCTGAACCAGGCTTCGGGTTGGCCCGTGCTTTCAATGGACGTCATGCGGAGCCGAAGTCATGCGGGCCACGGAAAATATGGATGCGCAAGCGCCACAATGCGGGAAAGGGGCCGAAAGTTCCACAAGTTCCGCCCGCCCCCGCGACCCGGCCCCGGCGGCCGGCCTCCGGCATCCGAATCCGGCTCCGAATGATGACAGGCGCACATGATTGCGGCTGCGGGCAGTCCGCCCCTAAAACAGGCGGCCATTTCCGAAAGGCGTCATGCACATGGAAAAAATCCGTCTGGGCAATACCGGCCTCAAGGTTTCGCGCATCTGCCTGGGCACCATGACCTATGGCGACCCCAAATGGCGCGATTGGGTGCTGGAGGAAGAGGCCAGCCAGCCCTTCTTCCGCCGCGCGCTGGAAGCGGGGATCAATTTCTTCGATACCGCCGATGTCTATTCGCAGGGCGTGTCGGAGGAGATCACCGGACGGGCCCTGAAGACGTTCGGCGCCAACCGCGAGGATGTCGTGGTGGCGACCAAGGTGCACGGCGTGATGGGGCCGTCGCCCAACCAGAAGGGCCTGTCGCGCAAGCACATCCTGCACGCCATCGACAATTCGCTGCGGCGGCTGGGTATGGATTATGTGGACCTCTACCAGATCCACCGCTTCGATCCCGAGACGCCGGTCGAAGAGACGATCGAGGCGCTGCACGATGTGGTGAAGGCCGGCAAGGCCCGCTATATCGGCGCGTCATCCATGTATGCCTGGCAGTTCGCGGAATATCTGCACAAGCAGGAAGCGATGGGCATGACCCGCTTCGTCACCATGCAGGATTTCTACAATCTGGTGTACCGCGAGGAGGAGCGCGAGATGCTGCCGCTCTGCGCCGCAAAGGGCATCGGCGTGATCCCGTGGAGCCCGCTGGCGCGCGGTTTCCTGGGCCGCTCCCATGCCCGCGCGAAAGAGGAAAGCACCGCCCGCGCCAAAAGCGACCATGTCTTCGACCTGCGCATCGGCGATGCCGATGTCGAGATCCTGCGGCGGGTGGAGGAAACGGCGGAGAAACACGGGGCCAGCAACGCCCAGATCGCGCTGGCCTGGGTGCTGCACCGAAAGCCCGTCACCGCGCCCATCGTTGGCGCCTCGAAGCCGAAGCATCTCGACGACGCCATCGCGGCGGAACAGATCAGGCTGTCGGACGAGGAGATCGCGTATCTGAGCGAGCCCTATCAGCCCAAGCCGGTGATCGGGCACCGGTAGCGCGCGGCCCCGGCCGGCCCCGCCTCATCCCGGGCTAGCCGAAGGACGCCGGGCCATGACAGGCCGGTCACATGAGGGGCCGCCTGGCAGACGAACCCGGCGGGCAAAAGACCGGCGGCTAGAGCGGCCACCAGTCGAGCTGGTTCTTGTAGGCCGCGTCGTCCGCCTTCTGCTCCCAGCCGCCGCCCAGCGCGTTGTACAGCGCCAGATTCGCTTCCAGCCGCGCCAGCTTGGTCTGCACCAGGCTGTCCTGCGCGTTGAACAGGTTCTGCTGGGCATTCAGCAGCGACAGGATGTCGATGGTGCCCTCGCGATACTGAAGCTCGGAGATGCGGAAGGCTTCCGCGCTGGCCTTGGTCTGCTCGTCGATCAGCGCCAGCTGGTCAGTGGTGCTCTGCACCGTGCCCAGCGCGCTTTCCACGTCCTGGAAGGCGGTGAAGACGGTCTTGCGGTAGCTGGCGATCAGTTCCTTCTGCTGGGCCAGCGCCAGGTCGTCCTGTGCCTTCAGGCGGCCGCCGTCGAAGATGGTCTGCAGTACCGAGGCGCCGATGCTCCAGGCAAAGCCCGCGGGACCGAACAGCTTGGAAATGTCCGAAACCGGCCCGTAACCGGCATCGCCCGTCAGGCTCAGCGACGGGAAGAAGGCCGCGCGCGCCGCATCCACATTGGCATGGGCCGCATAAAGTTGCGCCTCGGCCTGCGCCACAGAGGGATTGCGCACCAGCATTTCGGACGGCAGGCCCGGCCGCACCGTGGGCGAGATGATCCCGTCCAGATTCTGCGCCTTCACGTCATAATGCTCGGGCGCGCGGCCCAGAAGGATGGCCAGCGAATAGCGCGCTTCCTTTTCCGCCTCGATCAGGCCGGGCAGGCGCGATTCCTGCTGCGCCACCACGGCCTGCTGTTCGGCCAGGTCCAGGTTCGACGACACGCCGCTCGCCACCTTGGCCTGGGTGATGGCCAGGATGCGCTTGGCGGCTTCCACATTGGCGCGGTTGATGGCGATGCGCTCGCGCAGCGACAGGATGGTGAAATATTCGTCCGCCACCTGCGACTGGATCGAGATGTTGGTCACCGCCGCGGCATAGCGGCTGGCGCGCAGGCTTTCACGCGCGGCGCGCAGCTGCAGATATTCGGTGCCGAAGAAGCCTTGCTGATAGCTTGCGGTGAGGCCTGCGCTGAACTGGTTGCGCGCGCGCGACGGCACGCCTCCGCCCGAGGAGGAGATGCTGGGCGTGTTGGAGCCGGAACGCGTGGCCCCGAACGAGGCGCCCAGCGTGGGGAACAGGGCGGAAAGGGCCACGCCGTCATTGGCCTCGGCCTGCAGCACCCGCGCGGCGGCCATCGCCACGTCCAGGTTCTCTTTCATCGCGGTGTCTTCCAGCGGGCCCAGTTCCTCGGCGCCGAAGTTGGTCCACCAGTTGGCCGTGGGCCACAGGGGCGCGTCCTTGGCCACCGGGCCGGTGAAGGCCTCGGGCACGTCACCGGGACGGTCCAGCGGGATGGGATTTGCGGTACAGGCGGCCAGGGTGAAAGCAAGAACGCCGGCGCTCACGCCACGGAACAGAGCGCCTCTGGAGAACAGTCTCATCAAACTCTCTTTGCCAAATAGGGGCCGCCCCGCCGACCGATGCCGCCCGGTAATTTCGTTCGATATTCTTCGCGCCCGGAAAATCCAGGCCTTGGTGGTGCAAATATGGTCACGGGCGGGCGCTAGGCAAGGCCCCGGGGCTGTAAAGCTTTGTCGCCGCCGCCGCAGGCCGGCAAAAGCCCGGCTTTTCCGGGGGGTTGGTTTGGGAGAAAATGGACGGCCGGACTGGTGGCTTTACGTGGGGGGCACCAAAGCCGGTCCGGCCGCCCGTGGTGGCTGTATCCTTAAGGTGGAGCGCCGAACGGACACAAAGCCATGCTCAGCATCCTCCCGGCGGCGGCAGAGGTGAAGCCGTGAACGGGTAATAAATTGTAACGGAATGTCGCCGGTGGTTGGCGCCGTCGAGGCCCGCGAAACAAATTTTGCGACGGCGCGTGAAAGAGGCAGGTGCCGCCGCGCCGATGTTGACGCGCATCGTCACCGCCCAATCGTCACTGCCCATCGTCACTGCATTGTCATCGAGGAGATTTCCATCCCATGCCGTATCTTGCGCCCATCGTGCTGTTGTGCGTTTCCAATGTCTTCATGACCTTCGCATGGTACGGTCAGCTACGTTTTCCCCACATTCCGCTGTGGGCCGTGATCCCCGCAAGCTGGGCCATCGCCTTCTTCGAATACTGCTTTGCCGTGCCCGCCAACCGCATCGGCCATCAGGTCTATTCGGCGGCGCAGCTCAAGACCATGCAGGAAGTGATCACGCTTCTGGTGTTCGCGGTCTTCTCGGTCGCCTGGCTGGGCGAGCCGCTGCGCTGGAATTACGCGGTGGCGTTTCTTTTCCTGTGCGGCGCGGCCTTCTTCTCGTTCCACAAATTCACATGAAAGAACCCCGCGGCTTGCGCCGCGGGGTCGGCATTCCCGGTTGTCGCGGGCCCTAGCGCCGCGGGTGCTGCACGCTCTGCCCGGAACCATGCTGGCCGCCGGACTGTATCGTGCTGTTGTCGGCCATTTTCTGCCGCGTGTCGTTGCTGGCGCTCTTGTCCCCGCATGCGAACGCGGGCGCGCTGAACGCCACCAGCGCGGCGGCGAGGGCTAGATATTTCATGCCGTCCTCCTTGCGTGGATTGCGCGGAGGAAACCGGGCGGACGGGGCGGCGGTTGCACGGTTCCACGCCGGAACCGGAACACTTATTTTTTCAGGTCTATTTCTTCAGACCATAGGCGATCACGCGCGCATCGTGCGTGACCAGGAACACCTTGCCCAGCGCCACCACCGGCTCGCTGAAATGCACCCAGTCGGGCAGCGTCTTCTTGCTGTTCCACAGGGGCTTGCCCGTTTCCGCGTCATAGGCGTACAGGACCATCGGCGCCACTGGGGTCGAACGCAGCACCGCGCTCTGGTCATAGGGCATGCGCTTCTCGCCCGGATGCACCATGTTCTGCATCGCCTGTCCGCCGGTGGAAATCACGAACACGATGCCGTTCGCCACCACGGGCGGGTCGGGCATCACCATGTCGTGACTGGTCCAGACCGGCTCGGCGCTGATCTTGCCGCCGTCATTCTTGACCTCGAACGCCATGACGCGGCCATTGGGCGTGTCGCCGTTGGTGTGCGGGAAGACCGGCGATTCCTTCGACGGCTCGCCATAGAGCGGCAGATAGAGGAACCGCCGCCCGTCCTTGTTCGCATAGGTGGCGATCGCGCCCCACACGCCGCGGCTGGGATCGGTGCCGGTCTTGGCGTCATTGCCCAGATGCGGCGACTGCCACAGCGGGGTCATGTGGTCCTCGCCGCCCAGCTTGGCGGCGTCCAGAATGCGCAGCACGCTTTCCTTCTGCGAGGCGGCGACCAGGGTGCGGCCCGCGAAGTCGAACACCACCGGCGTGGCGCTGCCCGACAGGTCGTGCATCAGATTGTCCCGCCAGTTGCGCGGCGTATAGCTGTCCATCAGCCGCGTGGCCTTGGGCGCGATCTTCAGGATGCTTTCGCTGAAATCGCCGCCCGCCGGGTCGTACAACCCGTCGCTGGTCTCCAGGATCACGCTGCCGCCGGGGCCGCGCGCCGCTCCGCCCCGGCCCCAGGGCGCGGCCGGACGCGCGCCGCTGGTATAGAACTGATAGACGCGCGGATGGGAAAGATCGCTGACGTCGGCGGCGTTGACGGCGCTGGCGTCCAGAAGCGGCGTGCTGTGCCGGCGCGATCCCGACATGGCCGCCGCATACAGCGGCGAATTCTTGTCGCTGACCTCGCCGCAGGCCCGTCCGCTGGTCGAATAGATCACATCGTCGATCAGGTTCAGGCTCCAGGCGCGGGCGAAGGGCGCCACCATGTCCACGGGCGTCAGCCGCTCGGCGCCGTCGGCCAGGTTCAGCCCGCGCAGCTTGCCGTCGCCGGTGATGAAGAAGACGATGCCGCGCGCCTTGTCGATGACCGGCGTGTCGTTGGGCGCGTCGGCGCACAGCCATGTGCGGGGCTTGAGCGCCTTCAGCGGATTGGCGAAGGTCTTCTGCCACAGCACCGAACCGCCGTTCACGTCCAGCGCATACAGCGTGTCGTTGGCGCCCAGGATGTAAAGGATGTCCTTCGCGCCCGACGGCGTTGCGACCCCCGCCGCGATCACCGGCGCGGTCATGGTGGAAAGCACGTATTTGTCCACCGGCACGGGAAGCTGCGTGGTCCAGACCTGGCGCAGGCGGCTCACATTCTTCGTGGTCAGCGTGGCCTCGGCGCGGTTCCAGCCCGTGCGCTCGGGGTCATAGCCCCAGGTCAGCCATTCGTTGGTGGCGGGCGCGGCGGCGGCGGCGCTCGCGGCCGCCGGGTTCAGCGCGCGCAGGTCGGCATCCATCGCCGCCAGCTTGGTATCGGTGATCACCCCGCCGGTCATCAC
Source organism: Rhizomicrobium sp. (assembly GCA_035547015.1). Taxonomy (GTDB): domain Bacteria; phylum Pseudomonadota; class Alphaproteobacteria; order Micropepsales; family Micropepsaceae; genus Rhizomicrobium. Next base: position 116,218 of record DASZVO010000003.1, on the reverse strand, counting down.
CTTGATCTCGGGCAGGGTCTGTTCATGGGCGTTGGCCAGGCGCGGATCGTTGACCACTTCGGGGAAGTGTTTCTGGAAGATGGCGTGCGCGCGGGGATCATCCAGCAACTGGCCGATGGTGGACTGGTCTACCGAGAAGGTGTTTGCGGCCGCGCCTTGACTGGCGGCAGGTTGGCCGGACTGGCCCGCGGGCTGCGCGACACCGGCGCCGGCAGCAAGAAGGGCGGCCAGCGCCGCCCCGGCGACAAAAGCAGAGATTTTCATGTTCAACCCTGTTCCAGCCCTGCCGCGCGCATCTGCGCGCGGCGCATGTGTCATGCCGCAACTGCGAAGGATGCGGTCTTGTTGGATGTTGGCGGGCTCCATCCCGCATTTTCAGGCCGCTCCCGCTTATGCGGACGCGGATGCCCGGAAATTCCGGTCTGCCGGACAATTTGTCAACGCGGCGGTTTGGCGGCTGTCTGGCGCGCGGTTGCCGTCCCGAGCGCCGTCGCATGCGCGCCGGCCCTTATGCCTCCTGCCGCGCCGCTTGTCCAAACGCGCGGCGCCCGGCTCTTCGAAAGGGTCCACAGGACCATTTCGTTGACTTCGTCAACCGGAGCCGAACGGGTTATCATGAAACCCCGCCACCGGCCGCAGCGGCACGGGCAGGGCGGGGCGCGCGCCGATATAAAGCTGCAGCGTGATCTGGTTGGTGGCCTTGTCCCATATCATCTGGGGCGCGATGCCGCCGGGCTTGCGGAAGACCTCGCCGTCGAAATCGAACTTGCGCGGGCGGACCTCGCCCCAGCCGTTCGCAAGGTCGGCGGCCAGCCGCGCGCGGTACTCGTCGATCGTCGCACGGTTGCCGATGGCATTAGTGATGTCCGGCGCCATCACCCGCACCAGCCCGTCGGGCGATATCTCCACCCGCGCGGCCACCAGATCGCCGCCGCCCTCATAGCCGCCCTCCCACTTGCCCACCGGCGGGGCGGGCCGCGAGCAGGCGGCCAGCCCCGGCAGGCACAGTGCCAGCAGGCTCAGAACTCCGTATAGACGTACAACTCGGCGCATGGCTGCGACTCGCTGACGGACGGCGAAACATTACAACTTATCCCCGCGCCTCCGGGCGGGGTTACTATGCTCCCGGCGTACGGCGGCAGGGGGTGGACAGCATGGGCGGAAAGTTGGATAGGCGAGCAGAAAATCCAATGATTTCAGGGGCAGGAGGGGGAGGGGGGTCTGTTTTTAAGGTCGCACAATTATATTGCCGAAGCCGGTGACCCGGGCAGTTGGCGGCTTTCCGGGGCTGGCTTCTTGCCCCCCTCGCGGGGGGTTGCTAATCCCCGTCGCCGATCACCTTCCGGTTTCCTCTGAGAGAGTTTCCCATGCCGCTTCCGCCGAATTTCCTGGCCGCCTCGCTCGGCCGCATCAAGCCCTCGCCCACCATCGCGGTGACCAGCAAGGCGCGCGACCTCAAGGCGGCGGGCCGCGACGTGATCGGGCTGGGCGCGGGCGAGCCCGATTTCGACACGCCGGACAACATCAAGGAAGCCGCCATCAGAGCGATCCGCGACGGCCACACCAAGTACACGGCGGTGGAGGGCATCCCCGAACTGCGCGCCGCCGTCGCCGCCAAATTCAAGCGCGAGAACAATCTCGACTATAAGCCGTCGCAGACGTTCGTTGCCCCCGGCGGCAAGACCATCCTGTTCAACGCCCTGATCGCCACCATCAATCCGGGCGACGAGGCGATCATCCCCGCGCCCTATTGGGTGAGCTATCCCGACATCGTGCTGCTGGGCGGCGGCACCCCGGTGATCGTGGAATGCAAGCTGGAAGACGGCTTCCGCCTGACGCCCGAGGCGCTGGAAAAGGCCATCACGCCCAAGACCAAGTGGCTGGTCCTGAACCAGCCGTCCAATCCTACCGGGGCCTGCTACACGCGCGAGCAGCTCAAGGCGCTGACCGATGTGCTGATGAAATATCCCCATGTCTGGGTGCTGACCGACGACATGTACGAGCACCTGGTCTATGGCGGGTTCAAATTCACCACCATATTGGAGGTGGAGCCCGGCCTTTACGACCGCACGCTGACCATGAACGGCGTGTCAAAGGCCTATGCGATGACCGGCTGGCGCATCGGCTATTGCGCGGGACCGGAGGATCTCATCAAGGCGATGGCCAAGTTGCAGAGCCAGTCGGCCACCAACGCCACGTCCATCAGTCAGTGGGCGGCGGTCGAGGCGCTGAACGGCCCGCAGGATTTCATCCCGAAATTCCAGAAGATCTTCGAGGAGCGCCGCGACCTGGTGGTTTCGATGCTCAACCAGGCCACCGGCATCGAATGTCCCAAGCCGGAAGGGGCCTTCTATGTCTATCCCTCGATCCGCAAGCTGATCGGGAAGAAGACGAAGGGCGGCAAGGTGATCGACACCGACGAGGCGTTCGCGGGCGAACTGCTGGACGCGACGGGGGTTGCGGTGGTGCACGGCGCGGCGTTCGGGCTGTCGCCCTTCTTCCGCATCTCCTACGCCACCTCCAACGCGGCGCTGGAGGAAGCCTGCCGGCGCATCCAGGGATTCTGCAACAGCCTGAGCTGACGCGGGCCACAGCACCGGCATGTCATGGCCGGCCCCGGAGCCGGCCATGCCCCTTGCTATTGTATGAACATGTTCATACAATAGCCTTATGCTTGAGAACCTGGCGATCCAGGACAGCGGTGTTCCGATCTATGTCCAGCTGCGCGAGCAGATACTGGCCTTGATCGGGCGCGGGCTTCTGAAGCCCGGCATGCGCATTCCCACCATGCGCGAGGTCGCGGTGGCCCTGAAGATCGACCTCAACACCGTGCAGCGCGCCTATGCCGAGTTGGAGCATGACGGCGTGCTGACCAAGCGGCGCGGCATCGGCACCTTCGTGACCGAGGCGCCGCCGCTCGCGCGCAACACCAGGCGGCAGGTTCAAGACCTGGCCTACAAGGTCGCCGCCCAGGCCAGGGGGCAGGGGATCGCGCTGGCCGACCTGGCCGAGGCGCTGGCGCGGCTGGCGGAGCGCAGGCCATGAGCCACGGCTTCACCGCGGTCATCATCGTCGCCTTTCTGGTCTTCTGGTCGCTGCTGATCGGCCGCGGCCGGGCGGCGGCGCGGGCCAACCGCAGACCGGCAGGTTTCGTTCGAAACGCGCCGGACACAACCGGATCACAAACGGAGGTTCACATGAATCCCATCAGTGCGCTTGTCTTCCTGATCTTCATCGGCGGGGCGGTCCTGCTGCGCCTGGCGGGGGTGCCGCTGTTCGTCTCGATCGGGCTGGGCCTGATCGGCGTCTTCCTGGGCTATTCGATCAAGATGGCCCAGCAATGGGAACGCGCGGTGATCCTCAGGCTGGGCAAGCTGCACGCGGTGAAGGGGCCGGGCCTGTTCATCCTGGTGCCCATCATCGACCAGGTGGCGACATGGATAGACCAGCGCATCCGCACCAGCGAATTTTCGGCCGAGCAGGCGCTGACCCGCGACACGGTGCCGGTGAATGTGGATGCGATCGTGTTCTGGATGGTGCACGACCCGGAACGCGCGGCGCTCGAGATCGCCGATTACAACAGCGCGGTGCAGCGCGTGGCCCAGACATCCCTGCGCGAGATGATCGGCAGCGCGCTTCTGTCCGAGCTGCTCTCCGAGCGCAAGGAGGCAGACGCCGCGCTCAAGGAGGTGATCGGCGCCAAGACGGCCGAATGGGGCGTCACCGTCAACTCGGTCGAGATCCGCGACGTCGCCATCCCTGCCAACCTTCAGGATGCGATGAGCCGCCAGGCCCAGGCCGAGCGCGAAAAGCAGGCCCGCGTGACGCTGGGCGCGGCGGAAGAGGAAGTGGCGCAGAAGTTCGTCAACGCCGCGAAACTCTATGCCGCCAGCCCCGAGGCGCTGCAGCTGCGCGCCATGAACATCATCTACGAGACCACCAAGGAACGCGGGGCCACCATCCTGATGCCTTCGACGATGGTGGATGCGATGAATCCGGCTGTCGCCCTGGCCGCTGCGGGCAGGGCGCGTCCGGCCGCGGCGTCCGAGACGCCTTCGGTCTCCGTGCCGCAGGTGCCGCGCACGCCGGAGGCCGGCTGATGCGCATGATTCCCGCCGCGATGCTGGCGTTTGCCCTGCCGCTTCTCGCGGTCCCCGCGGCGGCGCAGGAGGCCGCGCCGAAGAGCCTGGGCCTGAAGCTCGACGGCAAGGTGAAGACACCGACCACTTACACCGTGGCGCAATTGCGGGCGATGCCCGCCACCTCGGTCACGGTTTCCTTCCAGGGGCATGAAGACGCGGGCGGAACCTGGAAGGGCGTGGCACTGGCGGCGCTGGTCGAAAAGGTGGGCACCGTCGAGGAAAAAGGCCACGGCGCGTTTCTGCAGCACGTGATCATGGCGCGCGGCACCGACGGTTATGCGGTGGGGATCGCGATGGGCGAGATCGATCCCAAATTCGAGGGCAAGGCGGTGACCGTCGCCTATGAGAAGGACGGCAAGCCTCTGGATTCGCTGCGTCTCATCGTGCCCAACGACGCCCATGCCGGCCGCAGCGTGCGCAATCTCGCCGAGCTGACCGTCAACTAGAGCATCGCAAAAATTTTCCGCGGCGCGCGCGCCGGGCCTTGCATTGCGGGGCGGGCGGCGCGAGCATCATGATGCCGAGGGGACGCGAAAGCGGCCCGGTCTGCCGGACCTCGTGAGCGACCCGCAAGAGTGCATTCGACCCAAACTGTCCTGACAGGGAGGTGCTCATGTCTCACGAAAAGCCGGAAAATTCCGCCAAGATAAAATCCGGGCCGCGCGCCATCGCTCTTGTGGGACCGCATGGCGGCGGCAAGACCTCATTGCTGGAAAGCATCGCCGCCATGACCGGCGCAGTGCCGCGCAAGGGCGCGGTCGCGGAAGGCACGAGCCTGGGCGACTTCGGCGCGGAGGCGCGTGCGCGCCTGATGAGCGTGGAACTGAATGTCCTGACCACCGAATATCTGGGCGAGGAATTCACCTTCCTCGACTGCCCCGGCTCGGTCGAGTTTCTGGGCGAGATGCTGAACATCCTGCCGGGGATCGACGCGGCGGTGGTCGCCTGCGAGCCCGAGCCCGCCAAGGCCATCATGCTGCAGCCCTTCCTCAAGCGGCTGTCGGATGCGAAGATCCCGCACTTCCTCTTCATCAACAAGTTCGACAAGGCGCGGGGTCATTTGCGCGACCTGCTCGCCATGCTGCAGGGCGTGAGCGATCTGCCGCTGCTGCTGCGTCAGATACCCATCTGGGACCATGGCGTGGCCACGGGGTTCGTGGACCTGGCGCTGGAACGCGCTTTCGTTTACCGCCCGCACGCCGCCAGTGAAGTGATCGACATTGCCGACTACGCCCGCGAGAAGGAAGCGCGCTTCCAGATGCTGGAAAAGCTCGCGGACCATGACGAACATCTGATGGAAGAGCTTCTGGGCGATGTCGAGCCGGCGCGCGAGGAAGTGTTCAGCGATCTGAAGTGTGAGCTGGCCAGGGGACTGGTGGTGCCGGTTCTGATCGGCGCGGCCGAGGCCGACAATGGGATACTGCGGCTGCTCAAGGCGCTGCGCCATGAAGTGCCCGAGGTCACGGCGGCTGCGTCGCGTCTGGGTGCGGTGCCGGGGCCGGGCGCCACGTTGCAGATTCTCAAGACCTTCCACGGCGGCCATGGCGGCAAGCTCAGCCTGGTGCGCGTGCTGAGCGGTGCGGTGAAGGACGCGGCGGTGCTCCATGGCGAGGGCGGACGCGAAGCGCGCATCGGCGGCATCTTCGCGCTGTGCGGCGAGAAACAGATCAAGCGCAGCATGGCGATCGCGGGCGACACGCTGGCGCTGGCAAGGCTTGAACCTTTTGCCACCGGCGAGACGCTTTCCACCGCCAAGGGCGGCGGCGGGCATGTCGCGATCGAGCAGCTTCAGCCGGTTTATCGTCTGGCGGTGGCGGTGCAGGATCGCAAGGACGAAGTCAAGCTGACCTCGGCCATTGCGAAGCTGTGCGAGGAAGACCCGTCGCTCGTGTTCGAGCACAATCCCGAGGCGCAGGAGATGATCCTGGCCGGGCAGGGCGAGATCCACCTGAAAGTCGCGATAGAAAAGCTGCAGAGCCGCTATGGCCTCAGGCTGACCGCCCGGCCGCCGCGCGTGCCCTATCGCGAAACCATCCGCAAGGCGGTCACGGCGCGCGGGCGCTATAAGCGCCAGACCGGCGGCCACGGCCAGTTCGGCGATGTCTCGCTCGAGATCGCACCCACGCCGCGCGGCACGGGTTTCGCCTTCATCGACCGGATCAAGGGCGGCGTGGTGCCCAAGCAATGGATCGGCTCTGTGGAGCGGGGCGTGCGCGATTACATGAAGGCGGGTCCGCTGGGCTTCCCGGTGGTCGACATTTCGGTGGCGCTGGTGGATGGCGCCTATCATTCCGTGGATTCGTCCGATGCTGCCTTTCAGACCGCAGGCCGTCTCGCCATGAGCGAGGGCCTGCCCGGCTGCGCGCCGGTCCTGCTGGAGCCGATCATGCGGGTGAAGCTGCATGTGCCCAATGAGGCAACCGCCAAGGTCAATGCGCTGATCACCGGACGGCGCGGCGCGCCCTTGGGCTATGATGCGCGGTCGGGATGGCGCGGCTGGGATACGGTATCGGCGGAAATGCCGCTGGCCGAGTCAGGCGACCTGATCATTGACCTGCGCTCATTGACGCAGGGCGTGGGTACTTTCGAGATGGCTTTTGAGCGGCTGGCCGAACTCAGCGGCAAGCTGGCCGACCATGTGGTGGCGACAAGCAAGGCCGCCTAGCCGCCATGCAGACATGAGCGGTAGGGCAAACATGAACGGCAGGAAATAAAGAAAGGGCCGGCGGCGCTGCCAGGAGAGGCGCTCCACCGGCCCAGTTGGAACCTCGCTCAAGGGGGGAGAGAGCGGGGTAAGGCCGCCTCTGGGGGGAGGAGAGGCGACACACCCGAGATAATGTCGCCCTACGGCTTTTCAAGGGCGTCAATATTGCCAGTCCCTGGACGATTTCACGGCGAAATCGCGGAAGGCGGCCACGCGCTTGGACTGGCGCAGGGCATCGGCATAGACCAGGTGCACGTCGAAGCCGGGTGCGGCAACATCCGGCAGCACGCGCTCCAGCGCGGGATGCTGGGCCGCCACGTAATCCGGCACGACGCCGATGCCAAGGCCGGCTTCCGTCGCCTGCAGGATTCCGGTGATGTTGTTGATGCGGATGACCCGCCCTTTTCCGTCGGGCTTTGCATGCTTGCGGAATGCCTCGAGCAGCCAGTTGATGTCGCGGATTTCAGGAACGGCCGTCTCGCCATAGACGATGATGCTGTGGCCGGCGATTTCCTCCAGCGTCCGGGGCGCGGGATTGCCGGCCAGATACGACCGGGCCGCATACATGTGATAATGGACGGTGAACAGTTTGCGCTGGATCAGGTCGGCCTGCACGGGCGCGCGCATGCGGATGGCAAGGTCCGCCTCCCGCTGGGCAAGATCCAGTTCGCGGTCGTCCATCACCAGATGCACTTCCACATCCGGATATTGCGCCAGAAATTCGCCCAGCCGCGGCAGCAGCCAATAGGAGCCGATGCCATGGCTGGTGGTGATCTTGAGCGGTCCGCGCGGCGAGTCATGGACGTTCTTCAACGCCTCTTCGGCGGCCGCCAGCCGGCCCAGGACATCCGTCACCGCGGTGAACAGAAGTTCGCCTTCGTCGGTCAGTGTCAGGCCGCGGGCGTGCCGCTGGAACAGCGGCGTGGAGATTTCCTCCTCCAGCGCACTGATTTGCCGGCTGACCGCCGATTGCGACAGGCCCAGCGTCTGGCCGGCATGGGTAAAGCTGCCGGCCGTGGCAACGGCGTGAAAGATGCGAAGCTTGTCCCAGTCCATGATCGTCCCCCCTTTCCGAACCTTCACGCGCTGAGCGGAAGCTCTCCGGAATGCGATACCGCCAGGAAGCGCTCGGCTTCGAGCGCCGCCATGCAACCCATGCCCGCCGCCGTCACGGCCTGGCGGAATACCTTGTCTTTCACGTCACCCGCCGCGAACACGCCGGCCACGCTGGTGTGGGTCGAATCCGGAGCGGTCTTGATATAGCCGGCCTCGTCCATGTCGAGCTGGCCGTGGAACAACCGTGTGGCGGGCGAATGGCCGATCGCGATGAAGACGCCATCCACGGCCCGCTCGTGCAACGCGCCGGTCACTGTGTTGCGCAGCTTCACCCCGACGACGCCGCGCGGCTCGTCGCTGCCCAGCACTTCCGCAACCTCGGTGTCATAAAGCACTTCGATCTTCCGGTTGGCGGCAAGGCGCATCTGGTTGGTGCGGTCGGCGCGCAGCGTGTCGCGGCGGTGCACCAACGTCACTTTGTCGGCGAAGTTGGTGAGGAACAGCGCCTCCTCGACGGCAGTATTGCCGCCGCCCACCACGGCGACCTGCTTGCCGCGGAAGAAGAAACCGTCGCAGGTGGCACAGGCCGAAACGCCAAAGCCTTGATACTTGCTCTCGCTCGGAAGGCCCAGCCAGTTCGCGCTTGCACCCGTCGCGATGATCAATGCATCGGCGCTATAGACATCGCCGCTGTCGCCCAGCAGCGTGAAAGGCCGCCGCGACAGGTCCACGCTGGCGATGGTGTCGCTGACGAAGGTGGTGCCCAGCGCGCGGGCCTGCTCCTGCATCTGGTCCATTAGCCAGGGACCCTGGATGGCTTCCGCGAACCCGGGAAAGTTCTCGACCTCGGTGGTGATGGTGAGCTGTCCGCCCGGCTGGAGGCCGGAAATGAGCGTCGGCTCAAGCATGGCGCGGGCCGCGTAGATGGCGGCCGTGCAACCGGCGGGGCCGCTGCCCAGGATGATGACTTTGGAATGTTTGGGGGCGGGGCGGGTCATGGGCTGCTCTGCGGCTTTTGCGGGTCTGGCCATGTCATATCGGTAGGGGCGGGCCGAAGGTCAAGACACTGGAAAAGGCCAAGCGGTGCATAAGCTTGCCCCATCCCGATTTGACGCATGTTCCGCCCCGCTCCATGACGATTCGAGAAATATTATTGCGTAGTCGCCGGGGCGAGCGTTATATGCGCTGCCCTTTTCTGCCCAAGGATGCCGTGGATACCCGCAAGCTGGACGCTATCGACCTGCGCATCCTCAGCGAACTTCAAGCCGACGGGCGCATCACCAATGTGGAGCTGTCGCGCCGGGCAAAAATCACGGCCCCGCCCTGCCTGCGCCGTATCCGGGCGCTGGAGAAAGCCGGCTTCATCAAGGGGTATCACGCCGAACTGGACGGCAAGGCGCTGGGCTTCGAGGTGACGGGTTTCGTCTTCGTTGGTCTGTCCAGCCAGAAGGACGCCGATCTCAAGCAGTTCGAGGAAAGCGCCCGGCGCTGGCCTGAAGTGCGGGAGTGCCACATGCTGTCGGGTGAAGTGGATTTCATCCTCAAGTGCGTGGCGCGCGACCTGTCGGCGTTCCAGACTTTCATCACCGATACCGTGACGGCGGAAAAGAATGTCGCCAGCGTGAAAAGTTCACTGGTCATACATGCGTCCAAGATAGCCCCGGGATATCCAATCGAGGTGCCCGCGTAGCGGATTTGCGTTAGTTTTCATAACAAACAGGGAAGAACCACGATCATGAGGTATACAAGTCTGCTCCTCGCAGGGGTGGCCCTGCTGGTTTCGGCCGCCGCCAACGCCGCGCCGGCCATCACCGGAAAAATGAAAGCTGCCGTGTCAGATCCGGCCCGCCCGGCGGCGGACACGGCGCGCGATGCCAACCGCAAGCCTGCTGAAATGCTGGCTTTTGCCGGTATCGTGCCGGGCAAGGTCGTGGTGGACATGCTGCCTGGCGCCGGCTACTTCACCCGCATCTTCGCCAAGGCGGTCGAACCGAACGGGCATGTCTATGCCTATTTCGGCACCCAGTACGATGCGCGGCTGAAAAGCCAGGGCAAGGATCCCGATAACCAGTTCGCCGACCTCAAGGCCGCCTACAAGAATCTGGGCGTGATCCACGGTCCGCTGGCGCAGTTTGTCACGCCCGAGCCGGTGGATATCGTCTGGACGTCGGACAACTATCACGACATGCACAACAAGGCCTACGACATGAATATCGCGGATGTGAACAAGGCCATCTTCAAGTCGCTGAAGCCTGGCGGCTATTATGTCATCATCGACCACAAGGCGGCTGAAAGCGCGGGCGATGATGTGACCGAAACCCTGCATCGCATCAAGGAATCCACGGTCAAGAAGGAGGTCGAGGCGGCGGGCTTCAAGCTGGTGGCCGAAGGTGATGCCCTGCATTATCCGGGCGATGACGGCACCAAGCGCGTGTTCGAAGCCGACGTGCGCGGCCGGACCAATCAGTTCATGCTCAAGTTCCAGAAGCCGCGTCATTGAAAAAGCGTTTTCTGTTCCGGTTTGTACGCGCCGCGGTGCTCTCCTGCGCCGCGGCGCTGTTCGTTTGCCCGGATGCCCTGGCCCAGGCATCGCGCATCAAGGCGCGCCTGGCCAGGATCGATGGCGACGTGCTGACGCTGGAGTTGCTCGCGAAGGCCGGGGCTTCCGCAGGACCGGCCGCGCCCGGGGCGGACGCCGCGAACCGGATCACTGTCACGCTGCTGCCGGATACCCGTTATGCCACCACCGCAAGCGCGTCGCTTTCCGCGCTCAAGGCCGGCGATTATGCGGGCGCGGCCGTCGATGAACGGCGGGGCCGGCTGCAGGCTCAGGAGGTTTTCATCTATCCCGAAAACTTGCGGGGCACTGGCGAGGGACGTTTTCCCGACAATGGCCGACTGATGATCAACGGCACGGTCAGCGCCGTGCAGCCACCTGCCCGGGAAGGCCGGGATAGCGGTACGATGACACTGCATTACCGTGGCGCGGTGATTTCCCAGGCGGGGCAGGGCCGGACTTTGTGCGAGGGCCGGGCCGCGCCCCCCGCGCTGATGAGCGCGCTGGCCTGCGCCGGCGATGCCGTGATCGAGGTCCCGGCGGGTACGCCGGTTTCAGCACTGACAATCGGTGACCGCAACCTTCTGGCGCCGGGCGCGATCCTGACCGTTTCGCTGGCCAGGGATGCCGGCGGCAGGCAGGTCACACCGGGCGTGATCGTGGAAAAGCCGCAACCGCCGCAATAGTCTTGTCATTCCTTCCGGAGAAATACGATGTCCCGCCTCCCCGCTCTGGCCCTTCTCTGTGGCGCGCTTCTTACCGGTTCCTCGGCTTCGGCGCTGGAAGGGCCCAAGCTCGGCAAGTGGGGAGTGGACCTGACCTCGCTCGACCCGTCTGTGCAGCCGGGCGACAATTTCTTCCTGCACGTGAACGGCGGCTGGCTGCGCACGGCGCAGATACCGGCCGACCGTTCCAGCACCGGTTCGTTCCAGGACCTCCAGATCCTCAGCGAGCAGCGGTTGAAAACAATCATTGGCGACCTGGAGAAGACGCCGGAAGACAAGCTGTCGCCGGAGGAGAAAAAGCTGCGCGACTTCTATGATGGCTTCACCGACACCGCCGCCATCGAATTCAACGGCCTCAAGCCGGTGCAGAAGGACCTGGATTACCTCGCCGGCCTTAAAACGCTGGATGACGTCGCCCGCGCAATGGCATCGATAAGGCTGTCCACCCAGAGCATCTATGGCATCGGCATCGGGGTGGACGACAAGAATCCCGACAATTACTCGGTCAATCTCAACCAATCGGGCCTGGGAATGCCCGATCGCGACTATTACCTGTCGGACGACAAGGCCATCGTCGCGACCCGGGATGCCTATCGCAAATACCTGACCGACATGATGACGCTGGCAGGCATGAGCGACGCGGCTGCCCGCGCCGATCGCGTCCTTGCACTGGAAACCGAGATCGCCAAGGTGCAATGGAACCGCGCCGACCGCCGCGACGCCGACAAGATCTATAATCCTATGCCGGTTTCCGCACTCAAGACGCTGGCGCCGGAATTCCCCTGGGATGCGTTTCTCGGCGAGACGCACATTCCGCTGACGCTGCCAGACGGGCATGAACGTTACGTCATCGTGGCGGAAAAAACCGCTTTCGGGCCGCTTGCGAAGATTTTCGCGGCGACGCCGGTCAGCACCTGGCGCGATTACCTGATCGTGCACTATCTGCGGGCCTTTTCGTCCTATCTGCCCAAGCGGTTCGATGATCTGACATTTTCCTTCTACGGCACCGTATTGGGAGGGCGCACCCAGCAGCTCGACCGGCAGACGCGCGGTGTTCATCTGCTGGATTCCAGCATGGGCGAGGCGTTGGGCAAGCTCTACGTTGCGCGGTATTTCCCGCCCGACGCCAAGGCCAAAGCCGACCTTCTGGTACAGAACCTGCTCAAGGCCTATGAGGCCGACATCAAGACTCTGTCATGGATGGGGCCGGCCACGCGGGAAAAGGCGCTGGAAAAGATCCACCTGTTCACGCCGAAGATCGGCTATCCCACCAAATGGCGTGACTATTCGGCGCTACAGACCCGGCGCGACGATCTGATCGGCAATGTGCAGCGGGCTGCCGAATTCGAGTGGAACCGCGACGTGGCGCGCATAAACAAGCCGGTGGACAAGAGCGAATGGGGCATGACGCCGTCCACCATCAATGCCTATTACAATCCGTCCTTCAACGAGATCGTCTTTCCCGCCGCGATCCTGCAGCCGCCCTTCTTTGATCCGGCCGCAGACGATGCCGTCAACTATGGCGCCATCGGCGCGGTGATCGGCCACGAGATCAGTCACGGTTTCGACGACCAGGGATCGAAATATGACGGAAAGGGGGTGTTCCACGACTGGTGGACCAAGGAGGACCGGGCGAATTTCGACGCCCGCACCCAGGCGCTGGTGAAGCAGTATGATGCCTATGAGCCGTTGCCCGGCCTGCACGTGATCGGCGCCAATACGCTCGGCGAGAACATCGCAGACAATGCGGGGCTGGCGATTGCGCTAAAGGCCTATCATATCTCCCTGAACGGCAAACCCGCGCCTGTTCTGGACGGCTATACCGGCGATCAGCGCTTCTATCTTTCCTTCGGGCAGGTCTGGCGCACCAAGATGCGCGACAGCGCCATCCGCACCCAGACGCTGTCGAACGAACATACGGTGGCGGAATTCCGCGTGATCGGGCCGACGCGCAACCAGGATGAATGGTACGGCGCGTTCGGCGTGAAGCCGGGCCAGAAATACTATCTGCCGCCCGATCAGCGCGTGCACCTGTGGTGAGTTATTTCGCCGGGAAATTCTTGGCCAGATAGTCCACCACCTTATCGAAGTCGGCGTCGCTGACCTGTGCGCCGTTTCCGATCATGGTGGTCACCGTGTCGGCCCAGGCTTCGCGGGTCTTGCCTTGTGATGTGATCAGCGTGGCGGCATGGCACTGGGTGCATGTCTTGGCCACCAGGTCATGCTCGGGACCGGGCGGGAAATCATCGGCCTGCGCGGCGGATGCGGCCGCGAGAAAAGCCAGACCGGGAAGGACATTCCATATGCGCATGCTGAACACTCCAATTTGCCTGTATACTGTAACAGGGTTCATGAACCTAACCTGAACGGATAGGGACACAAAATCCCACGTCCGTGTTAGGCTAGCAAGCTTTCAAAAGGCGTGGAACATGGTCGATGCCTATATCAATCGCATCGCGACGGCCGTCCCGCCACATGACGTGCACGAAACGTTCCTGGCCTTCGGCCGCGAATTGCTGCGGGGGGACAATCGGCGCTTGGCCCTGTTCAACCGCATGGCGGACCGCAGCGGCATTTCCCATCGCTATTCCTTTGTGGAACCGGCGGCCGGCGGGACCGTGGCGGATGCGGAAGGCTTCTATCGCAGGGGATCGTTTCCGGACACGGCGGCTCGCATGCGCAAGTTCGAGACATGGTCGCCCCCGCTTGCAGCGGCGGCGGCAGAGAAGCTGCTCGAAGGTGAGGATCGCGGGCGCATCACCCATGTTGTCGTCACGAGCTGCACGGGTCTTTCCGCGCCTGGAATCGATTTGGAACTGGTGGGGCGCTGCGGCCTGTCGCCGGCGGTGGAGCGCACGGTTGTCGGTTTCATGGGCTGCTATGCCGCGATCAATGCCCTGAAGCTTGCGCGTCACATCGTGCGCTCAGAGCCCCGGGCGCGGGTACTGGCGGTGAACCTGGAGCTTTGCACGCTGCATCTGCACGAGACGGATGATCTGGAAGAGATTCTGTCCTTCCTGCTGTTTGCTGACGGCTGTGCCGCCGCGCTTGTATCCTCGGACCCGGTCGGCGTGCGCATGGAGTCTTTCCGCGCCGCGCTGCTGCCGGATACGCGCGAACTGATACGCTGGAACATCCGGCAGCAGGGCTTCGACATGGTGCTGTCGGGCGGGGTCCCAGGCGCGATCCGGACCGGGCTGGCCGCATCGCGCGACGAGATCCTGGGCGGCGCGGGCGAGATCGCGCTGTGGGCCGTGCATCCGGGCGGCCGTACCGTGCTGGACGCCGTCGAGCAGGCTTTCGCGCTGCAGCCGGCCGCACTGGCGGCTTCGCGCGGCGTACTCAATGATTTTGGCAACATGTCCTCCGGATCCGTGATGTTCGTCCTGGATCGGCTGATGCAGGATGCGCCGCCAGGCGCAAGCGGCTGCGCCATGTCGTTCGGGCCAGGGCTGGTTGCGGAAACGATGATGTTCCGCATGGCAGCGTGAATGCGCAGCCTCGCGCCTGAATTGCTGGACTTGCTGCCTGCGGAAGATGCCCGGGCGCAAAGGTCCCGCAACGATCTGGTGCGCATCAATGCCGTCATGCGCCATGCGGCGGTCATGGCGCGGGCGCTGTCGGACTTTCCCGAGCCGGCGATATTTGCCGACCTCGGAGGCGGAGACGGGCGCTTCATGCTGAGCGTGGCAAAGCGGTTGGCGCCACGCTGGCGGCGTGTGCGTCTGGTCATCGCGGACCGCCAGGACATCGTGAGCGCGAGTACGCGCGCCGCGTTCGCGCAGCTTGGATGGCATTGTGAGAGCGTCACGGGCGATGTGTGCAGGGCGATGCCCGATGCCGATATCGTCGCCGCCAACCTGTTTCTCCATCATTTTGACGATGCGGCGCTGGGGCATCTTCTGGCGGCGATTGCCCGGCGGGCCAGGGGCTTTGTGACCTGCGAGCCGCGCCGCAGCCGCCTAGCGCTTGCCGCCAGCGGCATGGTCGGCGCGCTGGGAGCCGGCAGCGTGACGCGCCACGACGCGGTCGCCAGCGTGGCCGCCGGTTTCAAGGGGCGGGAAATTTCAGAACTGTGGCCCAAGGGGCCATGGGCGCTGGAGGAAAGAACGGTATGGCCGTTCAGCCATCTGTTTGCGGCGCGTGCGCTTTGACGCGTTGATTGCGGGCGCCGGCCCCGCGGGGTCCGTCGCGGCGCTTTTGCTGGCGCGGGCGGGGTGGTCGGTGGCTTTGGTCGAGAAGTCGTCTTTTCCCCGGCGCAAGGTATGCGGTGAGTTTGTTTCCGCGGCAGCGATGCCTGTGCTGGAGGCATGCGGCCTGGCGGACGCCTTCGTCGGCGCCGCGGGGCCGCCGGTCATGCAACTTGGCCTGTATGCGGGAGAAACGATGCTTATATCGCCCGCGCGGCATTTCTGGGGCCGGGCACTGGGCCGTGAACATCTGGACACGATGTTGCGGGACGCAGCGGTTTTGGCCGGCGCGCGGCTGTTCCAGCCGGCCAGGCTGGTCGCGGCGGCGCGCGGCGGGAATGGGTATCTGTGTGATCTGCATGATGCACAGCATCGGCGCCAGATCGTAGCCAACACGGTTATCGCCGCCTGCGGATCCTGGAATGCGGAAGGCAGGTTCGCCATACCTCGGCACGAGACCGCGCCTTCCGATCTATTTGCCTTCAAGGCGCATTTCCATGGCAGCAGGCTGCCGCCCGGCCTGATGCCGTTGCTGGCCTTTCCCGGCGGCTATGGCGGCATGGTGCAAAGCGATGGCGGCCGCCTTTCGCTTTCCTGCTGCATCCGGCGCGATACCTTGACGGCGGCGCGCCATCGCCATGGCGGCCGAGCGGCCCAGGCGGTGTGGGCCCATATAGCGGCCACCACGAAAGGCGCGGCGCAGGTTCTGGAGGGCGCAGTGCCGGATGGCGCCCTGTCTGTCGGCCCCATTCGCCCGGGCATCCGGCTGCGGCAGCGCGACGGCATTTTCTTCACGGGCAATATTGCAGGCGAGGCGCATCCCATCATTGCGGAGGGTATTGGCATGGCGATTCAATCCTCCGCCGTCCTGGCCGGACGGTTGATCACAGGCGGGCCCCATGGCCGCATCGGCGCCGACTACGATGTCGTGTGGCGCCGGTGTTTTGCCACCCGCATTCGCATCGCCGCGGTATTTGCGCATCTGGCCATGCGGGGCAGCACCAGCAAAGCCTGCCGCGGGATCATCATGCGCTTTCCGGGCCTGCTGGACTGGGGCGCGCGGGTCAGCGGCAAGACCTGATTTCGTTGCACCCCTTTTCCCGTTGAGGCTTTTTTGGTCTATTGAAAGAAAACAACAGGGAAACGCCATGCGGCTTCAGTCGGTATTCCTGTCCGGTCTGTTGCTGACCGGGGCTCCGGCCGCGGCGCAGACACCCGATCCGGCGAGCGCGGATCCCGGGGACTGGCTGACCTATTCCGGCCAGTATCATTCCCAACGGCATTCGCTGCTGAAGGAGATCAACACCGCCAACGTCCACACTCTTCAGGCCAGGTGGGTCTATCACATGACCGGCCAGAAGGACCTGGAAGCGACCCCGATCGTGGCGAACGGCGTGATGTACATCTCACAATACAACCGCATTGACGCGATCGATGCGGCGACCGGAAACGTGATCTGGCAGTTCCAACGCCAGCCCATCGCTACCGGCGCGCAGCGTGGCACGGGTTTCTGGAACAACAAGCTGTTCGTCACCACGTCGGACAAGCACCTGGTTGCACTGGATGCCCGCAACGGCAGCGTGTTGTGGGATGTGGCGGTAGAGGGTGGACTGCAGCTCGTCGGGCAGGCGCCGTTGATCGTCAAGGGCAAGGTGATCGTCAGCGGAAACCAGCCGCACGGCTTCATCCAGGCCTATGACGCGGAGACGGGAAAGCATCTCTGGAGCTGGTCGCCCATTCCCGCGGACGATGACCCAGCGCTGGCCTCCTGGGGCGGGCAGAAACCTGACGGCATGCCGATCTGGGTCTCGGGCTCCTATGATCCGGAACTGAATCTGATTTACTACGGCACCGGCCAGCCCGAACCGCAATGGGCAGGCGAGGGCCGCAAAGGCGACAATCTCTATAGCGACTGCATCGTGGCGCTGGATGCCGATACCGGCAAGCTACGCTGGTGGTACCAGAATACGCCGCACGATACCCACGACTATGATTCCCTTGAGATGCCGGTACTGGTCGACGCGCCTTGGAAGGGCAAACCGCGCAAGCTGCTGATGCAGGCCAACCGCAACGGTTATTTCTATATCCTCGACCGCACCAATGGCGAATTTTTGCAGGCGACGCCTTTCGTCAGCAAGATCGACTGGACCCGCGGCATCGACGCCAAGGGCCATGCCACGCCGGATCCGGCGCATGATCCCTCCGTTCAGGGCACGACCACCTGTCCCTCCACGGCGGGCGCCACCAACTGGCCGTCACCCACCTATGATCCCCAGTTGAAGATGTTCTATGTCGTGGCCCAGGAGGGATGTGGCGTGAACCTGCGCGATACGGCGCGCAACTATGCGGGCACCGGCTATCTGGAGAGTCCGGAGCCGGGCAAGAGTTGGCAGCTTTATACCCGCGCGCTGGACGCCTTCACCGGCCGCAAGGTGTGGGATTATGAACAGGTGACGTCGCATCACTATGGACCGGGGTTGATGTCCACAGCTGGCGGAATCGTCTTCAGTCCGGAAGAATTCGGCCAGTTCACCGCGCTGGATTCGAAAACCGGCAAGGTGCTGTGGCATTTCAATACCGGCGATGTGATCACGGCCAGTCCCGTCAGCTACAGTGTCAATGGCAGGCAATACGTCGCCATCATATCCAGCAGCAACGTGTTTGCGTTCGGCCTTCCGGACGACAGGAAAAAACCGTGAGACGCATGCTTGTCGCCGTGACAGTGGCGATGCTCGCGTCCGGTGCGCGGGCACAGACCTCCAATCCCTTTACCGGCAACGCGGCGGGGGTGGATGAGGGGCGCAGCCTTTACAATGACACGTGCACGCGCTGCCACGGCGCCAATGGCGCGGCAGGGGAGTTCGGACCGGGTCTTGCGATTCCCGGCCGGTCCTACGCCCGAAACACGGATGCCGAAATCTTTACTGCGATCAAGCAGGGCATTCCCGGCACGGTCATGCCTGCCCATCAGGGCAAGTTGAGCGATGAGCAGATCTGGAAGATCACCGCCTATGTCAAAGGGTTGCGCGGCACGGCGATCGATGCGCCGGCGCCGGGCGATGTCGTGCATGGTGAGGCCGTGTTCTGGGGCAAGGGCCAATGCGGCACCTGCCACATGATCCATGGCCGCGGCGGCATCGTTGGACCGGATCTCAGCAACCTGGCCGGCCTGCGCAAGACCAATTCGATCATTGATGCGCTGACCAGGGAGCAGCACCGCGTTTACGGTCCCGGTGGTGCACAGCCGCACACGCTCACCCCGCTGCCCACCTATCCCGTTGTGCGCGTCACCACCGCGGACGGCGTGACCGTTCGCGGCGTGCTGCGCAACGAGGACAGTTTCTCCATGCAGATTCTGGGATTGGACGAGAAGCTGCATCTGGTGGATCGCAGCAGGCTCAAGAATGTCGTTTACGAGCCCCGGAGCCTGATGCCGACCGATTATGACAAGCGCCTGAGCAAGGATGAGTTTGGCGACCTGGTGGCGTTCCTGACTCGCCTCGGCGAGCCGCCGCCGCCCTCGCAGCCGCCCGTCAGGATGCCCGGGAAAGACCCAGACTGATGCGGGCGGTCAGTCTTGCCTTCGGCGCATTTCTGCTTGCCCTGTCTCATGCCGAAGCAGCGCAATACACGATGTATGTCGGCAGCTATACGGCGGGAACGTCCAAAGGCATCTATGCCTGGCGCTTTGATTCCCGGAGCGGACGGTTGACCCCGCTGGGGCTGATGGCCGGGACCCCGCAGCCGGCGCATCTGTGGATCGCCCCGAATGGCCGGACCCTCTATGCGGTCAACTGGGAGCAGGATGGCGGCGTTAGTGCCTGGCGCATCGACCGCCGCACTGGCGCGCTGACATTCCTGAACCGGGTTTCATCGCACGGTGCTCTGCCGAACCAGGTCATGGTCGATCCGTCTGGACGCGTCGCTGTGGCGGTGAACTATGCCAGCGGCTCACTCGCCGCCTACAGGCTCGAACCCGACGGGAAGCTGGATGAGGCTTTTTATGTGGACCGGCACAGCGGAAAACCGCTGTCGCCAAAGCAGCCGGGTGCGAAACAGCATGGCATCCAGTTCAGCCGGGACGACAGGTATCTGTTCATCACCGACCTGGGACTGGACCGTGTCTACATCTACCGCTTCGATGCAGCTGCACCTTCGCTCATGCCTGCCGATCCTCCATTTGTCAGCACGCATGCGGGGGCCGGCCCGCGGCGAATCCAGATGTCACCGGATGGCCGGTTTCTCTATGTGGATCATGAGACGGATTCCGAGGTCAGCGTCTTCGCGGTTCATGGAGGCAAGCTGACGGAGATTCAGGCGCTATCAACCGTACCGGAAACAGCGAAAGTGGGGAACACCACGGCCGAGATCATCATCTCGGCGGATGGCCGCCATCTCTATGTCTCCAACCGCGGCGATGACAGCGTGGCGATATTCGCCATTGATCGTGCGACCGGCCGCCTGACCTGGAAGGAGAATGTTTCCGCCGGCGGGCGCACCCCGCGCAACATCCGGCTCGATCCCACCGGAGAATGGTTCTTCGCCGCCAACGAGAATGGCGGCAACGTTACGGAATTCCGCGTAGACAAGGCCAGCGGTCATTTGACGCCGACCGGCGTCGCGGTGCCGATCGACACGCCGGGCAGCATCAGTTTCCTGAGGCGGGCACCTTGAGGAACTGATCCGGCGTCAGCGCCTGATCGGTGAAGCGGGCCTCGGCCACGGCGCCTCTGAAATAGTTCACATGGTTCAGCCGGGCGCCGACCATCACATGGCCCGGGCCGTGGGGCGTGAAGGGCACATCGGCTTCACCCTCCAGGACGCCGTTGACGTAAGAACGATAGGTCTTCCCGTCATAGGTCTGCGCCACCGCATACCAGGGGCCGATGGGATGGAGCTTCTCGGGAAAGGCCAGTGCCTTGTTCCCCGCCTTGCTGTTGACGAAGGCGTCCAGGTACCACTGGTCCTTCACCACCCGGATCTCGAACATGAAGCGCGGGTTGGGATCGCTGGTGCCGCCCGGCAGGGCATCCTGGCCGGTCGCGGGATCTGTTTCGGCGATATGCATCCAGCGCTGCTGGAAATCGCCGCCCTCGGGATGGAAGATCGCCTCGATGGTGAAGGTCTTCGCACCCACCAGCGGGCGGCCGGGAAATAACAGTGCCTCGTCCTTGCCATTGAAGCGCACCGCCTTGCCAACCGGACTGTCCACCAGCCGGGGATGTCCTTCAACCATGGGCGAAAGCCCGCCGATGCGCGAAAGATTGTCGAATTTCCAGACGGTTTCCGCCGCATGTGCCGGAAGACAAATTCCCGCAAGCGCCGCGACAAGGGCCGGAACAAGGATGCTGCACCTGCTCATGATTCCTCCCGCTGTTTTCGGAACGTTGACGCGACTCCACGCCCACTGCAATCTCCCCCCACAAAAAGCGTTGGCGGGGAGGATTCATGAAATCGCTGATAGCCGGTTTGCTGGCGCTGGGGGCGGCGGCGACGCCGGCCCTGGCTCAGGCGGGGAAGGATGACGGGCCCTCGCGCATCGTCTGGGCGGCCCAGCCGGAGCCCGAAACACCCTACAAGGCACCCAACAGGCTGATCACTCGTGTTGCCGACATCCTCAAGGCACATCAGGGGCAGAACAGCTGGGAGCAGAAGGTGCTGCTGACCCGCGACTTCGATGGCCGTTATGTCAGCCTCGCGCCGGGCGAAAAGACCAAGGCGATGTTTTATGCCGACGACCGCGTTTTCATGTGGGTCTATTCGGGGCAGATGAAAGTCACGATAGAGGGCCAGCCGCCCACAACTGTGACCAAGGGCTTCCTGATCGATGTCGCGCCGCGGCTCGTCTACAGCCTTGAGAATACGGGCAACGAGCCCGTGGTCTTCTGGCGGGTGACGCCGGCGGGTCAGATGCCGTCCTATCCCATCGGCGAGACGCCGACCCCGGTAAAAGGATGGAGATACATCCAGGCCCGCATTACATCCACCGGCGGGTATGAGCCGCCCAATCAGCCCTTTCTCGATTTCAACGCCTATGCCGCAGGGGGCGGCAAGAGCCGCGACTTCGCGTTGGATGGTCATACCTCCGCGCATGTGATCCGCAGCGGACCTCTGCAGCAGACCCCGCCCGATACAAGCTGGGGGCACTTCCACGAGAATATGGTCGAAGCCTGGGTCGTGCTGGAAGGCAGGCTGGATGTGCTTGTGTCGGGTGAGAAGCTGGTGACGGGTGATGTCGGCGATGTAATCCAGGCGCCTGCCGAACGCTGGCATCGCGCGTCCACCCATCCCGGCAGCGGTCCTTCCACCCGGCTCGCCATGACGCCTCGCCTCAAGGAAGGCCAGGTGCACTATTTCCAGACCGATCAACCGTCGGGCAATTGAGTTTTACGCAAGGGAAGATTTTCATGGATCGCCGTCAACTGCTGGCCCAACTGGGCGCCGTCTCCTGTTTCGCGTCGCCGTTCCAGGCCAGGGCCGAGGCGTTGCGCCGCAAGGTCAAGATCACCGACGTAAAGGTGATGATCATCCGGGGCACCTGGGACTGGAACCTGATCAAGATCGAGACCGATTCCGGCGTTCATGGCATCGGCGAGGGCTATTGGGGACCGGGCGTGAAGGACATGATCCTCAAGCGCTTCCGTGAACAGCTGATCGGCGAAGACCCGCTGAATGTCGTGAAGCTGGCGACCAAGCTGCTGTTCCTCAATGGCGGCTATGGCGCCATCGGCGGCGTCACGGTCCACGCTTCCTCCGGCATCGAGATCGCGCTCTGGGACCTGGCCGGGCGGCTTCTTGGCGTGCCGGTGTGCGACCTGCTGGGCGGCCGGTTCCGCGACAAGGTGCGTTTCTATCGTACCTTCGCCACGCCGCCCAAAAGCCATCCCGAGGATCCCAGGAGCTGGGGCGATCAGGCGGCCCAGGCCAGAGCCGACAATCCTTTCGGCTTCACCGCCTTCAAATTCCAGGGCGACAGCGTGCCGCGCACCGCCGATCCGACCTATTCGGAGCCCGGTCACGATCCCTATACCAACCAGTTCACCAACAAGGATATCGCCCGCCTTGTTGATCGCATGGACCGGGTGCGCGCCGCGCTGGGGCCCGACATCGACATGGCGATCGAGTGCCACTGGAAATACACGGTCAATGAGGCGATCCAGTATTGCAATGCGGTCGAGCATGTGAAGCCCATGTGGGTGGAAGATCCCACGCCGCCCGAGAATCCGGAGACAATGGCGCGGGTGGCCCGCGCCACAAACACGCCGATCTGCACCGGCGAGAATCTTTACCTGCTGGCGGGATTCCGCGAACTGATCGAGAAAGAAGCCTGCGCCGGCGTGCATCTGGACATTCCCAAGATGGGCGGCCTGTTCGAGGCCAAGCGCGTCAGCGACTTCGCGGATCTTTACGGCATCTGGACCGCCGCGCACAATCCGGCCAGTCCGGTGGGAACGGCGGCCTCGGCGCATGCGGCATCCTCGATGCGGAATTTCCGCATCCATGAACTGGCCAACTGGGTGGACTGGTGGCCCACGCTTGTCACCCGTGAGGGGCCCTTCTGGAAGGACGGATATTTCCACATCGAGGACAAGCCGGGCCTGGGCTTCGACATCAACCCCGACGTGGCCAAGGCGCATCTGGCACCCGGCGAAGAATGGTGGGGCTAGACGTCAGTATTCGAACTGATAGCTCAGGCCGACGCTGCTGCCGTTGTCCTGCTGCAGCGTGCTGCCCTGGGCTGCCGCCGCATTGGTGCCGGTGGCGATTGTGGCCTGGGCTTTCAGGCGGCGGGTAATGTCGTACTGTACTTGCGTCTGGGTGCCGCCCGACAGGTTCTGCTTCACGCCGACATAGACATTGTTCATCACATAGCGGCCCGCTTCCACCGTGGTCTGGCTCTGGTTGCCGGAGGCACCGCTGCTGGCGCTGCCCACCGCCAGCCGGTCGAGGCCAAGCGTCTTGCGCACCGAACTTAGCGGGCTGAAGCCCCCGCCGCCGGCGCCGCCGATCGTGGCGAGCGCCTGGGCGATGCTGGCCAGTTGCAGTGGCGAGAGCTGTTTGACGCTCTGCTGGAACAGCAGATGTGCGATGATCTCATCCTGCGGAAGCGAGGGACTGCTTGACAGCCCGATCTTGGGCGCCGATGCGTAGCCGGTCACCGTGAGCGTGGCGGTAACGCCGCCCGATACGGTCTGGGCCGCAAAATCAAGCGTGGGATCCAGCCGCCCCCGCACGCCGGTACCGTCGAAGCGGACGCGGCCGGTGGTGAAGTCCAACGTCTGACCGGCCAGGCTGTAGTTGCCGCGGTTCATGGTGAAGCCGCCGCTGATCTGGGGGGCAGTGGCGGTGCCGCCGGCGCGAATGCCGCCGCCCATCACCGCATCCATCCCGTGACCGCGCACGAAGATCGGGCCTGTCGAACGTACCGAGACATTAAGTGCCACGCGGCTTTGCGATGTGGTCTGGGGCGGCGGCGGAGGCTGTCCTCTGCGGCGCACGTTCAGCACCGCGACCTCCGGCGGGAAACGCTCAGGAAGGTTGATCTCGCCGCGTGTCACCTGAACGTTGCCCGACACATTGAGCGTCCTGGCCAGTTGCCCGCTCATCTTGACCGTGCCCGATATGGTGGCGGTGATCAGGTCGCTGACGATGGGACGGGCGTCTTTCGCTTCAAGCGTGAAATCAACCGGCATGCCCTGCGCGGCCAGGTCGATACTGCCGCTCCCCGACAGGGTGCCCGGATCCGCCCGTCCCGTCAGTTGGGCAACACGGACACGGCTGCCGTCGGCCTGGATGGTGGCATTGATGTCGTGTATGCGCACACCGCGCGCATAGTCCTGGATCTCGCCGCCGGCCAGCTTGCCGCCGCCGGTGACATGCGGCGCCGCCATCGTGCCGCCGATATCCGTGTCAAATGTCAGGACGCCGCGCAGACGCCGTCCCCCGGCGGCGACGAATGGATCAAGCAGCATGAGATCGGCGCGGCCGCCCGCATGTAACCGCATGTCTGCATCCGGCGCCAAGGGTACGGTGCCTTCCAGCATCACATGCACATAGTCGCCCGCCGTGATCGAGGCGTTGACCTGTGCCCGGCCGCCCGAAAGCTCTGTCCGCGCGTCGACGGCGGCGGACGGCACGGACCGGCCGGAGAACGCCGCGCGCAGGTCGCGGCCCTGGAGGGATATGGTGCCTTGTGGTGCAGCAAGCGGGCCGTTCAGCACGGCGTCGGCGGAGAAGGTCCCCTGTGCGCCGACCTGCGGCAGGAACGACTTGAATGTCTCCAGCGTGACGTTGCGCACCGAGGCCTTGAGCGCCATGGCGGGCAACAGGCGGCCGCCGGCTGTAATCGTGCCATTGCCGAGACGCATCGCCAGTTGATCCACCGCCAGGCCTTTTGCAAAATCGACGGTGGCGGGACGGGCCAGCGCTAGTGGCACCCCGCGCCAGCTGGCGTCCAGCCTGTTCAGCGTGATCTGCTGCCTGGAGAGGTTCAGCAGGGCTGCCGCTCCTGCCTTTGCGGTCTGGCCGCCATTGTCCTTCAGGCTGGTGTCGAACGTGAGCGCCAGCCTGTCCGCCGGCCCGTCAATGCGCGCCTGGGCATCGCCGCTGAAGCCCTGTGCGACAATGCCTTGCACGGCCAGGGCAAGATTTGCCGCCGGCTTGCCCAGGATGTCGCTTGCCGTGCCATTGAGGCCGACGGTATGCACCGCCGTGTCGCCGGTCTTCAGATCTTGTAGCTGGGCCTGAAGAGTCGCGTCGGTTTTTGCGCCGCGCGCTTTCAAGGTCAGGGCGGCATTTGCCGATCCCGCGATCTGGTTGCCGGTGAAAACGGCGAAATCGGCCAGCCGGGCGACCGCAACATTCGCCTTGCCGCTCGCGGCGGTACCCTGCGGCATGGTGATGTTCGCGGTGGCGTTCAGTGATTTCCATCGTGCCGATAATGTGATGGGCCGCGTTCTTCCACCCGCGAGCGCCGCATGCACGGCCAGCGGCGCGCCGTCGAAACGCCCTGCCGTATCGAGGCGCGCCGTGCGGAGAGACGGCAACCCTTCGGCCTGCAATTCGATATTGATTGCCTGGCGGGAAAACCCCTTGGTTGCCAGGGATGCGGTGCCGCTGGCCGAAACGGCTGCATCATGGATCGGGCCATTTACATTGCCGCGCAGGCGCAGCGTGCCCAGCAGGGTTCCTGCGACGCGCGACAGGTCGGAAAGGTCCAGCGCCAGGCGATAGTTCAGTATGTTCTTTTGCAGGCTTCCGCTGACATCCGCGGTGATGGCTGCGCCGGTGACGTGAAGCCGCGACCGGGCGACATCGTTTCCGTCCAGTGCCGCATCGAGATCGAGAACCGCCTTGCGGCCTAGCAGCCGTGCCGGCACCGCCGGACCCTGCGTGTCGAATGTGCTTTTCAGGGCGACCTCTGTCTGCGTGCCGGACCGCCGCGCCGTGACGTGGGCGCTCGCCGTTCCTCCCATATC
Organism: Rhizomicrobium sp.; assembly: GCA_035547015.1. Taxonomy (GTDB): domain Bacteria; phylum Pseudomonadota; class Alphaproteobacteria; order Micropepsales; family Micropepsaceae; genus Rhizomicrobium. The sequence goes on along the minus strand of DASZVO010000003.1, from coordinate 90,366 downwards.
GAGATTTCCCAGCGCCGCCAGCGGCGCCAGCGAAGGCACGCGCAGGTCCGCCGTCACAGCGATCGTGCCGCGCGTCTGGGCTGTTCCGCGCAGGCTTGTCAGAGGATGCTGGATGGCGAATGTCACCGGCCGCAGGGCGTCCTTCAGGTTGGCCTGTGCTTCCAGCCGCACGGGGCCGCCCGCGAGCAGGTCGGGATGATTTCCTGGAAGGGTCACGCCTTCCAGCGCGCCCTCCAACTGTGCCGCGCCGTTGTTGCCTGAAAGATCCAGCGTTATCCGTTTCACCGCCACGCCCTGGAATGCACCATCGGCCAGAATGAGGTGCGCCTCCATCAAGGGGGCATCGAAGCTTCCGTGGACATGTGCCCCTCCTGACAGGCTCTGCCATGCGATGCCGGGCATGGGCGTCATGGACGGCGCAGCCAGCGTGACATCCATATCCGCGTTCCGGGCCGCGAGCCGGATCACGCCGTGACCGTCCGCGTGCAGCGGGCCGGCAGACAGGGCGAATGACAGGTTGTTGGCGGCACGATCGCCGCCGGCCTGCGCCGTCACGTTGACCGGCCCCAGGGTCGGCAATCCCGCCAGCTTGCCCAGGATGCCGTCTGCGCCTTCGCGGATAATGACGGAGCCGTGCGCCACGTCCTGGGCGATGCCGCCTTGGACGCGATAGCTGTCACTGCTGGTTGCGCGGGTCACCGCCAGGTCGGCTTCCATCTGGTGCAGCGACGTGAAGTGCAAGGACCCGCTCATCGACAGGACGGCGGCCCGGCCGATCACGGGCGCGGCGATCTCGATACGCGGCAATGACAGACGGTCGATATCGATCTGGGGGTTCTCACCCTTCGAGGTTGTGGTGGAAGGGATCGGCCGGCGCAACACCGCAATGCGCGTCGCCGATATGTCGCGCACCGAAATGTGGTTGGCAATGGCCGCCAGCGCCGACCATTGCAGCGAGGCTTCATCGATCTCCAGCCAGACACCATTTACGTCGGCGATCGCAATGCGTCTGGCATTCAGCCGGTTCGGGAAGAAGCCCGAAAGGCCCTCCACCTGGACCATATCGCCCGACAGAGAGCCTGCGAGCCGCGCGACCAGTGACAGGCCGGGCGGGGTGTAGAACAGAAGCCCCAGCGCCAGCAGCAGCGCGCCGCAGGCCCATGCAGCCCATCGCCCGATATGTCGCCAGGCCACCATCAGAAGGCCTGCCCCAGGCCGATATAGAGTTCGAAGGAGTCGCCGTGTGGCACGCGTGTCAAAGGTACGCCGAAATCCAGCCTTACGGCGCCAATAGGTGTGTAGTAGCGCGCGCCTCCACCGGCGCCGACAAACAGTTTTCCGGTGAAGGGCGAACCTGTGCCGGCCTGGCCGGCATCGACGAAGGCGGCGGCACCCCAATCGTCACCGAAGCGCTGGCGGAATTCCACGGTCGCTGCATCAACCGATTTGGCGCCGACCGGTTTGCCGTCGGGAAACTGCGGGCCGATCGACTGATAGGCATAGCCGCGCACGGTGGCGGTGCCGCCGGCATAAAGCCGTTGGTCGGGTGGAAGGCCCAGATTGGAACCGCCCATGATGCTGCCTGCCAGCCCGCGAAGCGCGATCACGGACCGGCCGCCGCCGCTGACGTCGAAATAGGTGGATGCCGAAATCTGCGCTATCAGAAAAGTAATGTCTTCCGCCCCGAAAGCATGCGTAGGAGCCAGGGTCGCCGAGGCCCGCAGGCCGCTGACGGGATCGCGCAACTGATCTGCGATGCCGGTGCTGTCGTAATTTACGGTCACCGGCAGCGCGATCAATTCATAAAGCCGTGTCGAGCCTTCCTGGGTTATCTGGTCATGGGTGAGCGACAGGCCGGCGCTTCCCGACCACAAGGCGGAAAATTTCCGACGCACGAAACCGGCTACCGTCTCTGCGACCTGGTCATAGGCGTCCAGTTGCTGCTTGATGCCGCTGACGTCGAATTCCAGTGTCTGGTCCTGTTCCAGGAACAGGGGCTGGATATATTGCGCCACCAGGTTATAGCCCAGGCCTGCCGTGGAGCTGCCGAGGCCCATGCCGGCGGCGGTAAGGTTGAGCTGCTCGGCATTGCCGAACAGATTGCGGTGCGACCAGGTGGTGGACAGGCTGATGCCCAGATCGGTCGAATAGTTGCCCGCGATGGTAACCGCATGACGCTGTCGTTCCTGCACGTCGAAGACCAGCGGAATCCGACCATCTGCGGAAAGGCGATCGGCGGCGCGCACGCTGACTCCGGAAAAGACCCCAAGCCCCGTCAAAGTCTGGCGGGCAGCCTCGATCCGGCTGGGCCGGTAGCGGTCGCCAGGATGGATGGTCAGGGCGCGCCGCACGAAGGATTCGTTGACCTGTGTCAGCCCCTTGAAGGTGATATCGCCGATATCGACTTGCGGCCCGGCATCGACCTTGTAGACCACATTGATGGTGCGCGCGATGTCGTCGGCCGTGGCGTCTGGTTCGCCGACTTTCGCCAATGCATAGCCATCTTCCTGTAACGTCGTCAGCAGCCGGTTCTGCGCGCCCAGCACCGTGCTTGCGACTGCGGGATCGCCGCTGTTCAGTCCCAGGCCGGAACGGTCGCGTTCAGGCACCGTGCCCTGCAGGGTAATCCGCCCGATGTGATAAAGCGGCCCCATCGTCACCGTGATCTTGACCGGTGCCGGTGTGCCCTGCGCCAGTGCATCCAGCCGCGACGGCAACGCAGGGTCTTCGGAACCGAGCCCCATCACCGTGACGCTGACGCTGTTCTGGTAATAGCCGAAGCTGTCCAGCGCCGTCTGGATGCGAGGGATGTCCTCGCGCACGCGCGTGATGAGCGCGAAAGGCGGCACCGGCGCCGTACGCGCCAGTGTGACGAGTTGGGAACTTGCGCGCACCGCCGCATCCACATCCGAGCCATCGATGCCGGAAATATCGACAGTATAGGGCAGGGGATCGGCGGCCCGGACGGGTTCCGCGATGACAAGGAATACCGCGGCGAGAAAACCGGGGGGAATGCGCCGAATTAACATATGGGGCCAGTGTGCCAAGCAATTGCTGAAGATGAAAGGCGCAGACGCTGCAGGAGTTTCCATCTCCGGTAAGGGAGTATGGACCGTATGGCGGCGGTGAAATCGTGCAAAATTGATGATGTTCGCCCGAACACGACCAACCGCAGGAGCGGCTTCACGGGGCGCGCCGGCACGGTTCGATGCGCTGTGTTGCAGACATCGCACGCAGCAGAACGCACGAAATGCCTATCCTACACGTGCAGGCCGGTGACCGTGCGCGCAGGCTCTGGTTGATACCGATTGCCCGGAGCAGGCAGTGCACGGTGCCAACTCGTGATGTTGGATGTGGAGCACATCCCGTACCGCTGTTTCCGGCGTTTGGCGGCCTCCGGAACGGCCTTGGCAAACCAGATATGCCGGAAATCTATTGAATTACGGAGAAAGGAATACTATAAGTTGCATCTAGTAGATCAATTATGATGTTTAAAACATGATAACGGCTCCCCAATTGCGAGCCGCGCGGGCTCTGCTCGGTGTCGACCAGCGCCAACTCGCGGCGCTTGCGGGACTGTCGCTTCCCACCATCCAGCGGATGGAAGCCAGCGGCGGCGTCGTGCGGGGCAATGTCGATTCCCTGATGAAGCTGATCGCGGCATTGGAGGCCGCCGGCATTGAACTGATCGGCGACAACAGTATGAGCGCTGGTGGCGGCCGCGGCGTGCGCCTGAAGGAATCGGCACTCCGGCCATCGCCATCGGCACCACCGCGCAGTTGAGGCTACGCGATGGCGGCCGTCACTTTACTGTGGTGTGTCCTGGCGCTTCTGGTCTTTGCCGCCGCCGCCGTCATCCAGCCACGCACGACATTCATCTACGCATCGGCGGCGCTTGTATCGGCAATCTCCTTGGTCGCGGCGCTCTTTGCGCTTGGAGCGCCGCAGACGGCAGGCGTGCAACTGCCGCTGGGCTTGCCGGCTACGGGAGCCAACTTTCGCGTTGACGCTCTCTCGGCGCTGTTCCTGCTGATTGTCAATACGGGTGGGTTGGCGGCGAGCCTTTACGGCATCGGTTATGGCCGGCACGAACTGGCGCCGCGCCGCGTGCTGCCTTTCTTTCCCGCTTTCCTGGCAGGCATGAACCTTGTGCTGTTGTCGGCGGACGCTTTCACTTTTCTCCTGTCGTGGGAATTCATGTCGCTCGCTTCCTGGGCGCTGGTGCTGGCGCACCATCATGAGGAAGACAACCGGCGTGCGGCCTACATCTACATCCTGATGGCCGGTTTCGGGACCTTCGCACTACTGCTGGCTTTCGGTCTGCTGGCGGGGCCGGATGGGCACTATGGTTTCAGCGCTATGCGCGCCGCCCATCCCGCGGCTGCATCAGGTGCGCTGGTCCTGCTGCTGGCCCTGCTGGGCGCCGGCTCGAAGGCTGGGCTGGTGCCGCTGCATGTCTGGCTGCCGTTGGCGCATCCTGCAGCCCCAAGCCATGTCTCCGCGCTGATGAGCGGCGTGATGACCAAGGTCGCCGTCTATGCGTTCATCCGCATCGTATTTGATCTGGCCGGCCCGCCAGTCTGGTGGTGGGGGCTGGTGGTTGTGGCGGTCGGCGGCGTCTCGGCGCTGATGGGGGTACTGCATGCGCTGTTCCAGACCGACATGAAGCGCGCGCTGGCCTACAGCACGATCGAGAATGTCGGCCTGATCTTCGTCGGACTTGGTCTGTCGCTGGCCTTCGCAGCCGATCATTTCCCGGCCGCCGCCGTGCTGGCGCTGGCGGCCGCCCTGTTTCATGCCCTCAACCATTCGCTGTTCAAGAGTCTGCTGTTCTTTGGGGCGGGCGCAGTGTTGGGCGCAACCGGCTCGCGCGACATGGACAGGCTGGGCGGGCTGATCCACCGCATGCCCGTCACGGCCTTCGCCATGCTGGCCGGTGCCGCGGCGATCTCTGCGTTGCCGCCTTTCAATGGGTTCGCGTCGGAGTGGATGACCTTCCAGGCCGTTCTGCTGTCGCCCGCGCTGCCGCAATGGGGCCTGAGACTGATCGTGCCGGCGGTGGGCGCGCTGGTGGCGCTTTCGGTTGCGTTGGCGGCAGCCTGTTTCGTGCGTCTTTATGGCATAAGTTTTCTGGGCCGTCCGCGGGGGGCTGCGGCCGCCGAGGCCCGTGAAGTGGACCGCTTCTCGCGCGGCGTGATGCTCGGGCTTGCGGTCCTGTGTCTGCTGATAGGCATCTTGCCAGGTTATATCGTCGATGCATTGGCCCCGGTGACGGCAGGTTTGCTGGGCGGTCACCTGCCGCAGCAATCTTCGGTCGCCTGGCTGTCCCTGGTGCCTATCTCCAAGGCGCGCAGTTCCTATAATGGGCTGCTGGTATTCCTGTTCATCACCGCTTCGGCCGGCTCGGCGGTCTATGCGATCCACAGATTTGCGTCCCGCGCGACGCGCCGCGCCCCCGTCTGGGATTGCGGTTTTCCCGATCCCCGTCCGGTCACCCAATATACGGCCGGTGGCTTTGCCCAGCCGGTGCGCAAGGTTTTCGGAGAATTGCTGTTTCGCGCGCGCGAGCGCATCGAGATGCCGCCACCCGGCGACCTCAGGCCTGCGCGCCTGACCGTGCGGCTTGATGACGTGGCATGGAACACGCTCTACCTGCCCCTGGTGGAGGTCCTGCGCATCGTCACCGATCGGCTCAACGTGTTGCAGTTCCTGACCATCCGGCGCTATCTGAGCCTGGTTTTCGCTGCGCTGGTGACACTGCTCCTGGTGATCGCGATATGGCGCTGATCCGCGATTTCCTTGTGCAAGGCGCGCAGATGCTGCTGGTGGTGCTGCTGGCGCCGCTGGTGACAGGCGCGGTACGCAAGATGAAGGCGCGCCTGACGCGCCGGCGCGGCGCATCTGTCTTCCAGCCTTACCGCGACCTTCTGCGCCTGATCCGCAAGGAGACGGTTCTGGCCCAGAACGCCTCGTGGCTGTTTCGGACTGCGCCCTATCTGATCTTTGCGGCGACCTGGGTCGCGGCGGCGCTGGTGCCCACATTCGCCACGGGCCTGCTGTTCAACTGGACAGCCGACCTGATCGCCATCGTCGCGCTGCTGGGCAGCGCGCGCTTCTTCCTGGCGCTGGCAAGCATGGACGTCGGCACCAGTTTCGGCGGCATCGGGGCAAGCCGCGAGGTGATGATCGCATCGCTGGCGGAGCCGGCCATGATCATGATCGTGTTCTCGCTGGCGCTTCTGGTGGGATCGACCCAGCTTTCGACCATCGCGGCCTTCATGGTTTCTCCCGATGTGGGCTTGCGCGTGACGTTGGGACTGGCGCTGGTGTCGCTGGTGATGGTGGGAATTGCCGAAAATGCCCGCATACCGGTGGATAATCCCGCCACGCATCTGGAGTTGACCATGGTGCATGAGGCGATGGTGCTGGAATATTCCGGCCGCCACCTGGCGCTGATCGAGCTGGCGTCTTCCCTCAAGCTGCTGCTGTATCTTTCCATGATCGCCTGCCTGTTCCTGCCCTGGGGCATGGTTCCGATGCGCCCGGTGTTGTCGGCCTCCACCGTGGCGGCCTATGTGATCGGGGCGGGCGCCTATGTGCTCAAGCTGGGGTTCGGCTGCGCGGCGCTGGCGCTGTTCGAGACCGCGATCGCGAAGATGCGCGTGTTCCGTGTGCCGACATTCCTGGGGGCGGCGCTGATGCTGGGATTCCTGGGCGCGCTGCTTCTGTTCGTGTCGCGAGGTCTGTGATGCACGGTCTCGACTTCGACGTGGCGCATCTTCTTGCGGGCGGTCTGGTGCTCGTGAGCTTCATGCTGCTTTACCAGGACAGGCTCTATGCACTGCTCAATATCTATGCGCTGCACGCCGTGGTTCTGTCGCTGTCGGTGGCCTGGCAGGCGCATATCCAGGATGCGCCGCACCTTTACATCACTGCCTTCATCGCGCTGGCGTTCAAGGCGATCGTGATACCGGTGGCGCTGCATCGCATGATCGCCCAGCTCGGCATCCACCGCGAAATCGAGACCGTGGCGGGCATCGGCACGGTGATGCTGGCCGGAATCGGGCTTGTCGGCCTGTCCTTGGCGGTGATGCTGCACATCACCGCCGAAGCGAACCTGATCGCGCGCGAGGACCTGGCCTTCGCGCTCTCGGTTCTGCTGCTGGGCCTCCTCATCATGGTCACGCGCCGCAACGCGGTGGGGCAGGTGGTGGGCTTCATGTCGCTGGAGAATGGGTTGGTGCTTGCGGCCACGGGCGCGCGTGGCATGCCGCTGGTGGTGGAGATCAGCGTGGCCTTCTCCATCCTGATCGCCTTCATCGTGATCGGTATCTTCCTGTTCCGGATCCGCGAGCGGTTCGACACGGTGGATATTCGCGCACTCGATCGTTTCCGGGGGGAGCGGAGATGAACCCGGATGGGGTGATGGCGGTATTGGCCATTCCGGCCCTGGCTGTGCCGGTCCTGGCGGCGCTTCCTGGTTACCGTCTGTCGGCACGGGCCAACGTCGTGGCCAGCCTGCTGACCTTTCTGGCCGCCCTGTCGCTTTTCGCGGATCGGGGTGCGCCGAGCGCCTATTTCCTGGTGGATGATCTCAATGTCGTGTTCGTGGTGCTCAATACGCTGGTGGGTTTCACCACCAGCATGTTCAGCGCTTCCTACATCGGCCATGAACTGGAAACGGGCCGGCTGACGCCGGCCTATCTGCGATTCTATCACGCTATGTACCAGGTGATGATGTTCGGCATGAATCTGGCGCTGATCGCCAACAATATCGGGCTGATGTGGGTGGCGATCGAGCTGGCTACGCTCGCCACCGTGCTGATGGTCGGCATCTACCGCACGCACGAGGCGCTGGAGGCGGCATGGAAGTATTTCATCCTGGCCAGCGTCGGTATTGCCTTCGCGCTTTTTGGAACCATCCTGGTCTATATGGCGGCGGTCCCCGTGGTGGGGGAGGGGCCCCAGGGCATGACCTGGACGGTATTGCTGACGCGCATTTCCGCCTTCGATCCGGGCCTGTTGAATGCGGCTTTCGTTTTCCTGTTCCTGGGCTACGGCACCAAGGTCGGACTGGCACCGCTGCACGCCTGGCTGCCTGACGCCCATGCCGAAGGACCTACGCCGATCTCGGCGGTGCTGTCGGGCCTGCTGCTCAACGTGGCGCTCTATGCGATCCTGCGGTTCAAGGTCCTCATGGCGGCGAACCCGCATGTTATAGCCACCGGTCCATTGCTGGTGACGGTGGGGCTGACATCGATCCTTTTCGCGGCCTTCATGCTGTACCGCCGTCGCGACATCAAAAGGCTGTTCGCTTATTCCTCAATTGAGCACATGGGGATCATCGTCTTCGCCTTTGGCATGGGCGGCCCGCTGGCGAACATGGCGGGCCTTTTGCAGATGACCATGCACAGCCTCACCAAGTCGGCGATCTTTTTCGCTGTCGGTCATGTCGCCCAAGCCAAAGGCACACAGCGCATCGGCGAGATACGCGGGCTCACGGAAAGTCATCCCTTGCTGGGCTGGTCGCTGGTCGTGGGCGTGGTCGCCATCGCAGGTATGCCTCCTCTGGGCGTTTTCATGAGCGAGTTCCTGATCGTAAGCTCCACCTTCGCACGTGAACCCCTGCTGGCGGTGGCGCTGGCCTTTGCATTGCTGGTGGCGTTCGGCGCGCTTCTGATGCGGTTGCAGGGTTTCGCGTTCGGAGCGCCTTCGGACGGCAGGACGCCTGTGAGGGCATCCTTCGGGCCGGTATTCGTGCATCTGGCGCTGGTCCTGGTGGCGGGCGTCTATCTGCCGCCGGTCATGGTTGCCTGGTTCCGTCACGCCGCGAGCTTGTTGGGGTAAAGGTGTTGAGATGACGCTTCAGCTTGCGACATGGCGCGAATTGCCGGGCACGGGACGGTTGGTCGAGGGCCATCGCCCCTGGCCGCGCGTGATCGTGGATGCCGAAGTGTGGCAGGCGGCGACGGAGGATGTGGCCGCTGGCCGATGGTCCCTTGCTGGCCTGTGGGGCGATGTGGATGCAGCGCACATGGCGCTGCTGCACGGGAGCGAGATCGCGGTGCTCAGCATCGCATGCCCCGACAGGCATTTCCCATCGGTAGGACTGCGGCATCCGCCTGCGGTCAGGCTGGAGCGCTGCATTGCCGACCTGTTCGGGCTGATAGCCGATGGTGCGGCCGATACCCGGCCCTGGCTTGATCACGGACGCTGGGGTGTCTCGCATCCCCTTGGTGCGGGCGGGCGGAGTGAGCGGCCTGTTTCCTATTCCTTTCTGGCGGCAGAAGGCGAGGGCATCCATCAGATCCCGGTTGGACCGGTCCATGCTGGAATCATCGAGCCGGGCCATTTCCGCTTTCATGCCAATGGCGAGGCGGTCGTACGGCTGGAGGCGCGGCTCGGCTACGCCCACAAAGGCGTCGAACGCCTGATGCAGGGTGAAACCGTTGCTGATGCGGCGCAACTGGCCGGGCGCGTCAGCGGCGACAGCTGCGTGGCCTATGCGATCGCTTTCGCGCGCGCGGTGGAAGTGGCGTTGGGCGTGGAGGCCCCGCCGCGCGCGGCGTGGCTGCGCGGCGTGATGGCCGAAATGGAACGGCTGGCCAATCACCTGGGTGATATCGGCGCGATATGCAACGACGCTGCCTTCGCACTGATGCTGGCCCATATGGGCGCGCTGCGCGAACGTGTGCTGCGCACCGCAGACGCCTGTTTCGGTCACCGGCTGATGCGTGACCGGGTTGTGCCGGGCGGTGTTGCGGTCGATCTGGATGCGTCAAAGATCGCCATGCTGACCGCCCTTCTGAAAGAGATCATGGAGCGTCTTCCGGCGCTGGTGACGCTGTATGACGAAACGGCCTCCCTGCAGGACCGCACTGTAGGCACAGGCAGGCTTGCGCCAGCGCTCGCCTTGCAATTTGGCGCCGGTGGCTTTGTGGGGCGGGCATCGGGCCGCGATTTCGATACGCGGCACGATCTTCCCTATCCGCCTTACGACACATTGTCCTTCGAGGTGCCGGTTCTGGAGGAAGGCGACGTCAACGCCCGCGTCTGGATCCGCATCAGGGAAGTGCAGCAGAGCGTCTCGCTGATGGAGCAGATGCTCTCGTGTCTGCCGGATGGACCATTGCGCGTGACGCTACCTTTGCGTGCGGGCGAAGGACTGGCGATGGTGGAAGGATTCCGCGGCGATGTGCTGGCCTGGGTGCGATTGGACGCAGAAGGCCGCCTGCTGCGTTGCCATCTGCGCGATCCGTCCTGGTTCCAGTGGCCGCTTCTGGAAGCGGCTATCGAGGGCAATATCGTCGCCGACTTTCCACTCTGCAACAAGTCGTTCAATTGCTCCTATTCCGGGTGCGATCTCTAGAGGCTCCCATGCGCCGCCTGTTGTTTCAGGGTCTTGTCCGCAGCCCACTTTCGGAACCCATTGCCGACGATGCCGAACTTGTGGCCCTCGGCGCATCCCTTGACCGCGCAGCGCAGCGCCGGCTAGGTCGCAGCCTCTCGATCCGCGAGGTGGATGCAGGTTCTTGCAACGGTTGCGAACTGGAGATCAACGCCCTTTCCAACCCATTTTATGATATGGAACGATTTGGCTTGCGCCTCGTCGCTTCGCCGCGCCATGCCGATGTACTGCTGGTCACGGGGCCCGTGACGAGGAACATGCGCGAGGCGCTCGAGCGTACCTATGATGCCATGCCCGCTCCTAAGTGGGTGGTGGCGGCCGGCGACTGTGCAATGAATGGCGGTTGCTTCAAGGGCAGCTATGCCGTGCTGGATGGGGTAGCGGCCGTAATGCCCGTGGACCTGCGTATTCCCGGCTGTCCGCCGCGGCCTGTCGATCTGTTGCGGGGGCTTCTGGCTTTGATGGTGCGGTCCCCCGGCACCTGATGGGCGGCGGGAGCGCGGCTGCAGCCGGTTTCTCGCTGCTGCCCTGCTTGAAATGCAATAGATGTGTGATGGGGCGCATTCGATGGTTGGGGGCGATTGCATCTTGAAGGGATTCATTGCGCCGGCGGTCTGCCTTCTGATTTTTGCCGGAATTGCCGCGGCGGGCGCCCAGGCGCGGACATTTTACGTCAGCCAATCGGGTTCAGACGCCGCCGACGGCATGTCCCCGGAGTCCGCCTGGAAAACCATCGTCAAAGTCAATGGCACGATCTTCCAGCCGGGAGATCGAATATTGCTGGAAGCTGGGCGGACATATGCCGGAGGATTCGTCCTGCGCCCGGGCTTTGCAGCCGATCATGTCACGCTGTCGACGTATGGTGCAGGGCAGGCGACGATCAGATCGGATGATCTGCCTTGCGTCTCCGCGATCAACCTGGCGGATGTACACATAGACAATCTGAACTGCGTCGGCTCCGGCGCCATTGCCAATTCGGCATTCGGGATCGTCGTTCAGAATTCCCTGGAAGGCGATATCAAACTGGACGGTCCGACGATCACGCGCAACAGCGTTCGCGGGTATGGCGACAACGGCATAATGGTGTCCGGCGCGCGCGGAGCGTCCGGATTTGTGAATATAACGATTTCCTCCAATACGGTTCATGACGTGACCGGCCGTGAAGCGAACGTCCATATGGATTCGGCCTGTATCCGCGTATCTGTGGACGGCGCCTATCCCGATCCATCGGGTCATCACAATGTGCATGTGTCGGACAACACGGTTTACAATTGTGTCGGGCAGCCCAACGCCGCGGACAATACCGGTTCGGGGATTCTTCTTTCAGAGGTTACGGATGCGGTGATCACCCACAATATCGTGCACGATACCGGCAGCAGGAACAGGAGATGCGGCGGGCCCAATGGCGTTTGGGTTTATTCGTCCGCGCACGTCCTGATCGAATACAATGAAAGCTACCGCAACGGGACCGACGTCAGAGCCGGCGGTTGCGATGGAAACGGTTTCGATCTGGACGGCGGCGTGACCGATTCGATCGTTCAGTACAACTATTCGCATGACAATCACGGCGCGGATTTTCTGGTCTATGCGTTCCACGATTCGGCTCAGCCGCAATGGAAGAACAATGTCTTTCGTTACAATATCGGCGAAAACAGCGCCCGGGGCCTTGATATAGCCAATGATCACGATCAGCCGATGACCGGATGCTACATCTATAACAACAGTTTCTACGGACCGGTTTCCATCGTCACCGAAAAAGCGGATGCGGGCATCGACTGTGTGATCGCAAACAACGTCTTCTATGTGGATCGGCCAATCTTCTCATCGTCTCCGGCGTTTGAAGTGCCGCACCCGTCGCATATCGTGATGGTTGGCAACAACTATACGGGCCGCGGTCTCTGGCGATGGGATGGCGGTACCTATAAGACGCTGCCGGAGTGGCGCGCTGCGACAGGGCAGGAACTGCTCAAGGGTGCCGACACCGGTTCATCCATGGATCCAAAGTTGCTGGATGCCGGTAGGGGCGGCACGGTAGGCGGCCATATACCCGAAAAGCTGCGCGCATATCATTTGCAGACCACGTCGCCAATGTTGGGGGCGGGCATCGATCTTCACGCGCTCTATGGGATCGACGTCGGTCCCCACGACTATTTTGGCGCGCCTGTTCCCGATGCCTCAGGCAGATATGATGTCGGCGCCGGCGGTGCCTATCCGCATGAATCGGCTTCGGCGGCAGAAGGTACTGATTTGCATTGACCCCTGCCGGAAATCCGCGTGGTCTGATGTGGGGATCCCGCAGCCGGAATCGCACCGTGCGTAGAGTATGCCTAGCCGCCCGGCTTGGCCGCGCCGCGCCTGGGCCGGCGGATGGCTCTGACCTTTCCGCTGCTCCCGCCGCCGCAGAAGAACCGGTCGTTGCCATCTGACTCGAGTCCCGACACACCCGTTCCAGGCGGCATCGCGATCTTCTCCAGCGCCTGCCCGGTCTGGGGATCGATCCTCCTCACGTCACTCTCATCGCCCTCCCATGTGCCGTGCCAGAGTTCGCCTTCGGCCCAAGTGACGCCAGTAACGATGCGATCGGATTCGATAGTGCGAAGGATCGCGCCGGTTTCGGGATCGATCTGATGGATCTTCCGGCCCCGCGGCTGCCCCACCCACAGCGTTCCTTCCGCCCATGCGAGCCCGGAGTCGCTGCCGCCGCCGGGTGCCGGAATCGTCGAGAGAACGCGGCCAGTCCTGGGATCGATCTTCTGGATGCGATCCTCGGCAATCTGGAATAGATTCTCGCCATCGAAAGCCGTGCCCGCATGCGCGGCGACATCGATCGAACGCACTGTCTTTCCATTATCAGGATCGAGGGCTCTGAGCTTGTCACCGGTCGCAAACCACACATGTTGACCGTCGAACGTCACACCATTCACTCGATCGACGCCTGGAAAGGGACCGTACTCGCGGAGGATTTCGGCTGCTGATGTTTTCATGACTCGACTCTAGTGGCCCGGCAGTGGACCGGGGAGTAACAAGGTTGTCGTGAATCCCGGCGCGGGCGCGGCAATCCATCGGCGTGCGCGTCCGCGCCCATGAGATTGTACCTTGCCGGCCACGGCAAGCGAATCGAGGGCCCGCTGTATCGTGCGCGCGCTAGCCCCAAGCGCAAGCGCTAGGGCCGAACTCGACCATGACTCCCCGTCGGCAAGGAAGGCCATCACCGCCGCATGCTGGTCTTCGACCGGAGGAGCCAGCACCACGACTTCGCCCGCCTGACGCGGTATCAGCGTGAACCCCTGGGCCGTCGCGCGAATGCCTGCAAGCGGCCGGAGCGCGGCGCGAAGCCGTCCAATTTCCACCCGCAAGCGGGCGCGGTGTGACTCGTCGGCCTTCTTTGCCCGGAATGCCTGTTTGACGAGCACATCTCTCGAAACGTCGCCGGGCCACGACTCGCCGAGCGCGCGTGCAAGGGCAAACAATACTGGCCGCCGCGCGAGCGAGACCGCCGCTCCGTTGGCGCGCACGACATGGCGGCACGCGTCCACGACGAGCGCCCCGGATACCAGGACGGTTTCAACCTCATCGAGCATGATGAGTCGCTCTCCGCCGCGCGCAAGCAGACGCGCAGCAGGCGTGCGAAGGGCCTGGAACAGGCCGTCAACCTCCGCCAGCAATGCGGGAATACCTGCCTGGAGCGCGGCGCGCTTGGCCCGGGCGAGAGCGGCGCGCGCCGGCCCGGCCCGTACGCGTCGCAGCGCGATCCCTGCAACGATCAATTCATAGGCGGCCCTTGCCGCGGGTGGCAGCGGCGCCGGATCGAGTGCAGCAAGTGCGCGCTCCGCTTCTTCGAGATGCCCGATCAGGAGAAGCCGGCGAACCTTGAGATGCTGCGCGTGCGCGGCGTTCGTCCGGTCGCCGTATTCTTCGAGCGTCGCCTGTGCCGCGTCGAGTGCCTTCTGCGGCCAGCCCAGATCGCGCGACACAAGCGCGATCTCGGCCTCCGCGACAACGCACCTCGCACGGGCCACAGCCTCTCTGGAACCGAAGGCGCGTGCCGCGCTTCTCAGGAGGGCCTTCGCGCGCACGAAATCGCCGAGTTGCGCCATTGCGATACCGCGAAGCGCGAGGGCCGGCGGATCATCGCGCAAGCCAACTCGCTTGAGCAGGCCGATAAGGTCGCCTGCGGCCAAGGCCTGCGCTGCAGCAGTGATCAGCGAGTCCATCGGTATCCCGCCACATTTGTCACTCCCGCCGCCCGCCGGGGCGGAGCTAGATATTTCCTGCGATGGACGCGCGCCGATGCTGTCGGCCAGCGAACGAACGGCGGAAGAAAGGAAGCGGAACAATGAGCATGCATGTAACCGGTACTGGCGGGACCATACGGGAAAGCGCCGAAGGGCATTGTGTCGTGTCCCGGGACGAATGGATCGCCCAGCGCAAGAAGCTGCTGGCGCGCGAAAAGGAGCTGACCCGTTTGCGGGACCAGATTGCCGGCGAACGCCGCGCGCTGCCGTGGGTACGCGTCGAAAAAGACTATGGCTTCGACGCGCCGGAAGGCCGGATCACGCTCGCCGGATTGTTCGCAGGGCGCCGGCAACTGCTGGTTCAGCATTTCATGTTCGCTCCTGGTTGGGAGCAAGGTTGTCCGAGTTGCTCCTTCATGGCTGATCACAGCGACGGCATGAATGTACACTTGGCGCAGCGCGACGTCACGCTGGTGGCCGTCTCGCGCGCGCCGCTGGCCGATATCGAGCGCTTTCGCCGGCGCATGGGCTGGCGGTTCAAGTGGGTGTCATCGTATGGCGGCGATTTCAACTATGACTTCGGCGTCAGCTTTACGCCGGAAGAAACGGCCAGGGGCGAGCTCCATTATAACTATGGCACATGGCCCTTCTCGTATGAGGAATGGCCGGGCATCAGCGTTTTCTTCAGGGATGACACAGGCGAGGTGTTCCACACGTATTCGACTTATGGACGCGGTGTGGAGGTAATGATGGGCGCCTACAACATGCTCGATCTCGCGCCAAAGGGCCGCGACGAAAGAAATGTCGAGTACAAGATGGAGTGGGTACGCCACCACGACCGGTACGAGCCGACTCCTGCCGCGAACGCAGCGTCAGCGGATGGTTCGGTCGAGAGGCTCTTCAATGCTCTCAAGACGGATTGCTGTCGTTGACGCTCTGGCACAGAGGCATTGGCATGAATCAGATTCATCTCGGCAGATCCACCGGTAAGGCACTCCACGCCGAACGCGTGCGGCGGGCCGGCGTCCGCGCAGCCGGCTGGCTCTATTTCGCTGCCGCGCCGACTTTTGCGACCATGGCTCTGATCACGGGCGTTTTCGGCGGTGGTGAGCCGGATATCCTGTGTTCGACCGTGAACCATGCCTCGCCGCTGGGCGGAATGGTGCCGATGTATTTGCTGATGAGCGCTTTCCATTCGCCGCCCTGGCTGAAATGGTTCTCCAGCCGGCGAAACGGCTTGCAGGCATCAGGACAAAATTCAGTTGGTTGTGGCGAAGCTCTGAGTCCCGGCGGCTGACTGGCGGACGCTGAGTACTGGCGGACAGAGGGGGATTCGAACCCCCGAACGGCTCATCACCGTTACACACTTTCCAGGCGTGCGCCTTCAACCACTCGGCCACCTGTCCTCACCGCGCCGGACATATGCCCCGTCGGGCGCGTATCTCAAGCGAGAGCAGGGGGAATACACGGCCCGCACCGGCCTCGCAAGTACCCCGCAATACCCTGATACAATTGCCGTTTCCACCGCCCGGGCAGGGTTACAACTCGCGCGTCCCGGCCCGGACGCGATAGCGCCGCTGGAGCCAGCGTACGCCCAACACATCCTGCATGCTGACCAGCAG
This sequence comes from Rhizomicrobium sp., assembly GCA_035547015.1. GTDB lineage: Bacteria > Pseudomonadota > Alphaproteobacteria > Micropepsales > Micropepsaceae > Rhizomicrobium. The sequence goes on along the minus strand of DASZVO010000003.1, from coordinate 74,101 downwards.
GCGGCCCAGATTGGTGTATTTCGATACGCCGCTCATGCGGGGGCGGTGGTTGACCGGCACGAAGCGCACTTGCCAGCCCTCGCGCAGCATCAGGGCGATCAGGAAGCGGTGGATGTGGTCGAAATAGGGGAGGTCGAGGAAGGCTTCGCGCCGGAACGCCTTGAGCCCACACCCGGTATCGACGGCGCCATCCTTCAGCAGAAGGTCTCGGAAGCCATTTCCCAGGCGCGAAGCCAGGCGGCGGCTGGGGCTGTCCCGGCGCCGGGTGCGCACGCCCGAAACAAGGCCCACACCGGCTTCCGCCCTCAGCGCGGTCAGAAGCCCCGGAATGTCCGCTGGATCGTTCTGGCCGTCGCCATCTAGCGTCACGATGATTGCGCCACGGGCGGCCCGCACGCCCGTTCGAATGGCGCGGCTCTGGCCCAGGTTGCGCTCATGGCGCAAGACCCTGAGGCCCCTTATTTCGTCCTTCAGCGCCGCCAGTACATCGGCCGTGCCGTCGGCCGAGCCATCGTCCACGAAGATGATTTCGACGCCGGGCTCGCCCGCCAGCGCGGCCGCGATCTCGCGGGCGAGGGGGCCGACATTGCCGGCCTCGTCCTTCACCGGAACCACGACTGAAACCGTGCCGCCGTCCGACATCCTGATGCGTTCTCCCACCCGGAAAATTGGCCCGGATTCCGGGGCCTTATACAGGCCCTTGGCCTCGGCTGCCACTTTGCAACAGGGTGCCGGATCGACATAGTCCGCCTGCCATGACCGACTCACAGGTAACCGGAACCGCCGCCGGACCCGGCCCCGCTCCGGCGTCTGCCCAGCCGGGGTTTCTGGCCCCGATGGCGCGGCGGCCCTTTGCCCTTCTGGCCCTCTTGGGCCTGCTCCTGTGGCTGCCCGGCGTCCTCAGCCTGCCGGCGCTGGACCGCGACGAAAGCCGATTCGCTCAGTCCTCCCGCCAGATGGTGGAAAGCGGCAATCTTGTGGACATCCGCTTTGGCCATGTGCCGCGCTACAAGAAACCCATCGGCATCTATTGGCTCCAGGCGGCCAGCGCCGCTGTTGCGGGCGGTGGCGTGCACAGCCGCATCTGGACCTATCGCCTGCCCTCGCTCCTGGGCGGCATTGCTGCGGCCTGGGCGACCGCCTGGTGCGCCATGGCCTTCGCGAGCGGTGAGGTCGCGCTGCTCGCGGGCCTTTTGATGCTGTCGTCGGTCCTGCTGACCGCCGAAGCCACGATTGCCACCACCGACGCCGTACTGCTGGCCTTCACCCTGGCCGTGCAGGGCGTTCTGCTCAGGGTCTATCGCGCGGCGCGCGAGCCGGATGTGGCCGCGCCATCGGCAAGAACCGTCTGGCTGGGGTGGGTGGCCTGTGCAGGCGGCGTGCTGGTCAAATTTCCCGTGGTGCCGGCTGTCGCCATCGCCACCATTGCCGGATTGGTGGCCTGGGACAGGGACTGGCGCTGGCTGAGCCGGTTGAAACCGGTCCGCGGCCTGTTTCTCGTGCTGCTGCTGGCGATGCCCTGGCTGGTGGCGATCACCCTGCAAAGCCGGGGCGCATTCCTGGAACAGTCGCTGGGCAATGATTTCGCCGCCAAGATCGCGGGCGGACAGGAAAGCCACGGCATGCCGCCCGGCTATTATCTGCTGCTGTCGGCGGTGGCGTTCTGGCCCACCGTTCTGTTCGTGGCTCCCGGCATTGCGCTGGGCATCGCCCGGCGGGGCGAGCCGGCCATCCGTTTCCTGCTGACCTGGGCGGGGACGTGGTGGGCGCTGGTCGAGGCGGTGCCGACCAAGCTGCCGCACTATGTGCTTCCGGCCTATCCCGCGCTGGCGATCCTGGCGGCCCTGTTCGTGTTGGCGCCTGCGGCCAATCCGCGGTGGCTCGGTGCAGCGCGCTGGATCGCAGGTGTCCAGTTCGTGATCGGCGCCGCATTGTTGACGGCCGCGCCGGTTTTGCTGCCCCGGCTTTATGGCGCGGGCGCCGTCTGGTGGCTTGCGGCACCGGCAGCGGTGGGCGCAGCGCTGGCGGCGGGGGCGCTGGTGCTGGCCATACGGCGCGCCTTCGGCTCGGCCGCAGTTCTTTCGGTGGCGGCGATGCTGGTTTTCGTACCGGCACTGACCGCCGGTGCCGGCCCGCGCCTTGAGCGGCTGTGGATCAGCGAACGGCTCAAGCCGCTGGTCGCCGCCGCATCAAGACCGGGCGATCCGCCACCGGCGCTCGCCGGCTATCAGGAACCCAGCCTGGTCTTTGCGCTGGGCAAGGATGTGCTGCTGACCAACGGCGCGGGCGCGGCCGACGCCACCGTGAAGTCGGGCGGCCTGGCTTTGGTGGAGGATGCCGAAAAGGGCGCGTTCCTGGCGCGGCTGGCCGAACTGGAAGCCGATGCGGCAGCCGACGCCGATCTGAGCGGCTTCAACTATTCGCGGGGAAAGCCCGTGCACATCACGCTCTATCGCGTCACGCGCACGGGACCGTAGACAATCAGGACGCGCGTTTAGCGGGGGGCCAAAACCATCATCATCTGGCGGCCTTCCATCTTCGGATACTGTTCGAGCTTTGCGAAGACTTCGGTGTCCTTCTGGACCCGGTTCAGCAGGTCCATGCCCAGATGCTGGTGCGCCATCTCGCGGCCGCGGAAGCGCAGCGTGACCTTCACCTTGTCGCCATCGTCGAAGAAGCGCTTCATCGCCTTCATCTTCACGTCATAGTCGTGATCGTCGATGGTCGGGCGCATCTTGATCTCCTTGATCTCGATGACCTTCTGCTTCTTGCGGGCTTCGGCAGCCTTCTTCTGCTGCTCGTACTTGTACTTGCCATAGTCCATCAGTTTGCAGACGGGCGGCTTGTTGTCCGGCGACACCTCGACGACATCGAGGCCGTTTTCCTCGCCTAGGGCGAGAGCCTCATCCAGGCCGATCTCCCCATACTTGTGTCCGTCATCGCCGATCAGCAAAACGGTGCGGGCTGTGATTTCCTCGTTGATGCGCGGACCGCCTTTGGCAGGTGCCTTCTCAGTCTGCTGGAAACGTCTGGGTACTATGACTCTCTCCTGTGGTTACGTCCGTATCCGACACGCAAGCGGCCACGTCTCGCGAGGGGTTCCAGCCAGCCTCGCGAAACGGATCTCGATCATGGGCTAGGGATGGTTCTCTCGGTGGCCGCCGGACGCAGGTCGGGCGGGACAGCTTCGCGCACAAGAATAGGAATTGCCTGCTCCAGTGCAAGGCTTTCCTGCCGGTCCACCCCCAGTTTTCTCAGGGTTACCGAACGGTTTTCGGCCTCCCTGCGGCCCAGGACCAACAGATTGGGAATCTTGGCCAGGCTGTGCTGGCGCACCTTGTAGTTCAGGGTCTGGTTTTCGGTATCCAGGACCACCCGGAGTCCCGCCGTCTGCAGCGCCGCCACCACCTCGGCCGCATAGGCGTCGGCATCCGACACCACCGTGGCCACCGCAACCTGCACGGGGGCCAGCCAGAGCGGGAACTTGCCCGCATAATGCTCGATCAGGACGCCGATGAAGCGCTCCAGCGAGCCCACGATGGCGCGATGAAGCATGACAGGCGGATGACGGTTCCCGTCCTGGGCGATGTAGGTCGCCCCAAGCCGCTCGGCGGTATTGAAGTCCACCTGCAGGGTCCCGCACTGCCAGTCGCGGCCGATGGAATCGCGCAGCACGAATTCCAGCTTGGGGCCATAGAAGGCGCCTTCGCCGGGGTTGAGGGTATAGGCCAGCCCCGCCGCCTCGGTCGATTCCGCCAGCGCCTTTTCCGCCTGATCCCAGACTTCATCGCCGCCGATGCGATTTTCGGGCCGGGTGGCGAGCTTCACCCGCACCTCCTCGAAGCCCAGGTCGCGATAGCAGGCCAGAAGCAGCTTGCAGAAGGCGGTTGTCTCGGCGGTGATCTGTTCATGCGTGCAGAAGATATGCGCGTCGTCCTGCACAAAGCCGCGCACCCGCATGATGCCGTGCAGCGATCCCGAAGGTTCATAGCGATGGCAGGAGCCGAACTCGGCCATGCGGATGGGCAGTTCGCGATAGGACTTGAGGCCCTCGTTGAAGATCTGCACATGGGCGGGGCAGTTCATGGGCTTGACCACGAGCGTGCGGTTCTCGTCCTCGACCTCGGCAAGGAACATGTGCTCGCGATAGTTTTCCCAGTGACCGCTGGCTTCCCACAGTTTGCGGTCCAGAAGCTGGGGCGTCTTCACCTCGATATAGCCCGCTCGCCCCAGCTGGCGGCGGATATAGGATTCCAGCGTGCGATAGAGCGTATAGCCGTTGGCATGCCAGAAGACCTGGCCGGTGGCGATCTCCTGGGTATGGAAAAGGTCCATCTCCTTGCCGATCCGGCGATGGTCGCGCTTTTCGGCTTCCTCCATGCGCGTGAGATAGGCTTCAAGCTCTTTCCTGTCGCGCCAGGCGGTACCGTAGATGCGCTGCAGCTGGGCGTTCTTCGCGTCGCCCCGCCAATAGGCGCCGGAGATCTTGGTGAGCTTGAATGCGTCGCCGATCTCGGCCGTGGTGCGAAAGTGCGGGCCGCGGCACAGGTCGTGCCAGTCGCCGTGCCAATAGATCGAAACGTCCTCGCCAGGGGGGATGGAGGCGATCAGTTCGGCCTTGTACGTCTCGCCGATCCCCTTGAAGTGCTCCACCGCCTGGTCGCGTGGCCATACCTCGCGCCGGGTTGGCAGCCCGGCCTTGATGATCCTGCGCATCTCCTCCTCGATCTTCGGGAGGTCGTCGGGCGTAAAGGGCGTGTCGCGGGCGAAGTCGTAGTAGAATCCGTCTTCGATCGCAGGTCCGATGGTCACCTGGGTGCCGGGATAGAGCGCCTGCACCGCCATGGCCAGCACATGGGCCATGTCGTGCCGGATCAGCTCCAGCGCCTCCGGGTCCTTGCGGGTGATGATGCGGATGTTCGCGTTCCGCTCGATGGGGCGGAAAAGGTCCCATTCCTGGCCATCCACCATGATGATCAGGGCGGCCTTGGCCAGGCCCGGACCGATGGCGGCGGCGATCTCGCTGCCGGTCACGCCCCGCGCGAAGGTCATGGCCTTGCCGTCGGGCAAGGTCACGGTCACCTGGGGGGCGTCGGCGGCGGCGGACACGGCAATCTCCTGGGAAAAACCATCAAGGGGCGGACCTTTGGCCCCTGCCGGGTCCTGCGTCAAGGCCCGCCGCGGCGGCGGAATTTGCGGCCTGAAACCGTGCCGATCTTGCCGGGGAACGGCGCCGGGAGGATAATTCCCAAAGGGAAGGGCAAGTCTCTTTGGAGGTCCAGAATGAAGAAGATCGTGACGGCCCTGGCAATGGCGGGGGCACTGGCGGCGCTGGCGGCCCCGGCATCGGCCAAGAACCTCTGCATCGACAGCCGCGACATCCGCAGCAGCAAATCGGATGACGGCAAGACCATGGTGTTCCGGATGCGCGACGGCACAACCATGGTCAATCATCTGCAGGGCGCGTGCCCCGACCTGAAGTTCAACGGCTATGTCTGGGTCCTGCGCAGCGGCGACACGCAGGTCTGCGAGAACCAGCAGAGCCTGCGCGTGCTCCAGTCAGGCCAGGTATGCCTTCTGGGCAAGTTCGACGCGCCGGTCAAACCCGCCAAGAAGATGACCGCGAACTGAGGAAGCCCGGCGGAAACGCCGGGCTTTTCATTTCGCCGTCCTCAGTGGCCCGAGCCGTCGCCGGAGCGGCTGGCCTCGAACAGGAACCAGTTGCGCTTTTCCGCCTGGTCGATGAAGTTCTCCAGGATCGAGGCGGTCGCCACGTCTTCATGCTTGTCGGCGATGTCGTGCGCCGCGCGCATGGCCTTGATGACCGTCTTGTTGTCTTCCATTAGCTCGGTGAGCATGTCCGCCGGCGAGACGAAATCCTTGTCGTTGTCCTTGATGGTCTGAAGCCGGGCGATCTCGCCGATCGAATGCACGGTCCTGGCGCCCAGCTTGCGCACGCGCTCGGCCAGCTCGTCCACGGTGGCGAAGATCTCGGTCGCCTGCTCGTCGAACAGCAGATGATAGTCGCGGAAATGCGGGCCAGAGACGTGCCAGTGGAAGTTCTTGGTCTTGGTGTAGAGCGCATAGGAATCGGCCACCAGGCCATTCAGCGCTTCGGCGATTTCGGGAATGGCGTTGCCGGACAGATCGGTCTGGGTGGAAAGGCGGGGGGCTGCTTTGGTTTTGGCGGCTTTCTTGGCCATGGGTCACCTCAAATGGGCGAAAGGGAAATAGAACAATTCTAAACGCACCTATCTAAGCCGGGTTCCCGGTCCATTTCCACCCCTTCGGTGCATGCCGCATCCAAAGGGCGGACCGCACGTTTACATCGGAGGGTGCCAAATCCGGAGGCCGAAATGAAGTGGACGCCGATTGCGGCCGTGGTCCTGACTGGACTGGCCCTTGCGGCCTGTGCGCCGCGCTATTACGACGACGACTACTACCACGACCGGTACCGCGATCGCTATTACAGCGATCACTACTATGGGCCGCCGCCCGGCCGTTACGATAGCGACCGTTATTACGACGACCGCCGTTACCATGACGACGATCGCGACAGGGACGACCGCTACTAGGCAAATAAGGGCCGGCCAACGCCGGCCCTTTTCGTTTCAGGCTTTCCCGCCGGACAGATAGTCGTTCTTTCCCAGCGCGACGCCGCGGTTGCGCAGGATGTCGTAGGCCGTCGCGATGTGGAAATAGACATTCGGCAGCACGAACCGGGACACATAGTCGGCGCCGTTGAATTCCATCGTGCTGCTGGGGAATTTCAGCACCACCTGCTTGTTCTCGGCCCCCGCGAAGGACGCGCGGTTGAGCCCCTTGAGGAAGTCGATGGTCCTGGCCACGCGCGCCCGCAGTTCCGGGAAGGTGGTCTCCACGTCCTCGTACCGGGGGATGTCCACGCCCGCCAGCCGCGCGCCGCAGCCCTTGGCCCCGTCGGTGGCGATATAGACCTGGTTCTTGAGCGGCAGCATGTCGGGCGCGAGCCGGGCTTCGGCGGGGTCGATGCCGCCATGCGCTTCGCCTCTGGAAAGTATGTGCGACAGGCTGCCCAGCATGTGGATCAGTCCCGGAATGGAGGCATCGTAAATGTCGTAAGCCATGATCTTCCCTATGGGTCTTGTGAGGTTTTGCGGGCGGAATTGACGGTGAAACGCGCCCGCTTGCAACCACGATGCCGCCAGGGATTTGGGCCAGGGATTTGGGCCAGGGATTTGGGGAGGGGACTTGAGGCGCGGGAGCATCCGGCCTAAGAGGCGGGCTTGCCGAGCCGAGACACTTTCATGACCGACACGCCCGAACCTGCGTCCGCCGAAGCCCCTCCCGACCGGCTTTCGACCAACCCCGCCAGCCCCTATCACAATGCGGCCCTGCTGGAGCGGGGCGTGGGCGTGCGCTTCAACGGCGTGGACCGCAACAATGTCGAGGAATACTGCGTCAGCGAAGGCTGGGTGCGGCTGGCCGTGGGCCGGACGGTGGACCGTCACGGCAACGCGATGACGGTGACCTACAAGGGCAAGGTCGAGCCCTATTTCCGCTAGATTTCCGCCCGGTGCATGAACGGCGGATGAACGGCACGGTCCGCCTGCGTTCATGCGCGCCCGGGCAGCATTCCATCGTGAGCTTCGAGACAGGAGACAGCGATGAAAAAGCATGTCCGCAAATGGATGGTCGCAGGCCTTGTGGCGCTGATGGCGGCGCCCGCGCTGGCCGGCTGTGTGGTGCGCCCCGGCTATGGCTATTACGGCTATCATGACCGCGGCTGGCATGACCATGGCTATTATCACGACGGCTGGCGCCACTGACCGGCCGGCATGAGAAAGGCCCGGCGGCGACGCCGGGCCTTTTGCCATGAGCGGCATGGCGGGATCAGCGCACGATCTCGCCGCTTTCATAGGTGGTGACGTGCGGCTCGCGCGACCAGTCGTCATCGTCGTAACCGGCAGAGACGGACGACAGCGCGATGCGCGCGCCGTCCACCGATTCGGCCCGGCAGGTGAAGTCCACATGACGGATGCGGCTGTCCCCTTCGGGGAAGGTGATGGTCTCGACCGAGTCCTTGACCATCGTGCCCGAGAAGACGTCGTGCGTGGTGCCGTCGCGATAGGTGACGCTGATATGGTCGCAATCGACCGTGTCGCCGATGGGCACGAAGCGCAGCCGCTCCACCGGGCCTTCGAAGCGCGACCAGCTGATGTCGGTGTAATGGTCGGCCGACACGTTGACGGCGCCGATCTGGTGCACGTCGGCGCGCACGGGCAGCGACGCGGCGCTGGCGCCCAACGCGGCCGCCGCGCCCAGGACCAGGAGCGTGGACTTGTTCGCAAACAGGGGACGCATGGAACCTCCATCGGTTTCATGCCCCGCAGCCATAGGGGGAAACGGGGGAGGCGCAGCGCCCGTTCCGGCCCCAATTGGGGCGAAGTTGCGGCCTGCCGGTGACGGTTCGCACGGGGGACAGGCGCGCGAAAACCGGCGCGGCTTGTCCGGCACTCTGCAGGAGGGAAAGACAGGACATCCGCGCCCGTTTTCGACCAAAAAATCGGTACCCCTCCCCCTTTGTCCACGCGCGGACAGGGCGTCCTTCGCTATGCCCGTCCATGGAAAGGCACGTCCGTCATGGGCGGCAGTATCGCACGGGACGGCGTGGACAGCCTGTTGGATATGTGCCGGATATTGGCGCACGGGAAACGGACAGGGAGAAGATGACGGCGATCATGACGGGGACCGCAGGATCGCGGGCAGGGGTGTCGCGCGGCTCGATGGCCATCGCGGCCTTCTCGACGGTCGTGGAGTGGTACGACTTCACGCTTTATCTCTATCTCGCCACGGTGCTGGCGCGGGTGTTCTTCGGCGGCGGCGCGGGCGGGCTGATCGCGGCGCTGGCAGGATTCGCGGCCGCCTATCTGCTGCGTCCGCTGGGCGCGATCGTCTTCGGCCATGTCGGCGACAGGTTCGGCCGCCGCCGCACGCTGCTGCTTTCGGTGGCGGTGATGACGATGGCGATGCTGCTCACCGGCCTGCTGCCGACGCGCGCCGGGATCGGCGCCGCCGCGGCATGGCTGCTGTTCCTGCTGCGCTGCGTGATGGGATTTTCGGTCGGCGGCGAATACAGCGCGGTGGTGGCCTATCTGCTGGAAGGCGCGGCGCCCGGCAGGCGCGGCCTGGTCGCTTCGCTGGCGTCGGCCGCCAGCGAGATCGGCGGCCTTCTGGCGGTGGGTGTCACGGCCCTGACCGTGGGCGCGATGGGCACGGCGGATCTGGATGCATGGGGCTGGCGCATTCCCTTTCTTGTGGGCGCCGCGCTGGCGGGCAGCGTGTGGATCGCGCGCGCCATGATGCAGGAATCGCCCGACTTCGAGCGGCAGCGGGCGGACGGAACGGTGCCCGGAAATCCCCTGCACCACACGCTGGCCCGTCATCGGGCAGGCATCCTGCGGGCCTTCGCCATCTCGGCGCTGGGGTCGATCACCTATTATGTGGGCATCACCTATGTTCCGGCATTCCTGACATCCACGGGCGTGCTGGGCGAGGGCCAGTCGCTGTGGCTGGGCACGGTCGCGGCGATGGCGGTGATCCTGGTGACGCCGGTGACGGGATGGCTGTCGGACCGGCTGGGCCGGAAGCCGGTCCTGCTGGTCCTGGCCGGGTGCAGCGCCCTGCTGCCGGTTGTCCTGTTCCACGCCATGGCGCGCGGGCTTCATGCGCCGGCTTATGCCCTGGCGGGAGCCGTGATCCTGGCCTGCCTTGCGGGCGCGGTCAGCGCGGTGGGCGCGGCGGCAACGGCGGAGCAGTTTCCCGGCGAAGGCCGTCTCAGCGGCCTGGCGCTGGGCATGACATCGGCCACGGCGATATTCGGCGGCCTGACGCCTTATGCCGCCCAGGTGCTGATGCGCTGGACGGGATCGCCCGCGATCCCCGGCGTCATGATCGCCGTGGTGGCCGTGTGCGTGCTGCCGGTGCTGGGCGCGATGCCCGAGACGCGGCCCCGCGCGGAACCGTCCTGATCTTCAATCGGTCCTGCCCGCCGCGCGGACGATCAGCACCAGCCCGGCGGCCATCAACGCCATCGCGGCGGCGTCACAGCCTTGCGCAAGCGGCGTGCGCAGCTGCCGGATGCTGTCGAGATGGAAGGTCGCGGCGGTATCGAAACCGAAACCCGCGAGCCAGAGGACAAGTCCGAACTTCACCGCGTCTGCCCTTGCATGCGGCCACAGGATAGGCAGTCCGCTGACCTTAACCAAGCCTGCCGATGCGGCGGGCCCGCCCTTGCGGGGTACGCGCAATAAGGGCATTGCTTGGACAGCCAGGCTGGGGGCTTTCTTGCGCATCCTCTACCATCACCGGACTGCCGCGCTGGACGGCATGGCCGTTCACATCGAGCGCCTGGTTTCGGAACTGCGCGCGCGGGGACACGAGGTCTGCGTGGTCGGCCCCGAGGCGGGCGGGGCAGGGCAGCGCGACGGCAGGCTGGAGCAGCTTGCCGACCGCCTGCGGGCGATCCTGCCGCCGGCTGCCTTCGAAGTGCTGGAGCTGGTCTACAACATTCCGGCCTATCGCAGGCTGGCGCGCGCGGCAGACCGGTTCAGGCCCGATGTCCTTTACGAGCGCAACAACCTGTTCCTGCTGGCGGGCCTCTGGCTGAAGCGCAGGCGCGCCCTTCCCATGCTGCTGGAAGTCAATGCGCCACTCGCGCAGGAGCGCGCGCAGTTCGGCACGCTGGCGCTGAAGCGGCTGGCGCGCCGGACACAGGACAAGGTCTGGCGCGGGGCCGACATGGTCCTGCCGGTGACGCATGTCCTTGCGCGCATGGTGGCCGAGGCGCGCGGCCCGCGCGGCATCCATGTGATCTGCAACGGCGGCGATCCCGGCAAAAGTCCCGATATGGCCGCCGCCGCGGCGGTGCGGGCGCAGCTAGGCCTGGAGAACAAGGTGGTGCTGGGCTTCGTCGGGTTCGTCCGGCCGTGGCACGGGCTGGAATGGGCCATCCACGCGCTGGCGCGCCTGCCCGATCGCGTCCATCTGCTGGTGGTGGGCGACGGCCCGGCGCAGGAGAGCCTGGAACAGGAAGCCGTTTCGCTTGGCGTCGCCGGGCGCGTGCATTTCGCCGGACGCCTTCCGCATGACCGGGTGCCGGCCTATGTGCAGAATTTCGATGTGGCCCTGCAGACCCGCGCGGTCGGCTATGCCTCGCCGCTCAAGCTGTTCGAATACATGACGATGGCGCGCGCCATCATCGCGCCCGACCAGCCGAACTTGCGCGAGGTCCTGACCGCCGATGTCGATGCGCTGCTTTTCGATCCCCGGGACGAGGAATCCTTCTTCCAGGCCCTGTTGCGCCTGAGCGGCGACGCCGCGCTTCGGGCGCGGCTTGGGGCCGCCGCCCGCAATACGATCATAAGCCGGGGACTGACATGGGCGGAGAATGCCCGGCGGGTGGAGGCGTTGGCCCTGGCGCTGTGTTCAGGCCGGGAAGGCGCCCCGCTTGCCGTCCAGGACCGCGGACCTGCGGTTCATCAGGAAGAATAGCGCGCGCTCCGGCGAGAACCGGCCATCGCCGTCGGTGATGTCCTGCTGGGAGATCGCGATGCGCCCGAACACCGGCGAGGCGGGCCTTTGACCCTCCAGGGTGTTGAGCACGCTGTCGCTGGTGAACAGGAAGCGGAAGCCCGCGGCGAACGCCTTGCCCAGCAGGTCGGGGCTGTAACGGCCGTGCGGAAAGGCGAAGCTGGATATCTCTGCGCCTGTGGCGCGCGCGAGCGCGCTTCTGCAGCCTGTCAGCTCCGACTCCGGGTCCGGCGCCTCGGTCAACGGCGTGTGGGTGACGCCATGGCCGCCCACCGCGACGTCCGCCGCCGCGAGCAGCGGGAAGGCGGCTTCCTGCATCATCAGCGGACGCAGATGGCCGGTGCGGTCGAGGATGCCGGTCAGCAGGGCGTCACGCCCGGCCGCAGGCATTGAAGCCAGCCACGGCGCGATGGCGTCCGGCGAGCCGCCGGGCGCGGCCAGCGCTCCCGCGCGCGCCAGTATCGCGGCCACGTCCCGCCACAGCGTGGCGTCATGGTCCACCGCGCCCGACGTGACGAACAGCAGGCCCGGAATGCCGCGGGCCTTGAGCGCGGGCGCGGCATAGCGCGGCGTGTCGTACCAGCCGTCGTCCAGCGTTATCAGCAGGGACCGGGGCGGCAGCGGGGCGCCGCCCCCGGCGGCCTCCTGCAGCATGGGAAGGCAGACCGGCCGGAATTCCCGCCGCGCCCAGTCGAGGAAGGCTTCGAAGACCGCGAGGTCCATTGTGTAGACGGGATCGGCGCTGGCCCATCGGGGATCGTCGCGCGGCAGCACGCGATGGAACATCACGACGGTCAGCGCATGGCGGATGCGGCGGCGGCCGAACAGCCGCGCCGCCCCGGACCGGTAGAGAAGGGTCCGCAGCCCGTCTTTCAGGCGAAAGCCGTTGCCTTCACCAGCGCCGCTTTGACCGGTCCGCACGCGGCTTGTCCTGTTGTTTCCATTTGGGGGTGAAGGATTTCCGTTTGGCGCCGGCCGGCCGCTCGCGCATGGCGAACAGGCCTTTCAAGCCCCCTTTGAAGCCATAGGCATCGTTATGGAAAACCCAATAGACCAGCCAGACCACGGCAACGATGGCAGCCAGGAACAGGAAGCTGGACATGGACGCTCCAGGCCGGGAACCCGGCTGTTTGCGGCAGGCGAATGGAAGATGCGCAGATTAAGGGAATTTTCCTAATTTCCGGGAAATACTTCGGACGGACTTTCCGTTGCAAGCCGTTTCTGCCATCAATGGCCGGGGGTCTGCCAACAGGGGCGTTAACGGGGTGCGGGACTTACTGCTGCTTGCCGCCATCCTCGGCATGGTGCCGCTGATCCTGCGCGCGCCGCAGATCGGCGTGCTGGTCTGGACCTGGGTTTCGCTGATGAGCCCCCAGCGCCAGGTCTACAGCTTCCTCAACGGCTTCGAATTCAACTTCTACATCACGCTGCTGACGGCGTTTGCCTGGATCATCGCCCGCTCGCGCAAGACCATCCTGCTCAACCCGGTGACGGCGTTGCTAGTCCTGTTCGGCCTGTGGGTTTCGGTCACCACCTATTTCGCGCTCGTTCCCGCCTATTCGGAGGTCGATTGGGAGCGTACGGTCAAGACGATCGTCCTGACGCTCGCCATCCTGGCGACGATCACCACCAAGGTCCGCATCCAGGGGATGATCTGGGTCATCGCCATCTCGCTGGGCTTCTTCGCCGTGAAGGGCGGCGGGTTCACCCTTTTCACCGGCGGCAGCCACACGGTGTTCGGTCCCGACCACAGCATGATCGAGGACAACAACAATCTCGGCCTTGCGCTGGTGATGCTGCTGCCCCTGATCAACTATCTGCGGGTGACCAGCCGCGAGAAGATTGTCTCCGTCCTGTGTTTCATCGCCATGGGCCTGACGCTGGTCGCGATCATCGGCACCTATTCGCGCGGCGCGCTTCTGGCGCTGTTCGGGCTGGGCGCCTTCTATACCGTGCGCTCGCGGGCGGGCTTCCTGCCGCTGGTGCTGGGGGCCCTTCTCGTGGCCGCGCTGCCGAACATCATGCCCAGCGCCTGGTTCGACCGCATGAATACCATCAACACCGCCAACCAGGACGCTTCGTTCGAAGGGCGTCTGGCGGCATGGAAGACCAGCTGGAATGTCGCAAAGGCGCGGCCGCTGCTTGGCGGCGGCTTCTCGGCCATCCAGATGAAATGGGTGACGGACCAGTACAAGTCGCCGGGCAGCCTGACGGAAGGCAAGGCGGCGCACAGCATCTATTTCGAGGTGCTGGGCGATCACGGTTTTGTGGGCCTGCTTCTCTATCTCGCGCTGCTGACGGCTGCGCTCAAGAACACCATTTCGACCTTGCGGCGGGCCGCGGGAGACCCGTCGCTTTATTGGGCGCGCGAGATGGCGCGCACCATGCAGGCCTGCATCGTCGGTTTCCTGATCGGCGGCGCCGCCCTGTCCATGGCCTATTATGACGGGTTCCTGGTCCTTCTGGCGCTGACCGCCTGCCTCGACGCCGTGGTGCGCCGGTCGGAGGAGCCTGTGGCCGTGCCCAGGCCCTGGAGCAACGCGGCGGCGGCCTTGCTCCGTCCTTCCTATCGCGGGCGCAGGAAGGCCCTGCCCCTGCCGGCGGAATAGGCTGTCCGATGACCGTGCTTGTCACCGGCGGCGCCGGATACATCGGAAGCCACATGACCCACGCGCTGCTGGACCGCGGCGAAAAGGTCGTGGTGCTGGACAACCTGTCCACCGGCGTGCGCGCGCTGGTCGCCCCCGAAGCGGCCTTTGTCGAAGGCAGCGTGGCCGACGGGCCGCTTGTCGCCCGCATCCTGCGCGAGCACGCCGTCGATGCGGTGATCCATTTCGCGGGCTCGGTGGTGGTGCCGGATTCGGTGGCCGATCCGCTGGCCTATTACGAGAACAATACCGTGGCCTCGCGCGCCCTGGCCGCGGCCTGCATCCAGGGCGGCGTACGCCACTTCATCTTCTCGTCCACCGCGGCCGTCTATGGCGAAGGCCTGGGCGAGCCGGCGTCCGAAACCTCTCCCACCGCGCCCATCAATCCCTATGGCCGGTCCAAGCTGATGACCGAATGGATGCTGGCCGATATCGCCGCCGCGCATGACTTCGGTTATGTGGCGCTGCGTTATTTCAATGTCGCAGGGGCCGATCCCCGCGGACGCACCGGCCAGTCCACGCCGCGCGCGACACACCTCATCAAACGGGCCTGTCAGGTCGCGCTGGGAATTTATCCCGCGCTGGACATATTCGGTACCGACTATCCCACACCGGATGGGACTGGAATCCGCGACTACATTCACGTGTCCGATCTGACGGCCGCGCATTGCCTGGCGCTGGATCACTTGCGCAACGGCGGCAAGCCCGACGTGTTCAACTGCGGCTATGGCCACGGCGCATCCGTGCGGGAAGTTGTCGCAGCGGTTGAGGAAGCAGCCGGCCATCCGTTGGCGGTGCGCGAACGCAGCCGCAGGGCGGGCGATCCGCCGGCCCTGATCGCCGATCCGCGCAAGCTCATCGGCCTGCTGGGCTGGAAACCGGAATTTGACGATCTGCGCGAGATAGTTCGCAGCGCCTATCGGTGGGAAAGCCGGCGGCCATGACGACAAGCGCGGCGTCTTTTTGCAGCCCGCCTTTACTATAGTTTTCGAAAAGCTGGTTAACTTCGGATGCGCGGGCCATTTCAGGCCAGGAAGTGCTTGCCCGCAGGCATGGGGATATGACAATCACCGGCTCCAGCTTGCATTGGTAGCAATCACCGGTTTCCGGTATGATAGGACTGCATCGCGCTTGGGCGGGCAGGGGATTTGGGGGCTTACATGAGCAAGTCGCGTCTTTTCTTTGCGCTTTTGTCGTTCGTTTTCATGCCTTTAATGGCGCACGCGCAACCGGCCGCGCCGGCTGCCGAATACAAGATCAGCGCTGGCGACAATCTTCAGGTCTTCGTCTGGAAGAATCCTGACCTTTCGGTGACGGTGCCGGTGCGTCCGGACGGCAAGATCTCCACGCCGCTCGCGCCGGATGTTCAGGCGCAGGGCCTGACCACCTCGCAGCTGGCGGCGAACCTCAAAAGCGTTCTCACCCGCTATGTGCAGGATCCGGTCGTCACGGTGATGGTGCGGGACTTCTCCGGCACCGGCGCTTCGGACGTGCGCGTGATCGGCCAGGCGGTGACGCCCAAGGCGATCTCCTACCGCTCGGGCCTGACGGTTCTGGATGTGATGGTCGCCGTGGGCGGTCTGTCGAATTTCGCCGCCGGCAACCGGGCCGAGCTTACCCGCACCATTGACGGCCGCATATCGACGCTGCCGTTGCGTCTGGCGGACCTGCTTCGTTCCGGCGACATGAGCGCGAACCTCGCCCTGATGCCGGGCGACGTCATCCGCATTCCCGAGCGCTGGTTCTGAGAGACGAACCGGCGTCCGACAGGTGGAAAGTATGTGAGCGTGCCCGCCTTGAATGACCGCGGGCAGGTGATCCAAGCGAGTGCATGAATGCAAAGCATATTGACGCTCATATACGACGAAGCCAAACGCATCTGGCAGTTCCGCTGGCTGTCGTTGCTGGCCGGGTGCGCCGTGTTCGTGGCCGCGGCGCTCTATATCGAGCGCATGCCCGACATATATTATTCCTGGGCGCAGGTTTTCGTCACCAGCCAGACCACGCTGTCGCAGATCGCCGAAGGCGTCGCGGTCAAGGGCAATCGCGACAGCAACGTCTATCTGATCCAGAAGACGCTGTTGAACGATGAGAACCTGGACAAGGCCATTCGCGGGCTTCACCTGGGCATGGACGTTTCCACGCCCGCGGCGCGCGAAGGGGTGAAGGAATTCATCCGGGGCGGCGTCACCGTCGAGAACGACAGCAACGACGGCTTTGTCGACATCTCGTTCCGCGACACCGATCCGGTGCGGGCGCGCGATGTGGTTCGCGCCCTTCTGGATCTGTTCATCTCCAGCAACCTGGGACAGAACCAGCAGGGGCTTCGCACGGCCCAGGCGTTCCTGGACGGCCAGATCGCGGACTATGAACGCAAGCTGCGCGATGCCGAGCAGGCCGCCTCGGCCTATCAGCTCCAGTATCCCGACATCCTGGGCGGCACCGGCGCCGATGCAAGCCTTTCCGCCCGCCTCGCGGCGGCCCAGGCCGGCGTCGATGCGGCGCGGTCCAGTTATGTGGGCTCGGCGAACGCGGCGCCGGTCCAGAGCGAGGACCCCGACATCGCCGCCGCCAGGGCAAGGCTGGCCGCGCTGCGCAGCCAGTTCACGGACCAGTATCCCGACGTGGTCACCGCGCGGCGCGATCTGGACCGCGTGATCGCCGCCCATGCCGCCGCCTCGCCGGCGCGGCCGGTTGCCGCCGGAGAGCGGTCGCGCTCGGCGCTCGATGCCGCGGAAGGCCGGCTGGCCAGGCTGCGCGCCTTGCAGGCGGAGGCGCCCCGGATAATGGCGCAATATGCGCAGCTTTCGCGCCATGCCGACGTCATCCGCACGAACTATCAGGAACTGCTGTCGCGGCGCGAGGCCGCGCGCTTCTCCCAGGCGCTGGACCGGTCGGACGACACGGCGCACTACAAGGTGACTTTCGAGCCCACCGTCCATTGGGAGCCGGCCGGGCCCGACCGCAAGCTGTATCTGCTGATTGCCGCCGCCGCCGCCTTGGTTTGCGGCATCGTGGCCGCCTATCTGCTTGCGGCCATCCGCGGGATATTCGTGTCGCCGCGCGAACTGGAGCAGACCTTCGACCTGCCCGTGGTCGGAACGGTCTCGTGGGAAGAGGCGTGGGAAAACAAGCCCCAGCACAACCGGTTCGCAAGCGTCTATTTCGGCCTGATCGCGCTTGTCGTGGTCGCGTCCGCCGCCGCCTATGCCAATGGCTTCACGTTCAAGAGTCTGGCCAACCTGAATGCCGGCTGGCTCACGCAAATCTTCCGGTGATCCGATGTCCGACAGCACGAAATCGGCCGTTTCCATGAAGATGCTGGACCCCGGCGATTCCCACGCCGTGGCGAAGCAGGAGGGAGAGATTTCGTCGGCCTTCGGCGTTCCGGCGGCGGCCGCCGGCGGCGTGCCCAAGCGCGTGGGTTCGGTCCGCACGCCGCATTTCGACGAATCGCGGACGCGCGAGGAATTCCGGGTCATCAAGCGCCACCTGCTGTCCAACATCATGGCGTCCGGCGAGCAGCGGCGCGGCAAGGATCCGCGCACCATCCTCATCACCAGCGCCAGCCCGGCCGAGGGCAAGACCACGGTCACCATCGGCCTGGCGATGAGTTTCATGTTCGAGCGGAATTGCAATGTCGTCCTGATCGATGCCGACATGCGTTCTCCCGAACTGTCGCGCCGGCTGGGCCTGAGCAGCGAGGCGGGCCTGCTGGACTTCCTGGAGCAGGACGACCTGGCGCTGAACGAGGTGCTGTATCCCACCAGCGTCAGCGGCGTGTATGCGGTGCCGGCGGGGCTGCCGCGAATCACCGCGCCCGAACTCATCGCCGGCGAGCGGATGCAGCTATTCCTGCAGCAGATCTACGCGGCCTCGGAACGGACCATCGTGATCATGGATTCGGGGTCTGTCCTGGCCTGCAGCGAAACCATCTCGCTGGCCCATCATGCCGGCCAGATATTGTTCGTCACCGCCAAGGGCCAGACCAAAAGGGCCGACATCGACGAAGGGCTGGGCATTTTGCACAGACAGGCAGGTCCCATTGATTCCTCCCGGGTTGCCTTTGTATTCAATAAGACGGATCATTCGCAGTCGCCCGTTCGATATTCGCGGAAGGGCTGAGTTAACGTCTGGGGGCAGGGGAATGGGGTTGCCGGGTAGCCGCAAGCGCGTCAGGCAGGCTTGCCTGAGCCACAGCGCCCATTTTCTCCTGGGGCTCCTGCTGGGCGGGGGCGTATTGGCCTCTTCCGCCCTGGCGCAGGAGCTGCCCGAGGTTCCCCAGCCCCTTGTTCCCGTTCCCGCGCCGATCCAGGAATTCGCCCTGACCCCCGCGCTGGGCGTGGAGGAGATGTTCACCGACAACGTCTATGTGACCCAGGACGACCGGAAGGCCGACCTCGTCTCGCGCCTTTTCGGCGGCGGCTCGCTGAACGTCAACACCGGGCCGACCTTCCTGCAGGTGAACGGAACGGCCAGCTATGACCTGTATGCGACCGCGTCCGATCTCGACGGTTGGAATCTCGATTTCAACGGCAACGGCCACTATGACTTGGTGCCGGACTTCCTGTCCCTCCAGGCCGAAGGCGCGGTGACCCAGGGCTATCTGTCCACCTATGGCACCCCGGCGGTGACGCGCAACGACGGCGGCAACCAGATCCGCCTGATCAATTACGATGCCGGGCCGCGCCTGGCGACCGAGCTTGGCGACATGGCCGACCTGGTGCTGAACGCGCGCTATGCCCAGGTCCTGTTCGACGATCTCAACAACACGGTCAGCGGCCTGACCAATTCCTCGATCTACCAGGGAACGGGACGGCTGGACACCGGCACGCGCCTGGACTGGCTGCAGCTCGTGACGTCGGGCGAATATCTGCAGGACGATCACGATTTCTCGTTCTATGACGGCCTGGAGACGGTCTATGTGCGCGTCCTGCCGCTGATCCGGCTGATCGGCCGCGGCGGCTATGAGAGCATCCGCGATCCCAGCATCAGCGATCTGAACAATCCGATATGGACCGTGGGCGTGGAATACACGCCGATGGCCAATTCGCTGATCTCGGTGGAATGGGGGCGCCGGTTCAACCGGCCCATCTGGAACGTCAATGCCCGCGTGCAGATCACCGATTCGCTGTACGGTACGGCGCGGTTCCTCGAGACGGTCGAGCCGCTGAACGTGCGGCTGAACCGTTCGCTGACCGACATTTTCGCCCAGTCGGAAAGCGCCCCGCCCTTTGTGGCCACGCAGGTCTTCACGATCAACCAGGACCTGGTCAACCTGACCTCGTTCAACAAGCAGGCCAACGGCCAGCTCGTTTATACATGGGGCACGCAGACGGTCAGTGTCTCGGCCGACTGGCTGGAGCAGGACTTCCTGCAGGCGAGCGCGCCGGTCCAGAACCGCCAATGGTCCGCGACGGGCGCCTATACAAGGCAGATCGCCTTCGACCTTTCCGCGACCCTCAGCGGCTATTACGCCCATACCTTCTCAAGCCCCGTCAGCGGCAAGAACGAGGTGTATCAGGTGGGCCTGTCGGCGAGTTACCTGGCCAATTCCACCATCACGCTGAACGGCGGGTATGTCTATCAGGGGCAGCACCAGCTCTTCACCGGCGGCCAGCAGATCGACGAAAATGTCGTTTACGTCACCGCCACCAAATCCTTCTGAGGCGGCGCCTGCCGCAGGCGGCGCGATCGTCAACGGGCTCTCCGTCGACGTCGAGGATTATTACCAGGTCCAGGCCCTGGCGCGCGCCTATCCGCGCGGGGAATGGGATCGCTGCGCCTCGCGCGTGGAGCGCAACACACAGGCGATCCTGGAGATATTCGGCCAGGCCGGCGTGAAGGCCACCTTCTTCACGCTGGGCTGGATCGCCGAGCGTCATCCCGGCGTGGTGCGCGCCATCGTGCAGGCCGGTCATGAACTGGCCAGTCACGGCTATTGCCATATGCGGGTGGATTCCCAGCCGCCCGAAGACTTCCGCGCCGACGTGCGCCGCACCAGGGCGATACTGGAGGACATCGGCGGCGTGCCCGTGCGCGGCTACCGGGCCGCGACCTTCAGCGTGGGCCCGCATACGCCCTGGGCCTGGCCGATCCTCGAGGAGGAAGGCTACAGCTACAGTTCCAGTGTCTATCCGGTGAACCGGGATTTCTATGCCTTTCCCGATGCGCCGCGCACGCCATACCGGCCGCAGGGCACGCAGACGCTGATCGAAATCCCCATCGCGACGGTTCGTCTCCGCGGCAGGAACTGGCCGTGCGGGGGCGGCGGCTATTTCCGCCTGCTGCCCTATGGGCTGACGCAGGCGGCGCTGTCGCGCATCAATCGCCACGATCACATGCCCGCGGTGTTCTATATCCATCCCTGGGAAGTCGATCCCGATCAGCCCCGCGCCCGGGGCGTCTCCGCCAAGTCGCGGTTCCGGCATTACACCAACCTGTCCCGCACGGCCGCGCGCCTTGGCCGGCTGACGCGCGATTTCCGCTGGGGCCGGATCGACGAGATCTTCCTGGCGGCGGGCGGCCGGAACATCCCCGAAAAAAACCGCGATGCTGCTGCCTGACACCGGCGCGGCGGCCGCGGAATGGGACGGATTTGTCCATTCCCGGCCCGAAGCCAGCTTCTTTCACCTGTCGGGATGGCGCACCGTCATGGCGAAGGCTTTCGGCCATGACTGTCCCTATCTTGTCGGGCGGGACGGCCAGGGCGCGATCCGGGCGATCCTGCCCCTGACCGAGATCCGCAGCCGTCTGTTCGGCCATTCCCTGGTCTCGACCGGATTCTGCGTGGGCGGCGGACCGCTCGGCGCCGATGCGGGCGCGCTTGACGGCATCCTGGCGGAAGCCGCCGCGCTGGGGAAGGAAAGGGGCGCGGGCTACATCGAATTGCGGGATTGCGATGCGGCGGGCCCGGAATGGCGCGCGCGCAGCGATCTCTATGCCGGTTTCGAGGGGGCCATCGCGCGCGACGAAGCCGAGAACCTCAAACAGATTCCCCGCAAGCAGCGGGCCGTGGTGCGCAAGGCCCTGGAACAGGGCTTCGACATTTCCATCGAGCGCAGCGTCAGGCCCTTCTTCGATCTCTATGCCCGCACCGTGCGCGACCACGGCACGCCCGCCCTGCCGCCGCGCTATTTCGCGGCGCTGCTGGAGACGTTCGCGGACGCGTGCGAGATCCTCACCGTGCGCCAGGCCGGCCGGCCGATCAGCAGCGTGCTGAGCTTCTTCTTCCGCGGCCGCGTGCTGCCCTATTACACGGGAAGCCTGGTCGAGGCGCGGCGCAGCGGCGCCAACGACATGATGTACTGGGCGCTGATGCGCCGCGCGGTGGAGCGCGGCTGCGGCGTCTTCGATTTCGGGCGCAGCAAGGTCGGCACCGGGCCCTACAGCTTCAAGAGCAACTGGGGCTTCGCGGCGCGTCCCATCACGCACCAGTATCTGCTGCTGGCCCGCGACACGCTGCCCAACCTCAACCCGACCAATCCGCGTTATGCCGGGCTGATCCGGACCTGGCGCAGGCTTCCGATTCCGGTCGCCAACGCGATCTCACCTTTCATCAGCCGCAGCCTGGCCTGAGGCGGCGGCATGCAGGACCTCTTCCAGTATCCCGTCCAGGCCGGCCAGATGGTGCGCCCAGCCGTGATGGGCGATCACCGCGGCGCGCGCGTTGGCGCCCAGCGTGCCCGGCGCCTTTCCTTCCAGCACGGCGGCGACCTGGGTGGCGAAACCCGCCGTATCGCGGGCCACCAGCAGGTCTTCGCCCGGCTGTGCCGTTATGCCGTCCAGCGCCTCCGGCGTGGCGATGACCGGACGCGCCATCGCCATGCCTTCCAGCACCTTGTTCTGGATGCCCCGCGCGATGCGCAGGGGCGCCACCACGGCTTCGGCCTGGCCCAGATGAGGACGGACATCGGGCACCGTGCCCGTGACCTCCACGCCGTCGAGCGCCGCCAGGGCCTGGACCGCGGCGGCGGGCTTGGCGCCGACGATCCGGAAACGCGCATGGCCTGCGGTGCGGCGGACCAGCGGAAGGATCTCGCGGGCGAACCACGTCACCGCATCGATATTGGGTTTGTAGTCCATGGTGCCGGTGAAGACGATGCTGCCGCGGGCCACGGGGCCGAGGGCCGGATCGGGCCGGAAATAGTCCGTGTCGACGCCATTGGGCACGACCGCCAGGCGCGAAGCCGATTCCGGCACCAGGCCGGCGAAAAGATTGCGTTCGGTCTGCGAAACAAAAAGGCCGGCCGCGCTGGCGGCGGCGACCCTGGCCTCATAGCGCACCAGCCGGCGGAATTCCGCGCCATAGAGCCATCGTCCGGGCGCGGCGGCGGCCGCTTCATAGGCGCGCCATTTCTCCGCGTCGGCATCCACGAAATCGGTCACCAGCCTGGTGCGCCCGCGCATCCTGCCCAGGACGAACCGCGCCGCGGCCGAGGAGAAGACGAAGACCAGATCTGGCTCCACGCGCGCAAGGATGTCCGCGCACCAGCGCATCAGGCCGGGATGATGGAAGCGGGCGACGCTGAGCGGCGTGCCGTCCAGCGCCGCGCCCGCAAGGTTCGCGGCGGTCCTGACGCGCCCGCTCAACCCGAAACAGGCGTCGCGGAATTGCGCCCTGGCATATGCCAGATGCTCCAGATCGGCGGGATCGTCGGCGCCCGCGCCCAGCCAGACATCGTGATGCCGCGCCAGATGGTCCAGTTCGTGAAAGGCGCGGATCTTGTCGCCCTTGTTGGGCGGAAACGGCACACGATGGGCAAGAAACAGGATTTTGGCCAAGATATTTCCGCCCCGCGCCGGGCCGCGAAGGCGACCGTGGCGCCCCTTTATCATTCCGGATGGGGCATTTCCAGTTTCGGGGGTGCGCCGTGTGCGGTCTGACGGGCCTTTATGACACGCTGGGCACCCGGCCGTTCGATCCCCGGCTGATCGGGGCCATGACCGATGCGGTGGCGCACAGGGGACCGGACGGCGCGGGCATCCACAACGAACCGGGTCTTGCGCTGGGGCACAGGCGCCTTGCGATCATCGACCTGTCGGGCGGCGCGCAGCCGATGCAGACCGCGGACGGCGCGCTGACCATCGTGTTCAACGGCGAGATATACAATTTCCCCGACCTGGCCGCCGAGCTGACGGCGCTCGGCGCGGTCTTCCAGACCCGCAGCGATACGGAGGTGCTGCTTCACGGATGGCGCCATTGGGGCACGGCGCTGTTCGGAAGGCTGCGCGGCATGTTCGCCTTCGCCCTGTGGGACGCGAAAGAGCAGACGCTGGTGCTGGCCCGCGATCCGTTCGGCAAGAAGCCCATGCATTATGCGCTCCTGCCGGACGGCCGCCTGGCCTTCGGCTCGGAGATCAAGTCGCTCCTCTGCATTCCGGACCTGGACCGGAGCATCGAGACGGCGGCGGTGGAGGACTTCTTCACCTATGGCTATGTTCCCGATCCCAGGACCATCTACACCGCCATCCGCAAGCTGCCCGCGGCGCATGCGCTGATCGCGCGCCGGGGACGGCCCGCCGAATTCCTGCGCTACTGGAATCTGCTCGATGCGGGGCCGCCTGCCGCCGCCCCGGCCGATGCACCCAAGATCCTGGGCGAGCGCCTGCGCGAAGCGGTGCGCATGCGCCTGATCTCGGACGTGGAGCTGGGCGCCCTGCTGTCGGGCGGCGTCGATTCCAGCGCCGTCGTGGCCATGATGACAACGGTGCAGAAGGATCAGGTCAATACATTCTCGATCGGATTCAACGAACGGGACTTCGACGAAAGCGCCTATGCCCAGGCCGTCTCGGCGCGCTACCGGACCCGGCATCATACGCGCCTGGCCAATGCGGACGATTTCAGCCTGCTCCCGCGGCTGCCGGCGATCTATGACGAGCCTTTCGGCGACATCTCGGCGCTTCCCACCTTTGCGGTGTGCGCGCTTGCCGCGCAGTCGGTCAAGGTCGCGCTGACCGGCGACGGCGGCGACGAGATGCTGGCGGGATACCGCCGCTATGGCTTCTTCCGCGCGCAGGCGCGCTTTCGCCGCTGGATGCCCGGCGGGCTTCGCCGGGGCGTGTTTTCCGCATTGGCTGATGTCTATCCGCATGGCGCATGGCTGCCGCGCCCCTTGCGCGCCAGGACGACGTTCCGGGAATTGTCGCTGGAACCGGCCGAGGCCTATCTGCGCATGGTCTCGGCGCTGCCCGCCGATGTGCGCGCCGGATTCCTTTCCGGCGACTTCCGCGCCGCGCTCGCCGGTTACGATTCCGGCGACGCCGTCCGCGCGCACTTCAACGTGGGCGTTCCGCTCAGTGATGTGCAGCGCGCGCAATATGCCGACATCATGACCTATCTGCCGGGCGACATACTGACGAAAGTGGACCGGGCCAGCATGGCCAATTCGCTGGAGCTGCGCGCGCCGTTCCTGGACAGGGACCTGGCGGACTGGGCCTTCGCGCTGCCCGACGGCGTCAAGCTTGAGCGGGGGCGGGGCGGGAAGGCCATCCTGAAACGGGCGATGGAAGAGCGCCTTCCGCATGACCTGCTGTACCGCGCCAAGCAGGGATTCACGGTGCCGGTGACGGCCTGGTTTCGCGGTCCCTTGCGCGACAACATCCGCGAACTGGCGCAAAGCCCGTTCCTGCGCGACACCGGTTTCTTCGATACCGCCGCCATCGGCAGGATGGCCGAGGCGCACATCGCCGGGCGGCGCGATCATTCAAAGCCGCTGTGGCTGGTCTGGGTCTTCGACAGCTTCTTGCGGCATGCCGCGGGCAGCAGCACCGCGATCAGATGAACCTGCTCGCGATGCCCAGCGCGCTCCAGCCGATCACGGCGAGCGCGAGCCATATCATCATGCAATAGCCAAGCGGCATGCGGGCCTGCGCCCGGTCAACGTCCAGCCTTGCGCTTTCGGAAAGGAACGCGACGCGCCCCGCCGGCCGGACCGGAAAGGGAAGGACTTTCGTCTCCATCGCATTGCGTTGCATCGCGTCTTGCCTGATTGCGAAACCGGGCCCATTGGCGGAACCGGCTGCCCTTAAATTGGGCAGGTTAATCTGGCATTTGAGTAGTTAACGCCATGTTATGGGCGTAACGCGGACAGTCAACTGCGGTTCCACGGCTTGCGGCGGATAAGGTCCGGTATTTCCTGATCGAACCGGCCGTCAAAGCCATGCCGCGCTGCGAAACGCAGGATTTCCCTGTTCGCGGCCGCGGTGGAGTCCCAGCCGAACTGCTCCGCATACGCCCTGACCCTGGTCCTGTCCGGCGCAAGCGAACGCAGTCGCCGTATCGCCTGCGCGATCGCGTGGCCGGTGCGCTCCTGCACCAGAACGCTCAATTGCGGATCGCGGATGACTTCGGGCGTGCCGTTGACATTGGTGGCCACTACGGGCGTGCCGCAGGCCATCGCCTCCAGCAGCACATTCGCCCATCCCTCGCGCGCGGAGGCGAGCACGAAGATGTCGGCGGCGCGATAGACGTCGGCCAATGCGTCGTGCGCCAGCTCGCCGAGGAAACGCACGCGCGCGGCGACGCCTTTGACCCGCGCCAGCCTTTCCAGTTCAGCGCGCATGGGCCCGCCGCCCGCGATCAGCAGGTTTGCATCCGCGATCTCCGTCAGCGCCTCGATCGCCAGGTCGTGTCCCTTGCGCGCGATCAGGCTTCCCACCGAAAGCAGGGTGAAGCCGGTCACGCCCAGCTTCGCCCTGGCCGCTTCGCGGTCGCCCGGTGAAAAGCGCGCAAGGTCCACGCCGTTGCGCAGCACCGCGATCCGGTCCGCGGCGACGCCCAGGCCCGCCAGATCGTCCTTGAGGCTTTCGCACACCGTTATCATGGCGCTGGCCTGTTCGCTGGCCCAGACGATCTGCGCGCGATGGGGCGCCGACCTGGGGATCAGCGTGAGATCCGTTCCGCGTCCGGTGATCACCAGCGGGACCCGGAGCGCCTGTGCCAGCCGCGCCGCGGCCACGCCGTCGGGATAGAAATAGTGCGCGTCGATCACGTCCCATGTTCTGCCAATGCGTCCGATGGCCTTTCGCGCCGCGCGGTAAAGCAAGGCCGGCGTCAGCCGGCTTCCCAGCTTGGGTATGACGGGAAAGCGCGGATGGTGGACCGTCAGCCCGTTGCGGACCTCGACCGGCGGAACTTTCGCGAAGGTGGCATAGCGGCCGAACGCGGCGTGCCGGAAGGGAAAATAGGGAACCGGCGCCACGACCGTCGCGTCGATGCCGCCCAGCGCCAGCGTGCGCAGCAGCCGGTTTTCCACGAAAACCCCGTGATTGGGCTGTGCCAGATTGGGATAGAGGGTCGAAAAAACGAGCGCCCGAATCAAAAGGAGATCCTTGTGGAGCGAAGCCGGCGCATGCCCGGAGCGTGGAACTTTGCGGCGGGAACCCGGGAACCCGGAAGGAGCATAAACGGGAACTCTGACGAATGTCTGAATATAACGGAAAGTTGCAGTTTTACAGCGGGATAACGCTGGTTGCATCACCCGGCGATAAGTGCCATTTTGGCACAAAATCATCAGCATTCGTCTGGCATAAATGATGCTCCATCCGAGGAGCCATCAGCGGAAATTCATGCCGCTGGACGCCTGGCGTGCTGTTGGGGCTTTGGGGTCATGAGAATCTTCGGGCATTACGTTGCCGCACCATCGCTGGTGCTGGCATTGCTGGATGGAGGGCTGTTCCTTGCAGCCCTGCAGCTGCTCGGCCTCGAGGAACGCTGCTCGGTCTGCTACTTCAACAGCCTGGTATCGCTGAGCCTGGGCAAGGCCGCGATACTGTCCGCCATCTTCGTGCTGCTGTGCGCATCGGTGGGCATCTACAACGCCGACGCGCTGCGCAGCTTCCGCACCTTCGCCAAGCGTTTCGCCATCGCCTGGCAGGTGATCTTCATCTCTGCGGTGAGCTTCTTCGGAATCACCAAGGTGGCGGCGGGACTGCCCTTCGGATGGTTCGTCGGCATCCTGTCGATCGCCATCGCGCTTTTCATGCTGGTCCTGCTGGCGGTCCGGTTCATCTTCCACCTTTATTATCGCAGCCCCTTCCTCAAGAAGCGGGTCCTGGTGTGGGGGCACGGCGACAAGGCCCGGTCGATCATCGCCTATCTGAACGGCGCCGGGCGCAACCGCCTCAAGCATGTGCACACCATCGCAAGCGTGCGCGCTGTGGAGAACCGCATCTGGAGCACCGAGGGCAGCCTGGCGGTCAAGCCCGCGCTGGCCGAAGCCGCGCCGCTGCTGCGGATCGCGCAGGCGCTGCGGGTGGACGAGATCATCGTGGCGGTGGACGACAAGCGCGGCCTTGCCGTGTGGGAACTGCTGGAGTGCAAACTGAACGGCATCGATGTCACCGATTACCTGCAGTTCTGGGAGCGCGAATTCGGTCAGGTTGATGTCTCGCATGTCGGGCCGGGCGCGCTGGCCTTCACCAACGGCTTCCAGTTCAACCGCCGCCGCAGGATCCTCAAGCGGGTCGCGGACTTCACGGTCAGTCTTTCGTTCCTGATCGCCGTGCTGCCCATCACCCTGCTGGTCGCCGTCGCCATCAAGCTGGAAAGCCGGGGACCGGTCTTCTATCGCCAGGAGCGCGTGGGCCTGAACGGCAGGATATTCCGCGTCTGGAAATTCCGCAGCATGCGCGTGGACGCCGAGAAGGACGGCGTGCCGCGCTGGGCGTCGGCCAGCGACGATCGCGTTACGCGGGTCGGAAAATTCATCCGCAAGGCCAGGATCGACGAGATCCCCCAGGTCATCAATGTGCTGCAAGGGGACATGAGCTTCATCGGGCCCCGCCCCGAACGTCCCTATTTCGTCCAGCAGTTGCGCCAGCAGTTGCCCTATTACGACATCCGCCATCGCGTCAAACCGGGCATCACGGGCTGGGCACAAGTCAGCTACCGCTATGGTGAATCCATCGAGGACGCGCGCCAGAAGCTGGCTTTCGATCTTTACTACGTCAAGAACAACGATTTCTTCCTGGACATGACGATCCTTGTCCAGACGGTCCGGGTCATCCTGTTCGCGCATGGCGCACAGTGAGACAGGACTGGCCTGCAGCTTGCATGGAGTGCGGCACGTGCTGACTGTCGATCAGATTTCCGGGAAGCAAATGACGCCGTCCGCCCATGACGACATTACGCAACGCGAGCCGTCCGGCATGGCGGAACCGCGCGTGCGCGCGCCCGCCGGCGGGAAAAGGAACGTCGCGCTGATCGGCGCCGGCAATATCGCCGCGGTGCATGCCGAAGCGTTGCGCGTGACGGCGAACGTCCGGCTGGCCGGAATCGTCGATCCCCGCACCGACCGCGCCGCCAGCCTGGCGAAGCGCAATGGCGGAGTGCCCGTGGCGCCGTCCCTGGCCGCGCTGCTCGATGCACAGGCGATCGATGCGGTGCACGTCCTGACGCCGCCGGGCCTGCATGTCGATCTTGCGCTGGAGGCGCTCTCCCGCGGGCTTCCGGTCCTTTTGGAGAAGCCGATGGCCTCCGAGCTTGCGGGCGCCGAGCGGCTTGCCGAAGCCGCGCAGGCCGCTGGCAGCCGCCCGCTCTACGTCAACCACAATTTCGTCTTCCATCCCGCTTTCGCGCAGCTTGCGGAAATGGTGCGCACGCGGCGGTGCGGAACGCTGATGGGCGTCACATGCGTCTTCGCGATGCCGCTGCGGCAGCTCGCGGCGGGACAGATCCAGCACTGGATGTTCCGCAGGCCCGCCAACCTGCTTCTGGAGCAGGCGGTCCATCCGCTTTCGCAGATGCTTTCGCTGTGCGGGCCCGTCTCCGGCCTCAAGGCGATGGCGGGCGAGCCGCACCATGCCGGCGCGCCGTCGCCGATCCCGCGCACGCTGTCCGTCTCGCTGGACGGGCGGGACTGCGCCGCGCAGATCCATCTGCATTTCGGCGCGTCCTATCCGGTCTGGCAGATCACCGCCCTGTGTTCCGACGGCGTCATCAAGGCCGACATGGTGCAGAACCGGCTGGTCTGCGAGGAGCAGAGCCGGAACCTGGAGCCGCTCGACAACCTGATCCAGGCCCGGCGGCTGGGACGGGAGCTTCGCGTCCGCGCGCGCGCGGACCTGATGTCCTATGGCCTGTCGCTGCTGGGGCTGGGAAAGCGTTCGGACACGTTCTACCGCAGCATGGTGGGCAGCATCGGCGCCTTCTACGGGAACGAAACGCCGTGGGTGAACACGCCGGAAGGCGCGTGCGCCATCGTCCGCATCTGCGAGCAGATCGCCGGCGAGGCCTTCCCCGAGGTTCAGGCGGCGCCGTCGCGCGTCACCATCGGCTCCACCTTCCAGCCGCAGGCGGTCGTCCTGGGCGGCACGGGCTTTATCGGCCACCATATCGTGAATGCCCTGGCCGATGCCGGCATGCCGGTCGCCGCGGTTTCGCGTTCGCCTGTCGCCCGCAGCGCCTGCGAGAATGTCCGCTTCTACCAGGGCGACATCCGCAGCGGCGAAAAGCTGGCAGAGCTCATGAACGGGGCGCAGTACGTCATCAACGCCGCCGGCCCGGAGATCACCGAGAACTGGGCCGACTGCGCGCGCAATGTCCAGGCCGCGATCTCGGCGCTCAGCGAGGCGTGCGAGCGCGCCCGCGTGCAACGGCTCGTTCATCTGAGTTCCATCGCCGCGCTCTATCTGGGCAGCCGGGACGAGATCGTCACCGGCCGCACCCCGGTGGACCCGCACGCGGGCCAGCGCGCCAACTATGCCCGCGCCAAGGGCGTGGAGGAAATCGCGCTGCTGACCCGGCATGAGGAGACGGGGCTTCCCGTCTGCATCCTGCGCCCCGCCATCGTGGTGGGCGAGGGCGGAACGCCCTATCACACCGGTGTGGGTCTTTTCGCCAACGAGCGCCACTGCATGGGCTGGAACAATGGCGCAAATCCGCTGCCCTTCGTGCTGGCCGAGGATGTCGCCTCGGCGGTCCTGCTCGCCGCCCGCGCGGAAGGCGTCGAGGGCCGCAGCTACAACCTGGCGGGCGATGTGCGCCTGACCGCGCGGGAATATGTGGAGGAACTGGCGCGCGCGATGGGCCGGCCGCTGGTTTTCCACCCCCAGTCGCCCGATGTGATGTATCTTTCGGAAGTGATGAAATGGGTCATCAAGCGGATCGGCGGACGCAAGGTGCAATTGCCCAGCAAGCGCGATCTGCTGTCGCGGACCCTGGTTGCGACGCTGGATTGCGCGGACGTGAAGGCGGACCTGGGCTGGACGCCTTGCGCCGGGCGTGACCATTTCCTTGCGCAGGCGATCGGGGTCCACGCACGCGGGTTTCAGCCAGGCCGGGGCTGATGGCGGACGGGCTGCGCCTTCTGCATATCTTCTCCACGTTCAAAGTCGGTGGGCCGCAACGGCGTTTCGCCGCGCTGGTGCGGGGGCTGGGCGCGGAATTCGCCCATGACGTCGTCGCCATGGACGACAATTACGACGCGGCGGATGAAATTCCCCAGGGCGCTCCCGTGCGGTTCTTGCGCCCGTCGCATCACGGCTTCCTGGCCGAACGTCTGCGGCGGTATCGCCGCTTCGTCGCCAAGCATACGCCGGATCTGCTCGTCACCTACAACTGGGGCGCGATCGAGTGGGTGATGGCCAACGCCTTCGGCGTCCCGCAAATCCATGTCGCGGACGGCTTCGGGCCTGAAGAGGCCGTTCACCGCCTGCCGCGCCGCAACCTGTTCCGGCGGCTGGTGCTGCCCATGACCGATGCCGTGGTGGTCCCTTCCGAAACCCTGCGCGCGCTGGCGGGCGCGGAATGGCATCTGAAGGACAGCCTGGTCCACTACATCCCCAACGGGATCGTGCCCAGCATCCTTCCTCCGGCCCGGCCCTGGACGGAGCCGCTGCTGCCGCGCATCGCCTGGGTGGGCGCGCTCAGGCCTGAAAAGAATCTTCCGCGCCTGCTGGAAGCTTTCGCGCCGCTCAAGGACAGGGCCGAACTGGTGCTGGCGGGCGACGGGCCCGAACGGCCCCGGCTCGAAGCGTTGGTGCAGGCGCTGGGACTGGAAGGCCGGGTGCAGTTCCTGGGGCACCGCCGCGACGTGGTGGCGATCCTGGCCCAGGCCCGGATCGTGGCGCTTTCCAGCGACACCGAGCAGATGCCGCTGATGGTGCTGGAGGCGATGGACGCCGCCCGGCCGGTCGCTTCGGTCGATGTGGGCGATGTGCGCCTCATGGTGGCCGACGAGAACCGGCCCTTTGTGGTGGCGCGGTCGGCATCCGCCCTTTCCGCCGCGCTCGACGCCCTGTTGCGCGATCCTGAACTGTGCAACCGCATCGGGAAGGCCAATCGCCGGCGCCTGGAAACCGTCTATCACCGCGACGGGATGGTCGCGCGCTACCGTGCCCTGTTCCTGCAACTCGCGCGGCCCGCGCTAGCCGCCGCGCCCTAGGCGCCAGCGCGCGGACTGCCAGAACCGGTATGCCAGTCCGGCGGGCGTGGGGCGGTACCAGACGCCGCTGAGATAGGTGCGGGGCAGGGACGCGAAGTCCCGCTTGGCGGCGCTCTCGCCCACGCCGCGATCGATCAGGGTGATGCCGGCGGCCGGTCCCTGGCGGATGATCTCGCGCAGCAGCAGCCGGCCGGGCGCATAGGCGTTCAGCGCCGGATTGTAGACCGGAATCCAGTAATGCAGCGTCTCGCGCGAGCGCAGGCCGAAATGCATCGCCGCCCAGGTATCGCCGAAATGAAGGACGGACATCTGCGCCCGGCAATCCGGCGCGCCGCGGGCCTGCGCCAGTTCGCGCAGCAGGCCGCCGCGGCCCGGCGCCGCCAGCCAGTCGCCCTTGCCGGTGCGCAGATATTGCGCGCGCTTGTGGTCCAGCAGCGCGTCCAGAAGCGCGGCTGGGTCTTCCGCGTCCAGCGTGAAGCGCATGGGTCCCAGATCGTCCTGCGCCTTGCGCAGGCGGCGTTCGGTGTCGGAGGTGAATTTGCGGTCGGCGGCATTCAGCGCCGCCCAATAGGCATCGCCGCCGCCGGACAGGTCGATGCGCAGCCCCGTCACCGGCTTTTCGCCGGAAAGGCCGAACGCCGCCTGCGTTTCCGGCAGGTGCGTGAAATAAAGATGATGGAGGCCCGCAAGGCGCAACAGGGCCGAAGGCGTTGTCCGGAAATCCGGGCGGGCGACCAGGCCGAAGGAATCGTTCATCTCCTCGCCCACGCGCTGCGCGGCCCACAGCATCCGGCCGGTGCCCGGCGCATCCTGACAGGCCAGCACGGCGGCAAGGCCCGCGCCGTCTTCGATCAGGCAAGCCTTCACGCCCGGTATCACCCTGGCGGCGGCCGCCGCGAAGCCCGCGCTGAGGAAGGCGTTGCCGCGGGGATGCTGGGCGGCGAGAAGCGCGGTCCAGGCATCGGTGTCGGCCTGAGACAGGGCGGCGGCCGGCACCACGCGCGACCGGTAGCGGGAAAGGGGCGGCGTCATCTAGGCCCAGCGCGCCAGCCGGCGCTTCAGGATCGCGGTGGCCTGTGTCTCGATGCCGTGCGGCATGCCTTCCGCCCGCCAGACGGCCAGCAGCGCGGCGGCGAATGTCGCCGCGCCCGCCGTAACGCACAGCAGAAGGCGGGGAAGGGCGTGCAGTCCCGGCAGCGCGTGCTGCAGCCCCAGCACCACTAGGCTCATGGCGCAGGCGGCAAGGGCCGGGCGCCGGTTTTCCCGCAGCACATCGCCCATGCTCACGCCGATCACGGGCCGGATGGTGAGGAAGGCCAGGGGCACGAAGATCAGGGCCGAGGCGAAGCGCGCCAGCACGACATGCATGAGGTTGCCGCCGCGCGCCGCGATGAAGACCAGAATGGCCATCAGGATGGTGCGCAGCCAGGACTGGCGCGCGAACTGGGCCGCCCCGCCCGTGGCCTGATGCAGCGTGAGCGTGGTGTTGGCCAATGCGAACAGCGCCGCGGACGCACAGAGCCAGGGCATCAGCGGGGCCAGCGCCAGCCATTTGGCGCCCAGCGCCACCGCCGCGAAATCGCGGGACACCAGCCCCAGGCCCGCGCCCGTGGCCCAGGCCAGCACGGCGGTGAGGGAAAGCGTCTCCAGATAGGAGCGCCGCAACGCCTCCGGCTGGTTCGCCAGCCGCACGAACACCGGATATTGCGCCCGTCCCATCGGGATCAGGACCTCGGAGATCGGCAATGTGGCGACGTCGCTAGCCACGAAATATTCGCCCATGCGCGTCGCGTTCGTCACCGGGCCCAGCGCGATCTGGTCCACGCGCGACTGGAAATAGGACGTGGTCTGTCCGGCCAGGATCCAGAGCGAGAAGTGCCAAAGCTCGCGCACCCGGCTGACGGCGAACCAGGGCCGGTAGGGATGCATGACATAGCTGATCAGCACCGTGCCCGCCTGGCCCGCCACCATTCCGATGGCGAGCGCCCAGTAGTTGCGCAGCGTGATGGCCAGCGCCACCGTGATCGCCACGGTTGCGAGGCGCTGATAGACATTGTAGCGGAACTCGCGCGCGAAATGCAGGTCGCGCCGGAAGACGACCGTGCCGATATTCTCGAAGCCCATCAGGAAGGCGCGCAGCGCCAGCAGCCGCACCACCGAGGGCGCGTGGGGTTCGTTGAAGAAGGCCTGGGCCAGCGGCGCGGCCAGCCAGACCATCGCCGCCAGCGCCGTGCAGATGGCCACCTGCACCGTCCAGGCGGAATTCAGCACTTCGCGGCTGGGATCGGGATGGCGGATGATCGCAAGCCGCTGGCCGGTTTCCGAGAAGATCTCGAAGAAGCCGCTGATGATCGTGGCGATGGCCAGCACGCCGAAATCGCTGGGCTGCAGCAGCCGCACCAGGATCATGGTGTTGATGAAGCCCAGGCCGCGCACGGCCCAGCGCATCGTCACCATCCACAGCGAGCCTTTCAGCATCTGGGTGGAAGCATCCGGGAGTGCGGCTTCCGACATGGACGGTCCGGCGCCCCGCTTCAGGACTGGGGCGCGAGCGAAAGCCGGCCGCGCATATGCCGCTTGGCCCAGCGCGCCGGCGCGGAGGAGAGGATCAGATAGGACAGGTTCGCCAGCGGCCGGTGACCCAGCGCCGAGGCCTTCAGCAGCAGCAGGACGCCCTGCCAGGCGCGTCCGCCCATATAGGCGTTGCGCCCGAGCGCGGCATAGCGCGCGCCCAGTATGTCCCGCCGCTCCGCCGGCGACAGGCGGCTGCGGTTCGCGGCCAGGTGCCGCATGATCACCGGCAGGGTCATGGCGGCGGTGTTGCGGTACTCGCGCCGCGAGAGGCTGTGCGGGCGATCGTGAACGCGCACGAGCGCCTGGGGCAGGTGGGCGACCGTTCCGGCAAGCGCCAGTCGTATCCAGAGGTCCTGGTCCTCCGCGATGGTGAGAGCGGTGTTGAAACCGCCCAGCGCCAGCGCCTCGGCGCGCCGCACCATCACGCTGGGGGTGGCGATGCAGGGATGGCGCAGCAGCGTCTTCCAGCCGTCCGGCCCGTTGGGGCGGGCGCGCTCGGCATTGACCATGCCGCAGACCTTGTCCTGGGCATCCACCTGCCAGGATTCACAGGACACAAGCGACAGTCCCGGCTGGTTCTCGAACGCCGCGACCTGGAGCGCCGTTTTTTCCGGCAGCCATTCGTCGTCGGCATCCAGGAAGGCGACATATTCTCCCCCCGCAAGCGCCAGTCCGCGATTGCGCGCGGCAGCCGCGCCGCCCTGCGTGGCAAGCCGCTCGACCGTGAGCGGCATCTTTCCCCATGCGCCCGCGATCTCCGCCGTTCCGTCGGTGCTGGCGTCGTCGATCACGATGATCTCCAGGCCGGGACAGGTCTGGGCCGCGACCGAATCCAGCGCCCGCAGGATCGTTTCCGCGGCGTTATGGGCCGGCATGACGACGGTGATCAGGGGTGAATGCGGCATCCGGGGGATCAAGGTTAATCGCGGCGCTGCCTAGCCTAGCACGGCAAAGGCGGCTATGTGGTGAATATACCGGCAAAGGGGAATTCGGGCATGCCGCTGACGGCCATTATTGCGATCTTGGTTAGCGTAACAATGTCGGCCCTGGCGCAGATCGCCCTGAAGACGGGCATGGCCAGCCCCAGGATGGCCGAGGCCATCGCCAGCGGCGGTGTGGGCCGGATCGCCGGCGCCGTCCTGACCCAGCCCTTCGTGCTGCTGGGGCTGGCGATCTATGCGGCCGGCGTGCTGATCTGGCTGTATGTCCTGACGATCGTTGACGTTTCAAAGGCCTATCCGTTCGTCAGCCTGGGCTTCATCGTCACCATGATCCTGGGGGCGACGCTGCTGCACGAGCCGCTGACGGCGACGCGGATCGCCGGAACGCTGGTCGTTTGTTGCGGCGTCCTTCTGGTGGCGCAGCGCTAGGCCTATTTGCCCACCGCGCCCGAGATGCTGCGCCCGATGATGGGCAGCCCCACCGTCACCGTTCCGTCGCCGGAGGCGGGCGGCATCAGCGAGCGGTATATGCGTATCTCCTTGTCCTCGGTCGGCACGTTGGCCTCGACCGCGATCCGCGTCATCTCGCGGAACGACGCGGAGGCGAGCACATGCTGGAAGCGGCGCATCACCGGCAGGTCGGTCCAGAAATCCTGCTGCATCACGATATAGCGCACGTTCAGCCGCCGGATCAGGTCGCGGATCTGCACCTCGCTGAGGTCATGCTCCCGCACGCCAAGCTGGCGGCGGACCGCCACATCGAGCAGAAGCTTGTCCGCGCGCACCGTCCACAGGTCGCTGCGGCCGGTGGCGGTGCGCATGGCATAGATGAACGAGCCGTCGCGCTTGCCCGAGAATACGATCACGCTGTGCGGCAGCGCCATGCGCCCGATCCACTGCGCGGCCTGGCGATAGCCGGAGACGCGCGGCACGGGACAGAAGGCCAGCGTGAAGGCCAGGCATCCGGACACCGCCGCCGCCAGCGCGGTCCGGCGCAGGAGCGGCAGGGAAAGACCGTCCACGAGCGCCGCCGCCCAGATCGCCAGCGGCACCAGAAGCAGGGTGGCGTGGCGTTCCTCCTTGAGCGAGATGACGGACAGGAGCAGATAGCCTCCCGCGAACCAGCCCGCCAGGAATTCCAGATCGCGGCGCGGAACGGGGAAATCCTTTCTTGCGCCGCGCAGCACGAGGAACAGGGCCGCCATCAGCAGGGGCAGCCAGCCCGTCATGCCGGGAAGGCGTGCGCCGTACCAGAGCCAGTTTGCCAGGCTGGCGCGCGCGGCCGGCATGTCGGCGACCGCCACCACGGACTGGATATTGGCCGCGCCGAATTTCAAGGTCAGCACGCCCAGCGGGATCAGCGCGATCGCCGCCAGGGCCAGCGCCGCCCAGAAGCGCGGCTGGGTGACGAGGGACCGTCCCCGGCCGCGCGCCAGGTGCCATGCGCAGGCCGGAACGATCAGCGCGGCCGTCTGCTTGGTGTAGACGGCTGCGATCATCAGGATCAGCGCGCCGCAGAAAAGACCGAAGCGGCCTTCGCGGTCGAATCGCAGCAGCAGCCACGCCGCCCAGCATGTGAAGGCCAGCATGGGGACTTCCAGCATGACCTGCCGTCCCCACAGGGCCGTCTCCGGCATCACCATCAGCAGGACGGCGGCTGCAAGTGCGCCGAGCGGCCGAAGCCAGAACCGCGCCAGCGCGAAGCATCCTGCTCCAAGCGCGAAATAAAACATCGCGACGACCATCTGTGCCTGGGGATGGCCGATGCCTGCGACGGCGAAGAAGGCGGCACTGACCGCATAGAACAGAGGGGGATAGAACAGGATCGTAAGTGCCGGATATTGCAGGTAATATCCGGTCGCGTAGCCGGCCGGGTCGGCCAGGGGAAGCGCGGTCAGCAGATCCTTGACGAAAATGCCGTTCAGCGCATGCCTTGGGGCGTCGCTCCACCAGAAATCGCCCGTCAAGGGAGATGTGGCGTAAAGGATAACGGCAACAATTCCAATCACCGCTAGGCAATAGGTGCGCTGCAAACTAGAATAATTGTCGTCGATCATCTGGCTGGGCTGTGGCGCGGAATATCGCGTCAGGCTGGCACTGTTGGGGTGCCAAGGGGAAGGGGCAAGATGCGCAGGGGCAGCGTGCGGGGCCGCCCGCTATGAGCGGCAACGCTTTTATCATGACGCTGGCGCAACGCCAGGGGCGGACCGACGACGATCTCGGCGTTCCCCTTTGCGTGGACATGGACGGCACGCTGGTCCAGACCGATACGCTCTGGGAGGCCGTGTTCGCCCTGCTGCGCCGGCGCCCGCTGCTGTGCTTCATGCTGCCTTTCTGGGTGCTGCTGGGCCGCGCCGGGTTCAAGGCGCGGCTGGCGGCCGAGGTCGCGCTGGACCCAGAGACCTTGCCCTATCGGGCGAACCTGCTGAATTTCCTGCAGGAGGAGCATGCCAGGGGCCGCCAGATCATCCTGGTCACCGCGGCCCATCACAGCATCGCGCGCGCCGTCGGCCGACATGTCGGCCTTTTCGCGGACGTCATCGGCAGCGACCAGGTCACCAACCTGAAAGGGGAAAACAAGGCCGGCTATCTGTCGCGCCTGTTCGGCCCTGGCGGTTTCGACTATGCCGGCGACAGCCGCGCCGACATCCCGGTGTGGCAGGCATCCCGCCGCGCCATCGTGGTGGCGCCGTCGTCGTCGCTGATGCGCCATTCGCTGTGGAAGACGCGCAGCCCGAAGATCTTTCACGGCAGCCGCCGCCTCAGCGCCTATGCGCGCGCCATGCGGCCGCATCAGTGGATCAAGAACGTGCTGATCTTCCTGCCGATGCTGGCATCGCACCAGATCAACGCGGCGTCCTTCCTGACCAGCTATATCGCCTTCATGGCGTTCAGCCTGGTGGCCTCCGCGGGCTATATCCTCAACGACCTGATGGATCTTGCCGCGGACCGCGCGCACCCGCGCAAGCGTTTGCGCCCCTTCGCGTCCGGCGCCATACCGATCAGCCGCGGCGTGATGCTGATGGCGGGGCTTCTGGCCGCCGGTTTCGGTCTTTCGGCGCTGCTTTCCCCCATGTTCATCGCATGGCTGGCCCTGTATCTGGCGCTCACGCTCTCCTATTCCTTCTGGCTCAAGCGCAAGGTCCTGATCGACGTCTTCATGCTGGCGGCGCTCTACACGCACCGCATCCTGGCCGGCGCCATCGCGACCAGCATCGAGCCTTCCTTCTGGCTGCTGGCCTTCTCCACCTTCTTCTTCCTCAGCCTGGCCATGCTGAAGCGCTATTCGGAGCTGGTGGACCGCCGCGCGGTCAACAAGGTCGCGCCTGCGGGCCGCGGCTATGTCATGGACGACATGGAGACCATCGTCAGCCTGGGCGTGGCAAGCGGTTACGTCTCGGTCCTGGTGCTTGCGCTTTACGTCAACAGCCAGAAGGTCAGCGAGCTGTACCGCTCGCCGGAGCTGATATGGCTGGTCTGCCCCATCCTGCTGTACTGGCTGAGCCGGACATGGGTCGGCGCCGGGCGCGGCAAGATCCATGACGATCCGATCGTGTTCGCGGCGCGCGATCCGCTGAGCCGCAATCTTGTCATCGCCGCCTTCTGCGCCATCGCGCTGGCGGCGTCGGTGGCACTGCCCTGCATGCCGTGGGCGTGCAAATGAACAAGATGGAAATAATGAAGACGTCCGACCTGCATGAAGCCGGAACATGGCTGCGGTCTTCCCGCCTGCTGCTGGTCCTGTCGCTGGGATTGCTCGCGGTGGCGCTGTTCCCGCTGACGTTGGCCAGGATCATGCCGCTGGCCGACTATCCGAACCATATCGCGCGGATCTACATCCTGCAGCATGCCGCCCAGTCGCCCATGCTGGCCCGGTATTATATCCCCTTCATCCA
Organism: Rhizomicrobium sp.; assembly: GCA_035547015.1. Classification (GTDB taxonomy): domain Bacteria; phylum Pseudomonadota; class Alphaproteobacteria; order Micropepsales; family Micropepsaceae; genus Rhizomicrobium. The sequence goes on along the minus strand of DASZVO010000003.1, from coordinate 35,084 downwards.
TTTCCAGCCGAATCTGGCCTTCGATCTGGCGGTCCTGTGGCTCGGAAAGCTGTTTCCGCTCTGGACCGCGGGCAAGATATTCGCGGGCATCACCTTCGCGGTCATCGTTTCGGGCGCGATCGCGCTCAACCGCGTGGTTCACGGGCGCTGGTCGCTGTGGCCGTGCCTGACGTTCCTGCTGCTGTACAACCGCCTCTTCCTGTGGGGCTTCATCGGCTACATGTTCACGCTGGGGCTGGCGCTGTGGGGCCTTGCGGCCTGGTTCGCGGTGAGGAAACGCAATCCGGCGACGCGCATCGCGGTCGGCGGCGTCTTCGCCTTCGCGATCTATATCGGCCATCTCTTCGCATTCGGTTTCTATGGATTGGTGGTCGCCGTCGATTTCGCCTACAGGAACTGGGCCCGCTATCGCACGGAGCGGCCGGCCGTCATCCGTGAAGCGGCCGTCACCTTCGCGCAGTTCGTCGTCCCGCTGCTGGTCTTCTTCCTGGTCAGCCCCACGGGCGAGGCCGGATCCCTGACGCGGTGGACCAGCGTCTTCCGGCCGCTCACGGCGCCGTTCAACATCGTGCAGAACTACAACCTGCCGCTCGATGTCGCGACCTTCCTGATCTTTTGCGGATTGTTCGCCTATCTCTATTTCCGCAAGCGGCTCCTGGTCCCCAAACCCCTCTTCGCCGCCTTCCTGGCGCTGGCGGCCGTGCACCTTGTGATGCCGGACAGGCTTTTTTCCAGCTATGGAGCCGACCACCGCCTGCCGATCGCCATCGCGCTGTTCGCCGTTGCCGTGACCCATCCGGTCATTCGCGCGCCGCGCGCCGCCGCCGCCGTCGCGGTGGGGCTGGTCGGCCTCTTCCTGGCCCGCACGGCGGTCATCGCCCAGGTCTGGTCGCGCGCCGACAGCGTTTATCGCCCCTATGAAGAGGCGCTGGCGAAATTGCCGCAAGGCGCGCGGCTGAGCGCCATCGTGATGGTCACCGGGGCCACATGGCTGCCGGACATCCCGAAGTTCGAGATCGACTGCCTGGCGATCATGCTGCGCGATGCTTTCGTCGCGAACGTCTTCGCCTATCCCAAAGATGCGGGACAGTCCATCGCGCTGACGCCGGCCGTGCTGCCGACGCAGAACATGACGGGGTATCACTTCTCGCCGATGGACATCGAATATATGCAGGATCCGAAATCGCGGACCTACAAATGGCGGCCGCTGCGTCCGGCGGAATGGAAATATTACGACTACTACCTGATCGTGAATCCAGGCGATTTCTCGATGCCGATCCCCCCCAACATCCGTCTGCAGTACCGGGGGCCGGACTTCAATATCTACCGCGTCGATCACGCCGCATCGCATAGCTAGGGCATCGATGAAGAACGCTGCATGCCGCCTGCTCGCCGCCCTCTGCGGCGCCGTCGCAATCCTTTCCGCTTCACCCGCCGGCGCCCGGGATGTTCTGGCCGGGTTTTCCGTCAGCAACGATTCCGACGCCCGCACGGGTCCGCGCACAGTCACGTTCGGCCAGATCTTCCGCCGCGCCGCCATCCGGCCCGGCACGCCGCTGGACGTGGTGCTCAATGGCGCCCAGGTGCCGGCCCAGATGAACGCCAAGGCGCTTTATCCGGACGGCTCGGTGCGTCATGCCATCATAACGCTGGCCATTCCCGCCATGCGCGCGGGCGCGGACTGGAAAGGCACGATAGCGGCAGGCGCGGGCGCCGCGCCGCCCGCGGGCGCCCTGGCCACCGTGCCGGCTCTTGCCGTCGCGGTCACGTTTCCGGCCGGCGGCGGGCGGACGCGCACGGTCACGCTCGACCTGCCCAGGATCGCGCAGACGCCGTCCGCGCAACGCGGCGGGCCGTGGCTTGCGGGCCCGCTGGTGCGCGAAATCCGCTATGCCGCCCAGGCGTCATCCGCGCTCGATGTGGAATTCGATGTCCGCACGCCGGTGTCTGGGGCGGCAAGCGTGGACGTGATCTTCCACAATGACCTGCTCGGCCCCAATCCCGTCGCGCCGGTGCAGTATGGCGTGCAGATCGCGCTCGACGGAAAGCCGGTCTTCACCGCCAATGCCATATCGCATCATCAATATGCGACGTGGCACCGCGTCATCAGTTCGGACACGGCGGTGATGCGGGTGGAGCTGGACCGGGACCTGCTGATGGAAACGGGCGCGGTGCCGCGATACGCCGCCATCGCCCCCGATTCCAAGTCCGTCAGGGAAATGGTGGACCTGGCGGCAAGGAATTCCGGCGTTCCCATGAGCACGGCGGGGGTCAACACCTATATGCCCGAGACGGGCGGCCGCCCCGACCTTGGCCCCCTGCCGACATGGGCGGTCTATTACCTGCTGCAGCCGAATGCGGACACCTATGCGGCGCTGCTGGCGAATGCGGACGCGGCGGGCGGCATTCCCTGGCACATGCGCGATCCCAAGACCGGCGGCGCCCTCACCAACGAGGCCCATCCGGACATCTGGCTCGACGAACGCGCGCCGCCGTTGCCGGGGCTGCTGCCGAAAGGCTTTTCGATGGCCGGCACGGGATGGACGATCGACGACGCGCACCAGCCGTCGCTTACCTATCTGCCCTATCTGCTGACGGGCTCGCGCTATTATCACGACGAACTGGAATACCAGGCTTCCTATGATGTCCTGTGGATGAAGCCGGAATTCCGGGGGGCGAAGGGCATGGTGCTGGGCGCGCAGGTGCGCGGCTTCACCTGGATGATGCGCACGCTGGCCAACGCCGCATTCATCCTTCCCGCCGAAGACCCGCTCCAGGGCTATTACCAGCGCTGCCTGGAAGCCAATCTGGACGCGATCCTGCGCAAATATGTCGACGGGCACGAGGCCGACTGGGCCGGCGAGCTCAAGGGTTTCCTGCCGGGCGCCTACAGCCCGGACGGCGCGGTCGCCGCATGGCAGGACGATTACCTGGCGATGGTGCTGGGCTGGATCGACGCGATGGGATTCGACCAGGCGCGCCGCATCAGCCGATGGATGACGCCGTTCATCGCGGGCCTCTTCACCAATGCCGACCGCGGCTATGACCCGCGCTATGGCACGCCCTACATCCTATTCGTGTGGGACATGCAGAAGAACAGGCCGCTGAACAGCTGGGCCCAGGCGTTCGCCGCCAGCTTCGACCCCGTGCACAAGCCGGTGGAGTCGATCGAGTATCCCGGATGGGCAGGCGGCTATGCCGCGCTGGCGCGCGGCGCGCTGGGCGCCAACTTCACCGTCACCCGCTCGCCGCAAACCGCCGAGGCTTATGGTTATATCCTGGCCAATACCGGGTACATGCCGCTGGACTATCCGAAAACCCCCACATTCGCGATCATGCCGGTAATGCCGGACGGAGAGACGCTGCGGCTTCAGGACGTCCACTATGCCGACGACGGGGGCGATCACCTGACGGCGGGCAACCATGCCAGCGCCCTGGTGGGCAGCGACGGGAACGACCGGCTGATCGGAGGGCCGGGCAGCGATTTCATCTATGGTTATGGGGGCAACGACTATCTCGACGGCGGGCCGGGCGATGATTATGTCTTCGCCGGCGACGGCAACAGCACGATCATTGTCGGGCCTGGCGCCGATGTCCTCAAGGCGGGCAAGGGGACGGACACCTTTCTCTTGAAGACCGCCAACAAGGCGCTTGCGACCATCATAGGCTTCAAGCCGAAATCCGACCGGCTGGTCGTGTCGGCCGACCTGATTGAAGGCGGGGCGGCGGCGTTGCCCGGAAAGATCGGAGCCGCGGCAGCTTCGGGCGACGATCTGGTGGTGACCTTCGGTCCGGCCGCGCGCGTGGCATTCGCCGGATTCCACAAGAAGGACATTCCCGCCCTCGCCGCCGCCATCAGCGCGGCGCAGTAGCGGCCCCGGCAGCCGGAGCATCGTCGCGCGCGGGCGCCCGCACGTCCTTGCGGACGGTTTCGTCCGCCCCATGGCGGAGCAGCAGCGCGAGCAGCATCAGCCCGCCGAAGAAGCGGTACGATTCAAGGACATTGAGCCGGCTGTCCGCGAACAGGATGAAAACGGACAGCGAATTCGCCACCAGCGTCCAGGACAGGACAAGAAGGGCGATCTCCGTTCGTCTGGGTGGGCCGGGGGGCATCGCAAGTATCCGCGCCAGCAGCAGGACGAAGAAAGGCATGAGGAAGCCATAGTGATGGTCCCATGCAACGGGAGAGCCGATGGTGAAGCATGTTATGCCGACGCCGAAATCGAAAATGGACGGCGTCCTGCCGCGTTGCACCAGGGCCGGGCCCAGCGCGGCGGCCATGAAAAGGACGGACGTGACAAGCGTGACGCCATACACAAGGGGATGAAACGGCGCGATCTCGTGCGCGTAACTCCATACGGCGTTGTCCCCGTTGAAAAGAAGGCGGTGCATCAGCCCGTTCATGGACGCATTCACGGCATAGGATTCGCCGTTGCGCGACAGTTCGGACAACAGCCGCAGATAGGCCGCATGGTTCGCCCAGCCATAGCGCCACAGCGAGGCTATCGCGACCGGAATCCCGGCCAGCAGGAAGCCTTTGGTGAACCGCCAGTCGCGCCACAGGATCGCCCACAGCAGCATCAGCCCCAGCTGCGGCTTGACCGCGCAGATCATCGCCATGCATACGCCTGCCGCGGCGCGCGCGTTGCAGATCCACGCGATGCAGGACAGGGTCAGGATGAGGTTGAGCCATGTCTGTATCTGGCCGGCATTCACGGCTTGCGTGAAAGGATAGAACACAAGGCTCGCCAGAACGGCGCTTGCAGCCACCCATCCGCCGTCGGCCGCGGACATCCCGTTCCCTTCACGTCCGGACCGCAGGGCCATCCAGGCCAGGATTCCGATCAGGAACGCATTCACGATGTACAATACCGCGCCCGTGCCATTGAGGATGCGGTACGCCCTGCCCACCACAGGGCCGGCGCTTTTGACTCCCGGCCGTCCCACGGCGGTGATGCGCGTGTCGTCCTGCGGAAGCAGGCCTGTCCAGCCAAGCAGTTCAAGCGGCAGCAGGCTCGACGGCGGATATTGGAATTTGGGGCGCCACATGACCGGGATCGTCCGGTTCAGGAACGTGGCCTGATAGATGTCAACGCTCTTTTCGGTGTGGAAGGCTGCGGCCCCCCGCAGCATCGGGTACCAGGAATCGGCGCTGGAGTCGGACGGATGGACAAGCCGGGGCAGGGCCCAGTAGGCGGTCTTCAGCGTGCTGGAATAGAAGGTGAGGTCGTATTTCGGCGCGACGAAGCGAAAGGTGATTTCCGTGACCGCGGTCGCCAGCAGGATGGGCAGGAATATCCAGACGATGATTTTGCGGGCGAGGGGAGACGGCATTCTCGTGACTCTCCAATATGGCGGGGCGGCGAATATCGACCGGTCCCGGAAGCCGCCGTTCCATTCGCGGCAGGGACGGTGCCTTGCCTGCAATGACGATGAATGGCTTGCGCTTGTCCGCCCGCCGAGCCGCCCGATCCGGAAGAAAGCCCCTTTGCCGGCAATCTACCGGCATCGTCAAAGGCTTGCCAGCATTTTGCCCGCGGGCCGGCATCGAGCTTCGCGATACGCTTAATTTCGCGAGCGGCTATTGGTAAATGGGCCGGGACAATCGGCCAAGTCGATAGGTCAGCAAGGGGCATCCCTCTAGCCAGACCCTTGAGGCCAACCTATGATCCGCGCGGGGCTTAAGGACTGGGCTAAGTTTGTGGCCAGGCCAGTGCTGGTACGGTCATCGCGCCGTAGCGGTTGGGACAATGCTGTTGCATTTTGCATTGTGCGGAGGGGAGCGGCGCCGGAAGGCGGCGCCTGCGCATGAAGATTGCCGTGATCATCTGGTACACGCCGGAGACCTATTTGGCCTGCCGCGAGGTCATGGCCGACAGGGAAAAGCTGCCTCCCACATACGCCGCCTGGCAAAGGAAGTCTGAAGCGCAGGCGCGCATGGCGATCGTGGAGGGGCGCCGCCTGTACCGGGTTCCGCTCGCCGCTGCGGCTTTCCAGGACTGGTGCCGGGAAAAGGACCGCAGGCCCGATGCGGAAGCGCGCGTCTCGTTCGCGCTGGAGGCCATGCGCAACCGGCATGTCGCACCGCTCGTCCCGCCACAGGCCGAACCGGATGCCGAGCCGGCGCGCGGGCGCGAGCCCGCGGCCCCGCGCGGCCTGGTGCGGAGTTCGGACGGCGTCGTGCAGGAAAGCCTCAACGAGGTGAGCGCCGCGGTGGAAACGGCCGCCCGCCTCTATCCCCTGGACGAGCTGCGGCAGGTCACGCGCTCCGCGCAACAGGCGGTGCTTCGGCTGCTTGAGGAAAAGTCGGCGCTGAAGGCGCAGCTGGATGTGGTCGAGGCCGAAGCGTCCAGGCTGGCGGCGTTCAACAGCAGCGCCGATCAATACATGAAAGTGAAGATCGCGCCCGACGTGTACGTCTACCGGGAAAAGAGCCCGGCAAAGTTCGGGAACGCGCTGTCCTTCTGCCCGAACTGCTTCGAGGGCAAGCGGATATCGATTTTGCAGGGCCATCCCTTCGGGATCTGCCGCATCTGCAATTTCCGGTGCGACATCAGCTGGCGCGCACACGTCTAGATCGCCGCGCGCCGCTCAGCGCCGGGATTGCCCCCGGCCGCGCCCGCCCGCGATCCGTGGAACAAGCCGCAACACAGACACGGCCACCGCGCTTCCGGTCATCGCGCCCGCTGCGATATCGGACAGGAAATGCCACTGCGCCGCCACCAGGCCCGCGAACGCCAGTCCGGCGATCGACAGCCAGAGCGCGCGCCGGTGCGGATAGAAAGCCTGCAGCACGAAAAAATAGGACGCGACCAGTCCGGCATGGCCGGACGGGAAGCTGGAGGTGATGTCGCCGCCGAAAAAGCGGAAGCCGTACAGGCCGGAGGACGACAGGAAATAGTCGATCGTATAGCGGCTGAACACGGGTTTCAGGACCAGATCGTTCAGCACGATCGTCGCCGTTGCGCTCAACCCCGCCAGGATCACGGCGCGCGCGGACCGCGCAACGGCCGCGCCGCGCATCGCGGCCGCGAGGGCGCGCACCAACTCGAACAGGCTCAGCAGCAGCAGCGCCAGAAGCGCATCGAGCCCGATGCTGATGACGTGGCGCAAAAGCGAAACCGCGTGCCAGATGCCGCGCGGATGGCCGACCCGCCATGCGATGGGGCGGTCCAGCCAGAGGATGGACGCCGCAAGGAACAGCAGGCACCCGGCCACGGTCAACGCGCGCCGGCGCCACGACCAGGGGCGCAGTACCGGCTCGGCATCCTGCGGATCATCAAGCATCAGGAGATTCCCACGCACGAGCGATGTTTAGACTTTTCGCGATCGGATTCGCCAATTATTAATGCCGTCCCGTGCACAGTGGGGCCATGGATGACGGCTCCGTTCACGGCGATATAGACCAGGCGCTGGGGGAGCGCGGGTTTGGCGCCCAGCTTCTGGACTGGCTGGACATCCACGCCGAAGGCCACCCTGCGGGTGCGGCGGTCCTGGACGCCATCCGGCTCATGCCGTTTTCCGGCCGGCCCTTTTCCGACTGGTGCTGCATTCCCTTCGTGTTCCTGGTCGTGGCCGGCGACATCGCACTCCAGTTCTGGGGCAAATAATCCATCCATGCCGGTGCCGCCCGCGGCCCGCGTCCTGCCGGGCCGCTGCGGCAGGATCATGGCCGCATTGGCGCGCGTGCACCGGAAACTGATAGGATGCGCCGCCCAAAATGGAACAGTCCCTCATCATGCCCCCCCTGACGTCCTGGATGCCCCAGCCCACCGCAGAGCCGCGCCTGCGCGCCCTTCTGGCGCGCGTGTCCGCCGCGCCACAACTGCATGCCCGCTTCCTCAATACCCTGTCGCTCCTGGAGCATATCGGCAGCCGCAAGATCATGGCGACGCAAAGCGGCGCGCCCGGCGGCGAGACATTGCAGCACCTGGCCGAGGAAGCGCGCCACGCCTTCTTCTTCAAGCGCCAGGCCGAGGCCGCGGCCGGCCATCCGCTGGCCTATGGCGCGGGCGAGATCATGGCGGGTCCGCAGGCGCGGGCCTATATGGCGCGGCTGGACGCCTTCATCGCCCGCGGCGCGAAAGGCATGGCCGCCTATCTTTATATGTCGCTGGTGGTCGAGCTGCGCGCGATCTGGTTCTATCGCATCTATCAGGATGTGCTGGCGGCGGCGGGAAGGCCCATCCGCCTGACCGGCCTTCTGGCCGAGGAGACGCGGCACCTTCAGGAGATGGGCGAGAGGCTGGCGGCGCTGGGCGAGGATGTCGAGGCGCGGCTGCCGTCCTTCACCGCCTATGAGGAGACGCGGTTCAGCCATCTGCTCTGCGGTCTTGAGCGCGCCGCCGCCTGACGTTCGCCTATCCGGTTGCGCAATTTGGTCTGCGCTATTTTGTCTGAGCCAGCAGCAGCGACGTCTCGGTCGCGGCGATCCCGGCAACCAGCCGGATATTGTCCAGCGCCCGGCTGAATTCCGCCAAGGTGGCCGTGTTCAATTGCGCCACCAGGTCCCAGCGGCCGTTGGTGGTGTGGACGCTCTCCACCTCCGGAAAACCGCGCAGCGCCCGGATCACCCTGGCGGAATGTTCGCCCTCGATGGCGATGCACATCACCGCGCGCACGCGGCCTTCGTCCGCCGCCGCCGTGCGCACCGTGAAGCCCAGTATGTGCCGGTCCGCCAGCAGGCGGGCGATGCGGTTCTGCACCGTGCCGCGCGAAACCTTGAGCTTGCGCGCCAGGACCGCCACCGGCTCCCGCGCATTGCCCCGCAGCAGAGCCAGAAGCCTGCGGTCCAGATCATCCATCATTTCGTCACCAGAGCTGGTCAATCCGCCAACGACATGGGCAGTTTTTACCAGATTGGCGGCTTTTCGCTAGCACCGCTTTCCCCACATTGCTGTACCGGCTTTTCCCGGGGGATTCGCGCCGGGATTCGTGCCGGAATTTGTGAAGGGGTTTCGATGACGCGCTTCCTGATGACCGATCCGCGCCATTTCAACGTCAGCTACCGGATCAATCCCTGGATGGAGCCGGATGCATGGGACGCGGATGCCGCCCGCGCGGCCCAAAGCGGCTCGGCCGCGCTGCGCAAGGCCATAGAGGCCGCGGGCGGCGTGGTGGAAACGGTGCCCGCCGTGGAAGGCCTGCCGGACCTGGTGTTTCCCGCCAACGCCGCCATCGTGCTGGACGGGCGCGTGCTGCTGGCGCGATTCCGCCATCCCCAGCGCCAGGGCGAGGAAGCGGTGTTCCGCGCCGCCTTCGAAGGGCTGCAGCGGCGCAAACTGGTGGAGGAGATCGTCGAACTGCCCGACGGCGTGCTGCAGGAAGGCGCGGGCGACTGCATCTGGGACGCCGACCGCGGTTTCTTCTGGGTGGGTCACGGCCAGCGCTCCACCGCCAGTTCGCGGGCCGTCATCGCCGATGTGTTCGGACAGGAAACCGTGGCGCTGGAACTGGCCGGCCCGCGCTTCTATCACCTCGACACCTGCTTCTGTCCGCTGGCCGGCGGCAAGCTGCTTTATTATCCGCCTGCTTTCACGGCGGCCTCGCTGGCGGCGATCCATGCCCATGTCGCGCCCGAAGACCGCATCGCGGCGGGCGACGCGGAAGCGGCGGCCTTCTGCGTCAATGCCGTGAACATTGGCCGGCAGGTGATCATGGCCCGTGCGCCGGAAAGCCTGGAACGCAAGCTCGCCGCGCACGGATATGCGGTGCGTCCGGTCGATCTGGCGCCGTTCATCCTGTCGGGCGGTGGGGCCTATTGCATGACCCTGCGGCTGGACCGCCGCAGCGATGCGCAGGCCCTGCGCACCGCCGCCGAATAGCGTGAACCCGCATCAGGGCAGCAGCAGCCGCGCTTCCAGCGAGGACGAGGCTGTGAGCTGCGGCGCGACCGCCGAGCTGTTCACCGTCACGTCATAGCGTCCGGCGGAAAGACGCCAGCGATGCGCGCCGGCGTCCCAGTCGGCCAGCAGGCGCGGGTCCACATCCACGCTGACGGCCTGGCTGGTGCCCGGCGCCAGGTCCACATTGCCCCAGCCGATCAGCCGCTGACCCTCCTTGCCCGCGCGCGCGGTGACATAGACCTGCGGCGTGTCGCGCCCCTGGCGGTTGCCGGTGTTGGTGACGGTGAACTTCACATGCAGCGTGTTGCCTTCGCTGCGCACGGTCAGGCCGTCATAGCGGAACGTGGTGTAGGAAAGGCCGTGGCCGAAGGGGAACAGCGGCGCGAAGCCCCGGCGCGCGAACCAGCGATAGCCCACGTCCGATCCTTCGATGTCGTAATTCACGCGCACCTTGCCGGGGTCGGAGTCGAACTGCCCGTCCAGCTTCGGACGCGGCATCTGGTCCAGCGAGACGGGGAAGGTGACGGGCAGCCGCCCCGAGGGATTGACGTCGCCGAACAGGATGTCGGCAATGGCATCCGCGCCCCTGATGCCCGGGTACCAGGCTTCCAGCACGGCGGCGGTTTTGTCGATCCAGGGCATCGTCACCGGGCCGCCGGTTTCCAGCACCACGATGGTATGCGGGTTGGCGGCGGCCACGGCGGCGATCAATGCGTCCTGGTTGCCGGGCAGGCCGATGTCGGGCGCGTCCATGCCCTCGCTGGTCCATTGCGTGGCGAAGACGATGGCCGCATCGGCATCCTTCGCCATGGCGGCGGCATAGGCGGGATAGTCGCCCCGGTCGAACGTCACCCGCGTTCCGGTCCCCGCCCGGGCCTGGATCGCCTTCACCGGCGCGCCGGGAAGCAGCACCACCGCCATCCAGTCATCCGCCGCGGCGGTGGTGGGGATGGACAGCGCAGGCCCGCCCGCGGGCGCGCCTTGCGACGACCCGCCGCCCGACATCACGCCGATATTGGCATAGCCGCCGATCACCGCGATCTTCTTCGCCCCCCGCAGCAGCGGCAGCACGCCGTTGTTCTTGAGCAGCACCGTTCCCGCCGCCGCTTCGGCGCGGGCCGCCGCCTCGCCGCGCGCGATGTCGGGCGCGCCGGGTTTCGGCGGATCGTCGAACAGCCCGGCCGCGATCATCGAACGCAGGATGCGCCGGTTCATGTCGGTGACGCGGGCGGTATAGACGGGGTCCTTGCCGTCGAGCGCCGCCAGCGCCGGGCCGAAATAGACCGTGGGATCGAACTCCTCGCCCGACTCCCGGTCCAGCCCCGCGAGCGCATCGGCGGTGGCGTGATTGGCGCCCCAGTCCGACATCACGAAACCCGGATATTTCCAGTCGCCCTTCAGCACCCGGTTGAGCAGGAAATCGCTGCCGCAGGAATAGGGGCCGTTGAAATGGTTATAGGCGCACATCACCGCGCCGGGATGGCCGCGTTCGATGGCGATCTCGAAGGCCAGGAGGTCGCTCTCGCGCGCCGCCGCCTCGGAAATGTCCACCGCGATCTGATTCTGGTACGTCTCCTGCGCGTTCAGCACATAGTGCTTGACGGTGGACATCACATGCTGGTCCTGGATGGCGCGGATGGTCTCGCCCGCCAGCGTGCCGGCCAGCAGCGGGTCCTCGCCCAGATATTCGAAATTGCGGCCGTTGCGCGGCTCGCGGGTCAGGTTCACGCCGCCCGCCAGCAGCACGTTCAATCCGCCAGCGCGCGCATCTTGGGCGATGGCCGCGCTGCCCGCATAGGCGATGGCCGTGTCCCAGGTCGAGGCCAGCGACAGGCTGGAGGGCAGGGCGGTGGCGGGCTGGGCACGCTTGCCGTTGATCCAGGCCACCCCCAGGCTGGCATCTGTTTCCGCCAGCGCCGGAATGCCCAGCCGGGCGATGCCGGGCGTGTATCCGGCGGCCCAGGGCGCGCCGGGCAGGGGCGCGGAGCGCAGGCGGTTGGGCCGCGAGAAATAGCCGTGCAGCAGGATGTTGCGCTCGTCCGGCGTCATCTGCCGCACAAGATCGGCGGCGCGCCGGTCGGCATCGCCGGGCCGGCTGTCGGACGGCTGGGCCTGGGCGCTGCCGCTGCCGAAGAGAAGAGCGGCCAGGAGAAACCGCGCGGCTGTCGGGCTCATCCATTCCCCTTCCATCGAATCATCCGGCAACGGGAAGGCTACAGCGCAAACGGGGAAGGGTCAGTCCCGGTCCTCGCCGGACGAGTCTCTGCCGGACGCGTCCTTGGCGCTGCGGTGCTCCAGCCACATGGCGTTCAGCACCGCCAGCGTGACCGCGAAGCCCAGACCCAGGACCCAGGAGAAATACCACATGGCAGGACCTCAATAGGAATGGCCGCCGAGGTCCTTCGCCCGGACCGGCCCGCGCAGTACGCGATAGACGAAGCTGGTATAGGCGATGACGATCGGCAGGAAGATCGCCACCACGCCAAGCATGATGCCGAGCGTGAGTTTGCTGGACGACGCATCCCATACCGTCAGGCTGGCATTGGGATCGGTGGAGGACGGCAGCAGGAAGGGAAACAGCGCAAGGCCTGCCGCGGCGATGGCGCCCACCGGCACCAGCGCCGACGACAGGAACGCAGGCAGAGGCCGGGTCCTGAGGAGGACCGCGCCGGCCGCGCCCAGCAAGGCCAGCACCACGAACGGCCACTGCCCGCCCTCGAGCCAGCCGCCGCGGAAGCGCGCGACGGTCTTGAGCAGCGGATTGGAAGGGCCGTCGTGAACCACATTGCCCACCACGCGATAGCCGTCGATGCCATGCAGCCACAGGCCCGCCAGCACGAACAGGATCGCGAAGGCCAGCCCGGCCCAGGGCATCACCGCGCGCGCCCGCGCCTGTACCGTTTCATCGGTCTTGAGATTCAGCCAGGCCGCGCCGTGCAGCACGATCATGGCCAGGCTCACCAGCCCTACCAGCAGCGCGAAGGGATTGAGCAGCGACCATAACGTAATGGCGGGCAGGAAGCGCAGGTCGCCGTCCAGGTGGAACGGCACGCCCAGGAACAGGTTGCCGAAGGCGACCCCGAAGACCAGCGACGGCACCACGCCGCCGGCGAACAGCGCCCAGTCCCAGAACCGCCGCCAGCGCGGCGCGTCCACCTTGCTGCGGAACTTGAAGCCCGCGGGGCGCAGGATCAGCGTGACCAACACCAGGAACATGGCGAGATAGAAGCCCGAAAAGCTGGCCGCATAGAGCGCCGGCCATGCGGCGAAGATCGCGCCGCCGCCCAGGATGAACCAGACCTGGTTGCCTTCCCATACCGGCCCCACCGTGTTGATCGCGATGCGCCGCTCCGTGTCGGTCTTCGCCACGAAAGGCAGCAAGGCCGCCGTTCCCAGGTCGAAGCCGTCCATCACTGCAAAGCCGATGAGCAGGATGCCCAGCAGCGCCCACCAGATCAGTCTGAGTGTCTCATAATCCATGGCTGGTCACTCCGCTGCCACTTCGGCCGCCCCGGCGGGTGGGGACAGGGCATAATCGGGACCGAGGCGGATATATTTGAGGAGAAGATAGAGATCGACCACCAGCAGCCCCGAATAGAACAGCGCGAAGCCCAGGAGCGAGGACACGACGTTGCCCGCCGCCGTCGACGACACGCCCAGCGCGGTGGGCAGCACGCCCACGATCACCCAGGGCTGGCGGCCATATTCGGCGACGATCCACCCCAATTCGGCGGCGATCCAGGGCAGCGGCAGGGTCAGGAAGGCGGCCCAGAGATAGGGGCGGTAGCGGTCCAGTTGCCGCTTTGCCGAGAACCAGAAGCTGACGGCGAAGAGCGCGATGAACCAGAAGCCGATGCCCACCATGAAGCGGAACGACCAGAACAACACCGGCACATTGGGTATGGTGCTGTTGGCGGCGGCCACGATGTCGGCGCGGCTGGCATTCTCGATGTCGGGCCGGATGTTCTTGAGCAGCAGCGCGAAGCCCAGATTGTGGACATGCGCATTCAGCGTGTCGCGCAGCGACGCATTGTGCGGATCCTTGCGGATCGCCGCCAGCGCGCGATAGGCGATCAGTCCGTCCGCGATGTTCTTCTGCGCGATCCCCACAAGTTCGGAAATGCCGGGCACCGGCGTGTCGGCGGTGCGGGTGGCGATCAGGCCCAGCATCCACGGCACCTTCACTTCCAGATGCGTCGTGTGGTTCTTCAGGTCGGGCAGACCGAAGATGGTGAAGGAGGCGGGCGCGGGCTCGGTGTCCCACATCGCCTCTATCGCGGCGATCTTCATCTTCTGGTTCTGACCCGCGGTATAGCCGCTCTCGTCGCCCAGCACGACCACCGACAGCGCCGAGGCCAGCCCGAAGCTGGCCGCCACCGTCATGGAGCGCTTGGCGAAATCGGTGTGCCGCCCCCGGAGCAGGTACCAGGCGCTGATCGCCAGCACGAAGACGCTGCCGGTCACATAGCCCGCGCTGACGGTATGCACGAACTTGGCTTGGGCCACGGGGTTGAACAGGACCGCCATGAAGTCGCTGACTTCCATGCGCATCGTGTCGGCGTTGAAGCGCGCGCCCACCGGATACTGCATCCAGCCGTTGGCGATCAGGATCCACAGCGCCGACAGGTTGGTGCCGATGGCCAGCAGCCAGGTGGCGATCAGGTGCTGCACGCGGGAAAGCTTGTCCCAGGCGAAGAAGAACAGCCCCACGAAGGTGGCTTCCAGGAAGAAGGCCATCAGGCCTTCGATGGCCAGCGGCGCGCCGAACACGTCGCCCACATATTGCGAGTAATAGGCCCAGTTGGTGCCGAACTGGAATTCCATGGTGATGCCGGTGGCGACGCCCATGGCGAAGTTGATGCCGAACAGCACGCCCCAGAACTTCACCAGGTCGCGCCACACCTCGCGCCCGGTCATCACATAGACCGTCTCCATGATGCCCAGCAGGACCGACAGGCCCAGTGTGAGCGGCACGAAGATGAAGTGATAGAGCGCGGTCACCGCGAACTGCAGCCGGGAAAGATCGACGATGTCCATGAGACCTCCTAACCCTGTCCCAGGATGTGCTGGTCGATCCGCACGTCCGGCGGCCGGTGCGCAGGCGAAAAGAACAGGAAATAAAGAAGAGCCAGCAACCCGGCCTTCACGGCCAGCAGTAGAAGGATGTCGCGGCGCAGGACCATCGGAAACATGGCGCCCTTCCCGTTTTTGGAAACCATAAGCCTGCGTGATGAGTCGCTCAAGGCGCGGTCCGGCGGTTTGATGCGCGTCAAACCGGGGCCGGCCTGCGGCAGTTTATCCGTGCGCTTGCGGCATTGCGGCGCGATTGCCCGTAGCGTAAACCCGCTGCCTGTTCCGGGTTGTTCTCGTGCCGCGTTCTTCCCATCCGAACCTTGTGCATTTCGCGCTGGCGGTCGGCGGCTTCGCCATCGGCACGACCGAATTCGCCACGATGAGTCTCGTGCCCTATTTTTCGCGCGATCTGGGCATCAGTGTTCCCGCCGCCGGTCATGCCATCAGTGCCTATGCCCTGGGCGTGGTGCTGGGGGCCCCGCTGATCGCGGTGCTGGCGGCGCGCGTGGCGCGGCGCACCCTGCTGGCCGGGCTGATGGGCGTCTTCGCGCTGGCCAATGGCCTGACGGGGCTGGTGCCGAGCTATGGCTGGATGCTGGTCTTCCGTTTCATCAGCGGCCTGCCGCACGGCGCCTATTTCGGCGTGGCGATGCTGGTCGCGGCCTCGCTGGTGCCGCACGAACGGCGCGCCCAGGCGGCGGCCCGCGTGCTGATGGGGTTGACGGTGGCGACCATCATCGGCGTGCCGTCGGCGGAATGGCTGGGCCAGGCCGTTGGCTGGCGCTGGTGCTTCGGCATCGTCGCCGCGCTCTCGGTGCTGACGGCCGGGCTGGTCGTGCTGTTCGCGCCGCGCCAGCCGCCGCGCGCCGGCGCAAGCCCGCTGCGCGAGCTGGGCGCGCTGGGCAACCGCCATGTCCTGTTGACGCTGGCCATCGGCGCCATCGGTTTCGGCGGATTGTTCGCGGTCTATACCTATCTCGCCAACACGCTGCTTGCGGTGACGCATGTCGCCGAAGGTGTCGTGCCGCTGGTGTTCGCGGTGTTCGGCGCGGGCATGATGTCGGGGCTCGTGATCGTGCCGCGCTTCGCGCACGGCCGGCTGATGGCCACGACGGGCGCGCTGCTGGTCTGGTTCGCCGTAACCCTGGCCGCCTACAGCTTCGCCACCGGCAGCATCTGGACCATCATGCTGTCTGTCTTTGCCATCGGGCTGGGCGGCGCGCTGGGGCCGATCCTGCAGACCCGGCTGATGGACGTTGCGGGCGAGGCCCAGACGCTGGCCGCGGCCCTCAACCATTCGGCCTTCAATGTCGCCAATGCCCTGGGGCCGTTCCTTGGCGGAATCGCCATCGCGCACGGCTATGGCCTTTCGTCCACCGGGCTGGTGGGAAGCGCCCTGGCGCTGGCGGGACTGGCGATCTGGGCCGTCGCGCGCGCCGTGCCCTGACGGCCCCCCCGCCGGCTGTTCGGTACGATGGGACGAACAGTCATTTCGTCGCAGTTTCGCGCGCCGCCGCCGCGCCGGGCACAACGGTCCGCGCACGACGGCGCGTGACGCCGCGCGCCCGGGCCGGATGCGCGCCTGCCGGTTTCCCGCTTGCCGGCATGATGAGAATCCAAAATGCCCATAGTCATGGAACCAAAACCGAAAGGTCTCAAAAAGAAATTTCAGCGGCGCGGGACAGCGCGGCCGCGCATGACGGTGCCCCGCTGCAACACCGACCTGATGTCGTGAAGCCGCGAAGTTCCTTTCACAAATCTGTCTCGCGTCCCCACTAACCAAGCGCGCAACGATGAACGCTGCGACTGCGAAAGCACCCGCACGCCATCCGAAGTGGGGACCATCGGGCACTACGCCGACCGCGAATGCATTCCGCATCGCGCCAGCGCGGCCGCTCGGCTTTTTGAAGGGGAACGATCATGACGAACCGTACGACGAAATTGCTGATGGCCGGCGCAAGTCCGCTGCTGTTGCTGCTTGCCGCCGCGCCCGCGCTGGCCCAGTCCACCGGCACCCAGGACGTGGAAACCGTGGTGGTGACGGGGCAGTTGCTGTCCTCCAACGGGCTGATGAACGCGGCGCCCATCTCCAAGGAACGCTCGACCATCACCAGCGATTTCCTTCAGACCGCCCTGCCTGCCGGCCAGACCGTGTTCCAGGCCCTCAATTACATGCCGGGCGTGAACTTCACCAACAACGATCCCTATGGCACCAGCGGCGGCAACATCCGCGTGCACGGGCAGGACGGCAACCATGTCTCGCTGACGCTGGACGGCATGCCGCTGAACGACACCGGCAACTATGCGATCTACACCAACCAGATGATCGATCCGGAAGTGATCGACCGCGTCAGCGTCAACCAGGGCTCGACCGACGTGGACAGCCCCACGGCGGCGGCGACCGGCGGCGTGATCGCCATCAAGTCGGACAATCCCCATGACCAGTTCGGCGCCGAGCTGGTCACGTCCGGCGGCACCGACGCCGACCAGCGCTATTTCGTGCGCTTGGATTCGGGCGCGGTCGGCCCCTGGGGCACGACCGGCTATGTGACCTATTCCTACCAGTCGAACGACAAGTTCAAGGGTCCGGGCTATCTGCGCAAGGTCGAAGCCAACTTCAAGCTCTATCAGGACCTGGGTTCGCTGGGCTGGATGTCGCTGGCGGGCCACTGGAACAGCAACCGCAACAATTCCTTCTACGGACTGGACTATGTGCCCAGCACGGCGGGCTTCGCCTCGAATCTGATCGGCACGGCCGACATCATCAAGAATCCCAACGGCAGCGGCTATGCCGCCAATCCGGCCAACACCACGGGCGCCAACTTCTCCGGCACCGGCTGGGACCGCGACTATCTTTATACCTGCCCCTATACCGCGCCGGTGCAGGGCCATGCCGACAGCACCATGACCGGCTGCGGCAACTTCTATCGCGGCAAGATCAATCCCTCCGACACCGGCAACCTGCGCTTCCAGTCGCTGTTCAACCTGACCGATCAGCTCAGCCTGGCCTGGGATGCCAATGTGCAATATGTCCTGGCCAACGGCGGCGGCCTCTTCAGCTTCCCGGAAGGCCTTGCGGTGCCGGGCCTGAGCAGCAGCGCCGCCAACACGGCGCGCCAGATCGTGGGCGCCAGCGCCGGCGGTACCGGCACCATCGCGAGCAAAGCCTATGGCTGCGTCGCGGGCGTGGGCTGCGACCTGAATGGCGACAGCGATCTGCTGGACAATGTCGAACTGTACCAGCCCAGCACCACCAACACCCGCCGCTGGGGTACCAACGTCTCGCTGATCTACAGGTTCGACGACGACAACACCGTCCAGGCGGCCTATACGCTGGACTATGGCCTGCACCGCCAGACCGGCACGACGTCCTTCATTGATCCGGTCAGCGGGCCCTATGACCCCTTTGCCGGGCTGAGGGACAAGCAGCATGAGGTGCTCGACGCCACGGGCGTGCCGCTGCGCTATCGCGACCGCAAGTCCAAGGCGATCCTCAACCAGGCCGCGTTCGACTATGAAGGCAAGTATCTCGACGACAGCCTGCGCGCCTCGCTGGGTTTCCGCCTGCCGTTCCTGGAGCGCGACCTCAACCAGTATTGCTATGAGCAGGCGGGCTCCTCCACCGCCTATTGCACGACGGGCGTTCCCGTGCAGACCAACAGCGACGGCACGGTATCGTTCGCGCCGGGCGCCAGCGCCACCCATTACGCGCCGCCGGGCCATATCACCAAGCGTTACAACCGGTTCCTGCCGCATCTGGGCCTGACCTATCTGCCCTTCGGCGACATGCACCAGTTCTTCGGCTCCTATACCCAGGAAATCGCCGCGCCGCGCACCGACAACCTCTACCAGAGCCAGAAGGACGCCAACGGCCAGTACACCACCTTCCTCAACACCAGGCCGGAGACCTCCACCACCTACCAGCTCGGCTACCGCTATCTGGTCAGCGACATCCAGGCCGCGCTGGTGCTGTGGAATTCGCAGGTCAAGAACCGCATCGTCAGTTCCTATGACCAGACCACCAACGCCTACTTCGACCACAATGTGCCGGGCATCAATTTCTGGGGCGTGGACCTGGAAGGCAATTACCTGCTGGGCGACCAGTGGACCTTCTATGGCAATGCCAGCTACACCCGCGCGCGCATCATGTCCGACATCGCGGTGGGCGGCGGCAATGTGCCGACGCTGAACAAGCAGCTTTCGGAAACGCCCAAGTGGTCGACCACGGGCCGCGTGACCTACAGGCCCATCGCGGACCTCACGCTGGGCGCCAGCGTGAAATATGTCGGCCGCCGCTACCAGACCGAGGACAACAACGCCTGGGTGCCCGACTATTACACGGTCAGCGCCGACATCAACTACCAGCTCGATTCGCTGGGCCTGCCGAACTCGTCGTTGCGCTTCAACGCCGACAATCTGTTTAACAAGCACTACTTCGGCAGCCTGGGCACCCAGACCTGCTGGACGCCGTATACGACGGGTTCGATTTCGGGCTGCACCAGCTATCCGTACGCCTATGAGGGGGCGCCGCAGACGTTCCAGGTGACGCTGACGCTGCGTTACTAGTCCGGCGGCATCGAAGGCACCGGCCGGTGATCCCGGCCGGTGTTTGTCTTATGGTTGGCGGCCCGTCCGCGGGGGAGTTGCGCATGCGTCCGGTTGTTGCTCTTTTGGTCCCGCTTCTGGCGGCCTGTCTTCTGGCGCCCACGGGGGCGCTGGCCTGGGGCGCGGACGGCCACCGCTATGTCGGCGAGCTGGCCGCGCGGAATTTCCCGCGCGAGATCCCGGCCTTCCTGCGGACGCCCGCCGCCGTCAGGCAGATCGGTCTTCTGGCCCAGGAGCCGGATACCTCGCGCAATGCCGGCCAGCCGCACGACCAGGACAGCGATCCCGGCCATTTCATCGACGTGTCGGATGACGGCACCATCCTGGGCGGGCCGAAACTCGCAGGCCTGCCCCCCACGCGGCGCGAATACGACACCGCGCTGCGCGCCGTGAACAGCGACGAATACAGGGCGGGCTTCCTGCCCTACAACATCATGGACGGCTGGCAGCAGCTGGTGAAGGATTTCGCCCTGCTGCGGATGAACCGGGCGGGCGAGAAATTCGCGAAGACCGCCGCCATCCGCAGACGCTTCGCCGAGGCGCGCAGCCTGCGCCAGATGCTGACCCTGCGCGACCTGGGCGTATGGGCGCATTATGTGGGCGACGCCAGCCAGCCCATGCATGCCAGTGTCCATTACAACGGCTGGGGGGACGGGCCGAACCCCGAAGGCTTCGTCACCGGGCCGGGCCTGCACGCGAAATTCGAAACCGATTTCGTCAGCGCGCATGTCACGGAAGCCGATGTGGCGGCGCGCCTGCGGCCCTATCGGTCCTGTGCCTGCGCCATCCAGGAACGGACGCAGGACTATCTCATCGCCAGCGCCGCGCTGGTGAGCGAGGTCTATCGGCTGGAGAAGGCGGGCGCCTTCGACGCGGCCGCGCCGGCGGCAAAGGACTTCACCGCCGGCCGGCTGGCGGAAGCCGCCGACCAGTTGCGCGACATGGTGGCCGATGCATGGCACGCCTCGGCCGACACGGTGCTGGGCTACAGGAACAAGATGCGCGTGAAGGACATCGAGGCGGGCCAGGCCGATCCGGCAAAGCTCGACTGAGCCCTTCTTCTCGCCTTTCATGAAGTGGTTCCCGCCCTTCATAAAACCGTCGTGCAACCGGTCTTAACTTTCCCGGCAGGAACGGCGGGGAACGAGCATGGTGGACATCGCTGCGCGGACGGAATCCTTCCATGGGCGCGGCGCGCCGCATCTCGACCACAAATCCAGTCCCACCACCGCCATCGTGTTCTTCTGCCTGCTTGCGGCGGGCATCGGCTACGGCATCCACGGCCTGCTCGACGATATCGAAAGCGTGCACGAACCGCTGGCGCTGGGCGTGTTCGTCCTGCTGGGGATCGCGCTGCTGATCGCGCTGGGCTTCGAGTTCGTGAACGGCTTCCACGACACCGCCAACGCGGTGGCGACGGTGATCTACACCCATTCCATGGCGCCGGTGGCGGCCGTGATCTGGTCGGGCGCGTTCAATTTCCTGGGCGTGATGGTGTCCACGGGCGCGGTCGCCTATGGCATCATCACCCTGCTGCCGGTCGAGCTGATCCTGCAGGTCGGAAGCGGCGCGGGCTATGCCATGATCTTCGCGCTGCTGATCGCGGCGATCGTGTGGAACCTGGCAACCTGGGCGGTGGGCATCCCCAATTCCTCGTCCCATGCGCTGATCGGCTCGATCATGGGAGTGGGCATCGCCAACCAGTTGATGGCTCCGCACGGGCAAGCCACGTCGGGCGTGGACTGGGGCCAGGCCCTGAACGTGGCCCAGGCGCTGCTGTTCTCGCCGCTGATGGGCTTCGTCTTCTCGGCCCTGCTGCTGGTGGTGATGAAGACGCTGATCCGCAAGCGTGCCCTGTATGAAGAGCCGAAATCGTCCGCCCCGCCGCCCTGGTGGATCCGCGGCCTGCTGATCTTCACCTGCACCGGCGTGTCCTTCGCGCACGGCGGCAATGACGGCCAGAAGGGCATGGGCCTGATCATGCTGATCCTGATCGGCGCGGCGCCCACGGCCTATGCGCTGAACCGCACCATGCCGGACAGCGCCACGCCGGTCTTCCTGCAGTCCGCCTCGGCGGCCGGGGCCGTCTTCGCCGCCCACGCGGGCGGCGCGCCCGCGATGACGCCGGCGGAGGCGCGCAAGACGGTGGGGGATGCGCTGCGCGACAAGACGCTCAACCGCCCGCAGGTCTTTGCGGGTCTGGCGGCGCTGTCGGCCGACATTGCGGCGAAGGTGAAGAGCTATGGCGCTATCGCCCATGTGCCGGCCGCCGCCACGCCGAACCTGCGCAACGACATGTACCTGGCCAACGATTCCATCCGTGTGCTGACCAAACAGGGCGCGGGCTTCACGACGGCGGAAGCCTCGGCGCTGAAGACCTATAGCGACGGCCTGACCAGAGGCACGCGCTTCATACCGCTGTGGGTCAAGGTCTGCGTCGCCATTGCGCTGGGCCTTGGCACCATGGTGGGCTGGAAGCGCATCGTGGTGACGGTGGGCGAGCGCATCGGCAAGACCCATCTGACCTATGCGCAAGGGGCGTCCGCCGAACTGGTGGCCGCGGCGACCATCGGCGCGGCCGAGCTTTACGGGCTTCCCGTCTCCACCACGCATATATTGTCCAGCGGCGTGGCGGGCACGATGGCGGCGAACGGATCGGGCCTCAGGTGGAGCACCATACGCTCCATCATCATGGCCTGGGTGCTGACGCTTCCGGCGGCGATGGCGCTGGCGGGCGGGTTGTATTTCCTGTTGCGCCAGCTGGTCTGAAGGCGCCGGAAACTTGCCCTTTGGCAGGGGGTGTGGAATCCATGCGCCCCGATGATCCGCGACCCGCACAAGGACGCGCTTGACGCGCTGGCCGCCCGGGGACGGTTGCGCGCCCTGAAGGGGCGGGGCGGGCTTGATTTCACCTCCAACGACTATCTGGCGCTGGCGGAATCGGCCCCGCTGCGCGAGGCGGCGCAACAGGCGCTGGCGCGCGGCGTGCCGGTGGGCGCGGGCGGCTCGCGCCTGCTGCGCGGCAACCATCCGGAGCATGAGGCACTGGAGGAGGAAGCCGCCGGCTTCTTCGGCAGCGAGACGGCGCTCTATTTCTCCACCGGCTTCGCCGCCAATGCGGCCATCGTGGGAACGCTGCCGCGCCGCACGGACCTGGTCGTCCACGATGCGCTGATCCACGCCAGCGTGCGCGCGGGCCTCGATCCGGCGCGGTTCGCCGTCGCCGAAACCCCGCACAACGATGTGGACGCGATGGAAGCCGCGATCGGGAAATGGCGCGCGCAGGGCGGCCGGGGGCGGGTCTGGATCGCGGTCGAAACGCTCTATTCGATGGATGGCGACCGCGCCCCGCTGGCCGACCTTGTGGCGCTGGCGGCGCGGCATGACGCCATGCTTCTTCTGGACGAAGCGCACGCCACCGCCGTTCACGGCGAGCAGGGACGCGGGCTTGGCGCGGAATATGAAGGCGCGCCCAACATCATCGCGCTGCACACCTGCGGCAAGGGACTGGGCGCGGCGGGCGCGCTGGTGACGCTGCCGCGCCTTTATCGCGATTTCCTGGTCAACCGCGCGGCGGGCTTCATCTATTCCACTGCGCCGCCGCCGCTGATGGCGGCGGTGGTGCGCGCGGCGCTCAAGATCGCCGCCCAGGTCGACGGCGAGCGCGCGCGGCTCCGGGCGCTGGTGCGCCATGCGGCGGGGGCATTGCGGCGGTTGGGGCTTCCCGCGTCCGGCTCGCAGATCGTGCCGGTGATGGTGGGCGGCGATGCGCGCGCAGTGGCGCTGGCCGCGGCGCTGCAGGCGCGCGGCTATGACGTCCGGGCCATCCGCCCGCCGACGGTGCCGGAAGGCACGTCGCGGCTGCGCATCGCGCTGACGCTGCATGTGACGCCCGCCGATATCGACGCGCTGTTCGCGGACCTTGCCGCCGAGCTGGAAAGGGCCTGATGGAAACCCGCCTCATTGTCACCGGCACCGATACCGGCATCGGCAAGACGGTATTCTCGGCCGGGCTCGCCGGAATGCTGGGCGCGCGCTACTGGAAGCCGGTGCAGGCGGGGCTGGACGGCCCCACCGACAGCCAGACAGTGGCGGCGCTGGCGGGCGTGGAAGTCCTGCCGGAAGCCTACCGGCTGAAGCTGCCCGCGTCCCCGCACCAGGCCGCGGCGGAGGAGGGACTCCAGATCGACACCGATACGCTCGAACCGCCCGCGGGCCCGCTGGTGATCGAAGGCGCCGGCGGGCTGATGGTGCCGCTGACGCGCGAGGTGCTGTTCATCGACCTTTTCGCGCGCTGGCGATTGCCGCTGGTCCTTTGCGCCCGCACCCGGCTGGGCACCATCAACCACACGCTGCTGTCGCTGGAGGCGATCCGCATGCGCGACATCCCGCTGCTGGGGGTGGCCTTCATTGGCGACGCCAACGACGAAAGCGAATGGATCATCTGCGAGATCGGCAAGGTGAAGCGCTTGGGCCGTCTGCCGCAGATCGTGCCGCTGACGCCCGGGCGGCTGGCGGCGGTGTTCGCCAAGACCTTCAGCGCGCAGGATTTCGCGTGACGTCTCCCGTCTGGCATCCCTTTACCCAGCACGCGCTGGCGGGTGAACCGCCCGTGGTGACGCGGGGCGAAGGCGCGTGGCTCGAATTGGCCTCCGCCGGGGCTTTGCGCGCGGGTCCCGCAAGAGTGTTGGACGCGATTTCCTCCTGGTGGGTCATAACCCATGGCCATCGCCATCCCCGGATCGTGGAGGCGATCAAGGCACAGGCGGATATGCTGGATCAGGTGATTTTCGCCGGATTCACCCATCAGCCCGCCGAGGACGTGGCGCGCGCACTCATCGCCGTCGCGCCGGAAGGACTCCGCCACGTCTTCTATTCCGACAGCGGCAGCACATCGGTTGAGGTCGCGCTCAAGATGGCGCTGGGCTTCTGGCGCAACCGGGGGAAGGACCGTACACGGATCATTGCGCTGGAGCACGCCTATCACGGCGACACGGTGGGCACCATGTCGGCGGGCGCGCGCGGCGTGTTCAACGCGGCCTATGCGCCGCTGCTGTTCGAGGTGGCGCGGCTGCCTTTTCCGCAAGCGGGACGGGAACGGGAGACGCTGGACGCGCTGGAGATCGCGGCCAGGGATGCCGCCGCCCTGATCGTGGAGCCGTTGATCCTGGGCGCGGGCGGAATGCTGACCTATGGCGCCGGGGTGCTGGCGGACATGCGCGCGATCTGCGCCCGGCACGGCACGCTGTTCATCGCCGACGAGGTGATGACGGGCTTCGGCCGCACCGGCACGCTGTTCGCCTGCGAACAGGCCGGCGTCGCGCCCGACATATTGTGCCTGGCCAAGGGCCTCAGCGGCGGCAGCCTGCCGCTGGCCGCCACGCTCTGCACGGCCCCCGTCTTCGATGCGCATTATTCCGCCGACCGCAGCCGCACCTTCTTCCATTCCAGCTCCTTCACCGCCAATCCCATCGCCTGCGCCGCCGCCCGCGCCAACCTTGAGATATGGCAGGAGGAACCGGTGCTGCAGCGCATCGCCGCCCTGGCGCAGATGCAGGAGGAGCGCATCGCGCCCCTGCGCGGGGACCGCCGTTTCTCCGGCGTGCGGCGGTTGGGCACCGTCACGGCGATGGAGCTTGCCGCGCCTGATCCGGGCTATCTGTCGGGCCTTGCGCTGGAACTGGGCGCCTTCTTCCGGGAACGCGGGCTGCTGCTGCGCCCGCTGGGCAACACCATCTATGTGATGCCGCCCTATTGCGTGACGGGCGCGGAGCTCGACCAGGTCTATGCCGCGATCGCGCAGGCCGCGGACCGCTTCGTGTAACCCTTTCGTGCTAT
Organism: Rhizomicrobium sp.; assembly: GCA_035547015.1. Classification (GTDB taxonomy): domain Bacteria; phylum Pseudomonadota; class Alphaproteobacteria; order Micropepsales; family Micropepsaceae; genus Rhizomicrobium. The sequence goes on along the minus strand of DASZVO010000003.1, from coordinate 9,723 downwards.
GCTGCGAAATGGTGGTGAAGCCGGTGCCGGAGAAAGACCGTCATGCAGATGAAGCCCTTTGCCTTTATCGCCGTGGCCGCCCTCCTGGCCGTGTTCGCGCCCGCGCTGGTCGTGCCGGGGGCCGTGGCGGGCGACCTCAACAAGCCCATCCCGGCGGCGGCGGACGATCCCCCGAATGACGCAGCCAGCGAAACCGCCGTGCTGGCGGGCGGCTGCTTCTGGGGCCAGCAGGGCCTGTTCGAGCATGTGAAGGGCGTGACCCGCGTGGTGGCCGGCTACTCCGGCGGCAGCAGGCAAACCGCCACCTATGAACAGGTGGGCATGGAGACCACCGGCCATGCCGAATCGGTCGAGATCACTTTCGATCCGCGCGTGGTGAGTTTCGGCCGGCTGCTGCAGATCTATTTCTCGGTCGCCCACGATCCGACCCAGGTTGGCGGGCAGGGGCCGGACAGGGGCCCCAGCTACCGGTCCGAGATATTCGCCGCCACGCCCCGCCAGGAAGCGACCGCCAGGGCCTATATCGCCCAGCTGGAAGCGGCCCATGTCTTCGCGGCGCCCATCACCACCAAGGTGGAATCCCTGAAAGGCTTCTATGCGGCGGAGGACTATCACCAGGATTATCTGGTCCATAACCCCCACGACTCCTACATCCGCGCCAACGACCTGCCGAAGATCGACGCGCTGAGGCGGGTCTGGCCGCAATATTTCCGGGACGATCCCGTGCTGCTGGCCGGGAACTAGACATTACGCCGGCGTCATCAGGGTTCCGCCGGCCGGATGCGGCAAAGCGGCCCTGATCCCCACACTTTTGCAGGGGGCGTTTCCTTTGCCCGCCCGATCTGGTAGTTCCTCCGCCCGGCTTGGGCCGGAGGGCCGCCAGGTGGCGGTTTTCTGCGGGCAAAACCGAAGAAACTAAAGCGAATCCGAACATGAAAACCCTGACTGAACGTCTTGTTGTGGGCGGTGTCGCGCTGTTGGTCGGCCTTTTCCTGGGCTGGATCGTGCGCGGCGTGGCGACCTACAACACCAAGGCCGCCACGGTCGCCAACTATGACGACTGGCGGGTGGCCTGTCCGTCCGCCGACACCAAGGACGCGTCCTGCGAAATGGTCACCGAGATCATCGACAAGGAGCAGAACAACCCCGTGGCGCGCGCCACCATCACCACCGACAAGGACGGCAAGCAGCTGATCGGCTTCACCCTGCCTTATGGCGTGGCGCTGGAAGCGGGCATGGGCCTGGTGATCGGCAAGGAGCCGGTGAAAATCTATCAGTACCGCACCTGCAACCAGATCGGCTGCATCGCGACCGCGCCGTTCGACGAAAAGCTGGCCGCCTCGCTCAAGGGCGCTTCCGACGGCCGCATCATGTTCGCCAACCTTGAAGGCAAGCCGGTCGGCGTGCCCCTCTCGTTCAAGGGTTACACCGCTGCCCTTGGCGCCTGGCAGAGCAACGATGCCAAGCGTCATTCCTGGTTCTGGAGACTCTGGTCATGAAGATTTCGCATTTCCTGACGGGCGCCGTCGCGGGCCTGTTCCTGGCCTCCGGCGCCGCCTTGGCCCAGCAGGCCCAGGCCCCTGCCGATCAGCCCGCCGCCGCGTCCAAGGCGCCCGACGTGAAGACCGTGGGCGACTGGGCCGTGCGCTGCTTCCCGGTCAACAGCCCCAGTCCCTGCGACATCTATCAGGAACTGGACGACCAGCGCAGCCGCCAGCGGGTCCTCTCGCTCTCGATCGCCTATATCCCCAGCCTCGACCGCCACGCCATCATGGTGACGGTGCCGCTGGAGATCGCGATCCAGAAAGGCCTGGTGATCCAGACCGACAGCTTCGCATCGCCCGCGCTGCATTATCGGCGCTGCGACCGCATGGGCTGCTATGTCGAGACGGCGATCGACAATGGCGCCATCGAATCCATGGCCAAGTCGGGGCCGGACGCCTACATCAAGATCGTGGCCGACAACGGCAAGCCCTACAACATCAAGTTCTCGCTGAAGGGGTTCGCCGCGGCGCATGACCAGATGGTCACCGATGCCAAGGCCAAGGCCAAGCCGATCGAGAAACCGGCCGCGAACGGCGCCCAGCCCGCGCAGCCGCAGAAATAGACGCATCGAAAAAGGCCGGCCGCAACGCCGGCCTTTTTTATTTACGCGATGGCCGGCCTGAAGGTCATCGCCACGCCGTTCATGCAATAGCGCAGGCCCGTGGGCCGCGGCCCGTCGTCGAAGACATGGCCCAGATGGCCGCCGCAGCGCCGGCAATGCACCTCGGTGCGGGTCATGAACAGGCTGTCGTCCACGGCCGTCAGCACGGCGTTGGGCAGGGGCTTCCAGAAGCTGGGCCAGCCGGTGCCGCTGTCGAATTTGGTGTCCGAGGAGTAAAGGCTCAGCGCGCATCCGGTACAGGCGAAGACGCCCTTGCGGTGCTCGCCGTTCAACGGGCTGGAGAAGGGCGGTTCCGTGCCCTGATGGCGCAGCACTTCATACGCCGCCGGGGACAGCAGCTTTTTCCATTCCGCGTCGCTGCGGGTCACCTCATATGCGAAGGCACGGCCTGTGAGGGCAGGGTTGGCGCCCGCGCCAAGCGCCGTCGTCAGGAGAGCGATAAAGTGGCGCCTCTGCATGGTTCCCATCCATCCGGACAATACACGAATTTCATTCGCTCCGCCTGTCCGGCGGTTACAGGAACCGGGAGCGCCGGGCTGCCGTTATCTCTCCAGAGTGCCACCCCCGTTTTCAGGAGCATGACAATGGACAAGGACAGGATTGAAGGTTCCGCCAGGCAGGCCAAGGGTGCCATCAAGGAAGCTGCCGGAAAGGTCACCGGCGACGCCAAGCTGACGGCCGAGGGCAAGGCCGAGAAAGCGGCCGGCAAGGCCCAGAATGTTGCGGGCGGAATGAAAGATGCGGTCCGCGACGCAACGAAGCATTAACCGCCGGAGAATCCTTCGAAGACATGCCTGCCGCAACGGCAGGCGCACGCAAAGCCCGGTCCTTTTGGGGACCGGGCTTTTTCGCTAGATTGGGCAGGCGCGCGTGCCAAGCCGGCGGGCGCCGCCGACCAAAGGTTTTCCATGATCCGCTTCCTGACCTGGCTCCGCTCCATCCTGATGGCGGCGGTGAACACCATTGCAAAATCCGTCGCGCTCCTGGCGATCCTGTTCGCGATCCTGATGGTCGTCAGCCTGGCGCGCGGCGACGGCCTGCCCGGCAACATGGTGCTGTCGCTGGACCTGCGCGATCCCATCGCCGATTCCGCCGCCGCCCCCGGCAATTTCCTCACGCCCCGGCGCGTGACGGTGATGGATGTGGTTCTGGGGCTGGACGCCGCGGGCCGCGACAGCCGCGTCAAGGGCGTGGTGATGCGGCTGGGCAACGGCGCGCTTTCGACCGCCGAGGCGCAGGAGATCGCGGACGCCGTCCGCCGCTTCCGCGCGCGCGGCAAGTTCGTGATCGCCCAGGCGACGGCCTTCTTCGGCGCCGGGCTGGGCGACTATCTGGCCGCCAGCGCCGCCGACCAGATTTGGATGCAGCCCAAGGCCGATTTCCTGGTCTCCGGCACCGGCGGCGGCGAGATCTTCCTGCGCGGCCTGCTCGACAAGATCAACGCCGAGCCACAGATCGCCAAGCGCGCCGAATACAAGAGCGCCGCCGACATGTTCATGGAAAAGCAGATGTCGGCGCCCGACCGCGAGCAGCTGACGGCCCTGATGCAGTCGGTCTTTGACGACGCCACCGCCCAGATGGCGGCGGCGCGCCACCTGACCCGCGAGCAGATCGTCGCCGCGCTGAACGCCAGCCCGCAATTTTCCGAGGACGCCCTGAAGGCGCGCCTGATCGACCGCATCGGCTATGACGACGAGGCGCGCAACGCGGCCAACGTGCGCGCCGGCGCGGGCGTCAAGACCGTGAAGATGATCGACTATGTCCGCAACAAGGCGGATTCGTTCGGCAACGCGAACATCGCCATCGTCGAAGGGTCCGGCGAGATACGCGACGGCACGGCCCAGAATTCCCTGCTGGGCGCCAATACGGGCATCGCCAGCGACGACCTGTCGGCGGCGATCCGCCAGGCCGCCGCCGACAGGAACATCCGCGCCATCGTCCTCAGGGTGGATTCGCCGGGCGGATCGGTCACGGCGTCGGACCAGATCCTTCACGCGGTGAAGCGGGCGCAGACGGCGGGCAAGCCCGTGATCGTCAGCATGGGGGGCACGGCCGCTTCGGGCGGCTATTACATCGCCGCCAGCGCGAACCGCATCGTGGCCGAGCCGGGCACCATCACCGGCTCCATCGGCGTGCTGACGGGCAAGGTCAGCTTCGGCAAGTCGCTGGGGCTGATCGGCGCGAATGCCGAACAGGTGGCGGTGGGCCGCAACACGCTGATGGATTCGCCGCTGGAGCCTTATACGCCCGAGCAGTGGGCCAGCCTCAACCGGCAGGCCGACGTGATCTATGACGATTTCACCCAGAAGGTGGCGGCGGGGCGCAAGCTCCCCATCGCAAAGGTGCGCGAGATCGCGCGGGGCCGGGTCTGGTCCGGCGCCGACGCCCACCGGCAGGGGCTGGTGGACGCGTTGGGCGGGTTCTGGACTGCCGCGGAACAGGCGGCGAAGCTGGGCTCGGTCCCGGCCAATGCGATGGTGTTCCGGGTCTATCCCCGGCCCACCGGCTTCTGGGCCATGCTGGGCAATCTGATGAACGGCATGGACGCCGATCTGGGCTCGCTGCGCCGGGTCGAGGCGCTGCTCAACCTTCCCGCCGCGCAGGCCCTGCTGGGCAGCGTGTCCGAACTGCCCACGGGCGGCCCCGGCGGCGGCGTCCAGTTGAAGGCGCCGGGCCTGCCGCGGCCCTGACGATGGGCATTCGCCCGGTCACGTCACGTCGTCCTCGCGAATGGTGATCGCGCTGCACGACCGTTTCGTATTGATTACCGGATGTTCAGGCGGCGGCAAATCCACCCTGCTTGCCGAACTGCAAGCCCGCGGCCATCACATTGTCGAAGAGCCGGGCCGCCGCGTTATAAAGCAGGAGCTCCAAAGCGGCGGACGAGCCCTTCCGTGGATCGACGGGACGGCCTTTGCCTGCCGTGCGATTTCCACCGCCCTTGCCGACAGACAGGCCGCGGAAAACCGGCCCGGATGGGTGTTCTTTGATCGCGGGCTGATCGATGCCGCATCGGTGCTGGAGCATTGCGGCGGTGGACCTGTGCTGGAGCAACTCAATGCACGGCATCCCTATCACCGCCGTGTTTTCCTGGCTCCGCCATGGCCGGAGATTTTCGCCAACGACGCCGAGAGGCGCCACGGATTTCAGGACGGGTTGGCTGAATATGAGCGGCTGGAAAAGCAGTTGCCCATGCTGGGCTACGACATATGCCTTCTGCCGAAGACAACCGTTTCCGCCCGCGCCGACTTCGTTCTGGGCATGCTCGGAGCAGGTTGACGGGAAAACGCAGAAGCCAGCCGAAGACGGATGCGAGGCTGGATAGAAAAAGGGCCGCGCTTGCGCGCGGCCCTTCTGCCCCACTGTCAGGTGGAAATCAGAACTTCGCGGTGGCCTTGACGTAGAAGAAGCGGCCGGCGAAGTCGTACTGGTTGGTGAGGGTCTGCACATAGGGATCGATCGCCAGCGGCGGATCCTTGTCGAACAGATTGTCGATGCCGAAATTGACGGTGTAGTTCTGCCACGGGATATTGATGTTGATGTCCGTGAAGAACAGCGCCGGCACGACGTAACCCGGCGACGTCGGGTCCTCGCCATAGATCGGATTGTCGAAGGTCTGGCTGATGAAGCGTTCGGTGATGCCGAAGCTCGGTCCGCCTTCCGGCATGGACAGGATGGCGTTGACATATCCCTTCCACTTCGGCTGGCCATAGCTGATGGCGCCTTCCGAATAGGTGCCGGAATACTGCGTCACCGACCCGTCCAGGTTCTGCTGGAGGTAGTTGTTGAGGAAGGTCCACTCGCTGTTGACCGACAGGCCCCAGCTTTCCAGGCCCAGACCGTCCAGCGCATCGCTGCTGTTCCAGTTCACGCCCAGGTCCACGCCGTCGGTGTGGATGTAGCCCAGGTTGGTGTAGGGCTCGACATAGCTGACCAGCGCGCCGTTGACCGGGTTGCGGGCGCCGATGTTGGGGCAGTTGGGATCGGTGAAGCCCACCGAGCCATAGCACAGCGACACCGCCGTGCCCGGATCGATCAGCGTGATGTAGTTGTTCAGGTGGATGTTGTAATAGTCCACCGTCGCGGTCAGGTTGGGAACGATCGGATCGAAGGTGAACACCGCGCCCACATTCCACTGCTTGGAGGTTTCCGGCAGCAGGTGCGGGTTGCCCACGCGCGCGGCCGACAGCTGCGGCACCGCCTGGGTGAAGGTGGCGGGGTCATAGCCCGGGCCGATGGCCGTGCGGCAGTTGGCGACGATGGTTGCATCGGTTGCCCCCACGCAGGGATCGGCAAAGGAGTCGGCGCTCTGGTTCTGGCCCAGATACAGTTCGCCGCCGACCTGCGGCGCGCGCACGCCCGTGCCGTAACCGGCGCGCAGACGCACGATCTCGTTCACCGTCCAGTTCACGCTGCCCTTGTAGACATTGGCGTTGCCGAAGTTGCTGTACTGCGAGATGCGGCCCGCGACGTCGACGGTCAGTTCCTGCGCGAAGGGCAGGTCCTTCAGCACGGGGATGTTGAGCTCGCCATACAGTTCCGAGACGCTGTACTGGCCTTCGGTCGGCAGGCTGGTGCCTTCCGCGAAGTCGCCGGTCTGCTTGAGGGCGTCGGGGATGGCCTTCACCGCCTCGCGCCGCCAGTCGCCGCCGACCGCCACGCCGATATTGCCCGCGGGCAGGCCGAACGGCAGCGTGCCGTTGACGTCGATATAGGCGATGTTCTGCTCGTAGCGCGAATTGTCCACGCCGGTATAGGTGGCATAGGCCGCCTGTTGCGGGGTGAGCGAGTTCGGGCCGGCCAGCAGCGCGCTGCCGCACCCGGCGGGAGCGCCGGATTCGCAAGGCACCGCACCGACCAGTTCCTGGATGTGGGTCAGGTTGACCGCGCCATGGGTGTAGTCGTTGCTGTCGGATTCGCCATACTGATAGCCGATGTCGAAGTTCCAGTCCGACACCTTGCCCTTGACGCCGAAGCGTTCCTGGAAGGTATCGACATTGTCGTCGAACAGGCGGTCGCCGCCTTCATAGAAGCGCTTGCGCAGCAGCAGGTCTTCGCCCGTCGGGTTGGACGGATTGCTGGCGGGTATCACGATGCCGTTCAGCCACTTCGCCGACGGATAGACGTCGCCCACCGGCTCGGGGTTCAGCGCCGCGTTGGATTTGCGGTTGGTGAAGAAGGTGCTGGAATAGACGCTGAAATTGTCGGTGATGTCGTAATGCGCCTGCAGGTTGGCGTTGATCACCATGCGGCCCTGGATCAGGTCGGGGTCGTTGCCGGTGTTGAACGAGCCGCAGGACGAGCCGGTCGCCGGCGCGATGGTGTTCGAAGCCGTGCCGCAATAGAGATCGCCGGACGTGGCGCCCTGGAAGCGGCCGAAGGGAATGGCCGAGGAACCGGCATAGATGTTCTGGCTGCCGTCGCCGCCGCCCGCCCAGACGCGCGCGCTCTGGCGCACGGGGTCTTCGGTGATGTACTGGATGCCGCCGATGACGCCCGCCTTGTCGCTGCTGGCGCCGAACAGCGCCGACAGATACTTGGTGGCATGGTCGCCATAGGTGGAGATGCCGGCGCCGCCGCCCAGCTGCAGCCCGTCGAAATTCTTCTTGGTGATGATGTTGATCACGCCCGCGATCGCGTCCGCACCATAGATCGGCGAGGCGCCGTCACGCAGGACTTCGACGCGGTCGATCAGGGCGGCGGGGATGTTCTGCAGGTCCTGTCCCTGCGCGCCCGCGACGAAGGTCGAAACCATGCGCTGGCCGTCGATCAGGATCAGGGTGCGCTCGCTGCCCAGGCCGCGCATGTCGGCGGTGGAGATGCCGCCCGGCGAGATCGAGTTCTGGTCGTTGGAGCTGTTGGTCTGCGCCATCGAGGGCAGGCGCGCGATCGTTTCTTCGAGCGTGGCCGCCTTGGACTGGGCGATGTCGGCGGCGCTGACGACGGTCAGCGGCGCGGGCGCGACGGCGGCGGCGCTGGGAATGCGCGAGCCGGTGACGACCACCGTCTCGGTATCGGTGTCCTGGGCGCGCGCCGCGGCGGCTCCCAGACATACAGCGGCGACTGCTACCCCAGACAGCAGGGCTTTGCGCCGTTTGGTGTTGAACATGCAGGAATCCCCTTAGCAGGACGGTCTGTGACCGGATGGTTAGGGGCTGGTGCAGCGGATGGCTGCGCAGGTCCAGCCCGGTTGCCCGCAAACTAGGCCTGCTGTGCAACGCAGCAAATCTGAAGGTTGTGTCAGCGTGTCTTAGCGTCTGCACTGTGTCGCCGACGCGTCAGATTCATGACCACATGCACGATAATTTCAATTATATCGGTACCATTGGAAATATTACTCGCGCAACTTTATGTCGCAAATTCTTAATATTTCTGGAACTCAGTACATTTCTGCTGAAATTTCAATCATTTGACAAACTTTGTGACAGGTTATCAGTTTGTGACAAACAACACCTTCGGGCGGATGGGCTTCCGACCGCTGTCTTCTTTCTTTCCGAAAGAGCGCAGGGGCGAGATGGTTGCTGCAGGGCCGAAGATTCTCCCGCTCCGGGCGTACAGACCGCGCGGGAATCAGGACGGTCCTGACGGCCGGAAAAGGCGGGCCGTTTCCATTGCGATGACGCGCCGTGCCGCGGGCGCAAACGCATATCTGCCGAGCCGTGACGGTCCGGCAACAGCGACTCACAGGCTTTCGCAAGGATGCTGCTTGTTCCCGAAGGTTGCTGAATTATAATTACAGGCGTGCGGGGGCACGAAGCTGGCTTGGCGGCATCATAACTGCGATTATGGTGCATTGCGGTTTCGGGGCGTAACCGAAACGACAACAAACTGGAGCCCGTCATTCCCTCTGCCAAGCAAGACAAGGCCGTTGAAGAGTTGAGTTTCGAAGGCGCGCTCAAGGAGCTGGAGGCGATCGTCTCCCGGCTGGAGCAGGGTGAGGTGGATCTGGAGGATTCCATTGCGCTCTACGAACGCGGCCAGGCGTTGAAGAGCCATTGCGAAAACAAGCTCAAGTCGGCGGAAGGGCGGCTGGAAAAGATCGTCCTGGGGGCAGGGGGGGAAATCGCTGCAACTGAAGATGGAACCGGCCTGGAGACGGCATGAACATTCCCAACACCAAGACGCCGCTGCTTGACCAGGTGGACCTTCCCGAAGACCTGCGCAAGCTGCCCAGGCCGGCGCTGCGCCAGTTCGCCGACGAATTGCGCACCGACCTGATCGACACCGTGTCGGTCACCGGCGGCCATTTCGGCTCGAGCCTCGGCGTGGTCGAACTGACTACGGCGCTGCACTATGTGTTCGACACGCCGCGGGACCGGATCATCTGGGACGTCGGCCATCAGGCCTATCCGCACAAGATCGTCACCGGCCGGCGGGGGCGCATCCGCTCCATCCGCCAGGGGGGCGGGCTTTCCGGCTTCACCCGCCGCAGCGAAAGCGCCTTCGATCCCTTCGGCGCCGCCCATTCCTCCACCTCCATCTCGGCGGCTTTGGGCATGGCGGTGGCGCGCGACCTCAAGGGCGGCAGCAACCATGTCATCGCCGTGATCGGCGAC
>DASZVO010000002.1:0-12231 GCA_035547015.1 Rhizomicrobium sp. | reverse complement strand
CCGATCCGGCGATAATCAACGATATTTCAATAGCTTAGCTCACAAAAAATACCGTCAGCGGCCATCTGGACGGTGACGGTAGCGGCAGGAGTCGGACTTGGCAACGGTATCGTGCACCGTCAGGCGGTCCGTCGGCGCCGACCTTAGCGGGCCGATAGATGCCGAACGCCAATCGACGTTTTTCTATCTAGATCAATATGTTAGGCGGAAATCGCAGGATACTGCAGGATACCCTGGGCAGGCTCTGAATCATTCCCATTCGATGGTGCCGGGCGGCTTTGACGTGATGTCGTACACCACGCGGTTGATGCCGCGCACCTCGTTCACGATACGCGTGGCGGTGCGCGCCAGGAAAATGTGCTCGAAGGGATAATAGTCCGCCGTCATGCCGTCGCTGGACGTCACGGCGCGCAGCGCGCAGACATGATCGTAAGTCCGCCCGTCGCCCATCACGCCCACGGTTCGCACCGGCAGCAGCACCGCGAAGGCCTGCCAGATCTCATCATAAAGTCCGGCCTTGCGGATCTCGTCCAGATAGATGGTGTCGGCCTTGCGCAATATCTCCAGCTTCTCTTCCGTGATCTCGCCCGGAATGCGGATGGCAAGGCCCGGCCCCGGAAAGGGATGACGGCCGACAAAGGCCGGCGGCAGACCCAGTTCGCGGCCCAGCGCACGCACCTCGTCCTTGAACAGTTCGCGCAGCGGCTCGACCAGCTTGAGCTTCATATAGTCCGGCAAGCCGCCCACATTGTGATGGCTCTTGATCGTGACCGACGGGCCGCCGGTCGCCGAGATGCTTTCGATCACATCGGGATAGAGCGTGCCCTGGGCCAGGAATTCCGCCCCGCCCACCTTGTGGCTTTCCTTGTCGAACACGTCGATGAAGGCCGCGCCGATGATCTTGCGCTTCTGTTCCGGATCGCTGACGCCCGCAAGACGGCCCAGGAACACGTCCCTGGCATCGGCATGGATCAGGGGAATGTTGTAATGGCCGCGGAACAGGCTAACTACCTCGTCCGCCTCGCCCGCGCGCATCAGGCCGGTGTCCACGAAGATGCAGGTCAGCTGGTCGCCGACCGCCTCATGGATCAGGACGGCAGCCACGCTGGAATCCACGCCGCCCGACAGGCCGCAGATCACCTTGCCCTTGCCCACCTGGGCACGGATCTTCTCCACCGCCGCGGCGCGGAAGGCGTGCATGTTCCATTCCGGCGCGATGCCGGCGATGGTGCGCACGAAATTGGAAAGCAGGGTGGCGCCGCGCGGTGTGTGCACCACCTCGGGATGGAACTGCACGCCATAGAACTTGCGCGCCTCGTCGGCGATCACCGCATAGGGCGAGGATTCGCTGGTCGCCACCACCGAAAAGCCCGGCGGGATCGCGGTGATCTTGTCGCCATGGCTCATCCAGACCGGCTCGCTGCCGCTTTCCGCCAACCCTTCCAGAAGCGGCGAGGGCCGCGCCACATAGATGTCGGCGCGGCCGAATTCCTGGTTGTGGCCGCCTTCGACCTTGCCGCCCAGCTGGACGCTCATGGTCATCTCGCCATAGCAGATGCCCAGCACCGGCACGCCCATCTCGAACACCTGTTGCGGCGCGCGCGGGCTTCCCGCTTCGTACACCGACGCCGGTCCGCCCGACAGGATGATGGCGCGGGGCTTCTTCGCCAGCGCCTCCTGCGCCTTGTTGTAGGGCACGATCTCGCAATAGACCCCGGTTTCACGAACGCGCCGCGCGATCAGCTGGGTGACCTGGCTGCCGAAATCCAGAACCAGAACGCTCATTGGGCCGCTTGCTGTGCCGCCTGGGCCGTGGCGGAAGGATGCGTGCCGTCCAGCGCCGCGATGGCCTTCAGCGCGCTGGGTTCGGTGGGATTGATGTCGAGCGCCTCGTCATAATAGCTGCGGGCATATTCGGCCTGGCCAGCTTCGGCATAGATGTCGCCCAGCGCGACATAGGAGGACGCGCGGGCGGGATCGGCCACGATGGCGGACTGGGTCAGCCTCAGCGCCAGTTCGGTTTCGCCCCGGGCCGTGGCGGCGCGGGCCTCGGATAACAGGGTATCCACCGTTACCGGCGGAGAGGTCTTGACCGTCCTGGCGGGCGCGGCGGCGGCGGGAACCGTCAGCAGCGTCAGCACGGCCAGAAGGGGAATCGTGCGCGGGCTCATGGCGCGGACCATACGGCATTTTGGGCCGCCCGAAACATGCGTCATTCGCGGCTTGGCCCCCCATTTTTGGCGAGACCCGCGCAATAGAACCCGTCCGTGCCGGTCAGGACCGGACTGGCCCGGAAATCGGCTTCCAGCCCGGGCAGCCGGATGCCGGCCCAGCCATCCGCGAGGGCCAGCGGAGAAAAATCCGCATGGCGGGCCAGGGCCGCGGCCACCCGGTCCTGATTCTCCACCGGCAGGACCGAACAGGTGGCATAGACAAGCCGCCCGCCCGGGCGGACCAGCGCCGCGGCCTGGTCCAGCAGCCGGTCCTGGATGGCGGTCAATTCCGCCAGCCGCCCGGGCGTCAACCGCCAGCGCAGCTCCGGTTGCCGGCGCCAGGTGCCGGTGCCACTGCAGGGCGCGTCCACGAAGACGGCGTCAAACAGGCCGGACGGCTGCTCGTGCCCAAGCACCAGGGTGCGGATGATGCCGGCGCCGGCCCGCGCGGCGCGGCGCTCCAGCTCCTGCAGCGCCTCGCCCCGCAGGTCGCAGGCGACGATCTCGCCGCGGTTCTCCATCGCCGCCGCAAAGGCCAGGCTCTTGCCCCCTGCCCCCGCCGCAAGATCCAGCACCCGCATGCCGGGCCGCGCGCCGCACAGGGCGGCGGCGATCTGCGCCGCCTCGTCCTGGAATTCGAAGGCGCCGCGCAAGAAGGCTTCGGATTTCGACAGCGCCGCGCTACCCTCGCCCGGGGGAATGCGGATGCCGATGGGCGAATGGGGCGTGGGCGCGGCGGCGAAGCCTTCGGCCTGCAGTGCCGCCAGAACGGCGGGCCGCGATGCCTTGAGCGCGTTGACCCGCAGATCGACGGGCGCACGGGTAGCCAGCGCCGTCATCTCGGTCAGCAGACGGTCGCCAAAGGCGCGGGTCAGTTCCGGTTCCAGCCATGGCGGGTATTCGCCCTCCGCCCAGCGCGGCAGGGGCGCCGACGTTGCCGCGACGGCGGCGCGTTCGGCCGCGCTCAGCGGCGCGGGCGCATAGGCGCCGCCGCTGAACAGCGCATCGAGATCGTCGCCGTTTTCCAGCAGCGCGCCGATCATCCAGGCGCGCGGGCTGTCCATACCCAGGCGATGGGCGAAATGGGCGCGGCGGCGCTGGACGGCGAAAACCTGTTCAGCGATGGCGCGGCGGTCCTTGGACCCGGCGAAGCGGCGGGCCTTGAACCAGCTTTTGAGGAAACGGTCGGTCGGCTGAGCGCTGCGCTCCAGCCCTTCCAGGATCTCGATGGCCATCTGCAGGCGGGCGGCGGGGGTCATTTTGGTCGCAAGGCCAAGGGCTTGGCCGAGAAAGGGGCCGTTGAGGATTGCCCCCTTATAAGGTGTGCCCCGCCGCTTTGCCGAGTTTTCGATGCGCCCTGCCCTGTCCTTTGCCCTGTTCGCCGGCCTGGCGGCCTTCGCCCTGGCCGCCTTCGCGCCCGGCCTGCTGAATGACGGCGACACCTATTGGCATATCCGCGCCGGGGACTGGATGCTGGCGCATCACGCGGTGCTGCGGGCCGATGTCTTTTCCTACACCGCAGCGGGAGCGCCCTGGCACACCCAGGAATGGCTGGCGGAAATCGCGATGGCGCTGGCCTGGGGCGCGGGCGGCTGGGCGGGCGTGCATCTGCTGTTCGCGGCCGCCGCCGGACTGACCGCTTGCGTCACGGCCGGCTTCGTGCGGATGCGGGTGGCGTTCGTGCCTGCCTTGCTGGCGGTGGTGCTGGGACTTTCCTGCGTCACCGGCAGTCTTCTCGCCCGGCCGCATCTTCTTGCATTGCCGCTGCTGGCGATCTGGACGGCGGGCCTGGCCGATGCGCGCGCGAAGACTCGCGCCCCGCACTGGGCGCTGATCTTGGTGATGCCCATCTGGGCCAACCTGCATGGCAGCTTCCTGTTCGGGCTGGCGCTGGCGGGCGCGCTGTTCGTGGAAGCGGTGATGGAGGCCCGGGCGCGCGAGAAAGCCGCCACCCAATGGGGCCTGTTCCTGGCGGCGGCGGCGGCGGCATCCATGCTGACGCCGTTCGGTTTCCAGACCCTGCTGTTCCCCTTCCAGCTGATTGCCATGCAGGGGTTGGGGCATATCGGGGAATGGCAGCCCACCGACTTCGCCCGCCTCTCGCCCTTCGCGGTGGCGTTGCTGGCGGCCCTGTTCCTGTTCGGCAGCGGCAAGGTGAAGGTGCCGGTGTTCCGGCTGCTGATCCTGGTGGGACTGGTATGGCTGGCGCTGAGCCATAGCCGCCACCAGATGGTGCTGGGCGTGGTGGCGCCGATCATGATCGCGCCGTCGCTGGCGGCGTCCTGGCCGGTGGAGGACAGGCCGGGCAGGCCGCTGTTCGCCGCGCTGGCGGCGCTGGGCTTTGCCGTGCTGGTCGCGATGCGCCTGGTGACGCCGGTGACGCGGGGCGACGATCCGGTGACGCCGGCATCGGCGCTGGCGCATGTGCCGCGTTTTGTGCGCGAGACGCCGGTGCTCAACGATTACAGTTTCGGCGGCTGGCTGATCTGGAACGGGGTGAGGCCCTTCATCGACAGCCGCGCCGATCTCTATGGCGATCTCTTCCTGTCGGACTATGCCAATATCACCGCGCCCGACCGCGATGCCCTGGCGGCGGCGCTGACCTATTACCATGCGCGCTGGACCATCTTCGCCGCGGGTGCGCCGGTGGTGAAGCTGATGGATGCGACGCCGGGATGGCATCGCCTCTATGCCGACAAGCTTGCCGTGGTGCATGTGAAGGACTAGCGTCGGCCCACCATGAGCGACGATATTTCCGATCGCGTGCGGCTGCGCGAACTGAAGCTGCTTTCCGACAACCACTACACGCTGCGCCGCGCGGATTTCCAGTTCCGCCGGCGCGACGGCGCGTGGCAGCAGTGCTTGCGGGAAAGCTACGACATCGGCGACGGCGCGGCGGTGCTGCCCATCGACAGGACGCGCGGCCTGGTGCTGCTGATAAGGCAGTTCCGCTGGCCCGCCTACGAATGGGGCTATCGCCGTCTGCTGGTCGAGGCCGTGGCAGGCAAGCTGGATGGCGACGATCCTGAAACCTGCGTGCGGAAGGAGGCGGTGGAGGAAGCGGGCGTGGAAATCAGCGATCTGCGCCTTGTCACCCACTGCTTCATGAGCGCCGGCGCGGTCAAGGAACGGCTGTCGCTTTTCCTGGCATCCTATGACGCGGGCGCGCCGCGCGGAAAGGGCGGCGGTCATGCGCAGGAAGGCGAGGATATCGAGACGCTGGAGATCCCGCTGGATGCGGCATTGGCGATGGTCGCATCCGGCGAAATCATAGACGCCAAGACCATCATCCTGCTGCAGGCGGCGAAGCTGCGGTCCTGAAGGCTATTGCCCGCCGGGGTGATAGTTCGGCGCCTCGCGCGTCACCGTCACGTCATGCACATGGGACTCGCGAAGGCCCGCGCCGGTGATGCGCACGAACTGGGCCTTCCGGTGGAAATCCGCGATGGTGCCGCAGCCGGTATAGCCCATCGCAGCGCGCAGGCCGCCGATGATCTGGTGCACCACCGTGGCCACCGGCCCCTTGTATGGCACCTGGCCTTCCACGCCTTCGGGCACCAGCTTGAGGGCATCGCGCACCTCGGCCTGGAAATAACGGTCGGCCGATCCGCGCGCCATCGCGCCCACGCTGCCCATGCCGCGATAGCCCTTGTAGCTGCGGCCCTGATAGAGGAACACCTCGCCGGGCGACTCTTCGGTGCCCGCAAGCAGCGAGCCGACCATCGCCACGTCCGCGCCGGCAGCCAGCGCCTTTGCAAGGTCGCCGGAATATTTGATGCCGCCGTCGCCGATCACCGGCACGCCGGCATCGCGCGCCACCGAAACCGCATCCATGATCGCGGTCAGCTGCGGCACGCCCACGCCCGCCACGATGCGGGTGGTGCAGATCGAGCCGGGGCCGATGCCCACCTTGACGGCGTCGGCGCCGGCATCGATCAGCGCCTTGGCGGCGTCGGCGGTGGCGATATTGCCGCCCGCGACCTGGACATAGTTCGAAGCCTTCTTGATGCGCTGGATGGCCTCCAGCACGCCTCTGGAATGGCCGTGCGCGGTATCCACCACAATCACGTCGCATTCGGCCTCGATCAGCGCCATGGCGCGGGCATAGCCGTCCTCGCCGACCCCCGTCGCCGCCGCCACGCGCAACCGGCCCCGCTCGTCCTTGCAGGAGTTGGGATATTTCTGCGCCTTCTCGATGTCCTTGACCGTGATCAGGCCGACGCAACGATAGGCATCGTCCACCACGATGATCTTCTCGATGCGGTGCTGGTGCAGGAGCCGCTTGGCTTCGTCCGGTTTCACGCCCTCGCGCACCGTGACCAGCTTGTCCTTGGTCATCAGCTCGCTGACCTTCTGGCGCGGATCGGCGGCAAAGCGCACGTCGCGGTTGGTCAGGATGCCGACCAGTTTCCCCGCCCCCTTCGCGTCCACATTCTCAACCACCGGCACGCCCGAGATGCGGTGCCGCTCCATCAGCGACAGCGCGTCGGCCAGGGTGGCGTCAGGACCGATGGTGACGGGATTGACCACCATGCCGCTTTCATAGCGCTTCACCCGGCGCACATGCTCGGCCTGTTCCTCGATACCCAGGTTCTTGTGGATCACGCCCATGCCGCCCGCCTGCGCCATGGCGATGGCAAGGCCGGCCTCGGTCACGGTGTCCATCGCGGCGCTGATCAGGGGAATGCCCAGATCGACCGATCTGGTCAGCCGCGTACGCGTATCGACCTGGCTGGGGAGGACTTCGGAAGCGCCCGGCACCAGCAGGACATCGTCGAAGGTAAGGGCTTCGCGGATGGTCGAACCGGTCATGGGGGAGCGCGCTCCTTCTTGGAGCGCCGAGCCTGTATCAGCGGTTCCGCCCGAGCGCAAGTGCCGCGATCCCGGCATGGCCGGTCATTGCCCAAGCATTTGTAATTTCATGATTTTCCTGAAAAACAACGCAGGGGAGAGGCGCTGTTGCGGAACGCGGGCATCGCCCTGGCGTTTTTCTTCCAGCCGGTCGGCATGTTCCGAGTCCCCCGTCAGGGGACGTCATTTCCAAGGAGAAAGCCATGAAGACATCTCGCATGATGGTGGGGGCTGCCGCCTGCGCCGGGCTGATTCTGTGCGGCGCAGCCCAGGCCGCACCGGCCGGCGTGAAAGTGGGCGAACTGACCTGCCAGGTGGCCAGCGGTTATGGCTTCATCTTCGGTTCGTCCAAGGACCTGCGCTGTACGTATCGGCCCAGCCGCCATCCCCGCGAGCACTATGTCGGCACCGTGAACAAGTTTGGCGTCGATATCGGCTACACCGAAGGCGGCGTCCTGGTGTGGGGCGTGTTCGCGCCGTCATCCGACGTGCGCCCGGGCGCGCTGGAAGGCACATATGCCGGCGCGACTGCCGGTGCATCCATCGGCGTGGGATTGGGCGCGAATGTCCTGGTGGGCGGCCTGGACAAATCCATTGCGCTTCAGCCGCTGAGCCTGGAGGGCAACAGGGGCCTTAACGTAGCGGCGGGCATAGGTTCGATCACCCTGAAGCACGCGCGCTAAAGTGGGCGCTTCACAGCCTATGACGGCGGCAATGCGCCTTTGAACCCCAGCGCCACGACGTAAAGCTCCACCGACTCTGCGCGGCTGGCGGGCGGCTTGACGTGCCTGACCTCGCGGAAGCCCTTCTTCAGCCGCGCCAGCAATTCGTTTGACGAGCCGCCCTGGAACACCTTGCCCACGAACGCGCCGCCCGGCTTCAGCACATCCTCCGCAACCGCCAGCGCGATCTCCACCAGCGCGATGGTGCGGACATGGTCGGTGGCGCGATGGCCCGTGGTTGGCGCGGCCATATCGGTCAGCACCACATCGGCCGGCCCGCCCAGCGCCTGTTTCAGCATCTGCGGCACATCGGGATCGGTGAGATCGGCCTGGAAGACGACGACGCCGGGGATCGCTTCCATCGGCAGGACATCGGCCGCGACCACCGCGGCGCCGCGGGCGGCGGCGACCTGACTCCAGCCGCCCGGCGCAGCGCCAAGATCGAGGATCTTCGCGCCCTTGCGCAGGAAGCGGAATTTCGCGTCCAGCTCTTCCAGCTTGAAGGCGGCGCGGCTGCGATAGCCTTTCGCCTTTGCGGCGGCGACATAGGGATCGTTGAACTGGCGCTGCAGCCAGGCCTGCGACGAGGCGCTGCGCCCGCGCTTCTTCTTCACCTTGACAGGCTCGCGGCCGCGGCCCGATGCATCGCCTTGCTTCATCACAAATCCCCGGCCAACTGGCGCAGCATCCCTTCGCGCAGGCCGCGATCGGCGACGCGCAGCATCGGCGCGGGCCAGAGAGAACATATCGCGCTGAAGATGGCGCAGCCCGGCAGCATCAGGTCGGCGCGTTCCGGGCCGATGCTGCCGATCCGGGCCAGGGCCGCCACATCCATGCCCACCAGACGGTCCACCACATGCAGCATGTGCGCGGTTTCATGCCAGCTTCCATCCACCCGCGCGCGGTTGTAGCGCGGCAGCTTCAGCGCGATGGCGGCGAGCGTCGTGACCGTGCCCGAGGTGCCGAGCAGGTGATTGCGCCGCAGATCGAAGCCTGACTCCATATCTTTTGCCATGGGCGCGAAGCGCGCGCGAAGATCGGCGCACATGCGCTCAAAACCTTCGCGGGTGGAGGCCGCCGGTCCATACCTTTCCGCCAGGCTCACCACGCCCAGAGGCACCGAGACGGCCAGCTTCTTCTGCTTCCCTCCGTCGCGAGAATCGGGCGGGCCTTTTGCAAGCCATATGAGCTCCGTCGAGCCGCCGCCGATATCGAATACCAAGGCGCCCTTGTACTTGCGGCCGATCAGGGGCGCACAGCCGGCAGCGGCGAGGTCTGCCTCTTCCTCCGCGGATATGACCTCCAGCCGGATGCCGGCCTCGTCGCGCGCGCGCGCCACCAGCAGATCGGCATTCCCTGCCAGCCGCGCCGCCTGGGTGGCGATGGCGCGCACATGCCGCACATTGTGCCTGGCGATGCGGTCCGCGCAGATCTTGAGGGCGGCGATGGTGCGGTCCAGCACGGGGCCGGACAAAAGCCCGGTCTGGCTGACCCCCTCGCCCAGCCGCACAATGCGGGAGAAGGAATCCACGACCCGGAAGCCGCCCCGGCCATTGGGCGTGGCGATCAGGAGGCGGCAGTTGTTTGTGCCGAGGTCCAGCACCGCCAGCAGCGGCGCGGAAGGGCCGGCGTGACTTGCCCCCGCGTCTCTCCTGGTCTTTCCGCGCGTTCCCTGGTCAACCGTTTTTTGGCGGTTTCCGTGCAATTTCGCCTCGTCCCCGAGTTCCGGACTTTATATTTATGCGTCCGGGCGGCTGCGCCACGCCGGCAGGGTAGCATGGGCCGGAAGCGGTTGCGCAGGCCGGTGAAATGCGGCTGAAAACACGGTCTTGCAAGGGGTTGACGGCTGGTCTAAACGGGCGGTCCCACGGGGACCGCCCCCGGCGTTGGGGGATCGTCTAACGGTAGGACTGCAGACTCTGACTCTGCCTGTCTAGGTTCGAATCCTAGTCCCCCAGCCACTAACCTCCATTCTGCTGATCGCGAATCATTCCCGATCTTGGCCGGGAACAGCCGGCTTTCGCAGACGTTGGGTTTTGGCAATCTTCCAAGGAAGCATTCCATGCCCGGCAAGAAAGTTCAGGACGCCATAGCGCTGCTCAAGGCCGACCACCGCAAGGTTGAGGCGCTGTTCGAAAAGTACGAAAGCGCGCGCGGCCGCAAGGCGGAAATCGCGCACCAGATCTGCCTGGAGCTGACCGTCCACGCACTTATTGAAGAGGAAATATTCTACCCCGCCTGCCGTGAGGCCGGCGTGGAAAGCGAGATGATGGACGAGGCCAATGTCGAACATGACGGCGCCAAAGTGCTGATCGGCGAGATGGAGAATGGCGCGCCGGACGACGAGTTTTACGACGCCAAGGTCAAGGTGCTGTCGGAAGATATCAAGCATCATGTCAAGGAAGAGGAGAAGCGCGGCGGCATCTTCACGCAAGCCCGCAGCGCCGGCCTGGACCTGGATGCGCTGGGCGAACAGCTCGCTGCCCGCAAGCAGGAATTGGTCGCGCAATTCGAGAAGAAG
The DNA here is from genome assembly GCA_035547015.1 of Rhizomicrobium sp. Taxonomy (GTDB): domain Bacteria; phylum Pseudomonadota; class Alphaproteobacteria; order Micropepsales; family Micropepsaceae; genus Rhizomicrobium. The sequence continues at coordinate 1,924 of DASZVO010000002.1, read as the reverse complement.
CTGCCGCCGCCCAGGACGATGACCATGTCGGCGCCGCCGCTGGAGCACGCAGCCGCCTGACGCAGCCCAGGCTGTTTGAGCAGCCGGTCATTGACGGCTTCCTCTATCGGAAGAACCTGTTCTCGCGGCAGAGGAGTTGCCTCTGTGCGGGCCTTCGAAAGATTGACCTTCAGGCCGTTCGCGTTTTCACGGTCACTTGGGCAATCGCCGCATCGTTTGGCTTCCGCTATGACTATGGCGTCAGGCGGCTGAACGCGGCGCCTGCCTGGACACGTCACCAAAAAAGGACCGCTTGAGGGGGCTCAAGCGGTCAAGGATGCGCATCAGGCATTCAACACCGACACGCACTTGCTGCCCAGGGGGACAGCAAGTCAGAAAATCATTCTACTGCTTGATGATTTGTCCGTCCGGCAGGCGAACCTCGCCCCAGCCGCCATTCAGCAGGCGAGAACGGTCGAAGGGATGCTTCGCAGCTGCCTGCTCGTCGATCTCGATACCCCAGCCGGGCCGGTCATTGGCCCAGATATAACCGCCCTTCATGGTGGGCGCGCCGTGGAAAATCTCCAGGGTCGCGTCGTTCATCTCGGAATATTCCTGGATTCCGAAATTGGTGATGGCCAAATCCAGGTGGCACATGGCCATGTGACCGATGGGCGAGACATCGCCGGGTCCGTGCCAGGCGGTGCGTACATTGAAGATTTCGCCCAAGGCCGCGACTTTACGGGCGGGGGTCAGCCCGCCCATCTGGGATATATGCATGCGCATATAGTCGATCAGCCGATCCTTGATCAGCGGCGTCCATTCATGGGGGCTGTTGAACAACTCGCCCATGGCCAGCGGCGTGGCGCATTGCGCCCGGATATTCCTGAACCATTCGATGTCTTCCGGAGACAGTGGGTCTTCCAGGAAAAACAAGCGGTATTTCTCGGCCTGCTTGCACAACTCGACGGCCTGGGTCGGGGTGTAACGTTCATGCGCGTCGTGCAGGATCTCGATCTCGCCACCCAGTTCCTTGCGCGCGGCATCGAACAGATCCAGCGCGCGCCTCAGCGCGGCTTCCCGCTCGAACACCGGGGCGTCATGCAGTGACGCGATCCGGCTACCGCCCGTGCGGCTGCCATAACCGGCCATCCCCGGCACGCCCACCTGAATGCGGACATGGCGAAAACCCTGGGCGATATATTTCCTGGCGCTTTCGATGGCCTGCGGAATTTCACTGCCCGACGCATGACCATAAGCGTCGACCGCTTCTCGCGCCTTGCCGCCCAGCAATTGATAGACGGGCAGATTGGCCATACGGCCCTTGATGTCCCACAGGGCCTGGTCGACGCCGGATATGGCGTTGTTCAGAACCGGGCCATTCTTCCAATAGGAAGAATCGTAGCACATCTGCCAGGTGTCCTCGATGCGGTCGGCGGGCTTACCGACCAGCAGGGGGCGCAGATATTGTTCCACCGCCGGGCGGATCAGGTCCGCGCGCTGGGTGAACGTCGCGCAACCATAGCCGTAAAGGCCGGCCTGATCCGTTGTGATCTTCACGACAGTCAGCCGCACGCCCTGGGGCTGGCACTCGATAACGCTGATGTCTTTGATCTTGGGAGACGGCACGCCGCGCGACGCATTCGCAGTCCGTTCCTGCGCTCCGGCCTCGCGCGTTGCCACCCAGCCGGCCGCTGCGCCACTGGTCAGAGCATTTGCGATGAAATCACGCCGTCGCATTCTGGATTTCCTTTATGTCCCGTCGGATGAGATGCTGGCCTGACGTGTCGCCATGATGGCCCATTTTACAACGTGGCTCTGATACCGATGGTGAAGTATCGTCCCATGATGTCGGCGCCGGTACCGCCGCTGCTTCCGCCTGGGACTGGGTAGTAGATGCCTGGAGCGCCGGAGGTTGTGGGGTCGAGTGGGGCGAGGGCGTTGA
>DASZVO010000001.1:0-99525 GCA_035547015.1 Rhizomicrobium sp. | reverse complement strand
GGCGCGCTGGAGCGCCACAATGTCGAACTGATCGGCGCCACCGCCGACGCCATCGACAAGGCCGAAGACCGTGAACGCTTCAAGCGCGCCATGCAGTCCATCGGACTGGATGTGCCCAAGGGCATCACGCTCAAGGGCCAGCTGCGCCAGAAGAAGGATTCGGCCGGCCAGCCCATTTTCGACGGCAACCATGCCCCGGTGATGGAACTGTCGCCCTACACCTTCACCCGCGCCCTGGCGGCGCTGGATCAGTTGGGCCTTCCCACCGTGATCCGCCCCAGCTTCACCATGGGCGGCACCGGCGGCGGCATCGCCTACAACCGCGAGGAATTCTTCGCCATCGTGGAATCCGGCATGGAAGCAAGCCCCACCAACGAGGTGCTGATCGAGGAATCCGTTCTGGGCTGGAAGGAATTCGAGATGGAGGTGGTGCGCGACAAGGCCGACAACGCCATCATCATCTGCTCGATCGAAAATATCGACGCGATGGGCGTGCATACGGGCGATTCCATCACCATCGCCCCCGCCCTCACCCTGACCGACAAGGAATATCAGCGCATGCGCTCGGCCTCGATCGCGGTACTGCGCGAGATCGGGGTGGAGACCGGCGGCTCCAACGTGCAGTTCGCGGTGAACCCGAAAGACGGGCGCATGGTGGTGATCGAGATGAATCCGCGCGTGTCGCGGTCGAGCGCGCTCGCCTCCAAGGCCACCGGCTTTCCCATCGCCAAGATCGCGGCGAAACTTGCCGTCGGCTATACGCTGGACGAGCTGAAGAACGACATAACCAAGGTCACGCCCGCGAGCTTCGAGCCGACCATCGACTATGTCGTCACCAAGATCCCGCGCTTCGCCTTCGAGAAATTCCCCGGCGCCGAGCCGATCCTGACCACCTCGATGAAATCGGTCGGCGAAGCCATGGCCATCGGCCGCACCTTTGCGGAGTCGCTGCAGAAGGCGCTGCGCTCGCTGGAGACGGGACTGACCGGCTTCGACGAGATCGCGCTGGAGAATGAGCCCGCCGCCATTCGCGCCGCGCTGGCCCGGCCCACCCCCGACCGGCTGCGCCAAGCCGCGCAGGCCATGCGCCATGGCTTCCCGCTGGAGGAGATCCAGCGCATCACCGGCTACGATCCCTGGTTCCTGGGCGAGATCGAGACCATCGTCCGCGCCGAGGAACGCATCCGCAAGGAAGGCCTGCCCACGGATGCGAAAGCCTTCCGCGCCCTCAAGGCGATGGGATTTTCGGACGCGCGGCTGGCGAAGCTGACCGGCAGGAAGGAAAGCGATGTGCGCGCCGCCCGCCGGGCGCTGGGCGTACGGCCCGTCTACAAGCGCATCGACACCTGCGCGGCGGAATTCCAGGCGCTGACGCCCTACATGTATTCGACCTATGAGGCGCCTGTCGCGGGCCGGCCGGCCTGCGAGAGCAATCCCACGGACGCAAAGAAGATCGTCATCCTGGGCGGCGGGCCCAACCGCATCGGCCAGGGCATCGAGTTCGACTATTGCTGCTGCCACGCGGCCTTCTCGCTTTCGGACCGCGGTTACGAGACCATCATGGTCAACTGCAATCCCGAAACCGTCTCGACCGATTATGACACGTCGGACCGGCTCTATTTCGAGCCGCTGACGCTGGAAGACGTTCTGGAGATCATCGCCACCGAGCAGGCGAAGGGCACGCTTGCCGGCGTGATCGTGCAGTTCGGCGGACAGACGCCGCTGAAGCTGGCAAACGGGCTGCGCGACGCGGGCGTGCCCATCCTGGGCACCAGCGCCGACGCCATCGACCTGGCCGAGGACCGCAAGCGCTTCCAGGCGCTGCTGGAGGAACTGAACCTCAAGCAGCCGCGCAACGGCACCGCCATGACGGCGGAGGAAACCGTCGCGGCGGCGAAGGCCATCGGCTATCCGGTGATCCTGCGCCCCTCTTACGTGCTGGGCGGGCGCGGCATGGTGATCGTGGCCGACGAGCCCGACCTGAAGAAGCAGGTGGAGTCGGGCGAACTGTTCCGCATCTCCGGCGACAATCCGGTGCTGATCGACGGCTTCCTCAACCGCGCCACCGAAGTGGACGTGGATGCGATATGCGACGCCGAGGGCGAGGTCTTCATCGCCGGCATCATGGAGCATATCGAGGAAGCCGGCGTTCATTCCGGCGATTCCGCCTGCTCGCTGCCGCCGCGCTCGCTTTCGGCCGGGACCATCGCCGAGATCGAGCGCCAGACCATCGAAATGGCGAGGGCGCTGAAGGTGCGCGGGCTGATGAACGTGCAGTACGCCATCCAGAACGGCGAGATCTATGTGCTGGAGGTCAATCCGCGCGCCAGCCGCACCGTGCCCTTCGTGGCCAAGGCCATCGGCATGCCCGTGGCCGCCATCGCCAGCCGCGTGATGGCGGGCGAGACGCTGAAATCCATGGATCTGCGCAAGCCCGACCACCTGGTGAAGAACGGCGGGTACATCTCGGTCAAGGAAGCGGTGTTGCCCTTTGCCCGCTTCCCCGGCGTGGATACGGTGCTGGGACCGGAGATGCGCTCCACCGGCGAGGTGATGGGGCTGGACGCGAATTTCGCCCGCGCTTTCGCCAAGAGCCAGATCGGCGCCGGCACCAGGCTGCCAACCGGCGGAACGGTGTTCCTGTCGGTAAAGGACAGCGACAAGGACCTGATCGAGGGGCCTGCGCGCGAGCTTGCGGCGATGGGCTTCGCGCTGGTCGCCACGCGCGGCACCGCGCGGGCGCTGGAGGCCAGGGGCTTGCCGGTCAAGACCATCAACAAGGTGCTGGAGGGCCGGCCGCATGTCGTGGATGCGCTCAAGAACGGGGAAATCCACCTGGTGTTCAACACCACCGACGGCGCCCAGGCGCTGGCCGACAGTTCATCGATCCGCCGGGCGGCGCTGACGCTGAAGGTTCCCTATTACACCACCATGGCGGGGGCGGCGGCGGCCACCCAGGCGATCGCGGCGCTTCGCACCGGATCGCTCGAAGTGGCGCCGCTGCAGAGTTACGGATGACGATCCACCGGATCGTTCCGTCCGCCTTTGGCAGACCGTTCCTCAACCCTTGAAGTCGCTCCCCTCCAGTCCTACTCTTTTATGACGCACCGCTGATCCGAAACGTATTTTCATCAGCGAAATCAGTGCCTTAACAGGAAATCCGTTCGGCATCCGGGCAGTCCCGGCGGCGCGAGCGGTTTTTTGCCGACAGGATGAAACGATGGAAAAGATTCCGATGACCCCCTCGGGCTTCCGGGCCCTGGAAGAGGAGTTGAACCGCCTCAAGAACGAGGATCGCCACGAAGTGATCAAGGCGATCTCGGAGGCGCGCGCGCATGGCGACCTGTCGGAGAACGCCGAATATCATGCCGCCAAGGAACGCCAGAGCTTCATCGAAGGTCGCGTGCTGGAGCTTGAAGACCAGATCGGCCGCGCCGATGTGATCGACATCTCCAAGCTGTCGGGCAGCAGCGTGAAGTTCGGCGCCACCGTCACGCTGGTGGACGAGGATACCGACGAGGAGCGCAGGTTCCAGATCGTGGGCGATGTGGAGTCCGATGCCAAGCAGGGCAAGATCTCGCTTTCCTCGCCCATCGCGCGCGCGCTGATCGGAAAGAGCAAGGGCGACACGGTGGAAGTGGCCGCGCCCGGCGGCGCCCGGTCCTACGAGATCGTGAAGGTCGAATACCGGTAGCGCGGTCTTTGCTGCTTCGCGTTCCCCTCCCCTTGCGGGAGAGGAGATCAAGCCGGTTCAGCCGGGTTCACCCTAGATCACGCCCGGAATGAAGCGCGCCGTCCGGGCGCGATAGGCGGCATATTCGGGATAGGCCTCGGCCAGCACGCGCTCCTCGAAATGGCTGCGGATCACCAGCAGCACCACGACCGCGGCGGCGACCAGCCCGGCGCCCGGCTGCGCGAATTGCATGGCCGTGCCGATGGTGGTGATCATCTCCACCGAATAAAGCGGATGGCGCGCCCAGGCATAGGGACCGGTGGTCACCAGCACGCGTGCCTCGGGCAGGATGGAGAAGGCCTTGCCCAGCCGCCACAGCACCAGGAACGAGGCAAGGCTTCCCAGGCCCACAAGCGCCGCCGAGAAGATCTGCATGGGCAGGCTCAGATGCGCCACGGGGAACTGCAGGATGCCCACGCCCATGAAGGTGCCCAGGAATCCGAACAGGCGCGGCAGCACACCGCGCGACTTCCGCACCGGCTTGTCGCGCACCACCAGCAGCCATACCAGCAGCAGATCGAAGGCCGCGGCCGCGGCCAGGGAGAAGAACTGCACCCAGACATAGGGTGAGGCTTTACCCGACAGGATCAGCGCACCGTCGCCGACCAGCGTGGGCCTGAGTTGCGCCGCGCTCAGCGCGAACCACAGAATCAGCGGCAGGGCCGCCAGTGCGTCATAGAGCTTGCTGTCCTGTGCCCGGTCGAGGCGCGGGTCCGTCCTGCCGGGCTGCACCGACCAGATCAGCAGCAGCACCCATCCCGGTCCCAGATTGACCAGAAGCGCCAGGAACAGGGTAAGAAGCGGCGCCTGCGCATTCGCGACGAACCAGCCCGGAAGCACCAGGCGCAGCAGCCCGCCCTGCACCGGCGACAGCAGGATGTTCAGTACAAGGACGATATAGAACCGCCGGTACCCGCGCAGGAACGTCAGGATCGACGGCAGGAAATACAGGTAAAGGACGGCCGCCCATATCAGCAGGGTCAGGCCCCGCCCCGCAAAAAGCTGCTGCAGCATGTTCCCCCCGGGGCACCCGCATGGCGCTCAAGAATTTTCGGGCCGCCGCGCCAGCAGCGCCACCAGCTCTGCGACCTCGATGAACTTCCCATCCGGCGACATTTCCCGCAAGGCCGCCGCAAGCTCCGCCGTGAAGGCTTCCCGGCGCGGACCCAGTTTTTCCGGCGAGCAGGTCGACATGGAAAGGGCGCGCCCCACGATCTCGTCCACCGTGATGGCCTGCCGGATGGTCACGGACAGCCCGTCGAGCTTGGCGAAAGCCGAATCGAAGAGATGGGATTCATAGCGCCGGTGTCCGCCGCGCCGCTCGCGCACATGCGGCTCGCCGCTGCGGCCATAGCGGTCCTGCACGTCGTGCAACACCTTGAACCAGGCGTTTTCCTCGACCGGCGGATGGGCATCATGGAACAGGGCCACGCCGCCGCCGGGCGTCACGATGCGGTCCAGCATGGCCAGCGTGGCCGCGCGGTCCATCCAGTGGAAGGCCCGGCCGATCGTCACCAGCCGGAACGGGCCCATGCCTGCGTCGAGGTCGTATGAACTGCCCTGGCGCAACGCGACCGCCACGCCGGCAGCCCGGGCTGCGTCGCCGGCCGCCGCCAGCATGTCGGGCTCCGGGTCCATCGCCGTTACGGCCATCCCCAGGCGGGCGAACGGGATCGCCAGCATGCCCGTGCCGCTGCCCAGGTCCAGCACCGCGTCGCCCGGCTCAAGGCCCGCCAGCTGCGCCACACGCGCGATCAGCCGTTCGGGATAGGCCAACCGGTAACGCTCGTAAAAGGCCACGGTGGTGCGGAAGCGGCGGGGTTCATGGGGCACAGTCATGGCGGATTACCGGGAACCTTTTGTACTTTGCTTTGTTGGTCATGGGCTTATACTCCATCCTGCAGAGTACAATTCAGGCCTCAAATTTGAACGGACTTCATGGCGAATATCGCGCTCGTTGACGATGACAAGAACATCCTGGCCTCCGTCAGCATGCTGCTGGAGCAGGAAGGCTATCATGTCCGCACCTTCTCCGACGGTGCCGCCGCGCTGACCGCATTGACCACGACAGCGCCGGACCTCGCCATCCTGGACATCAAGATGCCCCGCATGGACGGACTGGAACTGTTGCGCCGGCTGCGGCAGGCCAATCCCGAACTGCCGGTGATCTTCCTGACCAGCAAGGACGAGGAGATCGACGAGCTGATGGGCCTCAACGCCGGCGCCGACGACTATATCCGCAAGCCCTTTTCCCAGCGCCTGTTGCTGGAGCGCGTGCGCGCGGTGCTGCGCCGCGCCGAGGGGCGGTCGGCACCCGCGGCGGCGGCAGGGGATGCGAAGAAGGAAGCGCTGGTACGGGGCAAGTTGGCGCTCGATCCCCAGCGCCACGAATGCACCTGGGACGGCAAGCCGGTGCGGCTCACCGTCACCGAATTCCTGATCCTGCAGGCGCTGGCCCAGCGGCCCGGCTTCGTCAAGAGCCGCGACAGCCTGATGGATGCGGCCTATGACGACCAGGTCTATGTGGATGACCGCACCATCGACAGCCACATCAAGCGGCTGCGCAAGAAGTTCAAGGCGGTGGCCGACGATTTCGACGCCATCGAGACGCTGTACGGCGTCGGCTATCGCTATAGAGAATAGTGCCGCACTTCTCGGCCCTTACATGGCGCATCCTCGGCTTCAACGCCCTGGCGCTGATCGTGCTTGCCGGCGGCGTGATCCTGGTGCAGGCCACGGGCCGCGGCCTGGTCGAAGAACGGCTCAACGGCGTGCAGCAGCAGGCGGCGATCGTGGCGGGCACGCTGGCGGAATACGCCTCCGATCCCGACACGCACATGCTCCGGGTGGCGGAGGCCGAACCGCTGCTGCGCCAGCTGATCGCGCCCACCCGCCTCAGGGCACGGCTCTACCTGCCCACGGGACGGCTGGCCATCGACACCCGATTCCTGTTGCCGCGCAATGTGGTGCGGGTCAGCCAGCTTCCCGCGCTGGATACCGCCAGCCAGGTCAGCGAGTGGCTCAAGCGCCTTTATGACGGCGTCATGGGCGTGCGGCCCTTCGCGCAACTGGAGCCCTATTACGAGGCCGGCGAAGACGGACGCGTCTATCACGAAGTCAAGAACGCGCTGGACGGCGCCACCGCCAGCGCGGAGCGGGTGGACGACCAGAACCGGCTGGTCCTGTCGGTGGCCGTGCCGGTGCAGGGCGTGCGCGCGATCTATGGCGTGCTGCTGGTCTCCACCGAAGGCGGCGACATCGACGACATATTGCGCCAGGAGCGCACGACCCTGTTCGAGGTCATCCTGGTGGCGGTCCTGGTGATGCTGCTGTCGTCGTTGTATCTGGCAGGGACCATCGCCGAGCCGGTCAAACGGCTGGCGGCGGCGGCCGACAGGGTGCGGTCGGGCGTGGGCGGGCGCAGCGACCTTCCCAACTTTCCCGAGCGCAATGACGAGATCGGCGACCTGGCCGACAGTCTCAAATCCATGACGGCGGGCCTGTACGACCGCATCGACGCGATCGAGAGCTTCGCCGCCGACGTGGCCCATGAACTCAAGAATCCGCTCACCTCGCTGGCCAACGCGGTCGAGATGTTCTCGCGCGCCAGGGGCGAGGAGGATCGGGCGCGGCTGCTGGAGATCGTGCGCGGCGACGTCAAGCGCATCGACCGGCTGATCACTGACATTTCCGACGCCTCGCGGCTGGACGCAGAATTGTCGCGCGAGAAGCGCGAACCCGTGGCGCTGTCGCACCTTCTGTCCACCATCATCGACATCTATCGCATGACCGACACCGGTCACGGGATCGAATATGTGCTGCGTGACGAACTGCCCGCGGGCGCCACCGTGCAGGGGCGTGACGAGCGCCTGGGCCAGGTGTTCCGGAACCTGATCGACAACGCGATCTCGTTCAGCCCCGAACAGGGCAAGGTGACCGTCACCGCGACGCGCCGCGACATGGCCGCCCGCGTGACGGTGGAGGACGAAGGGCCCGGCATTCCGCCGGAAAATCTGGAATCGATCTTCGAGCGCTTCTACACCGAGCGCCCGGGCGAGAATTTCGGCCGCAATTCCGGCCTGGGCCTTTCCATCGCGCGCCAGATCATCGAGGCGGCCGGAGGACGCATCTATGCCGAGAACCGTCCCCGCCCGGAAGACGCGCCTGCGGAAAGGACGAACGGCGGCGCGCGGCTGATCGTTGAACTGCCACTGATGCAAGCCAATGCCTGAAACGGGTCCCCGAGAGGTCAACATCCATGCCGGCTGCGTCGCGCTTGGCAGCAAAGGCGTCCTGCTGCTGGGGCCCAGCGGGGCGGGCAAGTCCGACCTCATGCTGCGCCTGATCGACGGCGGGGCAAAGCTGGTGGCGGACGACCGCACCATCCTTTTCACAGCCAAGGGCGTTCTCCGCGCCAGGGCGCCGTCCGGCATCCGGGGCCTGATGGAGGTCCGGGGGCTTGGCATTGTCGAGGTGCCCGCGCGGGAGCGTGTCACAATCGCCCTGGCTGTGCAGTTGGGCCGGGAAGGCGCGCGCCTGCCGGAGGCGCGCTTCTACCGCCCTCCCCCGCCGCTCGAAACAGCCGCATTGCCGCCGCTTGTCGCGCTGGATGCCCGGCACGCCTCCGCGCCCGCCAAAATCCGCATGGCCCTGCTGGCTTTTTCGAAGGGCTTGTTCCGCGACACTTTTCACATCAAATAAGCCTTCCACGGCCAAGGGCTTTTGTTACTGTCCGCGGCCGTTGAACGGAACCCACATGATCGGCATCGTCCTCGTCACCCACGGCCGGCTGGCCCAGGAATTCATTTCCGCGATGGAGCACATGGTAGGCCCGCAGACCCACCTCCGCGCCGTCTGCATCGGCCCGGAAGACGATATCGAGCGCCGTCAGCGCGAGATCGCGGCCGCCGCCAGGGCGGTGGACATGGGGGACGGCGTGATCATCGCCACCGACATGTTCGGCGGCACGCCCTGCAACCTTGCCCTGACGCTTCTGGAACGCGGCAAGATCGAGGTGCTGGCGGGCGCGAACCTGCCCAGCCTGATAAAGCTGATCGATGTCCGCGCCAAGCTGCCGCTGGAGCAGGCGGTCAAGGAAGCGATCGAGGCGGGCCGCAAATACATGCGCGCCGGCAGCGCGGACCTCGCCTAGGAAGACCCGGCCCGAATGCCCGACAAGCTCCGGTCCCGCGTCATCATTCCTAACAAGCGTGGCCTGCACGCGCGGGCCAGCGCAAAGATCGTGGAAGCGGCGGCGCGCTTCCGGTCCGACATCCACGTCGTCAAGGACGGCACAGCGGTCAATGGCCGTTCGATCATGGGACTGATGATGCTGGCGGCCTCGATGGGATCGGAAGTGGAGATCACCGCCGAAGGCCCCGATGCGGCCGAAGCGATGAAAGCAATCCTGGCGCTGGTGGAGGCAAAGTTTGGCGAAGAATGATACCGCCGGCGGCGGCATCATTCTTGCCAAGCCGGGCCGCGCGTCGGCACCTTCGGCCCGGCGCGGCAGGATTCCAGGCCGGGCGAGACGGGGAGAACAATGCGTTTTCGGCGCCTGCTGACCTTTCTCCTGCTTCTTCTGGCCTTTCCGGCCTTTGCGGACACGGCCGTCCATCCTTCCCTGTGGCATATCCGCGGCTCTCATGGCGAAGCCTGGCTGCTGGGCTCGATCCATATCCTGCCGCCGGATGTACAGTGGCGGTCGCCGGAGATCGCCGCGGCACTGGACAAGGCGGATGTCTTCGTCTTTGAAGTGCCGCAGGATGAAAAGGCGATAGCCAGGCTTCAGGATCTGATCGCCCGGCACGGCTATCTGCCGGACGGTCAGACCCTGAGGGCGGCGCTGCACCCCAAGGCTCTGCCCGATTTCGATGCGGCCCTGCAGGCGTCGGGACTGCCGCTGGCGGCGGTCAACCGCGACCGTCCCTGGCTGGCGGGCCTGCAGATGATGTTCGCCCAGGCTTCGCAGCAGAAATTCTCGCCCGGCAACGGCGTTGACACCGTGCTGATGGCCGAGGCCCTGAAGGATCACAAGCAGGTCCGCTATCTGGAAACCATCGACCAGCAGTTCGCGCTGCTGGCGCCCGACGACAGAACGCTGGAGCTGGAGGAATTCGAATCCGGCCTCAAGGACATGCGCGACCTTGCCGCCGAGGTCCGGCCCATGGTCGACGCCTGGAGCGAAGGCGACCAGAAGAAGCTCGATGTCCTGATCAACAGCGACCTGGACGAATTCCCCGCCGCGCGAAAAATGCTGCTCGACGATCGCAACCGGAACTGGGTTCCCAAGATCGCGCGAATGCTGCGCGAGAAGCATCGCTTCTTCATCGTGGTCGGCGCTGGCCACCTGACCGGCCCCACAGGCGTCCCCGCCCTTCTGCGCAAGGCGGGATACGAGGTGGACGGACCCTAGGCCGCGCGGCGATAGTGCCTGCCTTCACCGACCTCCTCGATGATCTTCGACACGAATGCGGGAAGGTCGTCGGGATTGCGGCTGGTGATGATGCCGTTGTCGGTCACCACCTCCTTGTCCACCCAGTGGGCGCCGGCGTTCTCCACATCCTTCCGCAGCGACGGCCAGGACGTCGCCTGCCGGCCGCGCAGCGCATCGGCCTGCACCAGAAGCCAGGGGCCGTGGCAGACCGCGGCCACCACCTTGCCGCTGCCCAGGAAATCGCCGACCAGCTTCATCGCATCCTTGTCGGTGCGCAGCTTGTCGGGGTTGATCACGCCGCCGGGGATGACGAGCGCGTTGTAGTTCTCGCATGCAGCGTCCGCGATCCTGAGGTCGGCCTGTGCGGGGCGGCCCCAATCGGTGCGGTCCCAGCCCATGATCTGCTTGCCGTCCGGCGTCGCCACTTCGACCCGGGCGCCTGCCGCCTTCAGCTTGTCGCGGGGAACCTCCAGTTCGGCCTGCTCGAAGCCGTTGGTGGCGATGATCAGAATCCGCGCATCCTTGATAGCCGTCATGTCGTGCTCCTGTTGACCGGATGCACAGACAATCCGGGAACTCCCACGCCGTTCCGCGTCTCAATCGCGCTTCGTGGTGGCGATCCAGGCGACTTCCCGCACGCCCGGCTGGGATTTCAGGCGCGAGATCTCGGCCAGCGGCGGATTCTCGCCGTGAACATCGCGCCATTTGACGTCATAGATCGCGACCGTGCGCTCGTCCTCGCGGATCAGGTCGGCCAGCATCCGTCCGTAGCGGGGCGGGATCGCCTCCTGGACAAGCGCCTGGACATCGGTTCCGGCAGCGGCGGAAAGGCGCAAGGTCGCGCGCTGCACATGAATAAAGCGGCGGTCCAGTTCCTTGAGCAGCCACAGGATGGTGGTGGCCAGGATGGTTGCGATCGCGCCCAGGGCCAGCTGGCCGCCGCCAAAACACAGGCCAATCACCGTGGCTGTCCACAGAGTCGCCGCCGTGGTGACGCCGGTCACCAGTTCGCCGCGCCGCAGGATCGCGCCGGCGCCGATGAATCCCATGCCCGAAAGGATGCCGAGCGGCAGACGCATCACGTCCATGACCGAGAAGGACGCGCCGGTCTTGCCCGACACCGGCAGCAGCAGGTTCATCTGGATCATCGCCACCGAAGCCGCCAGCGTCACCAGCATGGTGGTGCGCAGTCCCGCCGCGTGACCCCGCGCTTCGCGATTGGCTCCGATCAGCGCGCCGGCCACGATCGTCAGCGCCAGGCGCAGGGCAATTTCCGGCCAGGACGGATTGAGCGGCATCTCCCGGTTCCCGTGAAAACCGGCGCAACCATAATCCATTTCCGCAGGCATCCATCATATGCGTATTTCTTTATATGTTTCTTGCCCTGGTCCCGCCGGGCTGCTATAGCCACCCCGAACCGTGCAAAACCAACAGGGAATCCCCGCATGTCTGCCGCCCCCGCCCAGACCTTCACCGACTATGTCGTCAAGGACATCACCCTGGCCGATTGGGGCCGCAAGGAACTCGCCATCGCCGAGATCGAGATGCCCGGCCTGATGGCCACCCGCGCCGAATACGGCCCCAAGCAGCCGCTCAAGGGCGCGCGCATCGCGGGCTCGCTGCACATGACCATCCAGACGGCGGTGCTGATCGAGACGCTGAAGGCCCTGGGCGCGGACATCCGCTGGGCCAGCTGCAACATCTATTCGACCCAGGACCATGCCGCCGCGGCCATCGCCGCCGCAGGCATTCCCGTCTTCGCGGTCAAGGGCGAGAGCCTGGTGGACTATTGGAACTATACCCGCCGCATCCTGGAATGGGACGATGGCGGGGTGCCTAACATGATCCTGGACGACGGCGGCGACGCCACCATGCTGGTCCATGCGGGGCTGCGCGCCGAAAAGGGCGACACGGCCTTCCTCGATACCGCGAGCAACGAAGAGGAAGAGGTCTTCTATGCCCTCATCAAGCGCACGCTGAAAGAGAAGCCCGGCTGGTTCGCCGAACTGGCGAAGAACATCAAGGGCGTGTCGGAGGAGACCACCACCGGCGTCCATCGCCTTTATATCATGGAGAAGGAAGGCAAGCTGCTCTTCCCCGCCATCAATGTGAACGACAGCGTGACCAAGTCGAAGTTCGACAATCTTTACGGCTGCCGCGAATCGCTGGTGGACGGCATCCGCCGCGGCACCGATGTGATGATGGCCGGCAAGGTGGCGATGGTCTGCGGCTTCGGCGATGTGGGCAAGGGCTCGGCCGCCAGCCTGCGCAACGCGGGCTGCCGCGTGATGGTGTCGGAGATCGATCCCATCTGCGCGCTGCAGGCCGCGATGGAAGGCTATGAGGTCGTGACCATGGAAACGGCCGCGCCCAGGGCCGACATCTTTGTCACCGCCACCGGCAATGTGGATGTGATCACAGTCGAGCACATGCGCGCCATGAAGGACCGCGCCATCGTCTGCAACATCGGGCACTTTGACAGCGAGATCCAGGTCGGAGGCCTCAAGAACTTCAAATGGCACAATGTGAAGCCGCAGGTCGACGAGGTGGAATTCCCCGACGGCAAGCGCATCATCCTGCTGTCGGAAGGCCGGCTGGTGAACCTGGGCAACGCCATGGGCCACCCAAGCTTCGTGATGTCGGCCAGCTTCACCAACCAGACGCTGGCCCAGATCGAACTGTTCAGCAACCAGGGCAAGTATGAGAAGAAGGTCTATACCCTGCCCAAGCAGCTGGACGAGAAAGTCGCGCGGCTTCACCTTGGCAAGATCGGCGTGGAGCTGACCGAGCTCAGCGACAAGCAGGCGGGTTATATCTCCATCCCCAAGGCCGGTCCCTACAAGCCCGACACCTATCGCTATTGAGCATTGTCCGGCACGGACGGGCGCGCTAGGGAAAGCCATGCGCGCCCTTATCCTGTTGCCGGTCTGCCTGGCCCTGTGGGGATGCCAGAGCATCACCCGTTACAGCGGCGACAATTTCGAGGTGGGCGCCGGCGGCATCCAGGCTTTCGATGACGACAACAAGGCTTGCGGCATCGTCGCCGACGAAGCCGTCAGCTATGACGTCCGCATGGCGGGCAGCACCAGCTATGAGCGCAACCGGGCCTATAACCGGGTCTATGCGCGTTGCATGACGGCGCGGGGACACCGGCCGCGTCCCTACTACGTCAACTTCCTGCCCGCCCGCTGAAGGCGCTCCCCGCCACGTGACGCCGGGGCCAATCCTTAACGCCATGAATTGACTCGGAATTCCCCCACAACCCGCATGGGTTGCGACACGGGGCCCGATCTGGTTTTTCATAATTTATTAACCACCACACCTAGTCGGATTCCACCCATACAGCTATCTTGTTGATTCCAAAGTGATTCGTTCATCGGCGAGTCGATAACGGGGGCAGGTGGATGCGTCCCAAAATGGGACATTCGGGCGGGGGGCGGCAGTGGGGATACCTGCTGGGCGCAGCCGCATGCGCGCTTTCCTCGCCGGCTCAAGCTTCCCCTGTTCTGGCTTCTCCGGCCTCGCCCACCCTGGCGGCCGCGGCCAACCTGCTGACCTTCCAGAACGGCAATATCGTGGTCCTGTCGGGGCTGGCCTGCGGCGGGGTCGCGCTGGCTGTCGCCGCGGGGTTGTGGGCGCTGGCCGAGCAGCACGCCGCCCGCCGCCTGCGCCGCACGTTGCGCGGCATGGCCGCCAAGACCAAGGCAGCCGTCGGCGAGCGCGACGCCCTTCTGGGCGCGGGCCGGGAGGCGCTGGTGGTGTGGGGCCGGGACGGAACCGGGCCATTCTCCTATGGCGGCGGCGAGGAGATGTTGCAGTCCTGCCTCAAGGGCAAGGACGCGCTGGCGCTGTCTGAGGCGCTGGACGGCCTTTCCGATCGCGGCGCCGGCTTTGGCCTGACGGTGCAGGATGCGCGCGGCAGGGCGCTCGTGGTGCGCGGCCGCGCCGTGGGTGGTATGGCGGCCGTGTGGCTGGAGGAAGCCGCGGCGGCCGGACAGGAAGCCGATTTCCAGGCGATCCTCGACGCCTTGCCCGTTCCGGTCTGGTTGCGCGACAGGACGCTGGCGCTCAGCTGGGCCAACCGGGCATTCCTGAAGAACGCGGGCGCCGCCGATCTGGAATCGGCGCGCCGCAATCAGGTGTCGCTCGACCGCGGCGAGCGCGAGCTGGCCGCGGCTGCGCGCGCGCAGAACGCGCCGCAGGAATCCCGCCGCTTTGCCGTGGTGGACGGGCGCAGGCGCGCGCTGGCCTTCCGTGAGATCCCGCTGGGGGATTCCGGCGTGGTCGGCACGGCGCTCGATGTGACCGACGCGACCACGGCCGAGGCGCATCTGCAGCAGCATGCCGACGCCCATACCGCCACGCTGGACACGCTGGGCACCGCTGTGGCGATCTTCGGGCGCGACCAGAAGCTCACCTTCCACAACAAGGCATTTGCCGCGCTGTGGAACCTGCCCCAGGATTTCCTCGACCGTCATCCCGCCGAAGGCGACATCCTCGACCGGCTGCGCGATGCGCGGCGGCTGCCCGAGCAACGCGACTATCCGGCCTGGAAGCGCGCGCGGCTGGCGCTTTACAACGGCGGCGCGCGTGAGAGCGTCGAGGAAACCTGGCATACGCCCGGTGGCCAGACCATACGTGTCGTCGTGCAGCCGCATCCCTTCGGCGGGCTGACCTGCCTTTACGAAGACGTCACCGCGCGGCTGAACCTGGAAAGCGACTACAACACCCTGGTCAGGGTGCAGTCAGCGACGCTCGATACGCTGGCCGAAGGCGTGGCGGTGTTCGGGCCGGATGGAAAGCTGAGGCTGCACAATGCCGCTTTCGCACGCATCTGGGAATTCGAAACGGGCGACCTGGCGGGCGAACCGCATCTGCGCACGCTGGCCGCGCTCTCGCGCGACAGGTTCGGTGAAAACCGCATCTGGGATCATCTGGTCCAGGCCGTCGCCGGGGAAGGCGCCGCGCGCGGCCTGGGTGAGATCGAACGCTCCGACCGGTCGATTCTGTCGCTTTCCGTCTCGTCCCTGCCCGACGGCGCGACGCTGGTGACGTTCACCGACGTCACCGACCGTTTCCGCATCGAAAGCGCGCTGCGAGAGCGCAATGAGGGGCTGGAAGCGGCGGACCGGCTCAAGTCCGACTTCATCAAGCATGTCTCGTATGAGCTGCGCACCCCGCTCAATACCATCCTGGGCTTTTCCGAGCATCTGGCCAGCGGCGTTCCGGGCGCGCTGAATCCGCAGCAGGAAGAATATGTTCAGGCCATTGTGGCGGGCGCGGGCACGCTCAAGAACCTTGTCAACGACATCCTCGATCTCGCGCTGGTGGAATCCGGCGCACTTCGGCTGGAGCTTGAGCGCATAGACCTGGCCGAACTGGTCGGCGAGGTGGCGGGCCATGCCCGTGAATGGGCGACAAAGATGGGCTTGGCGCTGGAAACCGATGTGCCGGCGGACGGCGGTCATTTCCTGGCCGATCCGCGCCGCCTGCGCCAGGTGATCTTCAATCTGCTGTCCAATGCGTTCAAGTTCACGCCGCGCGGCGGCACCGTCACTCTGTCTGCGCGGATCGCCGGCGATGACGTGCAGATCACCGTGGCCGACAACGGCCCCGGCATCGCACCGGAAGTGAAGGCCAGCGTGTTCGAACAGTTCTCGGCTCAGGGCCGGCAGGGTGCCCGCGCCGGCGCGGGCCTGGGCCTGGCGCTGGTCAACCGCTTCCTGGAACTGCACGACGGCTGGGTGGAGATCGAATCCGGCGCTGGCGCGGGCGGAACGCTGGTGCGATGCCACCTGCCGCGGCGCATTCCCGACGGCGATCCGGAAGTCAGCGGCGATCGCAGGGCGGCATATCTTTGATTGGGTGTGGGGAACCCTCGGAATCAAACTTTCGCCGCACTGAACCATTATAAAAGCAGCGACAGATCACGTGTGCTGGAGTTCCGATGGTTGCCATCGAATACCATCACCATTACGGCCGTTGCAGGACCCCGCGCCAACGCTGGAAGGCGGAACACCGCGGCCGCCGCCTGGCGCGCCATGCGCATGACGGCCGCGCGGCTGTATGGCGCTGGATCTTCGCAGGCCTGGTGATCTTCTGGACGCTGGTGGCCTATGGCCTCCGCGCCATTGTCTGACCAATCAGCGACGGATCGCCGGCACTAATGCTGGCTTTTCGGCAGGTGGAGCACGATGCCGTCCAGCGCCGCGCTCATCCGGATCTGGCAGGAGAGCCGGCTGTTGGGCCGGACATCGGGCGCGAAATCGAGCATCGTTTCTTCCATGTCGCTCTTGGGCGGAAGCCTGTCCTGCCACTCCGGCGCGACATAAACCTGGCATGTCGCGCAGGCGCAGGCGCCGCCGCAATCGGCATCGATGCCGGGGATCAGGTGCTTGACCGCACCTTCCATCAGCGACCAGCCTTCGGCCACCTCGACGGTATGGGCCGCACCGCCATGCTCGACATAAGTGACCTTGTGCTTGGCCAACGGCATCAGCCGAACTGCTTGATGGGGATGGATGTGTCGGCCAGTGTCTCCGCGGCGACCGCCTTGCCCGCTGCGATCATCTTCTTGCCGACCAGATATTCCGGGGCGGCATTCACCGCCTCCACCGCCGCCACGACACCGTCGCGCAGATGGAACACCGCGAACTTCCGCGCCGCGGGATCGCCGCGCAGCACGGTGCGGTCGGTGGGCCGCGCGAGTCCCGCGATCTGGAGCTTGAGGTCGTACTGGTCCGACCAGAACCACGGCACCTCGCTGTAGGTCTTCGGCTTTCCCGTCATCGCCAAGGCCGCGTGCTTGGCCTGGTCTATGGCGTTCTGGACGCACTCGAGGCGGATATAGTGGCCCTCGCGGCCCACATGGCGCGTGCAGTCGCCCGCGGCCCAGATGTGCGGATCGCCGGTCTGTGCATTGGCGTCCACCACAATGCCGTCGTCGCTGCCGAGCCCCGCCGCCACCGCCAGTTCATCGCATGGCACCACGCCGATGCCGACCAGGACGATGTCGCACGGGAAGGCCTCGCCGCCCGCTTTCACCCATTCCACCTTGCCGTTGCCGCCGATGGCTTCCACGCCTGTGCGCAGCTTGAGCTTCACGCCCGCCTTCTCGTGCTCGGCGGCATAGAAAGCCGACAATTGCGGCGATACCGCGCGCGCCATCAGCCGGTCCATCGCCTCGAACACGGTCACGTCGAGCCCGCGCTTGGCGCCCACCGCCGCCACCTCCAGCCCGATATAACCGCCGCCCACGACCGCGATGCGCCTGCCGGCCTGGAACGCGGCCTGCAGCCCGTCCACATCGGCGATGGTCTTGAGGTAATGCACGCCCGGCAGGTCGGCGCCGGGGCAGGCAAGCCGCCGCACGCGCGCGCCGGTCGCCAGCAACAGCTTGTCATAGGCGAGCCTGCGGCCGTCGGCCAGTTCCACGGCGCGCTCGGCGCGGTGGATGGCGATGACGCGGGTGTCGAGGATCAGCGCGCAGTCCGCTTCGCCGTAATAGGAGTCCGCCTTGAGGAACAGGCGCGGCCGCTCGAATGCGCCCAGCAGATAGGCCTTGGAAAGCGGCGGACGCTGGTAAGGCGGATAGGCCTCGTCGCCGATCATGGTGATGGGGCCGGTGAATCCTTCGGCGCGAAGAGACTGGACAGCCTGGACGCCGGCCTGGCCGGCGCCGACGATGATGATGTTTTCGGGCATTTCTCGCTGGTTTTCCTGATCCGGGGGCGGGGCTAGCATAGGGGTGTGCATGACGCAACCGGCCCCTTCCGGCGCGCCCGCGCGCGGGCTAAAAGCGTTCGTGATGGCTGAAAATCCGGATATTTTCCGCGGGACCTGCGCGTTGCCCGACCTGGACACGACCGCGCGGCTGGGGACTGCGATCGCGCGTGGTCTTGCGGTGGGTGACGCCGTGGCGCTGTGGGGCGAACTGGGCGCAGGCAAGACCACGCTGGCCCGTGCCGTCCTGCGCGCGCTGGGTGTCAGCGAGGACGTGCCCAGCCCCACCTTCACGCTTGTGCAGACCTATGAGACGGCGCGCCTGCCCGTCAGCCACTATGATCTCTATCGCCTCAGAAGCGTGCGCGAACTCGAGGAACTGGGTTTCGACGATGCGCTGGCGGAAGGCGCGGTGCTGGTGGAATGGCCGGAGCGCGCGCCCGAGGCGCTGCCGCTGGACGCGCTGCATGTGCGCCTCTCCCTGCGGGACGGCGCGCGGCAGGCGCGGCTTGTGGGGCCGGCACGATGGGAGATCCTGGAGCATGTCTGACATGTCCGCGCGCCACCTTGCGATGCAGGACTTCCTGCACCGTTCCGGCTGGGGCGGCGCCGTGGTGACGCCCCTGCCCGGCGACGCCTCCACGCGCCGCTATGCGCGGCTGGGGCTGGGCGCGCGCAAGGCCATGCTGATGGACCAGCCGCAGGATGCCGAGACGCCCGCCGCCCCGCCGGGCGCCGGTGCCGAAGAACGGCGCGCCCTCGGCTACAATGCGGTGGCGCGGCTGGCCGGCGCGGATTGCGCGCGCTTCGTGGCGGCGGCGGAATGGTTGCGCGGGCATGGGCTTGCCGCGCCGCAGATCCATGCGGCCGACACGGCTGCCGGCTTCGTCATCCTGGAGGATCTGGGCGAGGACCTGTTCGCAGACGTTCTGGCCGGTGGCGGCGATGAAAAGGTCCTGTACGAAGCAGCGGTCGAAGTGCTGGCGAAACTTCACGCGGCGGACGCACCTTCGCATTTGCCCCGCCAGGGGGAAACGGGCCGGAGCCTGCCGCTTTATGAATATGACCAGACCGCGCTGATCGCCGAAACCGATCTTTTCACCGAATGGTTTCTGCCGCTGGCGCTGGACCGGGCGGCGAGCGATGCGGAAGTTTCGGAGCATCGCGCCCTGTGGCAGGCGGCGCTGGCGCAGATTCCTGCGGGCCGCCGTGTCTTCGTGCACCGCGACTATCACGCGCAGAACCTGTTGTGGCTGCCCCGGCGCCAGGGCGTGGCCAGGGTCGGGCTGATCGATTTCCAGGATGCGGTGGCGGGAAGCGCCGCCTATGACCTGATCTCGCTGATCGAGGATGCCCGCCGCGACGTTCCGCCGGCCGTTGCCGCGCTCGCAACCGCGCATTACCTGGCTGCGATGCGCGCGCAGGGCACACCTGTCGATGAGGAAGCGTTCCGCCACGAGATGGCCGTGATGGCGGCCCAGCGCAACGCCAAGATTGTCGGCATCTTCGCCCGCCTCTACAGGCGGGACGGCAAGGCCCGCTATCTGGGCCTTCTGCCGCGCGTCTGGGGTTATCTGGAACATGACCTCGCCCACCCCGCGCTGGCGGGTCTGCGGGCATGGTATGATCGCGTGATTCCGGAAGACAGACGCAAGGGCTGGCGCGCAGTGGAGACCGGGTGAGCAGGATCACGGCTGCGATGATCATGGGCGCGGGACTTGGCACGCGGATGCGCCCCCTGACCGACGACCGCCCCAAGCCGCTGGTGATGGTGGGCGGGCGCACGCTGATCGACCATGCCATCGACCGGTTGGCGGCGGCGGGTGTGACGCGGATCGTGGTCAACCTGCACTACAAGGCCGCCATGCTGCGCGCCCATCTGGAGCAGCGCCGCGACGTCACGATCCTCTTCTCCGACGAAAGCGAAAGACTGCTCGATACCGGCGGCGGGGTGGTCAAGGCCATGCCGCTCCTGGGCGCGGAGCCGTTCTTCGTGCTCAATTCCGATTCCATATGGATCGAGACGGGCGCACCAGCCCTTGCGGCGATGCAGGCCCATTGGGATTCCGACCGGATGGACGGACTGCTTCTCCTGGCCGAGATGGCGACGGCGACAGGCTATGAAGGCGCAGGCGACTTCATTCTGGAGGCGGACGGGCGCGTGGCGCGCGCCAGGGGCCGGAACGAAACGCCGCATGCCTATCCGGGCGTGCAGATCGTCCATCCTCGGCTGTTTGCGGATGCGCCGGCGGGCGCCTTCTCCACCAACATCCTGTGGGACCGCGCCATCGCCAAGGGCCGGCTGTTCGGGATGATGCTGCACGGCGTATGGATTCACGTCGGCACGCCCCAGGCGCGCGATGCGGGCGAGCGACGTCTCGCCGCGGCTCCCGGCAGGGCGCGGGCTTGAAACCGCCATCGGTCTTCACGATCCATCCCGGCGCGCATTTTGCCCGCGCGCTGGCGAAAGGGTTGATCGCCCGCACGGGCGGCGACCCGCTGGCGCTGTCGTCAGCCGTCATCTATCTGCCCACGCGGCGCGCGGCGCGCAGCTTCGGCGATGCCTTCGCGCACGAACTGGGCGGCGCGGCCCTGCTGCCGCAGTTCCGGCCGCTGGGCGATTCCGACGAGGATGACCTTCTGTTCGATGCCGCTTCGGACGGGCTTGAGATCGCGCCCGCGATCGCGCCATTGCGGCGTCAGCTGTTGCTGGCGCGGCTGATCCGTGCGTGGGACCGCAAGGGGCGCGACGGAACGCTTTCCTTCGCGCAATGCGCCGCGTTGGCCGACAGTCTCGCGCGGGTGATGGACGAGGTGGAAACACAGGGCGCCGATCTGGGCAGACTGAAGGACCTCGCACCGGCCGCGCTGGCGGAGCATTGGGACGGCGTCACCCGTTTCCTGGATGTGCTGCGCGAATCATGGCCCGCCGTGCTGGCCGCCGAAAATGCGGTAAGCCCGGCGACGCGGCGCAGGCTGGCGCTTCAGGCGCTCGGCGCGCGGCTTGCGGCCTCGCCGCCGCCGGGATGGGTGATCGCCGCGGGCTCCACCGGCTCCATTCCCGCCACCGCCGCGCTCCTGGGCGTGATCGCGCGGCTTCCGGGCGGCGCGGTGGTTCTGCCGGGCCTCGACCGGCATCTGGATGCGGCCGGCTGGGAGGGCCTCGATGCCGGTCATCCGCAATATGGCCTGCGGCAGTTGCTGAACAGCATCGGTTGCACGCGTGACGAGGTGAAGGAATGGTCCGGCGTTCCGGCTGGCGCGCCGCGCGCAGTGCTGCTCAGCGAGACGCTGCGTCCGGCGCCCACCACCGATGCCTGGCGCAAGGTGGCGGAAAGCGGCGCGGGCGCGCTGGCCGAAGGATTGAACGGCCTGTCGCTGGCCGCCGCCGCCGATCCGGCGCAAGAGGCGCTGGTCATCGCGCTGGCGCTGCGTCACGCGCTGGAAACGCCCGGACGCACGGCCGCGCTGGTGACGCCCGACCGCAACCTGGCGCGGCGCGTGGCTGCTGAAATGGCGCGTTGGGGCGTGACGGTGGACGATTCCGCCGGCCGCCCCCTCGCCCACGCGCCTGCCGGCGCTTTTCTTTGCCTGCTGGCCGAAGCGGCAGCGGCACGTTTCGCGCCGGTCGCCCTGCTGGCGTTGCTCAAGCACCCGTTCGCCGCATGCGGCCAGGAGGCGGCGACCTTCCGTGCCCGCGCGCGCGAACTTGACCGCTGGTGCCTGCGCGGGCCGCGACCCGATCCGGGCCTTGCCGGCATCGCACGCGCCATCGAAAAGGCCGGGCAAGCCCATCGCCCGCCGCCGCCTGGCGCGCTGGCCGCACTGGCCGGCTGGTGGAACGAGGTCGCGGTGATCCTCGCGCCGCTGGAAAGGATGCTGGCGCGGCCTGAAGCGGAGATCGAGGGCCTGTTGGATGCCCATATCGCGGCGGCGGAAGCGTTGGCCGTCGACGGTCACGGCGCATGTGCGCTCTGGCGCGATGCTGACGGCCAGGCCGCGTTCGAACTGATCGCATCCTTGCGACCGGCGGCGCAGGGCCTGCCGCCGGTCGAACCCGGGTCATGGGCCCCGCTCTTCCACAGCCTGGCGATGAAGACGCCGGTGCGCACCACCTTCGGACGGCATCCACGGCTCTTCATCCTGGGCCCGCTGGAAGCGCGCCTGCAGCACTTCGACTTCACCATCCTGGGCGGGCTCAACGAAGGCACATGGCCGCAAGGCGCCGGCACCGACCCCTGGTTCTCGCGCCCCATGCGCCGGACGCTGGGGCTGGAGCAGCCCGAACGCGCCATCGGTCTTGCCGCCCACGACTTCGCCATGCTGGCGGCGGGACCGCAGGTGCTCATGACCCGCGCGCTCAAGGCCGATGGCGCGCCGACCATTCCTTCGCGCTGGCTGCAGCGTCTGGAACAGCTCACGCGCGGCCTGAAACTGGAAGACCGGCTGGCGCCGTCCACCGACTATGCGGGCCTTGCCCGGCGCATGATGGACGTGCCGCAGGCTCCGCGCCTGCCGCGGCCCGCCCCCACGCCGCCGGTCGGCGTGCGGCCGCGCGCGCTTTCGGTGACGGAGATCGAAACCTGGCTGCGCGATCCTTACGCGATCTATGCGAAGCATGTGCTGAAGCTGCGCCCGTTGGACGCGCTGGACGAAGCCATCGGGCCGCTGGAGCGCGGCACCGCCCTGCACAAGGCGCTGGAACTGTTCATCGGCAGATACAGGAACGACCTTCCCGAGGATGCCGCGTTGCAGCTGGCCGCGATCGCCGATCGGGTCTTCGAGGATGCGGGCATTCCGAAAGCCGCGCTGGCGATCTGGCG
This sequence comes from Rhizomicrobium sp., assembly GCA_035547015.1. Classification (GTDB taxonomy): domain Bacteria; phylum Pseudomonadota; class Alphaproteobacteria; order Micropepsales; family Micropepsaceae; genus Rhizomicrobium. Next base: position 76,811 of record DASZVO010000001.1, on the reverse strand, counting down.
GCCGCGGTTCCTGGGCGCGGCGCGCGGCTTCGTGGAATTCGAACGCGCGCGGCGCGGGGGCATCACCGCATCGCACCTGGAAGTGCGCGGCAAGCTGGCCATCGGCGACTTCACGCTGTCCGGCGTCGCCGATCGCATAGACCTGCTCAGGGACGGCGCCGCCGCGATCCTCGACTACAAGACGGGCGCGCCACCCAGCCGGAAACAGGTCGAACAACTGCTGGCCCCGCAACTGCCCCTGGAGGCCGCCATGCTGGCGGCGGACGGATTCGGCATCGGCGCGCGCGTCGCCCGGCAACTCATCTATGTCAGCCTGGCCAGCGAGAGAAGCGCGCGCAGCCCGATCGAGATCGGCGATGCCGAGGCGCTGGCGCAGGAAGCCGCCTCGCAACTCGCCCGCCGCATCGCCTGGTTCAGCGATGAAGCCACGCCGTATCGCCCGCGCGTGCTGCCTTTCCGCGCCGATATCGCGGGCGACTATGACCATCTGGCGCGTGTGCGGGAATGGTCGCCTTCCGGCTGGACGGAGGGCGAATGACGAACGCGCGTGATCCGTCCGTGATCGCCTCCGATCCCGCCGTATCGGCCTGGGTCGCCGCCAATGCGGGCGCGGGCAAGACCTATACGCTGGCCAACCGCGTGGCGCGGCTGCTGCTGGCGGGCGCGCCGCCCGAGCGCATCCTCTGTCTTACCTTTACCAAGGCGGCGGCGGCGGAGATGCAGGAGCGCCTGTTCCGGCAACTCGGCGAATGGGCGATGCTGCCCGACGGCGAACTGGAACAGAAGATCGCCGCGATCGGCGGGGCGCCGCGCGATCTGAAGAAGGCGCGGCAGCTGTTCGCCAGCGCGCTGGAAACGCCGGGCGGGCTGAAGGTGCTCACCCTCCATGCCTTCTGCCAGATCGTGCTCTCGCGCTTTCCCATCGAGGCGGGCATTCCGCCGGCTTTCGAGGTGCTGGACGATCAATCGGCGCGGGAATTGGCCGGCGAGGCGCGCCAACGCGTTCTGGAACGGGCGGGCGGGGGAGACGCCCTGCTCGCGGGCGCGGTGGCGCATCTGGTCACCGAAACCAGCGAGGCCGCGCTGTCGCGCATCGTCGATGCGGCGCTGGGCGGCGACCGGCGCAAGCTGGATCGTTTCTTCGGCCAGGAAGGCGACCTGAAGACCCGTGTGCATCGTGCGCATGGACTCGAGGACGGCGAGACGGCGCAGACCGTGGCGGAAAGATTCTGCGCCGCGCTGGAGATGGACATCCTGCGCGCGATACGCGACTGGCTGCGCGGCGGAAGCCCCACCGATGCCGGTGCAGCCGCGGAACTGGATGCGGTCATTGCCGCGCAGGCGCCCGCCGACCGTTTCGCCCTGCTGGAGGGTTTCTTCCTGACGGCCAAGGGCGAGCCGCGCAAGAAGCTGGCGACGAAGAAGCTTTCCGATGCGCGGCCGGAATTGATCGCGCATCTGGTGCGGCTGCAGGATGCATTCTGCCGCGCCGCCGACCGCAGGCGCGCGTGCCGCGCCGCGACGCTGGCCCATGCCGCGCTGACGGTGATCGAGGCCATGCGGCGGGAGTACCGGCAGGCCAAGCGCCTGCGCGGCGTGCTGGACTATGACGACCTGATCGTGGAGACCCGCAACCTTCTGTATGGCCGCGGCGCGGCCGCCTGGGTCCTCTACAAGCTGGACGAAGGCATCGACCATATCCTGATCGACGAAGCACAGGACACCAGTCCCGAACAGTGGGACATCGTCAGGAAGCTGGCCGAGGAATTCTTCGCCGGCACGGGCCGGGACCTGAGCCAGGTTCGCACGATCTTCGCGGTGGGCGACGAAAAACAGTCCATCTTCAGTTTCCAGGGCGCCGATCCCCGCCAGTTCGAGATCAACCGCAGGCATTTCTCCGGTCTGGTGCAGGGCGCCGGCCTGACCTTTGTCGATCAGCCGCTGGTCACGTCGCGCCGTTCGGCCCCGGAGATCCTGACATTCGTGGATACCGTCTTTGCCGCGGATGCGGCGCGCGCGGGACTGACCTTCAGCGGCGCGGAGATTCGCCACGAGGCCCATCGCAAAACCGTTCCCGGCGGCATCGAGTTCTGGCCCGCGCTGAAGCCGGAAGAGGATGAGGAAACCGACATCTGGGCGCCGGTGGACGTGGTGCAGAAGGAAAGTCCGATCGCCCGGCTGGCAGCCCAGGTCGCCGGACGCATCGCCGGCTGGGTGAATGGCGGCGCCCGGCTTCCCGGTCATGACCATCCGGTCCAGCCGCGCGACATCATGATCCTTCTGCCGCGCCGCGAGCCATTCGGCGGCGAGGTGATCCGCCAGCTCAAGCTGCGGCGGATTCCCGTGGCGGGGGCCGACCGGATCCGGCTGACCGAACAGATCGCGGTGATGGACCTGATCGCGCTGGGACGTTTCGTGCTTCAGCGCGAGGATGACCTCACCCTGGCGGCATTGCTGCGCTCTCCGCTGTGCGGACTCGAAGAGGAGGAATTGTTCGCGCTGGCGCACGCCCGGCCGGCAAGCCTGTGGCAGGCGCTGACGGCGCGGCAGGACGAAACGCCCGCCTTCGCCGCCGCGCATGATTTCCTTTTCCACATGCTGGAACGGGCCGATTTCGCGCCGCCCTTTGAATTCTATTCTCATGCCCTTACCGCCCGCGGCGCAAAGGAAAAGCTGCTGGCCCGGCTGGGGCCGGAATCCGCCGACGCGATCGACGAATTCCTTTCGCTCACGCTGGCCCATGAGCGCAGCCATTCGCCGTCTCTGGAAAGCTTCCTGGACTGGGTGGAACGCGGCGGCACCGAGATCAAACGCGACATGGAGCGCGGCCGCAACGAGGTGCGGGTGATGACGGTGCACGGCGCCAAGGGGCTGGAAGCCGACATCGTGATCCTGCCCGACACGACCTCGTTGCCCGAGCCGCCCAGCCGCAAGGGACAGCTGCTTTACGGTGAGGACAGCGTGCTGTTCCCGCTTTCCGGCGAAGAGGCGCCGAAGGTGGTGAAGGCCGCCAAGCAGGCCGCCGAAGCCGAAATGCTGGGCGAGCATCGGCGCCTGTTCTATGTCGCGCTGACCCGGGCGCGCGACCGGCTTTATGTCTGTGGCTTCGAGAACAAGAAAGGCGTCAGGAACGGTTCCTGGCACCAGCTTGCCCAGGCCGCGGCCGAAAAGCTTGGCGTGCCGGTGACGCGCGGCGACGGTGAAATCCTTGCCATAGGCACCGTGGAGGAGGAACGGGGAGAAAAAGCAGCGCCCGCCGCGCCGGCGGAAAGCCTGCCGGACTGGATCGGCCGCCCTGCGCCGCCGGAGCCCGCATCGCCGCGCCTGATCCGTCCTTCCGATGCGGTGGATGCGACACAGCCCTTTTCGCCGTTGGGCACAGGCGCGGCGCGCTTCCGCCGGGGGCTGGTGGTTCATGCGCTGCTGGCGCGGCTGCCGGACATCGATCCGGACCGCCGCCGCGACATCGCGCTGAACTTCGCGATCGCCAGCGGCCTGAAGGATGCGCAGACGCTGGCGAATGAAGTGCTGGCCGTGCTGGACGATTCCCGATTCGCTGCGGCCTTCGGCCCCGGCAGCCGGGCGGAGGCGGGCCTTCTGGCCGAACTGCCGGAACTGGGCAAAGGCGCGCGCGTCAATGGCCGCATCGACCGGCTGGCGGTCACCGACGATGAAGTCCTGATCCTGGACTTCAAGACCAACCGCCCGCCGCCGCGGAGCGAGGCCGAAGTGCCGCCCATCTACCTTGCCCAGATGGCGCTCTACCGCGCGGGCGCACGGGCGATCTTTCCGGGCCGGCGGATCGTGTGCGGGTTGCTCTTCACAGACGGGCCCCGGCTTTTACAGCTTTCCGATGTGGTTCTGGACGCCCGGCTGGCCGCAATCGCGGCAAGGCCGGGTGGTGCCTCCTTGACCCTCACGTGAGGCGTTCCTAGATATGGTAACGCGATAGTTCAGGGATCGATCAAATGCCCATCAAAGTGTCCGACGCCTCGTTCCAGGCCGATGTCCTGGAAGCCAAGAAGCCCGTTCTGGTGGATTTCTGGGCCGAATGGTGCGGGCCGTGCCGCATGATCGCGCCGGCGCTGGATGAACTCGCCACCGAACTGGGCGAAAAGGTCACCATCGCGAAGCTGAACATCGACGAGAACCCACATGTGCCGACCCGTTATGGCGTGCGCGGCATTCCTACCATGATGATCTTCCAGGACGGCCAGGTCGCGGCCACCAAGGTCGGCGCACTGCCCAAGTCGAAGATCAAGGAATGGATCGAGAGTTCGATCTGACTTCCTGCCTCATCTCCACGGCGCGAGGGATTTTGCGGTCGGGGCAGTCAGTTGTTCTGCCTTAAAACCACGCCGGCAAGATACAGCGATCCGCAGATCAGGATTCGCGGCGGGATGTCCTGTTCGTCCAGCCGCGTCCAGGCGTTGACCTGCAACATGGCATCCTCCAGGTCTTCGGCAGGCGCGGCATCCAGGCCCGCCCGGCGCGCGATGTCGTAAAGCGCGCCCGCACCCAGGCTGTTCGCCTCGCCCGGAATCGCCACAGTCACCACATGGCGCGCCAGTCCCTGGAAGGCGCGCAGGTATCCCAGCGCGTCCTTATTCGTCAGCATCCCGCAGATCATGTAGAGCGGCCGTTCGCCGTGCTGCTCAAGGTCGGCAATGGCGCGCGACACCGCCTCTGCGCCATGCGGATTGTGGCCGCCATCCAGCCATATCTCGGCGCCGCGCGGCGCCGACTCAACCAGCGGCCCGCGCGAAAGGCGCTGCAACCGCGCCGGCCATTCGACCGTCGAAAGCCCCCGTTCCACCGCCGAGTCCTGCCCCCAACCCCGCCCCGCATGGCGCAGGGCGGCGATGGCGACACCGGCATTCTCGATCTGGTGGCGGCCGGTCAGCTTCGGCAGCGGCAGGTCCAGCAGCCCCGTTTCGTCCTCATAGACCATGCGGCCATGTTCCTGGCGGCTGGCGAAGTCCTGCCCGAAGGCGAAGACCGGCACACCCATCCTGTCGGCATGGCTGAGGATCACCGCGCGCGCCGTTTCGATCTGCGGACCGACAACCAGCGGCGTGCCCTTCTTGATGATGCCCGCCTTCTCCGCCGCGATGCCGGCCAGGTCGTCGCCCAGGAATTCGCGGTGGTCCATGCCCACCGGCTGGATCACGGTCATGGCCGGTCGCGGCACGACATTGGTGGCGTCATATGTGCCGCCCAGCCCCACCTCGAGGATGGTGGCGTCGGCGGCATGGCGCGCGAAGGCCAGGAACATGGCGGCCGCCGTGATCTCGAAGAAGGTGATCTCGCGTCCGGCGTTGACCTGTTCAACCTCCTCCAGCAACGAAACCAGAGCCTCTTCGCCGATCAGCCGTCCGGCGATGCGGATGCGTTCATGGAAGCGCACCAGATGCGGCGAGGTATGGACATGCACTTTCAGGCCCTGCGCCTCCAGCATGGCGCGGGCAAAGGCGCAGGCCGATCCCTTGCCGTTGGTGCCCGCCACATGGATCACCGGCGGCAGCCTGAGATGGGGATTGCCCAGCGACTCCAGCAGCCGCCGAATCCGGTCCAGCGCCAGGTCGATCTTCTTGGGATGCAGGGCGAGAAGACGCTTGAGAACGGCGTCGCTACGCGTGGTCTCGCCGATCATCACACCGTCGCGGCCGCCCCGCCATTGCGCCTGGGCAAGGGCAGGACCTTGCTCTTGGGCCGGGGCTGCTTCATCAGCAGATGCAGCAGGCGCGAAAGCGTGGCGCGCATGTCCTTGCGGTGCACGACCATGTCCAGCATGCCGTGTTCCAGCAGATATTCGGCGCGCTGGAATCCTTCGGGGAGCTTTTCCCGGATAGTCTGGGCGATCACGCGCGCGCCCGTGAAACCGATCTGCGCGCCCGGCTCCGCGATCTGGACGTCGCCCAGCATGGCATAGGACGCGCTGACGCCGCCGAAGGTGGGATCCGTCAGGATCACGATATAGGGCAGCCCCGCTTCGCGCAGCATGTCGACCATGATGGTCGTGCGCGGCATCTGCATCAGCGACAGGATGCCTTCCTGCATCCGCGCGCCGCCCGAGGCCACGAACAGGACATAGGGGCGCTTCTCGCGGATCGCGGCATCGATGGATTCAACCAGCGCCTCGCCCACGCCCAGCCCCAGACTTCCGCCCAGGAAGTCGAAAGGCTGCACGCCGATCATCACGGGCAGGCCGTCGATGGTGCCGCGCGCGGCGGTGAAGGCCTCGGGACGGCCCGTCTTGGTGCGCGCCGACTTCACCTCGTCGGAATATTTCTTCTCGCCCTTGAAACGCAGCGGATCGGCGGGAACCGAAGGCGGCACCATTTCGGTGAAGCTGCCGGCATCGAAGATGTAGGCGAAGCGTTCGGCCGGGCCGATGCGCATATGATGGCCGCATTGCGGGCACACATAAAGGCCCGCCACCAAGTCGCGGTGGAAGATCATCTCGCCGCAGGAGGGGCACTTCTTCCAGAGGTTTTCCGGCGTGTCGCGGCCTGCGCCGCCGCCCTTGCCCACCAGTCCCTTGATCCGGGGACGGACGATATCGCTGATCCAGTTCATGCCGGCACCCTACCATGACGCGCGGCATGAGTGGAACCGGCCAGCGCCCGGGTCAGTTCCAGGACGTTCGAGACGAGCTTTTCCCGGCCGTCACCCAGATTGTCGGCCACGCGGCCCACGATGGCCGAACCCACCACCACGCCGTCGGCGACACGCGCCACCGCCGCCGCCTGTTCCGGCGTGCGGATGCCGAAGCCCACCGCGCAAGGCAGGTCGGTTGCGGCCCGCACGCGCGCCAGCGCGGCGCGCACATCCTCTTCGGGTGCGGACTTGGTGCCCGTCACGCCCGCGACGGACACATAATAAAGATAGCCGCCGGCTTCCGCGAGAATGCGCTTCAGGCGCACACCATCGGTTGTGGGGGTGACAAAGCGCACCAGATCGACCCCCTGCGCCGCCGCCGGCACGCGCAGCACTTCGTCTTCTTCGACCGGCAGATCCACCACGATCAGGCCGTCCACGCCCGCCGCCGCCACGTCCTTCGCGAACCGCGCGGTGCCATAGGCGTGGATGGGGTTGTAATAGCCCATCAACACGATCGGCATCGTCTTGTCGGACTTGCGGAACTTCTCGACCATCTTGAGGACCTTGACCATGCTCGCGCCGGCTTTCAGCGCGCGCATGGACGAGGCCTGCACCGCCGGCCCATCGGCCATGGGGTCGGAAAACGGCATGCCCAGCTCGATCACATCGGCGCCCGCGGCAGGCAGTTTCTCGAGTATGGCGAAGCTGGTTTCCATGTCGGGATCGCCCGCGGTGATGAAGGGGATGAAGGCCGCGCGGCCCTCCTTCTTCAATCGCGCGAAAGTATCGGCGAGACGGCTCACGGCTTCTCTCTCATCACAGCTTCTCTCCCAGGGCGGCGGCGACCGAGAAGACATCCTTGTCGCCGCGGCCCGACAGGCAGACAGCGATCAGCTGGTCCGGCTTCATCTGCGGCGCCACCTTGATCACATGGGCGACGGCGTGCGCGGATTCCAGGGCGGGAATGATGCCTTCCAGCTTGGACAGGAGCACGAAGGCGTCCAGCGCCTCCGCATCGGTGACGGCGAAATACCTGGCGCGGCCGATATCCTTCAGCCAGCTGTGTTCCGGCCCCGTGCCGGGATAGTCGAGGCCAGCGGAGATCGAATGGGCCTCGATCACCTGCCCGTCCCCGTCCTGCAGAAGATAGCTGCGCGAGCCGTGGAGCACGCCGGGCGTTCCCTTCGAGATGGTGGCGGCATGGCGCGGCGTGTCCACGCCCTCGCCCGCCGCCTCCACGCCATGGATCTCCACGCCGGGATCGTCCAGGAATGGATGGAACATGCCGATGGCGTTGGAGCCGCCGCCGACGCAGGCCGTAACCAGGTCGGGCAGGCGGCCTTCCATCTCCAGCATCTGGGCGCGCGTCTCGCTGCCGATCACGGTCTGGAAGTCGCGCACCATCGCGGGATACGGATGCGGCCCCACCACCGAGCCGATGATGTAGAACGTATCCTCGACATTGGCGACCCAATCGCGCAGCGCTTCGTTGGTGGCGTCCTTCAGGGTGCGCGAGCCGGACGTGACCGCCTTCACCTCGGCCCCCAGCAGGCGCATGCGGAAGACATTGGGCTTCTGACGCTCCATGTCCACCTCGCCCATATAGACGGTGCAAGGCAGGCCGAAGCGCGCCGCCACCGTGGCGGTGGCGACGCCGTGCGAACCCGCGCCGGTTTCGGCGATGATGCGGGTCTTGCCCATGCGCCTGGCCAGGAGGATCTGGCCCAGCGTGTTGTTGATCTTGTGCGCGCCGGTGTGATTGAGGTCTTCGCGCTTGAGATAGATTTTCGCGCCGCCCAGGTGCGCCGTCAGACGTTCGGCGAAGTAGAGCGGACTTTCGCGCCCGGCATAATGCCTGAGCAGGTCCGCCAGTTCTGCCTGGAAGGCGTGGTCATGCCTGGCGGCTTCGTAAGCCTGCTCCAGCGACAGCACCAGCGGCATCAGGGTTTCGGCGACGAAACGCCCGCCATAGGCGCCGAAATGGCCACCCGCGTCGGGACCGGTGCGGAAGGAATTGGGAATCGTGGTCATGCGATCTTCTGGTCCAGCGAGGCCGGCCCCCTGGCGGCGGCGGCGAAAGCGGCAATGCGCGTTGCATCCTTCACGCCGGGCGCGCTTTCCACGCCCGAGGAGACATCCACATGCGTGGCGCCGGATGCTGCAATGGCGCGCGCGACATTCTCGGGCGAAAGACCACCCGCCAGGAACCACGGCCGCGCGAAGGTGCGTCCCGCCAGCAGTTTCCAGTCAAAAGCCGCGCCATGTCCGCCTGCGCGGTCCGCGCCCTGCGGCGGGCGCGCATCGAACAACAGCATGTCCGCCGCCTCTTCATATCCGGGCACCGCATTGAGATCGGAAGCCTCCGCCACCGGCAATGCCTTGATCACGGGCCGCCCGAAGCGGGCGCGGATTTCCGCCGTGCGCGCCACGCTTTCGGCGCCATGCAGCTGCAGGAAGTCCGGTTCGGCGGCCTCAAGCACATGCGCAATGCCAGCATCATCCATGTCAGCCACCAGCGCCACGATCCTGAGGCGCCCGCGCATGCGCCCGGTCAGCGCGCGCGCGGCCTGCGCCGTCACGAAGCGCGGCGATCCGGGGTGGAACACCAGTCCACCATAGGCAGCGCCCGCGGAAACGGCCGCATCGGCCGCGCCGGCGCTGGTGATCCCGCAGATTTTGACCGCGATCGACATGGGGTGGGCTGTATGGGCCGCGGGGCCGCGGAAATCAAGCAAGGGGGAAGAAGGCCGTTAACCGGCCGGAATGCCCGGAATGCCAAGGTTCTGGGCGATCTCCCGCGCCGCCAGCGCGGGGTCGGGGGCGGCCGTGACGGGCCGGCCGATCACCAGCACGCTGGCGCCCGCATCCCGCGCCTCCACAGGCCCCATCACCCGGCGCTGGTCGCCCACCGCCGCGCCCGCAGGACGGATGCCGGGCACCACCAGAAGGAATTCGGGGCCCAATTCGGCGCGCAGCCGTGCGATCTCATGCGCCGAGCAGACCACGCCATCGAGGCCGCACGCCTGCGCCAGGCTCGCCAGGCGCAACACCTGGTCGGCCACCGGCGGGGCAAGGCCGACGCTGGGCAGATCGTCATCGGAAAGGCTGGTGAGCACGGTGACGGCGATCAGCCGTGTGGAAGGCGAAACGCTTTTCACCGCATCCAGCGCCGCGCGCATCATCGCCGCTCCGCCCTGGGCATGCAGGTTCAAGATGGAGACCTTCAGGGCAGCGGCGGCGCGGCAGGCGCCCGCCACTGTGTTGGGAATGTCGTGGAACTTGAGGTCCAGGAACACCGGCAGGCCCAGTTCCTCGAAGGCGCGCACACCGTCCGGCCCGTGGGCATTGAAGAATTCCAGCCCCAGCTTCAACCCGCCCACGGAACCGCGCACGCGCGCGGCCAGTTCGCGGGCATAATCGAGGTCGGTGGTATCGAGGGCGACGTAGACCGGGTTCACGCTTCGGGCGTACCGCCATTCAACCGCTCGCGCAATTCCTTGCCCGTGCGGAAGAAAGGCGCGCGCTTCTGGCCGACCGCGACCGGTTCGCCGGTACGCGGATTGCGGCCCATGCGGGAGGGGCGCACCTTGACGCTGAACGCGCCGAATCCGCGCAGTTCCACGCGATGGCCATCGGCCAGCGCCTTGGTGATCGAATCGAGCACCGTCGTGACGATGCGTTCAACGTCGCGGTGGTAGAGGTGCGGATAGCGGGCGGTAAGACGCGCAACCAGTTCTGACTTGATCATCCCCAGCCCCTTGGAGGGACATTTGCCATCGGGCGAGCCCCGCGGTTGCAATAACCTGTCAGGGAAGTAAGGACGCGTCAACGGGAAGCATCTGAAAACGCAGTATTTTTCCGGATTCCGGCCCCGTTTGGGCCCGATGCGGTGCATTTTGGCACCGGGCAGGCCGCCCTGCGGCCCCTTTCTGCCCCTTGCAAGCCGCGCCGGGACTGGGAAAAGGTGACGCCCAAGACATAAGACCTTGGGGAGCGCGCATGAAATTCCGGCATTTCGCCCTGGCGGCGGTGTTGATTCTGGGGACCACCGGCACCGCGCTGGCGCGGGACAACTGGATCGGTGCCTGGGGTTTTGTTCCTACGCCCCTGCCGCCCGGCATGACGCCGGCCCTGCCGCCATCGCCTGTCGCGCCCCTCTCTGCCGATGTGGGTCAAGGCCCGGCCACATCGCCGCCCTCGCCCATCCTGATCGACAATCCCGGCAACGTGCCGCTGATGGCGCCCGAAGCCGATCCGGCCAACGTCACCCTGCGCCAGCTGGTGCGTGTAGCGGTGGCGGGCAAGCGCATCCGCCTGCGCTTCACCAACGAAGGCGGAAGCGACGTGCTGGTGCTGGGCTCCGTACATGTGGGCGCGGCTGGCCCCGACGGCAGTGTCCTTCCCGGCAGCGACCATGTCGTGACCTTTGACGGCCATCGTGGCGTCTCCATCCCCGCCAGCGCGCCGCTGCTGAGCGATCCCGTCGAGATGCCCGTGACCGCGCTGGAGAAGCTGGTCATCACCAGCTATGTGCCGGGCAGCATCATGCGTGGCGGGCATAGCGTCTATCAATATGTGGCGGGTCAGCCCGGCGATCAGAGCGCGGCTCCCACGCTGCCCGACCAGCGCCTGATGCATATTCCGTCACTGGTTTCGCAGGTGGAAGTGGATGCCGATACGGCGGCGAATGTAGTCGTCACATTCGGCGATTCCATCACCGAAGGCATAGCATCCACCAACAACGCCTTCCGCGGCTGGCCCGACCGGCTGGCCGAGCGGCTGGCGGCCAAGAAAAGCAAATGGTCGGTGGTCAATGCGGGCATCAGCGGCAACCGGCTGCTGCGTTACGGCACCGGGCCGGGCGCGCTGGCACGGCTGGACCGCGATGTGTTCGGCGTGCCCGGTGTGAAGATGGTCATCCTGCTGGAAGGGATCAACGACATCGGGCATGGGTTCACTACCTGGGGCCCGCAGGAACCGGTGACGGCAGAGGCGCTGATCGCCGCCGACAAGCAGATCATCGAACGCGCCCACGCCCACGGCATCAAGGTGATCGGGGCCACGCTGACGCCGTATCAGGGCGCCGCCTATGCCGCGCCCGCGGGCGAACAGGTGCGCCAGGCCCTCAACCAGTGGATCCTGACCGGCGGCGCCTTCGACGGCACGGTGGACTTCGCCAAGGCCATCGCCGATCCGGCCAATCCCCTGACCTTCCGGGCGGATTACAACCTGCGCGACCATCTGCATCCCAACGATGCCGGCTATCAGGCGATGGCGGACGCGATAGATCTGGACCTGTTCAAATAGCGGGCGCGGCTCCGTTCGCGCCACCTATCCGGCGTTCTGCACGCGTGCCGAACCGCCGAACAGCCAGCCCAGCACGGGCCGGGCAATGAGTGTTGCAGCCAGTTGGCCGGCGATGAAGGCGGGCGCCGATGTGGGCGCGATGCCTGAAAAACTGTCCGTCAGCGTGCGCGCAACCGTGACGGCGGGGTTGGCGAAGGACGTGGAGGCGGTGAACCAGTAGGCCCCGGTGATATAAAGCCCGACCAGCGTGGGCGTCGAAGAGGGTGCGAAGCGGCCGGCGCCGGCAATCGTCAGCAGCAATCCGAAAGTGGCGACAAATTCCGCCAAGGCCTGCGCCGGACCTGCCCGCAGCTTACCGGAGATCTCCAGCACCGGCATGGCGAACATCGCATGGGCCAGCCAGACGCCCGCGATCGCGGCGGCAACCTGAACAACCGCATAAAGACCCGCGCCGCGCCATGCCATTTCGCCGCGCAACGCGGCATAGAGCGTGACGCACGGATTGAAATGCGCGCCCGACAGCGGCCCGAACGCCGTGATCAGCACGACCAGCGCCGCGCCGGTGGCAAGCGCGTTGGCCAGCAGGGCCAGCGCGACATTCCCGCCCGCCAGCCGTTCGGCCATGATGCCGGAGCCGACCACCGCGACGAGAAGAAAAGCGGTGCCCAGGAATTCCGCCGCCAGGCGGCGCGCCATGTCGCTCACGCCGAGGGCGCCACGCTAGACAAGCCGCCCGCCCTTTTCGTCCACCACGGCCTGTCCATCTTCCTTGACGAAAGGACCGCGCTGGGGATCGGGCAGTATGTCGAGCACCCGTTCCGACGGGCGGCACAGGCGCGCGCCCAGCGGCGTCACCACGATCGGCCGGTTCATCAGAATGGGATGAGCAATCATCGCGTCGATCAGCGCATCGTCGCCCAACGACGGATCGTCCAGGCCCAGTTCGCGATAGGGCGTGCCCTTCTCGCGCAGGAGTTCGCGCGGCGTCATGTCCATCAGCCGCAGCAGCGCCACCAGTTCGCTCCGGCTGGGCGGCGTGTTCAGATACGCGATGATATGAGGCTCCACGCCGCTGTTGCGGATCAGTCCAAGCGTGTTGCGCGACGTGCCGCAGGCCGGATTGTGATAGATGGTGATCCTGTCTGCGGTCATGACGCTTTCCTTTTGGCTGGCGCACAGCAATTGGCGGCGAGGGTCGCAAGCGGCGCGCAGATTTCCGCCCGCCCGCCGCAACAATCTTCGGTCAGGAACAGCAACAGCGCGCCGATCGCGTCGAAATCCGCCGCATAGATGATCGAGCGGCCCTGGCGGCGCGCCCGCACCAGCCCCGCATGGGACAGGACCAGCAACTGGGCCGACATGGTGTTGGGTGCCGTCCCCAGCTGGCGCGCGATCTCTCCCGCCGCCAAGCCTTCGGGTCCGGCCTTCACCAGCAGCCGGAACACCGCAAGCCGCCCTTCCTGGGCAAGGGCGGAGAGGCCGCGAAGCGCGCTTTCTGTTTCCATATTTCATGGAATATCGAATTAATCGCCGGTGTCAAGCCGTAACCGCGCCGGGCCTTCCGCCGAATGGATGCGCAGATGTGCTAATGAAGGGCCGGAGACCGTCATGATCCTGTTCCTGCTGTCCTATCTCGGCGGCGTGCTGACGATTCTCAGCCCCTGCATCCTGCCCGTTCTGCCCTTCGTCTTCGCGCGCTCGGACCGGCCCTTCGCGCGATCCGGCCTGCCCCTGCTGGCGGGCATGGCCGTGACCTTCGCCGTGGTCGCCACGCTGGCCACGCTGGGCGGAAGCTGGGCGGTTCATGCCAACCAGGCGGGGCGCATCGCCGCGATGGTGCTGCTGGCGCTGTTCGGCCTCACGCTGCTGCTGCCGCAGCTGGCCGACCGGCTGACGCGCCCGCTTGTGGCGCTGGGCGACCGGCTGTCGAACCGCGCGCATGGCGAAGGCGGCATCGGCGCGTCGCTGCTGCTGGGCGTGGCGACGGGATTGCTGTGGGCGCCCTGTGCGGGCCCGATCCTGGGACTGATCCTGACCGGCGCCGCGATCAGAGGCGCAAGCGCCTCGACCTCGCTGCTGCTTCTGGCCTATGCGGCGGGTGCGGCCACCTCGCTGGCGGCGGCGCTGCTGATCGGCGGGCGCGTGTTCGCCGCCATGAAGAAATCGCTGGGCGCGGGCGAATGGATCCGCCGCGCGCTGGGCGTGCTGGTGCTGGCAGGCGTCGGCGCCATCGCGCTGGGCATGGACACGGGCCTTCTCACCCGCCTGTCGCTGACCCGCACCAACACCATCGAGCAGTCGCTGCTGCAAGGCGCGGGCCTGGCGCGCAAGACCACCACGGTCGCGGTGGCGGGCAGCAGCCTGCCCGTCGAAGGCACGATGCCGAGCCTGAACGGCGCGGTGCTGTGGCTCAATTCCCCGCCGCTGACGCGCGAAGCCCTGCGCGGCAAGGTGGTGCTGGTGGATTTCTGGACCTATTCCTGCATCAACTGCCTCAGGGCCATGCCCTATGTCGAATCCTGGGCGCAAAAGTACAAGGATCACGGCCTGGTGGTGATCGGCGTGCACGCGCCCGAATTCGCCTTTGAAAAGGAAGAGGCCAATGTGCGCCGGGCCGTGCACGACCTGGGCGTGACCTATCCGGTGGCGCTGGACAACAATCTTGCCATCTGGCAGGCGTTCAACAACGAATATTGGCCGGCGCACTATTTCATCGACACCCAGGGCCGCATCCGCCACCATCATTTCGGCGAAGGCGAATACGACCAGTCCGAGCGCGTGATCCAGCAGCTTCTGCGCGAGGCCGGACGCATGGACGTGCCCGGCGGCATCGTCCAGCCCAGCGCGCACGGCGTGGAGGCGAATGCCGCCGTCGATGCGATGACCTCGCCCGAAACTTATGTGGGTTATGGCCGGGCCGAGAATTTCGCGGCCGGGCCGGTGCAGATGGACAAGAGCGCCACGTACCGGACGCCCTATCCGCTTCAGCCCAACCAGTGGGGTTTCAGCGGCCGCTGGACGGTGGGCGAGGAAATGGCACAGCTGGATGCTGCGGGCGGCAGGATCACCTTTCGCTTTCACGCGCGCGACCTGCACCTGGTGCTGGGGCCCGGCGCGGACGGCAAGCCGGTGCGCTTCCGCGTGACACTGGACGGGCGGCCGCCTGGCGCGGACCACGGCATGGATACCGATGGCGATGGCAACGGCGCCGTTACCGCCGAGCGGCTCTATCAACTGGTGCGCCAGCGCGGTGCGGCCGACCGCACCTTCACCGTCGAATTCCTGGACCCCGGCGTGCGCGCCTTCGCCTTTACCTTCGGCTGAAGCCGTGCCACAGCAGGAGCCATGACGGCTCTTGTGATCCTGTTCGCCGCCGCGTTCTGGGCGGGCATCCAGAATGCGCTCGCGGGCGGGGGCACCTTCATCACCCTGCCCGCCCTGATGCTGACGGGCATGAGCGCGCTCGCCGCCAACATCACCTCGACCGTCGCCCTGTTTCCGGGGCAGATCACCTCAAGCTGGGGCGGGCGCGAGCATGTGTCGGGCGTGGCCGGGCTTTCCTTCCTGACGCTGGTGATCATCTCGCTCCTGGGCGGCATCGTGGGCGCGATCCTGCTGCTGGTGACGCCGTCCGGCATTTTCACCGCCCTGGTGCCCTGGCTGGTGCTGTTCGCCACCGTAGTCTTCGCCTGGGGCAGCTTCATGCCCCGCCATGCCGAAAAGCCGCCCGCGCTGAACCGCACCGGCGCAGGCATCGCGCAGTTCTGCATCTCGGTCTATGGCGGCTATTTCGGCGGCGGCATCGGCTTCCTGATGCTGGCCGCGCTGACCGCGGCAGGCCTGTCGATCCGCAATGCGGGGGCGACCAAGAATGTGCTGGCAGGGGTGATGAACGCCAGCGCGGTGGCGATCTTCATCTTCTCGCCCCAGGTGCACTGGCTTCAGGCAGCCGTCGCCTGCGCAGGCGCGGCGATCGGCGGCATCATCGGCGGCAGCATGGTCAGCAGGGTCAACCAGAAGGTGCTGCGCGGACTGGTCGTGGCCATTGGCGTGATACTGACCGTGGGCCTTTTCCTCCGTGCCCCCTGAAAATTCGCGTCCGGCCGTCAGTGCGCTTTTGCCGGGAGAAACCGCGTGATGCCGGTGGGCGTCGCCTCATAGAGCGTACCGTCCGGCCCCAGCGCCACGCCCTCACCCGCCTGATCGTCGGGCACGAAATAATCGAGCCTGCCGGTGCGCGCGCTGCCGATATAGATGCCTTTCCGGCCTTCGCTGTTGTAGTCGCTGGCATAGAGCGTGTCGCCTGCGGTGATGAACAATCCGCTGGGATGGTTGAAGGCGCGATATTCCGTCAGCCACTTTCCGTCCTGGTCGAACACCTGGATGCGGCCGTTGACGCGATCGGCTACCAGCAGCCGTCCCCGGCTGTCGAACACAAGCGCATGGGGATTGCGGAACTGGCCATGGCCCGACCCCAGGCTGCCCCAGGCCTTGATGAACTTTCCGTCCGGCGTGAACTTGATGATGCGGGTGACGGTGTCGGGCGGCAGGTCGGGCGCCACGGTGCCGTGACCATCCGCGACAAAGATGTCGCCATTGGGCGCGGTCACGACATCGCCGGGGTCGTGAAAGCGGCCGGGCCCACCGCCCGAGACACCCGCCGTGCCCAGCCGCAGCAGCACCTTGCCGGCAGGGCTCATCTTGATGACCTGCTCGCCCTTCTTTCCGTCCTTGCTGACGGCCGCGTCAGTCACCCAGACATTGCCGTCGCGGTCCACATGCAGACCATGCGGGAAGGCGAACAGCCCCGCGCCGATGCTGCGGATGGGCCTGCCCGTCCTGGGGTCGATCTGATGCACGGCGGGAAGCGAAGACCCGTCGCAACTGTTCGCGCCGCAACGGTCGATGGCCCATATCTCACCATGCGGGCCGATCTCAATGCCGGCGCTGGAGCCCCAGGGCCGGCCGTCGGGCAGCCTGGCCCACTGGCGCTGGGGCGGGCCGAAGGGATCGGGAAGCGCCGCGGCCTGAACGGCCGCGCCCGTCAGCAGGACGAACGCGGCCGCAATCAGGCCCCGCATCAGCGCTCCTCGGCCGGCGGCGCAGCCAATGCGCTGCCCGGCAGCGAATAGGCCACCAGGTCGGCGCCATAGGAACTGCCGATGGCGGTGACAATGTACTGCTTGCCGTTGTGCATATAGGTCATGGCGGCGCCGGTCTGCACCTTGTCCATGAAGACCGCGCCCTTCTGTTCGCCGGTCTTCTTGTCATAGGCGCGCAGCCGTGCGCCCTTGCGGCCCTGGTCGTCGGTGAACAGTCCGCAGTCGCCGCAGATCACCAGCGTCTTGGTGGTCAGCGTGCCCAGGATGCCCGACTGGCCGGTGCGCGGGATGGTGACGCCCTTGAGCAGCCGGTGGTTCTTGATGTGATCGGGTGTTTCGCCGTGCACGATCTGCCAGGCGATGTCGCCCCTGTTGAGGTCGATGGCGGTGATGCGGCCATAGGGCGGCTTCATCAGCGGAATCCCCTCGATGGAGATCATGCCCGGCACGATGGGATCGTTGATGCCGTCCTTCATGCTCGGCCCGCGCCGCCCCCCATTGCCGCCGGTCAGGCTGGCGATGCCGCCAAAGGCGCCGCCGCCGCTGTCTGCGCTGCCGGGGGCCGGCTGGCCGCCGCGCTGGAAGACCCGGCCATTCTCGACCACGATACCGGTGATCTCGAACTGGTTCTTGGAGAAGATGTAGATGGTGTGCGTCTCGGGATCGTATGAGCCGCCCGGCCAGTTGGCGCCGCCCTGCAGGCCCGGCAGGTTCAGCGTGCCGAATATCTTGTCCGTGACCACTGCGGGCGGCAGGTAAAGCGGCCCGTAGGTGTAATGGCTGGCGATCTCCATCGCGCGCTTCTTGATCTCGGGCGTCCAGTCCACGAAATCGGCGTCGGTCACACCCTGCTTTTCGAAGGCAGGCGGTTTTGTCGGCATGGGCTGGGTAGGCGAATACCATTCGCCCGGCACGTCGCCCTTGGGCACCGGCTTTTCGGGGATCGGCCAGACCGGCTTGCCGTTGGTGCGATCCAGCACATAGATCCACCCCTGCTTTGTGGGCTGGGCGATGGCCTTCACGGTCCTTCCATTGTGCGGGATGTCGCACAGGATGCCCGCACAGGAGATGTCGCGGTCCCACAGGCCGTGATGGATCATCTGATAGTGCCATTTGCGCTGGCCCGTCTCGATGTCCAGCGCCACCAGCGTCTCGGCGAACAGCGCATTGCCCTGGCGGCTGACGCCCAGCATGTCTGTGGGCGGCAGTTCGACCGGGACATAGACCAGTCCCAGCTCCTCATCCGCCGACATGGGCGCCCACGCGCCGGTATTGCCCGACGCTTCGGCCTGGCCGGGCTTGGTCCAGGTGTCGTAGCCGAACTCACCCTTCTGCGGGATGGTGTGGAATATCCACTTGCGCCGGCCGGTCTTCACGTCGAAGCCGCGCACATAGCCCTTGGAGAAAAGCGTCGGCGCAGCGCCGACAACGATCGTGTCCTTCACCACCAGCGGCGGAGCATGAAGACCGATCACACCCTTGTTGGGGTCCATAGTCTGATCGTCGTTCTGGCGCAGGTCCACCCGGCCGCCATCGCCGAAGGCCGGATCGGGCAGGCCCGTCTTGGCGTCGAGCGAGAACATGTTGTAGCCGCGCGTGACATAGATCACGCGCTCGTTGGTGCCGTCGGTCCAATAACCCACGCCCAGGCCGGGACCGCCGCGCGAGCCGATGCGATCGCCCTCGTCATAGGTATGCATCCACAGGATCTCGCCCGTGCCGGCATCCAAGCAGACCACATCGCGGCGGAAACCCACGGTGCAGTAAAGCCGCCCCTTCACCACCAGCGGCGTGGACATGAAATCGGCATCCAGGCGGGGGCCGAAAGAATCGGTGCTGAAGCGCCAGGTCAGTTCCAGCTTGTCGAAATTGTCGGCATTGATCTGGTCCAGCGGCGCATAGCGCGTGCTGGCCAGATCGTTGGCATAGTGCAGCCAGTCGGTGTTCTGCGCCGGCGCCTGCGCCAGCGCGGTGCCCGGACCCATCAGGGCCAGCGCCGACGAGCCGGCCATCATCATTCTGCGATTGATCGAAAGCATCGAAATTACCGTCCTTTTCCTATGGGGCGCGCGCGCCGCCCGGGGCGAGGCGCGAAAGCCGCCGCCGTGAAAATCACTGCTTGATGATCTGGCCGTCGGGCAGGCGCACCTCGCCCCAGCCGCCGTTCATCGGGTTGCTGCGGTCGAAGGGATGCTTCGCTGCGGCGGCCTCGTTCACCTCGATGCCCCAGCCCGGCCGATCGTTGGCATGGAGATAGCCGTTCTTCATCTCGGGCAGGCCGGGGAAGATCTCGCGGTGCGCGGCGTTGAACTCCGAATATTCCTGGATACCGAAATTGGTGATCGCAAGGTCCAGATGCACCATCGCCATGTGGCCGATGGGGCTGACGTCGCCCGGCCCGTGCCAGGCGGTGCGCACGTTGAAGATCTCGCCCATCGCCGCCACCTTCCGCGCCGGGGTCAGTCCGCCCATCTGCGAGATGTGCATGCGCATATAGTCGATCAGCCGGTCCTTGATCAGCGGCGTCCATTCGTGGGGCGAGTTGAACAGCTCGCCCATCGCCAGCGGGGTCGCGCATTGGGAACGGATGTTGCGGAACCAGTCTATGTCTTCCGGCGACAGCGGGTCTTCCAGGAAGAACAGGCGGTATTTCTCGGCCTGCTTGCAGAGCTCCACCGCCTCGGTCGGCGTATAACGCTCGTGTGCGTCGTGCAGAATCTCGATCTCCCCGCCCAGTTCCTTGCGGGCTGCGTCGAACAGGTCGAGAGCGCGGCGCAGCGCCGCTTCGCGCTCGAACACCGGCGCGTTGTGCAGCGAAGGGATGCGTGAGCCGCCGGTGCGCGAGCCATACCCCGCCATGCCCGGCACGCCCACCTGGATGCGGACATGGCGGAAGCCCTGGGCGATGTAGCGCTTCGCGCTTTCGATCGCGTCGGGAATCTCGCTGCCCGATGCATGGCCGTAACAGTCCACGGCCTCGCGCGCCTTGCCACCCAGAAGCTGATAGACCGGCATGCCGGCCATGCGGCCCTTGATATCCCACAGCGCCTGATCCACGCCGCTGATGGCGTTGTTCAGCACCGGCCCGTTGCGCCAGTAGGACGAATTGTAGAGCATCTGCCAGGTGTCTTCGATCCGGTCGGCCGGCTTGCCGATCAGGAAGGGGCGCAGATATTTCTCCACGGCCGGGCGCACGAGGTCGGCGCGCTGGGTGAAGGTGGCGCAGCCATAGCCGTACAGGCCCGCCTGGTCGGTGGTGATCTTGACCACCGTCAGCCGCACGCCTTCGGGCGCGCATTCGATCACGCTGACGTCGCTGATCTTGGGCGACGGCACGCCGCGCGTGGCGCGGGCGGCGCTTTCCTGGGCCTGCGCTTCCCGTTTCGCCAGCAACACAGAAGCGGCGGCCCCGCCGGCCAGGGCTGCACCGATCATTTCACGCCTGCGCATACGCAACTCTCCCCTACGATATCCTTGTTGTTATGGCTTCTGGATGAGGCCGATATCGGACGAACCGCCAATCGGAAGGGACCGTAAGTGCACCGCGCGCGAACGGCAAGTTTTGTATAGATTGGCGGGGCGCGGCTGCTTGGCGCGGCATGTTGCAGCGCGGGAAGAAAGAACTGGGAGGGGGCATGCTGCGAATATTTGCGACATTTTTCCTGTTCGCGCTTTCGTCCGCGGCGGCGGCGCAGCCGCCAACGGCCGCCGCCTCGAACATGCCGCCGGATTTCTATCCGCGCAGCCCCTGCATCAAGCCGGACAAGAGCGGACTGGGCGGCGCGCCGGGCGTTCAGGATCAGCAGGCGATGCTCGCCTATAACCTCAAGGTCAAGGCCTACAATCAGAAGGCCGCCGCTTTCGGCATCTGCATGAAGACCTACGTGGACAATGCCCAGAACGACATCGCCCACATCCAGGACGTGGTGCACGCGGCCGTGGCGGAGGCCAACCAGCATTAAGTCCGCGTAACGCCCATGCGGGCTTTGCACAACCGGCCCGGAAACGAGCGGCTATAGTGCGTGCGATGTCTCACCATCTGCGTTTGGGCGACGCCCTGCTGGCGCTGGCGATCGTGTTCGTCTGGGGCACGAATTTCGTGGTCATCCGGTTTGGGCTGGATGCCCTGCCGCCGCTGTTCTTCGCCGCCATGCGCTTCACGCTGGTGTTGCTGCCGGCGGTGTTCTTCCTGAAAAGACCGCAGGTTCCCTTGCGGAATCTGGCCGCCTATGGCGTGTGCATCGGGCTTCTGCAGTTCGGCGCGCTGTTCATCGCCATGAGGGGCATGATCTCGCCGGGCCTGGCCTCGCTGGTGGTGCAGATGCAGGTCTTCTTCACCATCGGGCTGGCCATGTGGCGCCGGGGCGAGCGGCTGGCGCCGTACCAGCTGGCCGCCTTTGCCCTGGCGCTGGCGGGCATGGCGGTGATCGCGGTCCATAACGGCCACGGCACGACCATTCCCGGCCTTGTCCTGGTGCTGGTCGCCGCCCTGGGCTGGGCGCTGGGCAACCAGGCAAGCCGCGAGGCCGCCACCGTGGACGGCAAGCCGGTCAACATGCTGGCCTATGTGGTGTGGTCGGCCATCTTCGCGGTTCCCCCGCTGCTCGCCCTGTCGCTGCTGCTGGAAGGACCGGGCGCCATAGCCGCAGGTCTCTCGCGCGCCACGCCCTTCACCTGGGCTGCGGTGGCCTGGCAGTCGGCGGGCAACACCATGTTCGGCTATGCCTGCTGGGCCTGGCTGCTGTCGCGCTATCCGGCCGCTACCGTGGCGCCGATGTCGCTGCTGGTGCCGGTGTTCGGCTTTGCCGCCTCGGCGCTGCTTCTGGGCGAGCCTTTGCCCGGCTGGAAGATCGCCGCGACCGTCCTGATCCTGGGCGGACTGGCGGTGAACATGCTGTGGGCACGCCTGAGCGGGAAGACGGGCGGGAAGACCGGCCGCAAGGCGCTCGGCGCGGCGCGGTAGGTTCAGCGCGCTTTCCTTTTCGCCTTCTTCTTCGTCCCTGCTCCGACTTTTCCCGCGGTATTGCGGCCGGTCGCTTTCTGCTCGGCGATCTGCTGGCGGACATAGGTTTCAAAATCGTCCAGCAACAGGTCCATCGGACACCAGATGGGATAGGTGATCTCGTGGATGCCGAGGTAGGGCGCGCGATGATGCACATCGCACAGTACCCACAGATTGTCCTCGCTATGATCCACCCAGCCGGCGATGTCTTCCGCCGTCAGGGCCTTCTTCGCATACAGCGGGTTATGGGGATGGCGCGCCTTCAGGTGCGGCAGCACGATGCGGTTGAACTTGTCCGGGTCGATGGCGTTGGCCAGCGACCACTCGACCAGATGGTGATGGGTTTCCATCTGCCGCGCGCCATAGGGGTTCTGCGCCTTGTCCTTGAGAGTGGAGTTGCGCACGCCGCAGACCAGGCAAGGCAGGTCCAGCGCCTTGGTCAGATGGTCATGCGCTTTCTTGTATTCCGGCGTCTCCAGCCGCTTGTCATGGGCCGGGTAGAAGGCCAGTTCCTTCAGCGTGCGGGGATTTTCGTGGATTTCCTGCGCCTTGCGATAGACCGTGCGCTGGTCCTTGAGACGCTGCACCATGCCCCTGTCCTGAACGGCGTCCTGGGCGGCGCGTTTCGCGGACGCGGCTTTCTTCACGGCCATGACGAGAATCCCGGCTGATTTGCCGGGATGCTGCGCCGCCTCTGTGGGGGATTTGTGACAGGCCTATTGGCGCGCCTTGGCCACCACATAGGTCAGCGTCTTGCCCGGCGCGGCGTCGAACTTGTGCGGCATGCCCGCCGGAATCAGCACGAAATCGCCGGGATGGAGCGCCTGTGTGGTCGCGCCCGCCTGGGTGCCGCCGCGCACCTCCGCGCCATTGACCGTGCCGCCGGTCAGCGTGCCGCCATAGGTCAGCACCCCTTCGCCCGCGATGACGGTGATCTGGTCCACCCAATGGCCGTGCTGTTCGACCGCGTTGCCATGGTCGAGGCGTTTCACGAACTCGATGTAGTAATTCTCGTGGTCGTTGACGACCGACGCGCCATAGACCCGGCCGGGCTCGGGCGTGGAGACGGCCTTGTCGATTTCCGACGCCGGAAGGAATCTGAAGGCATCGGGCGGCGTGGCCCGGACCGTGGCCTGGGCCCATGCGGGCGCGGCGGCCAGCAGCATGACGGCGGTCAATCGGATGAGCATGGCATTCCCTCTCGGCTCTGAATGGCTTGCCGCGAGATTAGCCCGGCCGCCAGCAAAGGAAAGGTGACCAGTCACAAAGAAAAGGCGCGGCGCCATCGGCAGCCGCGCCCCTGACACGCAAAAGCCCAGGCCTATTTCCTCTTCGCCTTCTTCTTGGCTTTCTTCTTGGTTTTCTTGGCCTTTTTCACGGGCTTCTTCGCCTTCTTGGCGGCCTTCTTCGCCGTCTTCTTTGCGGCTTTCTTCGTCGCCTTCTTGGCTTTTTTGGCCTTGCGCTTTTTCTTCTTCACCGGCGCCGGGACGGGAGCAGGCACCCCCAGCTCAGCGGCGGGCAGGTCGAAAAGCCCTTCCGCTGCAGCGCCCTTCTTCTTTGCCATGACTCAACTCCTCATCAACATTGATGCGGGAAAAGCTAGTGCGATTCTGGAACAAACAAAATCGCCGCGCGGGTGTCTGCGCAGCCCGACGGACGAAAAAGGCGCGGCTGACGCCGCGCCTTTCGCATTCTCGCAAAGCTCCGGCGGAGCCGCGGCCTATTCGTCCTTCTTGGCCGGCGCCTTCTTCTTGAGCGCCGCGCCCAGGATGTCGCCCAGCGAGGCGCCGCTGTCGGACGAACCATACTGTTCGACGGCTTCCTTCTCCTCGGCCACTTCGCGGGCCTTGATGGAGAGGGTGACCTTGCGGGTCGCCTTGTCCACGCTGGTGACCATGGCATCCACCTTGTCGCCCCGGCCGAAACGTTCCGGGCGCTGGTCGGCGCGGTCGCGGGCCAGATCGGCGCGGCGGATGAAGGAACGGACGCCGCCTTCCAGCTCCACCTCGATGCCGCCGTCGTTCACTTCCGTGACCGTGCCGGTGACGACCTGGTTCTTGCGCAGGGCCCCGCCGCCGGCGCCGGCCCGGTCGATCGGGTCGCTTTCAAGCTGCTTGATGCCCAGCGAGACGCGCTCCTTCTCCACGTCGATGTCCAGGACCTTGGCCTTCACGACCTGGCCCTTTTCATACTTCTTGATGGCTTCCTCGCCCGGCTCGGTCCAGCTGAGGTCGGAAAGGTGGACCATGCCGTCAATGTCGGCATCCAGGCCGATGAACAGGCCGAATTCGGTGATCGACTTGATCTCGCCCTCGATAACCGTGCCCGCCGGATGGCTGGCGGTGAAGGCGCTCCACGGATTCTCCTGGGTCTGCTTGAGGCCCAGGCTGATGCGGCGCTTGTTGGAATCGACCTCCAGCACCTGCACGTCCACTTCCGTGCCGGGCGTGACCAGCTTGGAGGGAGCGGTGTTCTTCTTGACCCACGACATCTCGCTGACATGGACCAGGCCCTCGACGCCCGGCTCCAGCTCCACGAAGGCGCCATAGTCGGTGACGTTGGTGACCTTGCCCTTGAACTGCACGCCCACGGGATACTTGGCGGCCACGCCTTCCCACGGATCGGTCTGGAGCTGCTTCATGCCCAGGCTGATGCGCTGGGTCTCGTGGTTGATCTTAATGATCTGCACGGTGACGGTCTGGCCGACCGAAAGCACTTCGGTCGGATGGCTGACGCGCCGCCAGGCGATGTCGGTGACGTGCAGCAGGCCGTCCACACCGCCCAGGTCCACGAAGGCGCCGTAATCGGTGATGTTCTTGACCACGCCCTCGACGATCTGCTTCTCGTGCAGCGAAGCCACCAGGGAGGTGCGCTCCTCGGCGCGGCGCTCTTCCAGGACGGCGCGGCGCGACACCACGATGTTGCCGCGGCGGCGGTCCATCTTGAGGATCTGGAACAGCTGGGGCTGGTTCATCAGCGGGCCGACATCGCGCATCGGACGCACGTCCACCTGGCTGCCGGGCAGGAAGGCCACGGCGCCGTCCAGGTCCACGGTGAAGCCGCCCTTGACGCGGCCGAAGATCACGCCGGTCACGCGGGTCTGGTCGTTGAAGGCCTTTTCGAGCTTGATCCAGCTTTCCTCGCGGCGGGCCTTGTCGCGGGACAGGACGGCCTCGCCCAGGGCGTTCTCGACGCGCTCCAGATAGACTTCCACCGTATCGCCCACCTTGATGTCGGCGGGCACGCCCGGCATGGCGAATTCCTTGAGGGAGATGCGGCCTTCGGTCTTCAGACCGACATCCACCACCGCGAAATCATTCTCGACGGCGACGATGGTGCCCTTGATCACCGAGCCTTCCTGCGGGCTCTGTGTCTCGAAGCTCTGCTCCAGCATCGCCGCGAAATCCTCGCGGGAGGGAGCGGCGATGGAGTCGATATTGCGTTCCTTGGTAGCGGCGCGGGCCATTCGAATTCCTGTACAAGCGTTCATGCCGATCCGCCTTCGCACCAGGTGCCTCGGCAGACGGACTTCCCGCGCGTCGCCGCACGGGCAGGTTGGTTTCGGGAAGTAAGCGGTATGCCCGTGCGGGCCGCCGGGCCTCCTTCAGCCCCTCTGGCGGTCCCTGGGCGCGCCCTGCAATGCCCTGGTGACTTTTGGCGAAACCAGGGCAAGAGCTGCCGCGAACGCGGCGTCTATACCCAAATCGGACGTATCCAGCAAGTCGGCGTCCGGGGCCTGTACCAGGGGCGAGATGGGCCGCGAACGGTCGGCCGCATCGCGGGCATTGAGTTCCCGCAGCAGGTCGGCCTCGCCGCGCAGGATGCCCATGTCTTTCAGTTCCAGCCAGCGGCGGTGCGCCCGCAGTTCCGGACGGGCATCCACATACAGCTTGGCAGTCGCATCCGGGGCGATCACGGTGCCGATGTCGCGCCCATCCATCACCGCGCCAGGACTGCCGCCGGGGGGGCGGGCCAGGAAATCGCGCTGGAAGTCGAACAAGGCCTGGCGCACCGCGGGAATGGCGGCGACCTGGCTGGCGGCGGCGCCCACGATGTCGGTGCGGATGGCCGAACCGCCCGCCAGGTTGAAATCGATCGACTGGGCACCCTTCAGGGCGTCGGCCTCGTTGGCGGGATCGCCGCCCGCGCCCAGCACCGCCAGGGCCGTCAGGCGGTAGAGCGCGCCGGAGTCCAGGTGGGCGAAGCCGAAATGCTGCGCCAGCCTTCGGGCAAGCGTGCCCTTGCCGCTGGCGGCCGTGCCGTCCACCGCGATCACGATGCTCATGGCATCCGCCCGACTTGTTCCAGGGCGCTCATGCGAAATCCGCTCCCAGGCCCCGCATCAAATCCTGGAATTCGGGAAAAGATGTCGCGATCATGGCCACGTCGTCCACGGTCACCGGCTGCCGCGTGGCCAGCCCCATCACCAGGAAGCTCATCGCGATGCGGTGATCCATATGGGTGGCGACCATGCCCCCGCCCGGCACATTCCCCATGCCCTGCACGATCAGGTTGTCGCCGTCGATTTCGGCCGTCACGCCGTTGGCCGCGAGTCCGGCCGCGATCGCGGCCAGCCGGTCACTTTCCTTGATCCTGAGTTCCTCCAGCCCATGCATCTCGGTCCTGCCCCTTGCAAAAGCGGCCGCCACCGCCAGGACGGGGTATTCGTCGATCATCGAGGGCGCGCGCGAAGCCGGCACCGTCACGCCATGCAGCATGGAATGGTGCACCAGCAGATCGCCGATCTCCTCGCCGCCGCTGCTGCGCCGGTTCTTCACGGCGATATCCGCACCCATCTCCCGCAGCGTCTCGATCAGGCCGGTACGGCGCGGATTGAGCAGGATGCCGGGCAGTTCGACCACCG
Source organism: Rhizomicrobium sp. (assembly GCA_035547015.1). Classification (GTDB taxonomy): domain Bacteria; phylum Pseudomonadota; class Alphaproteobacteria; order Micropepsales; family Micropepsaceae; genus Rhizomicrobium. Next base: position 49,933 of record DASZVO010000001.1, on the reverse strand, counting down.
AGCCCGGCACGATCAGGGCCGCCACGAGCGGGAAGGCCGCGCTGGAGGGATCGGCCGGCACCTCCACGGCGCAGCCGGTCAGGCGGGCCGGTCCCTCGACCGTGATGATCTCGCCGCCATCGCTGCAGGGCGTGACCGCGATCCTGGCGCCGAATGCCCGCAGCATCTTTTCGCTGTGATCGCGGGTCAGCACATCCTGCCGGATGCGGCTCGTGCCGCCCGCATTGAGCGCCGCCAGCAGCAGCGCCGACTTGACCTGGGCGCTGGCAGTCGCCACGCGGACGGTGACGGCCCTGGCGTCGCGAACGCCGTGCAGGGTCAGCGGCATCAGCGCACTCTCCCCCTGCCCTTCAAAGGTGAGGCCGAAAGCCTCCAGCGGTGCCACCACCCGCTTCATGGGCCGGGAGCGGAGCGAGGCGTCGCCGGTGAACACGGCCGTGATGGGGCTGGTGGCCATTGCCCCCATCACCAGCCGTGAACCGGTGCCGGAATTGCCGAAATCCAGCGGCGCGGCGGGGGATTTCCAGTTGCCCACGCCGGTTCCGCGTACGCGCCACCGGCCCGGGCCTTCCCGGACCAGTTCCGCCCCGAAACCGCGCAGCGCATCCGCCGTGGAATGGACATCGCCGGATTCCAGCAGGCCGGAAATGACGGTTTCCCCATCGGCCAGCGCCCCCAGGATAAGGGCGCGCTGGGAAATGGATTTGTCACCCGGCACCTGGGCGGTTCCGGTCAGGGGACCGGCGCGGCGGGCCGCGAGCGGGGTGGGATTGGCGTTGTCCATCAGGAGCTTCAAAAGACCTTTACAGGCGGGGCGACCCGTGGCAAACGCGCCCCTCCGACAACCACTTCTTGCGGGAAGCATCATCTTGGTCAAGGCAGATCTTGGAACCAAACGGGCCTGTCCCAGCTGCAATGCGCGGTTTTACGACCTCGCCAAGCGGCCCATCGAATGCCCCAAATGCGGCTTCAGCTATGAACCGGAAGCCCTGTTCAAGCAGCGCCGCAGCCGTGCCGCCGAAACCGCCAATACCGGCATGATCCGGGCGGCGGACACCGAGGACGACGAGGAAGAAGACGAAGAAGAGGACGAGGACACCGAGTCCGACGAGGACGAGGAAGAAGAAGGTACCGTCCAGGAAGCGCCGCTGAACGTCACCGCCACCGGCGAGGAGGAGGACGAGGAAGCCGAGGAGGAAGAAGCCGAGGCGGAATCGGGCATGTCGGTCGTGGATGCCGACGAGGCCGAAGGCATCGAGGACATCGAAGTCGAGGACGACGAGGACGAGGAAGACGACGATCTTCTGGGCGAGGTCGAGGACGAAGAAGACGATGTCTCCGGCATCATCGACCCCGACATCTCCAAGGACGAGTCCTGAGTTTCCTCTAGTGTTTCAGGCCGGGATCGGATACCAGACCGCTCCCGCAGTTGGTACGGGGCCATAGCTCAGCTGGGAGAGCGCCTGCATGGCATGCAGGAGGTCAGCGGTTCGATCCCGCTTGGCTCCACCAATTTCCGCCCCACCGGCGGCCCATGATTTTCACCACAACAGAAGGCGGAAATTGGTGGAGCCGTCGGCGGCCTAGCGGCAGCGTAGGCCGCGCCCGGCGCAATGCGAGGCACGCAGGCGTCCGTCTTCCCATGCCCCCGCCACTTGTATCCCCTCCGCGCCAAGGCCAGACTCCGCCCATGCCCGGCACCAAACTCACACCCCGCCAGTTCGCGCTGATCGCCAAGGCCCTGGCCGAGCCGCGGCGGGTCGAGATTCTGCGCCAGGTCGGCCAGTGCGATGGCACTCCCGCATCCTGCGGCGCCCTTCTGGAAGCCCAGAAAGTGACGCCCGCCACCCTTTCCCATCACATCAAGGAGCTGGCCAATGCCGGACTGGTAGAGGTGGCGCGCGAAGGCAAGTTCATGAAGCTCAGCCTGAACCGGCCGGTTCTTGACGCCTATCTGGCGCAACTGTCGAAAATCTGACGAAGCCGGTCAGCGCGTTGTGGTGACGGCAACGCTTTGTGGGTTCATCTGGCCGCCCGCGCTGTTGCCGCCGCCGCTCGCAGCCACCACGGCGATGGCCGCGATCACGCCGCCGGCCCCTACCAGCGCAAGGCCGCCGCGCACCATCTGGGCGCGCAGCACGCCGGCGGACCGGCCAGGCTTGAGAGGAGGATTAGCGGATCGGGACGCGCCAGGCGTAGCGCCATGTCCTTCCGGCAGCGGACTGGCAGCAAGAGCCGGGACCGTCAGCAGAACGGCCGCATAGACCAGCGCCCTGAATTTCACGATCCCCCTCCGGCCGCATGCGCAGGCTTTAAGTAATTATCACAGCTTAAGAATTTGTCGGAATTGCGCGCCGCAATTTGTCGAAATTGCGGCCCCGCGAAAAAACCGTCTTCCTGCCGGCGCCCCGGGGGCTTGAAAATCCGGTCGTCTGTTTCGACGTATATCGAACTATCGAAACGACAGGAGAGCCAGATGAGCAGACTGACAGGCAAGGTCGCAGTGGTGACCGGCGCATCCAAGGGCATCGGGGCGGCCATCGCCACGGGTCTGGCCGCGGCAGGCGCCCGGGTGGTGGTGAACTATGCCTCGGACAAGGCGGGCGCCGAAAAGACTGTCGCCGCGATCAAGACTGCGGGCGGCGAGGCTGTCGCAGTCCAGGGCGACGTGTCCAGGGCCGACGATGTGAAGCGGTTGTTTGCCGAAACCGGGCAGGCCTATGGCAGGCTGGACGTGCTGGTGAACAATGCGGGCGTCTTCCGGTTCGCGCCGCTGGAGGAAATCACCGCAGAAGAATACCAGCGCCAGTTCGGCATCAATGTGCTGGGCCCCTTGCAGGCGACGCGTGAGGCGTTGCCCCTGTTCGGGCCCGAGGGCGGCAGCGTGATCAACATCTCTTCCATCGTCAGCCGCATGGGGATTCCCGGCTCTGCCGTCTATGCCGGCACCAAGGGCGCATTGGACACGATCACACAGGTGCTGGCTTCCGAGCTCGCACCGCGCAAGATCCGCGTCAATTCGATCAATCCCGGCATGGTGGAAAGCGAAGGCGCGCGCGCGGGCGGCTTCATCGGCGGCGACTTCCAGAAACAGGTGGAATCGACCACGCCGCTGGGCCGCATTGGCCAGCCGGAAGACGTGGCCAGGGTGGCGGTATTCCTGGCCGGCGACGAATCGGGCTGGCTCACCGGCGAGCGGATCAGCGCCTCGGGCGGCGCGCGCTGATCGCCTTCGCCGCCCACCGTCTCGGGCGGCGTCGAAAAGCATTTCGAACGGGTTGAGCGCCCGGTACCGGCTTGTTATGACGGCGCATGCTTCTTGCGAACAAACATGTGGTGGTGACGGGCGCGGCCTCGGGCCTGGGGCTTGCCATTGCCAAGGGCGCCGAGGCTGAGGGCGCGACGGTCGTCGCGATCGACCGCGTCCATGCCCCGTTCGAAAATTCGCGCATCTGCGATATCAGCGACGAAGACCAGGTCCGCCGGGCACTGGGCGGACTTGCGCGCATCGATGCTGTGGTGAACAGCGCGGGCATCGCGCGCCGCGCCAGGGCCGATGAAACCGACATGGCCGACTATGATGCGGTGATGGCGGTGAATGTGCGCGGTTCGCTGCTGGTTTCGAAATACGCCCTGCCCCATCTTCGCGCGGTTTCCGGTTCGATCCTGCACCTGTCGTCGGGCGTCGCCACGACGGGCACGCGCAACCGGGCCGCCTACAGCGCCAGCAAGGGGGCCATCGTCTCGCTGACCCGCAACATGGCGCTCGACTATGCGGCAGACGGCGTGCGGGTGAACTGTCTGTGCCCCGGATTCGTCAATACACCGCTGCTGGCCAACCTGCCGCCCGAACGGCGCGCGAAGCTGGTGGCACTGCATCCGCTGGGCCGGCTGGGAGAGCCCGAGGACATCGCCCATATGGCGATGTTCCTGATCTCCGACCGGGCGGGCTGGATCACCGGTCAGGCCATCGCCGTGGACGGCGGGTTCAACGTCGGCCACATGGACGATATCTAGTCCCGTTCTTAAGCTTGCGGTTCCGGCACATTTGCGACAAGACAGGCCGTTCTTCCGCGCCCTACACTTGCGGGCTTTGACAACGGACCCCTCTTGAGCGCCTTCCTCGACGCCCGCACGCTGCCCGCCAACACGGTGCTGACGCCCGACATCGCCATCATCGGCGGCGGGCCCGCGGGCATATCGCTGGCGCTGGCGCTGGCCGAGACAAAGCTCAACATCCTGCTTCTGGAATCGGGCGGGCTGAACTTCGATCCCAGGATCCAGAAAATGTATTCCGGCGCCGCCACAGGGGTGCCCTATGCGGCGCTGGATGCCGGACGGCTCAGGTATCTCGGCGGGGGCACCAATCACTGGGGCGGCTGGTGCCGTCCGATGGACGCCATCGATTTCGAGACGCGCGACTGGGTGCCGCATTCCGGCTGGCCCTTTTCGCGCAAGGAGATCGAGCCCTATTACGCGCGCGCCCAGAACCTGGTCGAAGCGGGGCCCTGGATCTATGACCGCAGCGGCGATGCCGAGGCGGGCGCGAAGGGCGCCGTGCTGCCGCTGGGCAAGGGCGGGCTTTATACAAGCTGGTTCCAGTTCTCCAAGATGCGCGGCGACGTGCTGCCGACGCAGTTCGGCCACCGTTATGCCGACGACCTCAAGCGCGCGCGGAACATAACGCCCCTGCTTCATGCCAACGTCACCGCCATCCGGCTCGCGCCGGATGCGGGACATGTGGACAGGCTCGACGCCGCGACGCTCGGCGCCAGCGGCGGCGCGGGCAAGCGGTTCACCGTGAAGCCGCGTTACACGGTCCTGGCCTGCGGCGGGATGGAGAATGTGCGCCTGCTGCTGGCGTCGAACGATGTGATGAGCGCCGGCCTGGGCAACCAGAACGGCATGGTGGGGCGGTTTTTCGCCGACAATCCCATCCCCCGCGATGTCGCCACGCTGGTATCGTTCACGGGCTCCCTGGCGCCCTTCTATGGCAGCAACCTGACGCTGGACAATGGCGCGATCCTGCGCGCGACCTTCGCGCCCAGCGCCGCATTCTGCCGGGCGAAGAAGGTGGCCGGCTCGCTCAGCACGGTCGAGCAGGCCGTCGATCTGGACGAGACCGGCACGGCCGCGGTCGTCACCACCGCCATCGCGCTGGGCGTGGACGCTTCGGGCGCGCGCGCCTATTCGCTGGGGTGCGGCATGGAGCTGATGCCCGATCCCGACCGGCGCCTGACGCTGACGGGTGAGAAGGACGCGCTGGGCCTGCCGCGGCTCAGGCTGCACATGACCCTGGCGGACGAGGATTTCGCGCGTTTCCGCCTGACGCTGGTGGAGTTGGGACGGCAGCTTCTGGCCGGCAAGGCAGGCCTTCTGCGGATCAATTGCAGCCGCCGCGACGAGTGGCTCAAGAACATGGACTGGGGCCACCACCATCTGGGCACCACCCGGATGCACAACGACCCCAGGCTGGGCGTCGTGGACGCGAACTGCCAGGTTCACGGCGTCCCCAACCTCTACATCGCGGGCAGCGGTGTGTTTCCCAGTTACAGCGCCTCCAATCCCACGCTGAACCTGGTTGCGCTCACGCTGCGCCTGGCCGACCATCTGAAGAAGGTGGTCGCATGAGACGCCGGACACTGATCGCGGGCCTGGGCGCGGCGGCGGCTGCCGTGGCGGCGGGGCTTTACCGCTTCACCGACCTGTTCGTGAAACACTATGCGCCCACGCCCTGGGACGATGTGCTGGCCAAGCTGGAGGATCGCGAGGAAGCGGCAAAGCTGGGCGCGGCCATGCACGATGCGCCTGATGCTGCGGCGCTGGCGGCGCGGCTGCGGCCTGTTCTGGGCAAGCAGTCCCTTGCGGCGGCGGCCTTGGCCGACATCGGGGCCGGCCGGATGACCGAAGCCGATGGCTGGGTATTGCCCGAAAGCATCGCGCTGCTGTCGGCGCTTGCGGCCAAAGCCGGGGGTTGAAAAGCCGGCGGGTCAAAGCGCGATGCCGCGGATCAGCCCGCGCAGCGAATTGCCGAACCACACCTCGCCGTTTTCCAGATCGCCGGGCATCAGCACCGCTTCGCGCGCCTTTCCTTCCGCCAGAAGCTCCGCGCGCAGGCAGCCGTCCAGCAGGCCCGACGACAGCGGCGGCGTCAGCAACAGACCGTCTCGCCGGATGAAGATGTTGCTGCGCGCGCCTTCCGTCAGTTCCCCGCGCTCGTTGCAGAAGACCGCTTCATCGCCGCCCAGCCGTGCAACCTCCCCCTCATACAGCTCGCGCCAGCCGGTCTTGTGGCGCAACAGCACATCGCCGCTGAAGGTGCGTTCCGGCGACAGCGCATAGGTCCAGCGGGGCGGATTGGGCGGCAGCGCATGCGCTGTGGCGCGATGCAATCCCGTTTCGTCCAGCACCAGGCGGACGCGCAGAGGCCCCACCCCGCCAGCCACCGCCGCATCCAGCGCCGCGCGCGCCAGGGGCTCGTCGAACGCCATGCCGAACACCCGCGCCGACGCCGCCATGCGCGCCAGATGACGGCCCTCCCGCACGAAACCATCGTGCCATTTCAGCGTCTCGATCAGCTCCAGCGGCCGGCGCGCACTTTCGAAGAACCGCGCCTTGAGCAGGCACTCGGCATACTCGCTTTCCGCGCCTGAATCCTGCACCACGCCGCCGCCGATGCCCAGTTCGCCTTGGCCGCCATGAATGGTCAACGTGCGGATCGCGACATTGAAGCGCGCACCGATGCCTTTTCCGCCGTCGGGCGGCGTGAAGAATCCGACGGCGCCGCAATAGACGCCGCGCGGACTTGTCTCCAGTTCGTGCAGGATCTCCATGGCGCGGATCTTGGGTGCGCCGGTGACCGAACCGCAGGGAAACAGTGCCTTCAGGATATCCGTCACATCCGCATCGGCCCGTTTCCTGGCGGTGACGGTCGAAACCATGGTGTGCAGTGTCGGATAGGTTTCAACCCTGAACAGTTCTGGCACAGCGACGCTGCCGACTTCGCCGATGCGCGAAAGATCGTTGCGGATCAGGTCCACGATCATCAGGTTCTCGGCACGGTCTTTTTCGCTGGTGCCGAGGGCGGCGCGCTCCATCGCGTCGTCGCCATCGCCTCTGGGCCATGTGCCCTTCATCGGCCGCGAGGTGAGTGTGCCATCCGTCGCAAGATCGAAAAACAATTCGGGCGACAGGCTGACGATCTGCCGCTCGCCGTCGTCCACGAAAGCGCAATGGGCGGCGGCGCTGCGTGCCAGCAGATGTTCATAAAGCGCGCGCGGCGTGCCCGCGAAGGCAAAGCGCGCGCGGAAGCTCAGGTTGGCCTGATAGATGTCGCCCGCGGCGATGTAATCCTTCACCGCGGCGAAGCGCCGGACATAGGCCGCCATGTCCCATTCGGGCGCCAGCGGCCCGGCATAAGCCCGGCCCTGCGCCGGGGGTGCCTCGCCCGGCCCCTGGAATACGCCCAGTTTCATCAACGGCATGGCCGATGGCGTTGCCGGAGCGGCCGTCAGCCCGGCCAGCCGGGACTCCAGCGCATGGCCCAATTCATAGCCCAGCCAGCCCGCGACATACCGCCCCGCCGCCAGGGCCCGCTGGATGGCCTTCAGGGCGGCGGGAACCTCCGCCGGGGTTGAGGCCGAAATGATCTCAAGGGCGCCTGAAAAGGCCACCCGCCGGGCGCCGACCGTATCGTCCAGAATGACCAACATGGAGACGGGTTGTGCATGGCCGGCTGCCCGCATTCAACCGGCGGAACCGGTACAATCCAAGATTGTATCCGGCCGGCAGCGCCCATCTTGAATGGGCGCCGATGCATCCCATTTTTATCCTACCGGTCGCCTGTTTGGGGCCGGACAGCCGCTCAAGGAGGGCTGAATGAACCGGCACACAAGTTTTTTTGGCAGCCCCTATCTTCTGGGCTTCGAGCATCTGGAAAGGCTTCTGGAGCGCACCGCGAAGGCCGCGGGCGACTCCTATCCGCCCTACAATATCGAGGAACTTGAGGATGGCGGCCTCCGCATCACGCTTGCCGTTGCGGGTTTCTCGCAGGAGGAACTCAGCGTCACCGAGGAGGACCACCAGCTTGTGGTCCGCGGGCGCCAGGCGGAAAACGGGGACAAGGCATTCCTGCACCGCGGCATCGCGGCGCGGCAGTTCCTCCGCAGCTTCGTGCTTGCGGACGGCATCGAAGTTGCCGCTGCGGCGTTGGAAAATGGGTTGCTGAGGATCGATCTGACCCGTCGTGCGGTCCGACCGAGTGTGAGGGTCGTGGACATCAAGACTGGAGGCTTACCATGACGGACAGATTCGAAAGCGACGAAACCGAAGAAGGCACGGTCGCCCATCGGCGCATCGCCTACATCAAACCCACCGGCAGCGACGAAGCGCATCGCCTGGGCCTGATTCCGGGCAACATCGATCTGCCCGAAGGCATGAAGCTTTATGTGCTCCACGCCGAGGACGGCAGCGTGCTGGGCTTCACCGACGCCTATGCCACCGCCTATGGCGCGGCTGTGCAGAACGAGCTCACGCCGGTCAGCGTCCACTAGCCTGCTGCGGCAGGCAGAACATGAAAGCCGGGCGCATCGCGTCCGGCTTTTTTGTTGGCCGGGGCGTCGCTATGGTGCGCGCAAAGGGGAGATTTCCATGCGCGTGACCATTCTTGCCGCGATCCTGCTGCTTGCCGCGGGCGGCGCCTCTGCGCAGGAGCAGCCCGCACCGCCGGCGAAGGAAGGCGCGCCGCCGGCAGATGCCGCACCGGCGCCGGACGTACAACCCGCTGCGCCTGCGCCGCCGGCGCCTTCCAATCCCCCGATGACGGGCCCGAAACTGCTGATCTCCACCTCAATGGGCGATATCACGCTGCAACTGGATTCAGTGCGCGCGCCCAGAAGCGTCGCCAATGTGCTGCGTTATGTTAAGGAAAAGCACTATGACGGCACGGCCTTCTACCGGGTGGCAAAGGGGTTCGTGATCCAGATGGGCAGCTGGGACGGCAACGGCAAAGGCCGGGGCATCCATCCCGGCCCCGTGCCGCTGGAAGCCAACAACGGACTTTCCAACCTGCGCGGCACGGTTGCGATGGGACGCGGCGACGCCCCCGACAGCGCGACCGCGGAATTCTTCATCAACTTGGCCGACAACACGCCCCTGGACCACAAGCCCGACGATCCGGGCAATGCGACGGGCTATGCCGTGTTCGGACAGGTGATCGCCGGCATGGACGTGGTGGACGCCATCTCGCAGGTGCCAGTGGGCGACAATGGCCCCATGCCGGGCCAGGCACCGGTGACGCCCGTGGTGGTGAAGAAGGTGACGCTGCTGAAATAGCGCCTATGCGGCGGTGGCCGCGCCGTCCTTGTGGCCGGTCAGGATGGCATAGATCGCCTCGGCGCTGCTTGCGCCGCGCAGGCTTTCACAGATCGCCTTGTCGCGCAGAAGACGCGACACCCGGGCCAGCGCCTTGAGATGGTCGGCGCCGGCATTTTCCGGGGCCAGCAACATGAACACCAGATCGACGGGCTGGCTGTCCACCGCCTCATAATCGACCCCGCCCTCCAGCCGCGTGAAAAGGCCGGTGATGTTCTTCACTTCAGGCATGCGGCCATGCGGGATGGCGATGCCCGCGCCGACGCCCGTGGTGCCCAGCCGCTCCCGCTCGACCAGCGTCTCGAAGATGCGGCGCTCGGAAACATGCGTCAGGGCGTGGGCGCGCGCGGCCAGTTCCTGCAGCAGCTGTTTCTTACTTTGGGCCTTGAGCGCCGGAAGGACGGCATCGGGCGCGAGCAGATCGGCGATGTTCATCAAGTATCCCGGTAAGGTCCGCGGTCCATGCGCGCGGATGATGCGTTCACGGCTCCCAAAGGAGCCCTGCTCAAAGGCGGCGGGTTCATAGGCCGGGACCTTCCGAAAGTCAATCTTGACCGGGGCGTCGCCAAAATGGCTGTGGACACACCGAAAATCGCGGGAACCGAACGCGCTTCAGCGCACTGCGGCCTGCGGCCCGCCCACCGCCTTGAGACGGCGGCGCTCCACCGACGAGGGTATCCGAAGCGCTTCACGATATTTCGCCACCGTGCGCCGGGCGATGTTCACACCGTCCGCCGTCAATTGCGCCACGATGCGGTCGTCGGAAAGGATGTCGCGCGGTTCCTCATTCTCGATCATTTCGCGTATGCGGTCGCGCACGGCTTCGGCGCTGTGCGATTCTGCGCCGTCCACCGACTGGATGGAGGCGGTGAAGAAATATTTCAGTTCGAACACGCCGCGCGGCGTGGCGATGTATTTATTCGATGTGACGCGGCTGACGGTCGATTCGTGCATCGAGATCGCGTCGGCGATGATCCGGAGGTTCAGCGGCCGCAGATGCCGCACGCCATGGGTGAGGAAGCCGTCCTGGTGGCGGACGATCTCGGTGGCGACCTTCAGGATGGTGCGGGCGCGCTGGTCCAGGCTCTTGACCAGCCAGTTGGCGCTGTTGAGGCAATCGGCCAGATATGTCCGGCTGTCCTTGTCGCGCGCGGCCCGGGAGACGGTGCCGTAATACTGGTTGTTGACCAGAAGGCGCGGCAGGGTGTCGGAATTGAGTTCGATCAGCCAGCCGCCGTCCGGGCCCACGCGCACGAACACGTCGGGCACCACGGGCGTCACGGGTTCGGAGCCAAAGGCCAGGCCCGGCTTGGGGTTGAGCTGGCGGATCTCGGCGATCATGTCGGCCACGTCTTCGCTGTCCACCCCACACAGGGCGGTCAGCTGGGCCATGTCGCGGCGGGCCACCAGGTCCAGCCGGGTCAGCAAGGCCGCCATCGCGGGATCCAGCCGGTCGCGCGCCTTCAGCTGAAGCGCCAGGCACTCGGAAAGGTCGCGGGCGCCCACGCCGACTGGGTCAAAGCCCTGCAGCACACCCAGCACGGCCTGTACATCCTCGATCTCGCAGCCAAGGCGGACGGCGATCTCCATTAGGTCGCCGCGCAGATAGCCGGTTTCGTCCACCGCATCGATCAGCGCCATCAGGATCATGCGGTCCTCGGGCAGCAGGGCGGCGATGGAGAGCTGTGCTTCGAGATGGTCCTTCAAAAGCATCCCCGGGGCCACGGAGGACTCCAGCCCGTCCTCGCCCTCATAGGCATTGCCCGTGCGCACCGTGGTCCAGTCGGTCAGTGCGGCGGCGCCTGGCCCCGGAGGCGCACGGTCTGTGGGAATATCGCCGTCATACATGTTCTCGTGCGCCGCCTCGTCCATGTCGGACGCGCTGGAGAAGTCGTCGCGGGCCAGTGCCTCGTCCGCGCGTTCGCCGGGCGCGGCCTCCACGGCAGTCTCGTTTTCGGCCACGGGCGCGGCCTCGCGGTCGTCGCGTTCCAGAAGCGGATTGCGCTCCAGCTCCTGTTCGCAATATTCGGCCAGCTCGATATTGGACAGTTGCAGCAGCTTGATCGCCTGCTGCAATTGCGGCGTCATGACCAGTGACTGGCCCTGCCGTATCTCGAGTCTCTGCCCTACCCCAGCCATCGCGCCCTACAGACTGAACTTCTCTCCGAGATAGACGCGCCGCACATCGCGGTCGCTCACGATCTCGGCCGGCGTACCTTCCTTCAGCACCCGCCCGTCATGCAGGATGTAGGCGCGGTCGATCACGTCCAGCGCGTCGCGCACATTGTGGTCGGTGATCAGAACGCCGATGCCCCGGTCCTTGAGATGCTTGACCAGATCGCGGATTTCGCCCACCGCGATGGGATCGATGCCGGCGAAAGGTTCGTCCAGCAGGATGTAGGAGGGATGCGTCGCCAGGCAGCGCGCGATCTCGACCCGGCGGCGCTCGCCGCCCGACAGCGCGACCGACGGGGTGTTGCGGATATGGGTGATGCCGAACTCGGCCAGCAGCGCCTCGACCATTGCTTCCAGGCGTGCGCCATCGGGCTCCAGCAGCTCGGCGGTGGCGCGGATGTTCTGCTCCGCCGTCAGGCCGCGGAAGATCGAAGCCTCTTGCGGCAGGTAGCCGATGCCCAGGCGCGCGCGCCGGTACATGGGAAGGCGCGTGACGTCGTGCCCATCCACCTCGATGCTGCCGGTATCGGTGGAGATCAGGCCGGTGATCATATAGAAGCAGGTGGTCTTGCCCGCGCCATTGGGGCCGAGCAGACCCACGGCTTCGCCACGCCGCAGCGAAAGGGATACCGAGCGCACGACCGGGCGCTTGTTGAAGCTCTTGCCGATGCGCGTGACCACCAACCCCTTGCCCCCTTCGACCAGGTGCAGGGATTCCGCGGCGTCATCGCCGGCTGCGTGAGGATTTTCCGGGCTTGCTTCGGTCATCGCAAAAACCATGCCTGTTTGTGCTTAAGGAAGCATGAAAACTACGGATTGCCGGCCTTGTCTGCGGACTTGGGGTTGAACACGGCCTGCACACGCCCTCCGGCTGTGCCCTGCGTCTTGACGCCACCGCCCAGGTTCGCCTGGCCGGTGGCGAGATTGACGGTGAGCTGCGCACCGCGCATCACATCCTTGCCTTTCTTGAGCACCACGTTGCCGTTCAGCGTGACGATCTTTTTTGGAACGTCATAGACCCCGCTTTGGCCCGTGGCGGTTCCCGATTTGGGGGAATCGACCACCACATTGCCGTTGGCCGTCACCTTGTCGGCCTGGTCGTTCAGTGTGCTGATGCGGACCGTATCGGCGCGGAGTTTCGTGTCGCACTGGATCACGACGACATTGCCCGAATAAGTGCCCGTCTTGGCATTGAGATCCGCCGTGAACTTGTCGGACGCCACATTGATGGGGCAGTCCTGCCTGGGCGCGGATGTTTTCGCGGGCGCGGCGTGCGCGCCGCCCGCGAGCAGCGCCCCGGCGATGAAGGCGGCGGATGCGGGAAGCGGTTTCATTTAGGGGTTCCGATGAAAGTGGTATGCACATGGCCGGTCAGCGTGAGGATGTTGGCCGACCGGTCGGCATGGAAACTGTCGGCGCGCATGGTGCCGCCGGGTCCCTGCCCGGTCACCGTCTCATGACCGTGGATGACGCTCTGCTTGAGATCCATCGAGGCGCTGTTGCTGTGCAGCTCATAGCCGCTGTCGGTGAAGACATCGATGCCGCCGCTCAGTTCCAGCTTGCCGGCCCCCATGTCCACCATGCCGGCGCGCGCGCGGGCGTTGATCCAGCTTCCCTTGTCGAGCTGCAGGTCGGCCTCCAGATTCTTGAGGCTCGCCTTCTTGGCGTTGTGCGCATCCTGCACCGCCATTTCGGCGGTGATCACAAACGGGTTTCCCTTGGAGTCGGTGCCGGTGAGGCGCGGCTTCATCATGGTGAGGTCGTTCTCGACACGGCGCAGCCGCTCATAGGCCAGCTGAAGCTGGCGCGGCTGGCGCTGGACGAAGAAGAAAGCCAGCACCGCGGCGATGATGGCGAACGCGCCCAGCGACAGGGCGCGCTTCATGAAGGCGACGAACCTGGAATAGCGCAGCGCCTCCATCGCGGTCGTGCGCACCCGCGCCGACCAGTCATAACCGTGGAAGTCTCCGTCCGCCATCATGCCAGATCCAGCAAACCCGCCCCCTAAACCAGTCCCGCACGCAGGCAATCGTGGATGTGCAGGACGCCCAGCGGCGCGGCGCCGCCTTCGTCCAGCACGAAAAGCTGGGTGATCTTCTTTTCGATCATCAGCGCCAGCGCCTCGGCGGCAAGCTGGCCCGGCCGCGCGATCTTGGGCCCGCGGGTCATCACCTCGCCGGCCCTGAGATTTTCAATGCCCTTCTCGACATGGCGGCGGATATCGCCGTCGGTGACGATTCCGATCAGCCCGCCCCTGCCGTCCACGATGCCCACGCAGCCCAGCCGGCCCGACGCCATCACCAGCAGCATATCGTGCATGGCCGCGTCCTCGCGCGCCAACGGCAATTCATCCCCGCCATGCATCAGGTCGCTGACCCGGATCAGCGCGCGGCCCAGGCTGCCGCCGGGATGGAAGTCGCGATACTGGTCGGGGGAGAAACCCTTGCGCTCCATCAGCGCGACCGCGATGGCATCGCCCAGCGACAGCATCATGGTCGTGGAGGTGGTGGGCGCCATGCCCATCGGGCAGGCTTCCGGTTCGCGCGGCAGCACCAGCGCGACATCCGCCGCCCGCACCAGCGTGGAATCCGGATTGCCGCCCACCGCGATGATGGGGATGCGGTGGCGCTTGGCATAGGTGATGAGATCGGACAGTTCCGCCGTCTCCCCGCCCCAGGAAAGCAGCAGCAGCACATCCTGCCGGGTGATGGCGCCCATGTCGCCGTGGCTGGCTTCGGCGGGATGAACGAAATAGGCGGGGGTGCCGGTGGAGGACAGCGTCGCGGCAATCTTGCGCGCCACATGGCCCGACTTGCCCATGCCGCTGACGATCACCCGCCCCCTGGCCGCCAGCATCAGGCCTATGGCCCGGGTGAAATCGCCGTTCAGCGAATCCGCCATCGCTACCAGCGCCCGGCTGGCGGTCAGCAGCACGCGGCGAGCGGCGACGAGGTCGGTGTTGGGCTTTTCGCCCGTCACCGGTTTGAGGTTAGCCTTGGACGGCACCGTTTAAGCCCTTGATTTTGCTTCTGGAACCTAGCGCCGGCAGTCTATGCCCGTCAAATTACGGCGGCGTTAAGCGAATTTCGTGCCAACTTTCGCCCAAACGGGGGCCAAGGGCAAGGCGGGACAGTTCCGCCCGCTAGTGCGCGAAGATGTCCATATCGCCCCATCCGGCGAGGTCCAGATCGGACCGGGACGGCAGGAAGTCGAAGCAGGCCTGGGCCAGATGCGTGCGCCCTTCACGCGCCAGCATGCCATCGAGCGCATTCTTGAGCTGGTGCAGATAGGCCACATCATTGGCGGCATAGGCGAGCTGCTTCTCGGAAAGCTCCTTCGCGCCCCAGTCGGAGGATTGCTGCTCCTTCGACAGATCCACATTCAGAAGCTCGCGCACCAGGTCCTTGAGCCCGTGTTTGTCCGTATACGTCCGAACCAGCTTCGAGGCGATCTTGGTGCAATAGACCGGCCTGACCTCCACGCCCAGCCAATGGCGGAACATCGCGACGTCGAAGCGCGCGAAGTGGAACAGCTTGAGCGTCGCCGGATCGGCCAGCATCCTTTTCAGGTTCGGCGCGCCATACTGCCCGGCCGCGAACTGCACCGCATGACACACGCCGTCGCCCGACGACATCTGCGCAAGGCACAGACGGTCGCGGAAAGGGTTGAGGCCCAGCGTCTCGGTGTCGATGGCGACGACCGGACCAAGGTTCAGGCCGTCCGGCAGGTCGTTCTGGTACAGCTTGATCTTCATGAGGGCTCAATAGCGCAGGCCCCGGTTAATTAATAGAGTGGGCTTCATGTTGGTTACGGCAGTCATGGCCCGGATCCGTCGCGCCCAGATCAGGCGTGAATGGGGCGGCGTCGCCTTTTCGCTGCTGCTGCACGGATTGTTGCTGCTGGCCGCGCTCTGGTACGTGGCCCACAGGCCAGTCCTTCCGCAGGCCCGCTTCCGTGCCCTGCCCGTCGAGCTGGTGATCGGCGGCGCCATGAGCCAGGGCGCGACGCAAAGCCCGCCCGCCGCGCGGCTGGAGAGAGCCATGCCGCATCAGGAAAGCGCGCCGCAACCGGAAGGCACCAGTCCCAACGGCACCAGGCAGCCGCAGGACGAACTATCGGCGAAGCTGCGCGCGCTGGCGCAGCTGAAGACGCCGGATGCGCCGCTGCCCAATGCCGACAACAGCAGCGCCCCCGGCGGCGCGGCCACGGGCGCGGGCGAAGGCAACTATGCGCTGAAGGACTTCATCCGTGCACAGATATTGCGGCGGTGGCTGCCCGACCTGTCCATTCCGGGCGCCCGCAACCTGCCGGTGCTGGTGCGCGTGCGTCTGCTTTCCAGCGGAATGATCGAGGATGTGGCGATCCTGGACCAGGCGCGCTTCCATACCGACAGCGCCTTCCGCAACATGGCGTTGTCGGCACGCGATGCCGCGCTGCTGGCCTCGCCCATCCAGCTTCCGCCCGGCCATTACGCGCGCGTCACGACACTCACGATCGATCTGGATCCGAAAGCGGTGCTTCGCTAGCCCCCCGCCACTTCTGGAATTCGCCTATGGCAAATCGCGCGCGACGCGGAAGCCGGTCAATGTCGAATAGTCATAATCCTGGTCCACGCCGTCTTCGGATGCGCCCACGCGCGCGGCACTGCGGATGAAGATCGGCACATTGTTCCACGAGCCGCCGCGAATCGCGTGCTTGGTGCAGAAGCTGTCCACCCAGGCGCGCCCGTCGTCCGGCGCGCCGGCATAGCTGGGGTGCCAGCAGTCGGCGGTCCATTCCCAACTATTGCCCAGCATGCCCACAAGCCCGAAGGGATTGGGCGCAAAGGCGTCCACCGGCGCAAGCAGCCTGTCGTCCCACTGGCTGCCGCAACCGTTGCAGTTGGCGTTGCCATGGCCGACATCTTCGCCCCACCAGCGCGCAGTATGCGTGCCGGCGCGGGCGGCATATTCCCATTCGGCCTCGCTGGGCAGGCGATAGGGATTGCGGCTGCCCAGTTCGGGATGAGCGGCGCGCGCCTTGCCGTTGATCCAGGCGATGTAGGCCTCGGCATCCTTCCAGTCCAGGCACACGGCGGGCCAGCGCGGCGGCTCGACATCGGTGGGCGTGGCGGCCAGTCCGCGGTCCAGTTGCCGCCAACCCAGCCCCAGGAGCGGATTGCAGGGCTGCGGGCGATAGCCAGTGGCGTTGAGGAAGGCCAGGAATTCGGCGCTGGTGACGGGGAATTTGCCCAATGCGAAAGCCCGCATTGTCACCGCATGTTGCGGCCCCTCGGAATCGAAACGCCCCGCCTCATGGGCGGGACTGCCCATGAGGAATCTGCCCGCCGGTATGCCCACCATCTGCGGGCATTCCGGGCATTCCTTGAACTCGCGGTCGGGCTTTGCTTGGGCTCCCAGCAGGACTGTCAGGGCCAGTATCGCTGCGATGCGGAATTTCATCGTGCCATCAAAGCAGGAACCGCCGGCCGCGCAAGCCGTTTCGCCGTGAAGGAAAGGACAGGTTGATGATCCGCAAACTCGCCGGCGGCAAGTACCGCCTCTATTCCCGCAAGAAGAACCCCAAGACGGGCAAGCGCCGCAATCTGGGCACCTTCGACAGCCTTGCGGCGGCGCAAAAGCACGAGCGCGACGTCCAGTACTTCAAGCGTCATTGACGCGGCCATCCCGGCCTTTTGCATTCGCCGCTTTTGCATTAGTGCTGGGACATGAACATCCTGGTCGCCTGCGACTCTTTCAAGGACGCCCTGCCGGCCGAGGGCGTGTGCCGCGCCATCGCCGCAGGCTTGCGGAAAAGCCACCCCGAAGCCCGCATCGTCGAGATGCCGCTCTCGGATGGTGGCGAAGGGCTTCTGGACGTGTTGCGCGCGCCGCTGGCGCTGCGCTGGATCGAAAAGGATGCCGCCGATCCCCTGGGCCGCCCCGTGCGCGGGCGCTATGGCCTTTCGGCCGATGGCACGACCTGCGTGGTCGAGATGGCGGACGTGTCGGGACTCCAGCGGCTGACCCTGGCCGAACGCGATCCGCTCGCGGCCTCCACCTTCGGCACGGGCCAGCTTCTGGCCGATGCGAAAGCCCATGGCGCCGCCCGCGCCGTGCTGGCCATCGGCGGCAGCGCCACCAACGATGCGGGCGTGGGCGCGGCGGCCGCGCTGGGCTGGCGGTTCCTGGATGCGGACGGCAGGCCGGTGCCGCCGGATGGCGGCCACCTGCAGCAGATCGCGCGCATCGTTCCCGCACCCGCGCCATTCGAAAAAATGGAGGTGCTCTGCGACGTCACCAATCCGTTGTTCGGGCCCAACGGCGCGGCCTGGGTCTATGGCCGCCAGAAAGGCGGCACCGACGAGACCCTGGCCCGCCTGGATGACGGTCTCAGGCACATCGCCGGGCTGGCGGCCGCACAGCTTGGCCGCGATGTGGCGGATGTGCCGGGCGCGGGCGCCGCGGGCGGACTGGGGTTCGGGGCCATGATCTTCATGAACGCGACGCTGCGGCGCGGCATCGAGGTGGTGCTGGACATGACCGGTTTCGACGCGGCGGCGCGCGCCAGCGACCTGATCATCACCGGCGAAGGCCATCTCGACGGCCAGAGCGCGCAGGGCAAGCTGATCCAGGGCGTTTGCCACCGCGCGGGGAAGACGCCCGTGGTCGCGCTGTGCGGCAAGCTTTCAGCCACGCCGGATGAGATCGCCGTCATCGGCCTCAAGGCCGCTTGGTCCATCAACCGCGATCAGCGTCCGCTGGCCGAGATGCTGGCCGGCACGGCCGCCAATCTGGAGCGCGCCGCGTCGGAGCTTGCCATCTGAAGCGTTGGCGATCCGGTCAGCCGGCGAACAGGGCGCAGTCTTCCACCGCGGCGGGCCGCAGGGCATCGGCGATCCGCATGTCCAGCACCATCGGATGATGGTCGGACGGCCCCTTGTCCAGCACTTCGGATGCCGAACAGATCAGTCCGCGGGCCACGCACCGGTCAAGCCTGAGCGCCACGATGTTGCCCGCCCGATGGGTATGGCGGCGCGGACCGATGTCGGAGAAACCCTGGAAGCCCACCGGCCCCACGGCATTGAAATCGCCGATGATGGCCGCCGGGCCCTCCATCTGCTCCATGATGTGACGCAGCTGATAACGGTTCAGGAACTGGCCGTGGCTGAGGTGCACATTGGCGATGGTGATGCCGTGGAAACTGATGATCTGCGCCAGGCGGGGCGGCACGCGCCCCGGCAGTACCGAGGCCGGCAGGCGCAACGCCGTGGATGGCGGAAAGGGGTGCGGGCTCCACGCCGCCAGGCCATAGATGCGGGACTGCATCGGATGGCGGAAGAAATGCCCGCCCACCAGCGAAGGCAGCGCCACGATCTCCTCCGTCGCCTCCTGCAGCAGCAGCAGGTCCGGCTGGTTGCCGTGGACCAGCTTAGCCACATCGTCAACGCCGGCGCCCACCCGGCGCAGCAGGTTCCAGCTCACCACCCTGATGTGGCCGTCTTCGCCGGAGAAATGCGGAACAAAGGTCATCTCTGAAAGGTCGCGAACGGGTTTCAAGCCGGACTGCCGGATAGTATTGCTAGGATAGGCAAAAAATGACGCGGGGCCAATGCTTCCCATCGACCACTGGTCATATTCCGTCCTGGAGAGCCTGGCGGCGGCGCTCCACGTCCTGCTGGCCCTGACCGTCACCATCGACGTGCTGCTCAAGAAAAGCGACGTCCGGGCGGCCCTGGGCTGGATAGCCGCCGCATGGCTCTCGCCCATCTTCGGCTCGCTGCTCTATTACCTGTTCGGCATCAACCGCGTGACGCGGCGAGCCATGCGCATGGCCCGCCTGGAGCGGGCCCAGCCCCGCCCGCCCAGGCCCGCCGAGCTTGCCGCCCCCGCAAGTATCGCCGAACTGTCCGAAGTCGGCATGCGCGTCACTGGCGAGCCGCTGACCGCGGGCAACGCGCTCGCCATCCTGGAAGGCGGCGATGAAGCCTATCCCGCGATGCTGGAGGCGATCGCCGGAGCCCGGCGTTCCATTGCGCTGATTTCCTACATCTTCCGCGACGATGCGGCGGGCCGCCAGTTCACCGACGCACTGATCGCGGCCCACCGCAGGGGCGTCAGGGTGCGCGTGCTGCTGGACAGTGTGGGCAGCGGCTATGTCTATTCGCGCAGCCTGAACCGCCTTCTGGCGGCGGGCATCAGGGCCGACCGGTTCCTTCATACCTGGCTGCCCTGGCGCATGCCCTTCCTCAACATGCGCAACCACCGCAAGATACTGGTGGTGGACGGCAGCCTGGCCTTCACCGGAGGCATCAACATCGGAGCTGAAAACTGCACGCGCTTCGCCGCCAAGCCGATCGGCGATGTTCATTTCCGGGTCGAGGGCCCCATCGTGCGGGTCGTGATGGACGCCTTCGCCCGCGACTGGTCCTTCACCACGGACGAAACCCTGGAAGAAGACTGTTGGTGGCCGGACCTCAAGGCGCGCGGCCCCGTATTCGCGCGCGGGCTGCGCTCGGGTCCCGACGCCGATCTCTACAAGCTGGAATTCATCCTGGGCGCGGCGCTGACGCTGGCGCGCAAACGCGTGCGCATCGTCACCCCCTATTTCCTCCCCGATCCGCGCCTTCAGTTCGCCATCGCCCAGGCGGGCCTGCGCGGCGTGGAGGTGGAGATCGTGCTGCCGGAACGAAGCGACCAGCATCTGATGCAATGGGCGATGCGCGGGCACCTGCGCTTCTTCCGCCATATCCGGGCCGGCATCTTCATCACCCCGCCCCCCTTCGACCATTCCAAGCTCTGCACGGTGGACGGAGAATGGAGCCTGGTCGGCAGCTCCAACTGGGACGCGCGCAGTTTCCGCCTGAATTTCGAATTCGACCTGGAATGCATCGACCGCGACCTGACGGCGCGGATCGACGCCCTGATCGACACCAAAATCGCCCGCGCGAAGCCGCTGACCCCCGCCATGCTTGCGGCGGAGCCCGTCTGGGTGAAATTGCGCAATGCGGCGACGCGGCTGATGATGCCCTATCTGTAAGGTGCAAGAATCGGGGGCGATTTGCGACATTCTGAGCGGCTTTTCGGCTTGGGAAAGTGCAGCCGCTTTTGCTAGTGTCCGCGCGCTTCCGAACGGCGAGAAACGCAGGACCGGAGCAGGAAACTCCAGGGACCTCGCCGCCATGCGCGCGCTTACCAGACGTTTGATGCTGACCACGGTGATCGGGGGCGGCATCGCCGCCGCAGCGCCCCTGCGTGCCCAAACCGCCGCAAAGCCTGCCGACACGGAATGGCCCAGCTATGGCGGCAACCTTGCCAGCTGGCGCTATGCGGCGCTGGATCAGATCAACGCCGGAAACTTCGACAAGCTCGAGGTCGCCTGGCAATTCCGCACCGACAATCTGGGCCCGCGCCCCGAATACATGCTGGAAGCCACGCCGCTGCTCATCAAAGGCAGACTCTACACGACGTCCGGCACGCGCCGCGACGTGATCTGCATCGACGCCGCCACCGGCGAACTGATCTGGCAGCACAGGAGCCCCGACGAAGGCGAACGCGCCAAGCGCTCGCCGCGCCAGTTCTCGGGCCGTGGCGTGGGCTATTGGAGCGACGGCGCCAGCGAGCGCATCATCTATGTCACCATCGGCTATCAGATGATGTCGCTGGATGCGAAGACGGGTCTTCCCGATCCGGCGTTCGGCGACAAGGGCATCGTGGACCTGAAAAAGGACGACGACCAGGACCTTGACCTGGTGACGGCCGACATCGGCCTTCACACCGCGCCTACCATCGCGCAGGACGTGATCATCATCGGCGCCGCCCATACCGCGGGCAATACGCCCCAGGTCAAGGACAATGCCAAAGGCTATGTGCGCGGCTTCGATGTGAAAACCGGCAAGCGGCTCTGGATATTCCATACCATCCCGAAGAAGGGCGAGTTCGGCTACGACACCTGGCTCAAGCCGGGTCAGGCCGAAGCGGCGGGCAATGCGGGCGACTGGGCGCAGATTTCCGCCGACGAAGAGCTGGGTCTTGCCTATCTGGGCGTCGAGATGCCGACCGGCGACCAGATGGGCATCTATCGCGCGGGCCGAGGCCTGTTCGGCGAAAGCATTGTGGCGGTGGACATCAAGACGGGCAAGCGCAAGTGGCACTATCAGATGGTGCATCACGGGCTGTGGGACTATGACGTGCCCTGCGCCGCGATCCTGTGCGACATTCCCCACAATGGCCGCATCGTGAAGGCGCTGGTGCAGCCCACCAAGCAGGCTTTCCTGTTCGTGCTGGACCGCGAGACCGGAAAGCCCATCTGGCCGATCCCCGAAACCAGGGTACCTGCGGGCGACGTGCCGGGCGAATGGTATTCGCCCACCCAGCCCATCCCGTCAAAGCCGCCCGCCTTCGACCGCCAAGGCTTCAGCGAAGCCGATCTGATCGACTTCACGCCGGAGCTGCATGAAAAGGCGAAAAAGATCGCCAGCTATTACAAGATGGGCCCGGTCTATACCGCGCCGATCCTGGCGAAAAAGGGCGGTCCCTATGGCGTGATCAACCTGCCGGGCTATATCGGCGGCATCAACTGGCCGGGCGGCGCCTACGATCCCGATACCTTCACCGTCTACACCTATTCACAGACCAACCTTCTGACCACCGGCTCGATCATCCCCAACTTTGACCACAAGCTGGGTCAGTTCGACTATGTGCACGCCAATCCGCCCGCCGACACGGCCGACATCCGCCCCGGCAACCTGACCGTAGATGGCCTGCCGCTGGTGAAGCCGCCCTATGGACGCATCACCGCCACCAGCATGGCGACCGGCACACAGACCTGGCAGGTGCCGCACGGCGAGACGCCGGACTTCATCCGCAATCATCCGGCGCTCAAGGGCGTGAAGATTCCGCGGACGGGCATGATCGGCAAGATCGCGCCGCTGGCCACCAGATCGCTGGTGATCTGCGGCGATCCCGATGTCTATACCGACGAAACGGGACGCAAGGGCGCGCGGCTGCGCGCCTATGACAAGGCGACCGGCGAAGAGAAGGGCGCGGTCTTCATGCCCGCGCAGCAGACCGGATCGCCCATGACCTATATGCTGGGCGGACGGCAATACATCGTGCTGGCCATCGGCGGACGGGGCGTACCGTCCGAGTTCATCGCCTTCCGGCTGCCCGGCTGAAACGCCGGTCAGTCCAGCCGCAGCCGCCTGAGGCGCAGCGCGTTGCCGATCACACTGGCCGAGGACAGCGCCATCGCGGCGGCGCCGATCTCCGGCGACAATAGGATGGCGAAGGCCGGATAGAGCACGCCCGCCGCCACGGGCACGCCGATCGCGTTATAGACGAAAGCGAAGAACAGGTTCTGGCGGATGTTACGCATGGTGGCGGCCGACAATGCGCGTGCCCGCGTGATGCCGGTGAGGTCGCCCTTGAGCAGGGTGAGGCCCGCGCTTTCCATCGCCACATCCGTGCCCGATCCCATCGCGATGCCGACATCGGCGGCGGCCAGCGCCGGCGCGTCGTTCACGCCGTCGCCCGCCATCGCCACCACCCGTCCCTGTGCCCGCAGCGCCTGGACCACGGCGCTCTTGCGATCGGGCAGGATCTCAGCCTCGACCTCGGTGATGCCGAGATGCCGGGCGACGGATTCGGCAGTGACGCGGTTGTCGCCGGTCAGCATCACCACGCGGATGCCGGACCGGCGCAACGCAGCAAGCGCGGCCGGCGTGGAAGGCTTGATCGCGTCGGCGATGGCGAAAAGGCCCGCCAGCCTGCCTTCCACCGCGGCAAAAATGGCGGTCGCGCCGCTTTCGCGCAGCGCGTCCGCCTGCCCGGCCAGCGCGCCCACATCCACGCCTTCGCTTTCCAGATAGCCGCGATTGCCCACCAGCACACGCTTGCCATCGACCGTGCCGCGCGCGCCCCGGCCAGTGGGAGAATCGAACGCCTCCACCGGCGGAACGGCGATCCCGCGCGCCTCGGCGGCCTTCACGATGGCCGCTCCCAGCGGATGTTCGCTGGCGCGCTCGACACCGGCGGCCAGCCGCAGCACGTCATCTTCGGCAAACCCTTCCGCCGGCACGATGGCAGTCAGCGACATCTTCCCTTCCGTCAGCGTACCGGTCTTGTCGATCACCAGCGTATCGACGCGTTCCAGCCGCTCCAGCGCCTCGGCATCCCTGACCAGCACGCCGGCCTGGGCGCCGCGGCCCACGCCCATCATGATCGACATCGGCGTGGCCAGCCCCAACGCGCAGGGGCAGGCGATGATCAGGACCGCCACGGAGGCCGCGAGCGCGAAGCCCAGCCGCGGCGGCGGTCCCCAGGTCATCCAGGCGGCAAAGGCCAGCAGGGCCACGATGATCACCACCGGCACGAACCAGGCCGCGACCCGGTCCGCCAACCGCTGGATCGGCGCGCGGCTGCGCTGCGCCGTGCTTACCATTTGCACGATACGCGCCAGCATCGATTCCCGACCGACCTTTTCGGCGCGGATGACCAGCATGCCGGAACCATTGAGGGTGCCGCCGATCACCTTGCTGCCCGGCTCCTTGGTCACGGGCATGGATTCGCCCGTCACCATCGATTCATCGACGGATGAGCGGCCTTCGACCACTTCGCCATCCACCGCGATCTTCTCGCCCGGCCGCGTCCGCACGCGGTCGCCCGCCATGATCGCCTCCAGCGGCACTTCTTCCTCGCCCGCATCGATCACGCGCAGCGCCGTGCCCGGCGCCAGCCCCAGAAGCGCGCGGATCGCGCCGGACGTGCGCGCGCGGGCCTCCAGTTCCAGCACCTGTCCCAGCAGCACCAGAACGACGATCACGGCGGCGGCCTCGTAATAGACCGCGACAAGGCCCTGATGCGTGCGCAGCCCTGACGGAAATATCCCCGGCAGCAACGTCGCGACCACGCTGTAGCTCCAGGCCACACCTGTTCCCAGCGCGATCAGCGTGAACATGTTGAGACTGCGCGCGGTCACCGATGCCCAGCCCCGCACAAAAAAGGGCCAGCCTGCCCACAGCACCACCACCGTGGTCAGCACCGCCTGGATCCAGATTGAAGCCCCTGGCGGGATAAAATGATCCAGCCCCGCCATGCCGCCCATGCTGAGCGCCACCACCGGTACCGTCAGCACAGTGCCGGTCCAGAAGCGGCGTTTCATGTCGATCAGTTCGGGATTGGGCGCATCATCGCCCGTCGCCACCAATGGCTCCAGCGCCATGCCGCAGATCGGGCAGAAGCCGGGACCGTCGCGCCGGATCTGCGGATGCATGGGACATGTATAGATGGTGCCGGGTGTGGCCAGTTCCCCGCCCTTGCCGGGCGATAGATATTTCCCCGGGTCGGCCAGGAATTTTGCCTTGCAGCGGGCACTGCAGAAGAAATAACGCACGCCGCCGTGCACGGCGCTGTTCTCCGCCGTCGCCGGATCCACAACCATGCCGCAGACGGGGTCGGTTACGCTGCCCGCGGACGCCGCGGGATGATGATGGTGATCCATGCCGCCAGCATATATCGCCGCGGCGGCAAAAAGGTGCGGCTATTTCGGCGTCAGCTTGAGCACCTGGCCCGTGGCGGGTGTGACCTCGGAGATGGCCGTGCCGCCGCTGTCGGTCAGCACATAGACCGCGCCATCCTCCCCCACCCGCACATCGCGGATGCGCGCCTTCAGGTCGGTCAGCAGCGCCTCTTCCTCGGCCACCTTGCCGTCCGCCAGCCGCACGCGGTCAAGCTGCCGCCCGTTCAGCATGCCGATGAAGACATTGTCCTTCCATTGTGGAAACAGGTTGCCACGGTAGAAGGCCAGTCCCGATGGCGCGGTCGAGGGCGACCAGTAATAGACCGGCTGCTCCATGCCTGCCATCGCCACCGCGCCGTCACCGATCGGAGCGCCGCGATAGTCGATGCCGTGGCTGATGATGGGCCAGCCGTAATTCTTGCCCTTCTGAATGAGGTTCAGCTCGTCGCCGCCGCGCGGGCCATGCTCGACCTCGTAGAGTTCATCCGTACCCGGACGGAACGCCAAGCCTTCGGGGCTGCGCAGGCCATAGGCCCAGATCTCCGGCAGCGCGCCTTTTTGGCCAAGGAACGGATTGCCCGGCGCGGGCGCTCCGTCCTTGGTGATGCGGATCACCTTGCCCAGATGGGTATCGAGGATCTGCGCCACGCCCCAGGGGCGCGGGCCGGCATTGTCGCGGTCGCCGATGGTCACATAGAGATAGCCGTCCCGGCCGACAGCTATGCGCCCGCCGGTCTTGGTGCCCGCCGCCAGCGTCTGATCGTTGGGCAGCAGCGGCGAGGTGCGCAGGATCACCTTCACGTCGCGGATCGCGCCGGCCTTTTCGTCCAGCACGGCGCGGGCGACGGAGGTATTGCCCACCGTCTTGTCGAGATATTCGAAAAAAGTGAAGAAGATCGTATGGTTGGCGGCAAAATCAGGGTCCGGGACCACGTCCAGAAGGCCCGTCATCGGCGTGGACACATGCAAGCCTTCCAGCCCGGCCAGCGGCGCCGACAATTTCCCGTTATCCAGGATGCGCAAGGCGCCCGGCAACCGTTCCGTGATCAGAATCTTGCCGTCCGGCAACAACGCCATGGCCCAGGCGGCATGAAGCTGGTTGGTCAGCACCGCGACCTTGAAATCGGCCGCATGGTGATAGGGCGCGCGCGTCTGCTGGGGGAACTGGCGCGTGTCGGTCTTCTTCTCCGGCGTGCGGGTGTCGATGGGCTGGCCTTCGACTGCCTGGTAGGCCGGTGTGCGCGGCAGGCCGCCTGCATTGTAATCAGGCGCCGGCGCCGGTGGTTGCGCCGGCTGGGCGGCAGGCGCGCCTGCAAAACCCGCGGCGAGAACCAGCACGGCAAGGACACGGAAGGTGATATGCCGTTTCATAGGTCCTCCCCCACTGTTTTTCTGCTATTAAAGCGGTGCCTGCATGGGACGGCAAGGGCGGCGGCCACCGGTGCAAGGCCTGGACAGTCCTTCAAACCACGGAAGGGAACATGAAATCGCCAATCGCAATCGCTTTTCTGGGCGGGCTGATGCTTTCGGCCCCGATGCTTTCGGCCTGTGCGGGCCCACAGGGAAATCCCAACGGCATGCCCTATGCCAACGAGGATGGCGGCACCATCGCGGTGAAGGCCCAGACGGTCGGCGCCGAAACCTATGATCCCTATGCGCCGGCCGCACCCTTCGAAGACATGCGCCCCAGCGGGCCCGCCATAAACCCACCCCCGCCCCTGACCTATTCGACACCTCCCGCGCCGGGACCCATGACGCCGGCGCCCGGCGCACCCAATCCTCCCAGGTGACGGCGCGGGCGATGGCCGCAGTAACGGAAAGACATTCCGCGCGTCCGCGTTCGCGCGCATGATACCGCTTTCCATCCTGGACCTGACGCCCATCCGGCAGGGCGGCACTGCGGCAGC
Organism: Rhizomicrobium sp.; assembly: GCA_035547015.1. Classification (GTDB taxonomy): domain Bacteria; phylum Pseudomonadota; class Alphaproteobacteria; order Micropepsales; family Micropepsaceae; genus Rhizomicrobium. The sequence goes on along the minus strand of DASZVO010000001.1, from coordinate 22,982 downwards.
GGCCTTCCACGAAACCGTGGACCTGGCGCAACGCGCGGAAAAATGGGGCTATCACCGCTACTGGCTGGTGGAGCACCACAACACGCCCGGCGTGGCGGGCGCGGCGACGTCGGTGTTGATCGCCCATGTCGCGGCAGCCACCCGCACCATCCGCGTCGGCGCGGGCGGCATCATGTTGCCCAATCACGCGCCGCTGAAAGTGGCCGAGCAGTTCGGCACGCTGGCCGCGCTTCATCCCGGACGCATCGATCTGGGCCTGGGCCGCGGCATTCACAGTGATCCCGCCACTCTGCGGGCACTGCGACGCCTCCCCGGCGCAATGGATGCGTTCCCCCAGGATGTGCAGGAGCTTCTCGACTATTTCCATCCGCCGCATCCGTTGCCCGTGCACGCCATCCCCGGCGAGGGCGCGGATGTGCCGGTGTGGATCCTGGGATCGAGTGTAAGCGGCGCGAACCTCGCCGCATCGCTGGGCCTGCCGTTCGCCTTCGCCGCGCATTTCGCGCCCGACCAGCTCGACATGGCCATCGCCGCCTATCGCGGGCGCTTCGTTCCGTCGGATCGTTGCGCCGCGCCGCATCTGATGTTGTCGCTCACGGTTGTGGCTGCCGCTACCGACGCGGAAGCGGAGCTTCTGTTCTCGTCGGCGCTGCAGGCCAGCGGCGGCCCCCTGCCCCCGCCGGTGCCCGGCTATCTGGACAGCCTGTCGCCGCAGCGTGCCCAGATCATCCGCAACGCGTTCCGCCATGCCGCCGTCGGTGGGCCGGAAACGGTGGCGCGGCACCTGGCGGACTTCATCGCCCGATACGGGCCCGACGAGGTGATCGCCGTCGGACAGATCTTCGATCCGGCCGCGCGGCGGAAATCCTTTGAGATCCTGAGCCGGGTTCATTCACCCGCCCACGAACGCCCGGCAATCGCGGAGATCAACCCAAAGTAAGCATTGATAACTTTTCTGTTCCAAACCGCCAGAATCTGTCGCAAGATGTCGCTGTTGTCTCCGGTCATACATAAGAACAACCACGGGGAGCGGCATGACAGGGATTGGGGGGACGCTGGTCCGGCCAGCGTCGGCACCTGTGCTGACAGGTGCGCTGGTGGTGTGGGACGGCCTGTTCACGGCGGCCGAACTGGACGCCTTGGAACGCCACGGCGATGGGCTGCATGCGGCCAAGGCCGGCCTGGCGGACGGGCCCGATGACCATGACGGAATCCGCGTCACCCAGGTCGCATGGTTCGAACGCGACCGGCGGACCGAGGATTTCTATCGCCGCATGGAAGATGTGATCCTGCGGATCAACGAACGTTTCTTCCGCTATGACCTCCTCGGGCTTGTGCCTTTCCAGTATGCGATCTATCGCCAGGACGAAGGCGGTCATTTCGACTGGCATCAGGACTATGGCCGCGGACCGGGCGGCGAAGAACCCCGCAAGCTGACGTTCAGCATCCAGATCTCCGACGGCGCTTCCTATGAAGGCTGCGAACTGCAGGTCCGTGCCGGCAACGCGATCGGTGTTGCGCCCAGGAAGCGCGGCACGCTGGTGGCCTTTCCGGCCTATGCGCTTCACCGCGTGACGCCGATCACAAAAGGCGTCCGCAAGTCGCTGGTGATGTGGGCGGCGGGACCGGACTTCCGTTAGCCGGCGGCCGGACGCGCCGCCACACAGGTGATCAGGGCGGCGTGGCTCCAGCCGAGTTGTTTCGACGACGTCTGGGCGCCGGTGTTCCGGTCGAACTGCTCCGAAAGGTCGCCATTGTCGGGCGTGAAGGCGCGTACGGTTTCCAGGAATGCGTCGCCGCGCGCGCGTTCGCCCGCGCGGTAACAGAACTCGGCCGCGCCCAGCGTGGCGAAGTAATAGGCTCCGCCGGAATAATAGGTGTCGCCCGCATACCGGCCCATCGCCGGCGCGCGGCCCCGCGGACGATCGTGGTTGATCGCATAGCTGGAGTCGAACAGTGCCTCCAGCCGGTCGAGAGTCCTGAGGAGCCGCGGATCGCGCGGAGAATGGAATCCCTCGCCGCCCGCATGGATCGCGGCCAGGACCACCGCGATATCGAGGTCCTTGGGCGAGACCTCGCCATCCTTCGGCAGGCGCGAGCCATAGTGGGTGCCGCGCCAATAGCTTCTCAGAAGTTTCAGGATCCGCTGCGACTCCGAGAAGCACCGGCGCGCCGTCGCCGCGTCGCCCTTCTGCTCGAGCCACCCGGCGCCTTGCAGGAGGGCGGCGGCAGAAACCCGTAGCGTGTAATAGTGCAACCCCAGCTCTTCTTCCCATATATCGAAGCAGGGCCTGCGCGCATGCACGGTCACAAAGGCCAGATCGGCGCGCAGCAATGCCTCCGCCCCTTCCGGCACGCAGCCCTTCTCCATCCAGCGCAGCACGGCGAGCGCGCGCAACGCCGGGCCGTCATGCTGCGGCCGCGGCCAGTCGCTGATGTCCAACGAGCCGTCGGGATTGACGCGGGTCTCCCCTGCGATCGCCGCGCCATGCGCCGACGCCAGGTCGCGCCGCAGGTATTTTTCGAATCCCGGCTGCGCGGCAGGCAATGGCTGACCGCGCCCGTCCAGCGCGGCGAGCGACAGGCTGAAGCGCACGAAATCGGCGAAGTGCCTCTCGGCGAGGGCGCGGTCCACCGTTCCGTCCGCGTGGAGGATGCGCAGCGCCTCCATCGCCAGCGCGGCATCCCGGTACCAGTGGAAGAAATAATCCGGATCCGGGTCGTAAGCGGCAAGCTGTGTGGAAGCCACTACCGATCCCCGGGCGGGAGTGATGGTCTGGCCGAAATGTGCCCGGTGCTTGATGATGGGCGCCGATATGGTTTCCAGAAGCCGCGCGGCGGAGCGCATGCGCTGCCGTCCAGCCCAGTCATCCAGGGCCGTCATTGCAGATGGGGGCTGGAAAATCCCAGCGCACGAAGGCCCGCCCGCACCTCGGGCACGGCCATGAACAGGTTCCACAACAGGCCGCTGCGATAATTCTCGATCATCACGACGATGGGGCCCTGGTCTATGGCGAGAAAGGTCTTCGCGAACCAGCCGCGCGTTTCGTTGAAGGCGTCCGTGAAACCGTAACGGCCCCAGACCTTGCGGCCATGGACCTCCAGAAAATGGCGCATCGCTGCGACCGCTTCCTGGGGCAGATAGGGAATGCTCGACAGCGCGGCGGTGGGCGAGATGGTGCCGTTGTCGTTGCCGGGCGCGTGCGCATCATAGCCCAGCGGGTCGTCGCTTGCCGTCAGGCCCCAGCAGGCCGGACCATATCCCTTGAAGCCGCCCGGATTGGCGAGGCAATGCGCCAGGTTGATGCGGCACTGGGCGAGATTCTGTTCCCAATAGTCCGCGTGCGCATCCTTGAGGCCGCGCGGATCGAGTCCCAGGAAGGAGTAGTGGGAAAAGAAGAGCGGCCCACCCAGTTTCGGGCCCAGCGGAAGGGGAATGCCGTAATAGCTGTCGCCGTTGCGATAGTCCGGTCCCGCTGCGAAGCCGGTCTCGTAAAAGCGCGGCGGGATGGCGTAGCGCGGCGAGGACGCCGCCAGCACATAGGTGATCAGGCATTCGTTCCAGCCCCGGATATGGTGGTTCATGGCGAAGCCGTTGTTGGCGCTCCAATGCCATGTCAGCGCATCCTGCCCGGGCTGGATGTGCCAGCTCCATTCCACCTCCTCCCACAACTGGGTGATGCGGCCCCGCAAGGACGATTCCCCGGGGCGGTCGAAATACTGCCGCGCGCACAAAAGGCCCATCATCAGGAACGAGGTTTCCACCAGGTCGCCCCCATCGTCCTTGCGGCCGAACGGAATGGTGGCTCCGGTGCGGCCGTTCAGGAAATGGGGAAACACGCCATGGTAACAGGTGGCGCGCACCAGAACGGCCAGCATGCGCTCGAGCCGGGCCAGCGCGGCGGCGCGCCCGATCCAGCCCCGCTCCACCGCCACCATCAGCGCCATCACGCCGAAGCCGGAGCCGCCCACCGCGATCAGATCATCCTCTGCGACCGCGTGCGTCGCGCGCCGGTCGCGCGCCAACCCGCTCGGCGGATGCGCGCCGTCCCAGAAGAAGCGGAAAGTCCGTTGCTGCACGGCCTCCAGCAGGTCTTCCTCCGGCAGCGCAGCGAGCGCGGCGGGAGATGATGGGATGCGGCCTGTCTTTTTCCTTTTTCGTCCCATTTATCGGCTCTGCTTTTCTTGTTTATCGGCTCTGCTTTTCTGGCGGTTCCGGCGGCGGTGCGTCACAAACCAGAAGCGCCCGGCGGAATTCCGCCACGCGCAGAAGGGTGGCGCGCCAGTCTGCGATGGTGCTGAAATTGTCCACGAACCAGCGCAACGACTGCTGCACCTGGTTGAAGGCGCCGACGGCCATCATCAGGCCGCCGAAACTCAGCTTGCCGGAGAAATAGGCCGGCGCCGCCACCAGGATCGGCGCGACCAGCGTGAGCCAGCCATAGCCCGCCGTGACCCAGGTGAGGTTTGTCAGCCCGATGACCAGCCGCCAGGTCGCGGCGAGCACGTCGTTGAAATTGTCCAGGATCCGGGTCTTGGCCTGCGCTGGTCCGCCATAGCGTGCATCGAGGTCGCCGGCGTGCTCGTTCACCTGCATCAGTGAATAGCGCAGCTCCGATTCCCGTTGATAGCGTTCGGCATTGCGCGCGATCAGGCTGCGGCCCACGCGATAGCTGAGCAGCGACCCCGAACAGGCGTAAATGACGGCTGCCCACACCATATAGCCGGGAATGGTGACGGCATGGCCGCGGAACGTGAAGCTGACGCTTCCCGAAATCAGCCACAGCACATCGACAAAGGTGACAAGCAGGATGGTGGATTGCAGCAGTTGCACGCCAAGGTCGCCGGAAAGCTCGGTCAGGTGGCGCGCGTCCTCATGCATCCGCTGGTCTGGGTTGATGCCGACCGGGCCGGTCTGGGACAGGCGCAGAGCGCGGTGCGGCTGCAACCATTCGTCCACCAGGTCCTTGACCAGGCCCTCGCGGAATTTGAGCTTCAGCGTTTCGGACAGGAATCTCTGGGTGACGTTCAGGACCAGCAGCGCCCCCGCAATCAGGCAAAAGACGCCGAGCTGGGTCGTGAACTCATGGTAATCATAGCGCGCCAGCGCGTCGTAAAAAGGCTGGTTCCAGCGGTTGAGACGAATCTGGCAATAGGTGGTCGCCAATATGACCAGGAAGATCGCCCCCCACAGGCCGAACAGCGCATTGCGGACGGGCGAGGCCAGCAGCGCGCGGATCATCATTTCAAGCTGCGGCACGAGGCCTGCGCTGCCCGAGATGCGATGTTGCGGCTGATCTGTAAACATCGGTTCATCCGGCCGATTCCCGGCCGATCCTTCCCGGGCGACATTGCCATTCCCGGCTTCAAAACGGGATAGAAAAAGCGCGGCGCAGGACTATGTTGAGGGCAGAGGAAAACGCATGACACGCATCGAGCGCCTGCTTGCCCAGATGACCCTGGCCGAAAAACTCGGCCAGATGACCATGACCACATCGGACAGCGCGGTGACCGGGCCGGTGATGTCTCCCCTTTCGCAGGCGGCGATTCGATCCGGGGAAACCGGTAACCTGCTGAACCTGTTCGGTCCCGAGAAGGCCCGCCGCATCCAGAAAATCGCCGTCGAGGAATCGCGGCTGGGCATCCCCCTGCTGCTGGCATTCGACGTCATCCACGGCCACCGTACCATCTTTCCCATCCCGCTTGCGGAAGCCGGCCTGTTCGATCCCGTGGCCTGGGAAATGACGGCGCGCGAAGCGGCGCTGGATGCTGCCGCAGATGGCATCAACATGACGTTCGCGCCCATGCTGGATGTGGCGCGCGATCCCCGCTGGGGACGGATCACCGAAGGCCCCGGCGAATCCGCGTTCGTGGGCGCGGCGATCGCCCGGGCCAAGACGCGCGGATTCCAGACGGCGCGCCTTTCGGACGGCATCGCGGCCTGCGCCAAGCATTACTGCGCCTATGGCGCGGTGACGGCCGGGCGTGAATATGCGCCCACCGACCTGTCGGATTTGACGCTGCGCCAGGTCTATCTGCCGCCCTTCGCCGCCGCGGTGGAAGCGGGCGTCGCCAGCGTGATGCCGGCGTTTACCGACCTCAACGGCGTGCCCATGACCGCGCATGCCGGGCTGCTGCGGCAGACGCTGCGTGGCGAAATGGGCTTCGACGGCGTGATCGTCAGCGATTACACCGCAATCGTCGAGTTGATCAACCACGGCGTCGCCAGCGATCTCGCCGAGGCGGCGGCGCTGGCGCTGAAGGCCGGTGTGGACATCGACATGATGTCGGGCGCCTATGCCCGCGGCCTGCCGGAAGCGCTGGAGCGCGGGCTGGCGCGCATGGACGATATCGATGCAGCCGTGACGCGCGTGCTGACGCTCAAGGAACGGTTGGGCCTGTTCGACAATCCCTATCGCGGCGGCGGCGAAGACCGGGAAACGCTGGCCCGCCGCAGGGCGCTGGCGCGAAACGTCGCGGCGCGTTCACTGGTGCTGCTGAAGAACGAACGCAACGCGCTGCCGCTGTCCCGCGGCCGCCTGGCCGTGATCGGGCCGCTGGCCGTCGCGGCCTCGGACATGCGGGGCTCGTGGCCGGGAGCCGGACCGCCCGACGACCCCGTGACAGTGCTGGCCGGCCTGCGCGCGGCATGGACGGGCGAGATCGTGACCGCGCCCGGCACCGGCATAACCGGCGACGACACATCCGGCATCGCGGCCGCGGCGGCGCTATGTGACCAGGCGGACATGATCCTGCTTTGCCTGGGTGAAGCCGCCGCGATGAGCGGTGAAGCGGCCAGCCGCGTGCATCTGGGCCTGCCCGGCCGCCAGCAGATGCTGGCCGATGCCGTGTTCGACCGTGCCGGCGGCAAGCCTGTCATCGTGATCCTGTTTTCGGGGCGTCCGCTGGCCGTGCCGGAACTGGTGGAAAGAGCCGATGCGGTGATCGCCGCCTGGTTTCCGGGCAGCGAGGCCGGCAATGCGCTGGCCGATATACTGACCGGCGCACGATCCCCTTCCGGCCGAACCGCCGTAACCTGGCCGCGCGCGGTGGGGCAGATACCGATCTTTCACGACCAGCGCCCCGGCGGGCGGCCCTTCAATGCGAAAGACCACTACACCAGCAAATATCTCGACGCGCCGAACACGCCGTTGTTCCCCTTCGGCCACGGCCTGACCTATGGCGATTTCCGCCTGTCCGGCCTGCGCGTTTCGCCGGCTGATCCTGCCGCCGGCAGCGCCCTGGACATTCGCGTGGACGTCGTCAACCGGGGCAGATGGACCGCGGAAGAGACGCTGTTCCTTTTCACCCGGCAAAAGCGCGCCGATGTGACAACTCCGGTCCTGGAGCTGAAGGGTTTCGGCAAGATCGCGCTGGAGGCTGGGGCCAGCGGCGTCCTCACGCTGCCGCTGCCACAGGGCCTGAATCCGGGCCCCGCCGACATCTTTGTGGGCCCCAGTGCCGATCCTGCCGGACTTATTTCCCAGACTATTCTGGTGCACGAAGCATAATCAGGACAGCGCATCCAAAAGAAGCGCCGCGTGCTGCGCAACACGGCCCGCCCCATGCGCGATCTGGTGCCGGCAGCTTGTACCGTCGGCAATGACGATCGCATCGGGCTGCTTGCGGATGGCGGGCAGCAGACTCAGCTCTGCCATCTGCATCGATATGTCGTAGTGGTTCGCGCCATAGCCGAAGCTTCCCGCCATGCCACAGCAGGAGCTTTCAATCAGTTCGGGCGCGGCGCCCGGTATCAGGCGCAACACATCCAGAACGGGCGTCACCGCGCCAAAAGCCTTCTGGTGGCAGTGCCCGTGCACCAGGATCGGTTTTCCCGCAGGCCGAAGCGGCAGAACAAAGCGACCTGCCCCGGCTTCGCGCACGATGAATTCCTCGAACAGCAACGCCTGCCGGGAAACAGTCTCCGCAGCTTCTCCCAGTCCCATCGCCAGGGCCTCGTCCCGCAAGGTCAGAAGACAGGATGGCTCAAGGCCGACGATCGGAACCCCCGCCTCGGCCAGCGGCAGGACGTCATCGATCAGCGCAGCCAGCTTCGCCTTCGCCTTCCCGACCAGGCCCGACGCCAGGAAGGTACGGCCACAACAATGTCCTTCGCCGCGCTTTTCGATCAGGAAAATCGTGTAGCCGGCCTTCTTCAGCACCCGCGCAGCAGCCAGCGCATTCTCACGTTCGAACGTTCCGCTGAAGGTATCCACAAAGAGGGCGGCGGATCGGGGCGCCGCCAGCACGGCATCGGCGCGCGATGAGAAGAGTGCCGGATCATGCGCCGCCCAGAACGTATCGCGCCGCCAGCGCGGCAGCGGACGCCGGGCGGAAAACCCTGACAGTCTTTCGCCGAGCCAGGCCAGCCCGGGCACCCGGTCGCGCAAGTTGGCGAGTCCCGCCACACGGCTCGCCGCGGCGGCGTAATCGGGCAGATGGGCGATCAGACGGTCCTTCAGGGGCAGGCCATGCCTTGCGTGGTAATGCGCAAGGAATTCCACTTTCATCCGCGCCATGTCCACGCCGGTGGGACATTCGCGGCGGCACCCCTTGCATGACACGCACAGGTCCAGCGTCTCGAACAGCGCCCCGCTGGTCAGCGCGTCCGGTCCCAACTGGCCCGACAGAGCCAGCCGCAGCGTGTTGGCGCGGCCGCGCGTGAGATGCTGCTCGTCGCGCGTGACGCGATAACTGGGACACATGGTGCCCGCGTCGAACTTGCGACAGTGCCCGTTGTTGTTGCACATTTCTGCCGCCTTGGCGAAACCATGCGCCGGATCGCCACCCGTTCCCGGCGCCGATACCTGTTCGGTCACGGGGTCGTTCTGCACGTCCCAGGCCGACCAGTCGAGCACGGGCGTCAGCGGTACGGCCTGATAGGGACGCGCCGCGTCTTGCGGTGCGAAGCGGAACAGCGACACGTCGTCCATGCGCGGCGGATCGACGATCTTGCCGGGATTGAACAGGTTGATGGGGTCCAGCTCCTGCTTGATGGCGCGGAAGGCTTCCGTCAGTGCGGGCCCGAACTGCCACGCGATCCATTCGCCGCGGCACAGTCCGTCGCCATGCTCGCCGCTGAAGGCGCCGCGATAGTTGCGCACCAGCGCGCTCGCTTCTTCCGCAATCGCGCGCATCTTGGCCGCACCGTCCCGCCGCATGTCCAGGATGGGGCGCACATGCAGCGTGCCGACCGAGGCGTGCGCGTACCAGGTGCCGTGTGTGCCGTGACGCGCGAAGACTTCGGTCAGCGCAGCGGTATATTCGGCCAGGTGCTCCAGCGGCACCGCACAGTCCTCGATGAAACTTACGGGCTTTCCGTCGCCCTTCAGGCTCATCATGATGTTGAGGCCGGCCTTGCGCACCTCCCACAGGTTTTTCTGCGGCGCGTCCTCTACCATCTCCACCACGCTGCCCGGCAGGCCCAGATCGCCCATCAGCGCCAAAAGGTCTTTCAACCTGCGCGCCAGGGCCGGCCTGGAGTCGCCGGCAAATTCCACCAGCAGGATCGCATCGGGCCGGCCGATCAGGGCGGCTTCGATGGTCGGCCGGAAGGCAGGATTGGAGAGGCTGAGTTCGATCATGATGCGATCGACCAGCTCCACCGCGGTGGGGCCCAGCCTGACGATATGCTGGGCGGCGTCCATCGCGGCATGAAAGGTGGGGAAGTTGACCACGCCCAGCACCTTTGCGCCCGGTAGCGGCGACAGCCTGAGCGTCAGATCCTTGCTGAAGGCCAGCGTGCCCTCCGACCCCACCAGCAGGTGCGCGAGATTCACGCCGCCGTCGCCCGTATAGGGCCGCTCGTTCTGATTGTCGAAGATATCGAGGTTGTAGCCTGCGACCCGGCGCAGCACCTTGGGCCAATGCGCCAGCATGTCGGCGCGATGGCGCACAGCCAGGCCCTGCACGAAATCCGCGATCTTGCGCGCGCGGGCGGTGAGGCCCTGGACCGGCCCGAAGGCCACCTCGGCCCCATCGGAGAGCCAGGCGGTCGCGCCCAGGACATTGTGCACCATGTTGCCGTAGGCGATGGACCGCGAGCCGCAACTGTTGTTGCCCGCCATCCCGCCCAGGGTGGCCTGGGCGCTGGTGGAAACATCAACCGGAAACCACAAGCCATGCTTCTTCAGCGCGGCGTTGAGGTGATCCAGCACGACACCCGGTTCAACCTTTGCGGTCGCTGCCGCGGCATCCACCTCCAGGATCGCGCGGCGGTGCTTGCTGTTGTCGATCACAAGCGCCGCACCCACGGTCTGACCACATTGACTGGTGCCCGCGCCGCGCGGCAATACCGGCACCTTCACGTCGCGCGCAATGTCTATCGCGGCGGCGACGTCCCGTGCCGTGCGCGGCACAAACACGCCGATGGGCATGATCTGGTAGATGGAAGCATCGGTCGCATAGCGACCGCGCGCGCCGGCATCGAACAGGACCTCGCCCTCCGTCTCACGGCGGAGCCTGCGTTCCAGCAGTTGGGTGGTATCGTTTGGCGCCGGCATCGCACCGGATTTCATCAGCAAGGATCGTCGCCCCGACGCGCGGGCGGTTCGCTCCGCCCTGTTTGCAATTCCATTCCGGTGACCATAGCATTCCGCCATCAGAACACAAAGTTCAGGACTGCTCATGCTGACGCTGGATTTCCATCCCACCGGGCATCATTTCCTGCAGATACCCGGTCCCAGCCCGGTGCCGGACCGCATCCTGCGCGCGATCAGCCTTCCCACCATCGATCATCGCGGACCCGAGTTCGGCGCGCTGGGCCTCAAACTGACCACCGGCATCCGCCGCATCTTCAAGACACAGCATCCGGTGATGATCTATCCCTCGTCGGGGACCGGCGCGTGGGAGGCGGCGCTGTCCAACACATTGAGTCCGGGCGACCATGTGCTGATGTACGAGACGGGACATTTTGCCTCGCTGTGGGCGCGGCTGGCCCAACGGCTTGGCCTTTCCGCGGAGATTCTCGAATGGCGCGGCAGTGACGCCGACCTGCCGGGCGCGCCGGGCTGGCGCCACGGCGTGGATGCGGCACAGATCGAGGAACGGCTGACCCAGGACAAGGAACACCGCATCCGGGCGGTATGCGTCGTGCATAATGAAACATCCACCGGCGTGACCTCCGACATTCCGGCGGTGCGCCGCGCGATTGATGCAGCGAAGCATCCCGCGCTGCTGATGGTGGACAGCATTTCGGGGTTGGCCAGTGCCGATTACCGCCATGACGAATGGGGCGTGGATGTCACCATCAGCGGGTCGCAGAAGGGACTGATGCTGCCTCCCGGCCTGGGCTTCAACGCAATTTCGCCGCGCGCCATCGAAGCGTCGAAATCGGCCCGCCTGCCGCGGTCCTATTGGGCGTGGGACGAGATCATCGAGATGAACAAGTCGGGCTATTTCCCCTACACACCCAACACCAACCTGCTCTATGGCCTGAACGAGGCGCTGGAGATGCTGGAGGCGGAAGGCCTGGAGGCCGTTTTCGCGCGTCACAAGAGATGGTCGGCCGGCGTGCGCGGCGCTGTCGAGGCCTGGGGCCTTCCGGTGCAATGCGCCGATCCGGACCTTCATTCGCCGGTGCTGACCGGTGTGGTCGTGCCGTCCTCCGTGGATGCCGACGCATTGCGCAAGACGATCCTGGCGCGCTTCGACCTGTCGCTGGGCGCCGGCCTGAGCAAGCTCAAGGGCCGCACCTTCCGCATCGGTCACCTGGGCAACAGCAACGATCTCACATTGCTGGCGACCCTGGCCGGATGCGAGATGGGCCTCAAGCTCGCAGGCGTCAACCTAGCCGGCAGCGGCGTGGGGGCAGCGATGGCGTATTTCTCCGCGCATCCGGGCGGGGCGCCGCACTGATCCGAAAATCCCGGCAGGTTCCGGAATCCCGGTTCCCTCGAAACTTCCTCATGCGGCTTGCGTTTCCTTGACAAGGGGCTTTGACCTTTCCAGGAGGCCCTTGATGAAACGCGTAATGCTTGGCGCCGCATCGGCGCTTGTCCTGATGGCTGGCGGGTCCTTTGCGGCGCCGGCCGACCAGCCGGGGCACCAGAGCCCTCGGCCCGGAACCAATTCCGAAAGCATGAGCGCCACGGAAGACACGACGGCCGGTGCGGTCGGGGTTGTTTCGGCAGAGATGACCACCACCACAAAAGGTTTCGTCAATGCCGCCGCCATCAGCGACATGTACGAAGTGACGGCAGGTCAGATCGCGGTGCAACGCGCCCAGTCACCGGACGTCAAGGCTTTCGCCCAGCAGATGATCGACGCCCATACCGGCACGACACAAAAACTGAAAGGCATTCTTGCCAGCAACAAGGTTGGGGTGACGCCGCCCGCTCATGTTGATAGCCGCCGCCAGGGCATGCTGGACAATCTGCGTGGCGCCTCGTCGTCCGACTTCGATCACCGCTACATCACCCAGCAGATCGCGGCCCACAAGGAAGCCGATATCCTGATGCGCGGCTATGCCAGGGACGGCGACAATCCCGCCATCAAGACTTTTGCCGCCGAAACCGACAAGGCGGTGAAAATGCATCTCGCCGCCGCGCAGAAGCTGGACCATACCGTGAAGAGCGCTTCCAGCAAATAGCGGCCCCGCGCAGGGCGCGTGCTGACACGATCACGCGCCACGATTTATGTTTGTCTTTCGATGCGGCTCCCGATCGCAGCGACGCTCGTGGCTCTCATGGCGCCTTCATGGCTGGCGCTCCCGTGTGAGGCAGCCGATGCAATACGTGGCAGTTATCTCGCCATCCTGGGTGATTGCGCAGGCTGCCACACGCGGGCGCACGGCCCCGCCTTTGCCGGCGGACTCCCCTTTCATGCGCAGTTCGGCACGGTCTATTCCACCAACATCACACCGGACCGGGAAACCGGTATCGGGAACTGGACAGGGGAACAGTTCTACCGTGCCCTGCATGAAGGGATCGCGCCGGGCGGCAGGCACCTCTATCCCGCCTTTCCCTATATTTATTTCTCGCGCGTCAGCCGCCGTGATACCGACGATCTCTTCGCCTATCTGACGACGCTCAAGCCCGTCCACCAGCCTGCGACGCCCAACCGGCTGGCGTTTCCGTTCAATCTGCGCTGGGGCTTGGCATTGTGGAACTGGCTCTATTTCAAAAGGAATGCACCTGGGGCCGGCAGCGCGGGGAATGCGGCCTGGCGGCGCGGCGAATATCTCGTCAACGGACTGGGTCATTGCGCGGGCTGCCACACGCCCAAGAATGTCCTGTTTGGAGATGAGACGGACAGGGCTTTGAGCGGCGGCATTGCAGATGGCTGGTATGCGGCCAACCTCACCGGCAGCATGACGGACGGCCTTGGCAAATGGAGCCGCAAGGAGCTAGCGCAGTATCTTGCCACCGGACGCAACCGCTACGCCACCGCAGCGGGCAATATGCAGGAGAAGGTGACGCTCTCGACCAGTCACATGTCGCCCGAAGATCGGCTGGCTATCGCCACCTATCTGAAGGGCCTGCCGCCCATCAGCCGGAAAGGACAGGAGATGCCGGACGCCCAGCAGATGATGCGAGGTCAGGCTGTGTTCGCGCAAGGGTGCCAGACATGCCACGCGCCCCCAGGACAGCCCAGCCCAGGACGGCTTCCCGACTACCCAAAGTTCGCGGGCGACACGTTGCTTCTGGGGCGCGACCCGACCACCGTCATCCGCATCATCCTGGAAGGCGCGCAGTCCCCCGAGACACCCAATGAACGGACCACTTATTCCATGCCCGCTTTTCCGGTGTTGAGCGATGAACAGGTGGCGGATGTCGCCACGTATATCCGCAACAGCTGGGGCAACCATGCGCCGCCGGTTTCCGCGCGTCAGGTCTCCGGATTGCGCGCCGCGCTCGTCGCCGCGCAATGACTGCGCCCGGCAGCCGCACCCGATAACCGCACTCAGTGACTGGCGCCGGGCGCGGCGGCGACCGGCCCGCCATTCTTCTCGCCGTTTGGCGGCATCGTTTCCGTGAATTTCCAGGGGGTCGGCGACTGCACCTGGCCGACAGGCACCTGCTCGATGGAAGGCGGCTCCGGTGTCGCCGACGTCGTCGTACCGAACCCGCGATCGGGGCTGTCGCTGAGGCTCTGAATGTAAGCCACCAGTTCCCAGATCGTGCGGTCGGGCAGCATGGCGCCGAATGCCGGCATGCCCGCGCTGCGCCCCTGGGCGATGGAAAGATAAATGTTGGCGGGCGAATCGCGATAAATCCAGGTGCGATTGGAAAGTGCCGGGCCCATGCCGCCTCCGCCGTTGCCCATGTGGCAACCGGAACAATTGAAGTTGTCGAAATCCCGCATGCCGCGCGCCACGGCATCGGGATCCTTCTTCAAGGGATTTTCCATGTCGGGATTGAGGCCCCGGCTGTTGCCGCCGGGATAGATGCCGGATACCGGCACGCGCAGCAATTGCTCGGCGGGCACCTGCCCGTTGTAGGCCGCGAGCCTTGGCGGCCGCCAAGCGCCGGGCATGATCACGCCGCTGACACCCAGCGCCACGACGATCACGATCACCAGCGCGATGGCGCCTGCGAACCAGACGAAGCGGTTCATGGATTGCCTCCGCTTTTCATATCGCGCGGCAGCGCAAAGACCATCAGTGTCGAACCGCCGCTGGTGACCGCCGGCAGATCGTTGACCGCGCCCGTATAGCCCAGGGCGCCATTGCGCACGCGCGGATCGATCTCGGCATTGGCCAGTGCGCCGGCCCAACCGCCCACACCGGACAGCATGGCGATATACTGCCGTCCGTCGCGGCCCTGATAGGTCATGGGCTGGCCGATGAATCCGGACGGTGCATGGAACTGGTAGAGCAGATGGCCGTCGCGTGCATCCACAACCTTGAACCAGCGATCCATGGTGCCATAGACCGCGATATTGCCTGCCGTGACCAATGCGCCGGACCAGACCGGAAACTTCTCGTGGATCGCCCACACCTTGCGCCGGCCCGTCAGATCCCAGGCGGCGAATTCACCGCGATAGTGGCCCGGCCCCGCATACATGTTCACGGTCGCACCCACATAGGGCGTGCCGGGAATATAGGCTGCGGGGCTCGCCTTGAAGTCCATGCAAAGATGCTGATGCGGGATGTAAAGTAGCTTGGTCTGGGGCGAATAGGCCACGGGCTGCCAGTCCTTTGCGCCGGGCGAGGCGGGGCAGATGCCGGTGATGTTCTTGCCCAAGAGCGGCTTCAGCGCCGGATTGTAAACCGGCCGGCCCTTCCGGACATCGAAAGAGAGCATTGATGTCTGCGTGTCATACTTGTCCGCGCTGTATATCTGCCCCGTCTGGCGGTCGATCACGAACATGAAACCGTCGCGTCCGGGATGCACCAGCACGGGGCGGACCTGGTGGTTTATGGGCAGGTCCAGCAGCAGATTCTCGTTGATCTCGTCATAGTCATACAAGTCATGGGGATCGATCTGATCGGCCCAGATCGCCTCGCCCGTGTCGGCATCGCGGGCAAAGATGGTGGACGTCCACTTGTTGTCGCCTTCGCGCTGGTTGGAATTCCACGGACCCGGATTGCCGGTCCCATAGAAGATCAGGTTGGTCTTCGGGTCATAGCTGATCCAACCCCACACCGGCCCGCCGCCGGATTGCCAGCGGCCGTTGGGCCAGGTCGTCATGCCCAGGTCCTTTCCCCTGGCATCAGGATAAAATGGCTTGAACCGCGGACCGATCTTCACATCCTTGTCGGATCCGACCGAATAGGCGCGCCAGGCGATCTTTCCGCTGTTCTCGTCCAGCGCCGTCACCCAGCCGTGAACCCCCATCTCCCCACCGGAATTGCCCACGAATATCTTTCCATGCGCCGCCAGCGGCGCCATCGTCAGGGTCTGCCCCCGCGAAATGTCGCCCAGCCTGGTGACCCACACCTCCTTCCCCGTCTTGGCGTCCACGGCGACGGTGTGGTTGTCGAGCGTGTTGTAGAATATCTTGCCGTTGTCATAGACCGCGCCGCGATTGACCACGTCGCAGCAGGCCACGCCCTGCGATGACGGATCGACACGCGGCGAATATTTCCATTTCAGCTCTCCGGTCACAGCATCGAGCGCGAAGAGTTCGTTGGGATAGGCGCCGAC
Source organism: Rhizomicrobium sp. (assembly GCA_035547015.1). Taxonomy (GTDB): domain Bacteria; phylum Pseudomonadota; class Alphaproteobacteria; order Micropepsales; family Micropepsaceae; genus Rhizomicrobium. The sequence goes on along the minus strand of DASZVO010000001.1, from coordinate 6,894 downwards.
CACATACAACGTATCCCCCACCACAAGCGGTGCCGCCTCCTGGCCGTGGTTCGAGCCGACAGAGAAGGTCCATGCGACCTGCATCCCGCCCGCATTGGCGGAATTTATCTGGTTCAGATGCGAGAAACGGGTCTGGGCATAGTCCTTTGCCGGCATAACCCATTGCCGGTCATCGGCCTGGAGCGCGGCGTTGTCCTGCGCGGGCGCAGCGCCCGGCAGCATCAGCAGCATAAGCGCAAGGGTGATCTTCTTCATGACGTCACCACGGGATGATCGGAAGAACGGAGCCAGCGGGCGAACAGAAAGGTCGCGACGCCGAAGAAAACCAGATTGGCGGGAACCCACATCAGCAACCCGGCGATCTGCTGATCCTCGAGCGGCGTCAGGCCCCAGGCGGCGGCATTCTCATGCGGCATCGTGCAGATGGCGCGCGGCGCGAACAGCATCACCACGCCCGGCAGGTCGGTGAGCACGGCCGCCGTCATGACCAGCAGCGCCCGCGCGCCGCCGTTGAACGGGCCGTTGCCCAGCGCCGCGGTCCAGAAAGCCCAGGCGGATACCAGAATGGTGGCCAGCTCCAGGAATTGCGGGACGGGATACCGCGCCGCCCATTGAAAGGCTGCCGGCCAATGCCAGGCAAGGAAAATCCCGACAAATGCCGTCCAGCCTACCAGAGGCGGAACGCGAAGCTCGATCCCGCCCAATACCAGCAATGGTGCGGCCAGGACGATCAGAAGCAGGTGTTGCGTCATGTGGAAGGAAAACAGCGCACCACCCAACGACCAGAGCGATGCCGTGGCCGCCAGCGCAAGCCCCGCCCCCGTGAGTGCGATCAACCTAGGCATGGCGGCACCATGACGGATGCAATTGCGTTGAACAGGATGGCGAAGAAGAACCAGAGACTCGACAACATCCCCCACATGGCCAGGAAGCGGTTGCGATCTTCGCCGGTACGCGGCACAGGCCTTGCGCCCGCGCGGATGCGGTGCCAGCACCGCCATGATGCAAGGGCGCCCGCCGCGCAGGCCAGAAACGCCACGGCATCGAACAGCATCAGCGGGCCCGACAGCGCGCCGGTCGCAAGGTTCAGCGGATGATCGCCGGGATAACAGCGCTGGGCGGTCACGCCATAGCCCAGCATCAGTTGGCCCAGCCAGAAAATGGGCGCGGCACATGCACCGAACAGAAGCACGATGAATCGAACCGAACGGGCCTCCGGTGCGGCGCCGATGGGATCAGCCTTGCCGTTCATGCGCCAAGCCCCATCCGCGGCGTAAGGTAGAAGGTAAAGAACACCGCAAGCCACACCGCATCCACGAAATGCCAGTAGAGCGCCCCAATGTGGATGTGCGCGAAGCGGCGGGCATTGAAATAGCCGAGAATGGACCACCATGTCAGCGCCGCCAGCATCGCGACGCCGACGATCACATGGGCCATATGGAAACCGGTGATGACGTAATAGAGCGAGGAGTAAGATGTGGCGGACAAGCCAAAGGGCTTCGCCGCCCATTCGAACCCCTGAACCACCAGAAATATCAGGCCCAGGACCGCGGACGTGCCCAGTCCAGCCACCAGCCGCCACCTGTTGCCGTGCTCGATGCCGAGTTGCGCCCATCCCACCGCAGCCGATGAGGCCAGCAGAACGATTGTATTGGGCAGCGCAAGGGCCAGATCCGGCTGGCCGCCTTCCGGAAAGGTGCCAGGCAGGTGCGGCTGCACCGCCAGGTAATAGTAGGAGAACAGCAGATAGGCGAAGAGCGCAGCCTCGGTAAATACGGTGAATATCATCGCCCACCAGCCGCTCGCACGCGTATCCATCGCCCCGACCGGCAATTGCGCATTCAGGCGAAGAAGGCGCTCAGGCATGCGTGGCCTCCTCCGGCGGCAGGTCCGCCGTCTCACCCAGTGTGGCCTGCGGCCATAGCCAGGCCAGAATGGAAGCAGCCGTGCACGCGCCGCCGACCACGATGACCCACCAGCTCACCAGCGCCAGGCCTACGGCCACGATGGTCATGGAAAGCGCCAGCCACAGCGGAACCAGCGTATCGGCAGGCATCTTGAGGATCACATTGGGATCGGCATCGACCGGCGTCGTGCCCAGCGTTTCCCGTCCGTGCTCCAGCACAAGGCCCGTGCCGACATGGCTGCGCTCCGCGTCTTCCCCAAGCCGGTCTTCCCACAGCGGGTGACGGCTGGCGACCACGGGGATGACCGCGAAGTTGTAAGGCGGCGGCGGCGACGGGGTCGACCATTCCAGCGTGGGTGCATCCCAGGGATTGGGGCCTGCCGTCTGGCCGTGACGCATGCTCCGTATGACGTTCCACAGGAAGATCAGAACGCCGATGCCGAAGATCGCCGTGCCCAGCGTGGTGATGAGATTGAGCCAGTCCCACCCCATGCCATCGCCATAGGTGTAGATCCGGCGCGGCATGCCCAACAGGCCCGATATGTGCATCGGAAAAAAGCCGAGATTGAAACCGATGAACATCGTCCAGAAATTCCAGCGGCCCAGCCGCTCGTCCATCATCCGGCCCGTCATCTTGGGGAACCAGAAATAGGTGCCGCCCACCACCGGAAACACGTTGATGCCGATCAGCACATAGTGCAGGTGCGCCACGACGAAATAGGTGTCGGTCAGCTGCCAGTCCACCGGCACCGATCCGGTCATGTAGCCGCTGACGCCGCCGATCACGAACAGGATAATGAAGGACGCGAAGAACAGGAATGGCGTGGCGAAGACCGGCCGGCCGGTCCAGATTGTCGCCAGCCACGCAAAGACGCCCACCGCGCTGGGCAGTGCGATGATGATGGAAGCTGCCGAGAAGAACGAAAGCGACACGTTCGGCAGGCCCGTGGCGAACATGTGGTGCACCCACACGCCAAAGCCCAGCACCATGGTCGCGATCGTCGCCAGGGCCACCGCCGTATAGCCCACCAGCGGGCGGCGGCAGAAGACCGGCAGGCCATCAGACACCATGCCCATCGCAGGCAGAACGATCGCATAGACCCAGGGATGGCCGAACATCCAGAACAGGTGTTGCCACAGAACCGCGGACCCGTTCGCGCCCGTGTCGAAGAAATGTGTGCCAAGATTGCGATCCATCCACAGGAGGAAGAATGCCAGGCTGACGGCGGGAATGGCGAAAATGTTGGCGGCGCTGGCCGTCAGCGTGCCCCAGACAAGGATCGGCACGCGGTTCACCGACATGCCCGGTGCGCGGAGCCTGAGGAATGTGACGATGAAATTGATCGCGCCGATCGTCGTGGAGATGCCCAGAAGCACCATCCCCAGCGCATACATGTCTATGTTGGGGCCGTTGTTGTAAGCACGGGCCGCCAGCGGAACATAGTTGAACCAGCCGACATTGGGGCCGAACCCGATGGCGAAAGACGCATAAAGGAAGACCCCCGCGCACAGATAAACCCAGTAGCTGGCGGCATTCAGCCTTGGCAGCGCCATGTCGCGCGCACCCAGCAGCAGCGGCCACAGATAATTGCTGAAACCGGAAAGGATGGGCCCCGCGTAAAGAAAGATCATGGTCATGCCATGCATCGTGAAAAGCTGGTCATATTGCTCCGGCGTGAGCAGTCCCAGGTTCGACCAGCTGAGCTGAAGACGGAACAGAAGTGCCTCCACGCCGCCGGCGACAAGGAAGGCGAAAGCCGTGACGATGTACCGGATGCCGATTTCCTTGTGGTCCACGCTGGCGAGCCAACCGGTGAATCCCGGCTCTGTGGCCCAGATGCCGCGCAATTTGTCGGCGACAGCAGGCGCTTCGGCGGCAATGGAGGGCGGGCGTTCGTAGGCGGTTGCGGCCATGGCTAATCCAGCGTCCTGAGATAATCCCCGACATCCTTGAGATCGCTTCCGGAAAGCGATGGCGCAGGCATCTGGCTTCCCGGTTTCAGGCTTTGCGGGTCCGCCACCCAACGCGCCAGGTTCGCAGGCGTATTGGGAAGCGTGGCTGCGGCAATAGTGCTGCGCTCCATCAGATGGCTGAGATCAGGGCCAGCCGCGCCAGCCGCATCGGTACCGCGTATAGCGTGGCAGCTGCCGCAATGCATCTGGAACACCTGCTCTCCTGCCGCGGTTTTGCCGCTGCCCTCCGCCGGCGCGGTAAGCTGGTGCGACCACCATTTGCGGAAATCGGATTCCGATTGTGCGATCACGAGCATGCCCATATGGGCGTGTTGCAGGCCGCAATATTCCGTGCACTGGCCGCGATAGACCCCCGGCGCCGCTGCCTCGATCCACGTTTCGTTGGTCTGCCCCGGTATCGCATCCATCTTGCCTGCCAGTTGCGGTACCCAGAATGAGTGAATCACGTCCCCGCCCACCAGCCGCATGCGTACCGGCACACCCGCAGGAATGTGGATTTCATTGGCCGTGGTGAATTCCCGCGCCGCATCGTCGCTGAGATAACGCACCTGCCACCACCACTGGCGGCCCGTCACTTCGATCGTGACTGCGGGCTTCACCGGCGGCGACTGAACCTGGGCCAGGACACGCACCGTCCATACCACGGTTATCAAAAGCACAAAGGTGGAGATGCCGACGCCGATCCACAGCCAGTCCAGTCCACTGCCCTGCTGCAGAAGCGTCCCCGGGCTGTCCTTGATCCAGGCTTGCCCCGGCCTGCGCCATATCGCGCCGGCCAGAAGCACACCGATCACGGCAATCACAATAAGGGAGATCAGCAGGACGCCCCAGGTCAGTCCGACGACCGGCGACGCCTTCTCGCCTGCACCGCTCAGATATCGCAACGGAGCGGCCGCCGAGGTCGTCGCAACAAGCGGGACCATGGCCAATACTGACGGGATCGCGCGCATGGTCTTTCCTGCCACTCCCCGCGACGCAACTCTCCAACGCGTGACTTCCCCATCCGATCCGGCCGGAACATGACGATCCGGTAAGCAGGGTCATTGACGGAATATCAGGCTGCCATCCTGGCGTGCCTCGACAGGCTCGCCAGTCCTCCAGCCGCCGCCCAGCGCCTTGTAGAGGGAGACAAGATCGGCAGTAAGCGCCGCGCGACTCTGTTCAAGCTCGTCCTCGGCCGTCTGCTGTGTGAACTGCGCCTGCAGCAAGTTGGCATAGGTCACAAGCCCGGCGCGATACTGCGCCTCTGCAAGCATGGTGGAACCTTCCGCGCTCTTCGCGGAGTCCTGCAGCGACACGAAACGCTGCTGTTCAGTCTGGTAGCGTATCAGGCTGTCTTCGGCATTCTGGATGCCGCCAAGTACGGCCTTCTGATATGCATAGTAGGCCTGCTTTTCCTCTTCCTCCTTGGCGCGGATGTTGGCGTGTATCTGGCCGCCGTGGAAAAGCGGCCACATGATGGAGCCGATACCGGCCTCCCCAAGGTTGTTTCCGGAGAACAGACTGCCAAGGTGGTTGCCCGAAAAGCTTATCGCGCCCAGCAGATCGAACTTGGGATAGAGATCGGCCACAGCCACACCGACCTGGGCGGTCGCCTGTGCCAGCTTGCGTTCGGCGGCGCGGATATCCGGGCGCGCGCGCAACAGATCGGACGGCAATCCGACCGGCAATGAAGGCGGTACGGGCGGCACGGGACTGTCCGCCGCCAGCTCGGCATCCAGGGCACCGGGCTGCTGGCCCAGAAGCACGGCGATGGCATGGCGCAGGACCACGGTCTCGGCCACCAGGGGCGGACGTTGTGCCACCGTGGACTCGACCAGCTGGCGTTGCTGGTTGACGTCAAGCTGCGTCACAAAACCGGCGCGCGCCCGCGCGGATACCAGATCCAGCATGCCGCGCTGGCTTTCCTCCTGCGCCGCCAGGATCGCCAGCCGCACCTGGTCGGCGCGCAGCATCACATAGTCTGCCGCGATCTCTGCGGTCAGCGTCACTTCGCCATCGCGCAACTGCCAGCGCGCCGCTTCGGTGCCCGCCTGCGCTGCTTCGACCGACCGCCGCACGCCGCCGAAAATATCGGCCTCCCATGTGGCATCGAAGCCCGCGGAATAAAGGCTGATATCGGTGCCGCCGCCTGCCGATGCGCCGGACGACATGCCGCCGCCCAGTTTCTGCACGATGCTGGAACCGGAATGGAACCGCACAGCGCTTGCCGTGGCATTGATCTGGGGAAGGCCCGCGGCTCCCGCCACGATTTCCTGTTCGCGCGCTTCACGTACGCGGCTCAGGGCGGTCAGCAAATCGGGATTTCCCGCCAGCGCACGCTGGACAAGGCTTTCCAGCTTCGCGTCATGGAAGGTTTTCCACCATTGGGAGAGGTCCGTACCCTGCGCGACGGGCACAGACAAGGGTGCATCGGCTGCACTCTTCGGCAGCGCTTCATAGGATGGTGGCGTGGGCATATCCGGCTTTCTGTAGTCGGGCCCTACCGTGCAGCCTGCCATGAAACCTGCCGCGAGAAGCGCGCGTTTCATGCCGCCATGCCTCCGCCGCCCCGCTTCTCCGGCTTGCGCAGCAACAGCACCAGCGGCAGGACCGCGAACACGACCCACATCAGCACATGGAAAACATCTATGTACGACAGCATCTGCGCCTGCTGGCCCAACCGCCGGTACAGTTGGACGGTGGCGGCCTGCATCGCATCCGCCCGCCCCAGCCCGTTTGCCGTCAACTGCTGCGCCATGCGCGATATCGCGCCGGTATAGTTCGGGTTTAGGGGATTGAGCGTCTCGACATATTGGGCCTGATGCACCTGGCCCTGCCGCGCCAGCATGGTCTGCACCAGCGAAATGCCGAATGTCCCGCCCAGATTGCGAGCCACATTCATAAGCGCCGATGCCTGGTTATTTTCCTTCTGGCTGACCCCCACATAGGCGACATTGGTGATGGTGACGAACAGGAAGGGCAGCGCGACTGACTGGATCATCCGCGCCACGGCGGCCTCTTCAAACGATATC